>DAOUBH010000020.1:0-31163 GCA_034432775.1 Chloroflexota bacterium
ACCCAGGGTCACGTTCACCCTGGTTCCTAGCCTACCTATGAGGGATTGAAACAGGGAACCGTTCACTATGCGGTCCCTGGTTATGCCTAGTTCCTAGCCTACCTATGAGGGATTGAAACCATCTTCCGGGGGTAAGGAATCGGGAATACAAGCCCGTTCCTAAAAGTTAGTACCACGATACTACCCTTTGCAGTACTAATCTCCCTTAACATCGGTAACGGCCCCGCGATATTAAGCGTGTAACTTGACGTACCACGGTGGCAGAAGTGGCTGATACGCAGGGGAGGCCTAACCAGACACAGTACAGCTCCACTATGCCCCTCCTCCGGGAGCTCGTCTACCGAAGGGGCATGAACCGCCTCCAGTACAGGAGGGAAGCAGCCCGCATATCCGGTCTTCCTGAGCTGCAAGGCGAGCCTGAAAATCTTGCAACACCTGAGGCGGCCCGTCTCCTAAAAAGGCTGGAAAGCTCCATCTGCCTGGCACACTTGTTCGTACCTATCAGAGAAGAGGCCGACGGCAGCATTACTGTGCTGGTAGCCGACCCCTTCAATCAGACGCCCGACGATATCCTGCAGGGGACTTTCGGCCCCAAAAGGTTTAACAAGATAGTGGGCACCGATCTGGATGTAGCTCGCCTCGTCGTGGCCCTCCAGAAAGATAGCCTCCTTCACAGGGCTATCGACTCTCTGGCGGAAGCCGCACCCTCCATGTCCTCTACAACAGTGCTGGGTGCTCTCCAGAGAGGAGGTCTCTTCCTTGGCCTATTAGGTCTCCTCGCTTCTTCGGCCCTCTGGCCCACCCTTGTTGGAACTGGCCTCATAATGCTGCTCAATCTCGTATTCCTAGGCATTGCCCTGGGGATACTCGTCTTTGTACTGGCAGGTCTGCGATACCGTCTTAGTATTTCAGCCAAGCCAAACCAGCCCGATCCCGGGCGTCAGGAATGGCCCCTCTATACTGTCTTGGTACCCATGTACAGGGAACCGCCAAATGTCGTCCGACAGCTGATTCGCAATATCGACCGCATCGATTACCCTAAGGACCGCCTGGATGTCATCCTGCTACTGGAGGAGGACGACAGCGTAACTATCGCATCATGCAAGCAGGTACACCCTCCTGCCTATATGCGCCTGGTCACTGTACCTCCCTCTCTCCCGCGCACTAAGCCGAAGGCCCTCAATTGGGGCTTACTCTTCGCCCAGGGCACGTACCTTACTGTCTACGACGCCGAGGATGCACCCGAGCCCCATCAACTTAAGATGGCCGTCGAGTACTTCGAGACCGCAAATCCACCAGTCGCCTGCGTTCAGGCAGCCCTAAACTTCTACAACGCTACCGCTAATCTGCTTACACGTTTCTTCGCTCTCGAATACTGCATGTGGTTCGATAACGTTATCCCCGGCCTCAGAAGCCTTGGCATGGCCTTCCCCTTGGGGGGGACTAGCAACCACCTTCGCACTGCCACCCTCAAAGAGGTGGGAGGCTGGGACCCCTTCAATGTCACAGAAGACGCTGACCTGGGTTTCAGGTTGCAGCGCATGAGCCATCGTGTGGAATTCCTGCCATCCACAACCTACGAAGAGGCATCCAGCCGCCTCACCCAGTGGCTGCGCCAGCGATCCCGGTGGGTCAAGGGCTACATGACCACTTGGCTGGTGCACGGCCGCAACCCTCTGGCCATCCTGAAAGAAGTGGGGTTAAAACCCTCCCTCTCCTTCCACATCCTTATCGGAGGCACCCCACTGGCCTTCCTTAGTTATCTTCCGCTCAGCGCACTGGCCACCTTGGCCCTCTTACGCCCAGAACTGGTGGACCCCCTCTTTCCCTCGTGGGCCAGGTGGCCCGAACTCGTCATTTGGTTGTCCGGGATCCTAGCCGCTACAACTGCCAGTGCCCTGGGAGCAGCCTTCCGGAGGTGGTGGCACCTTATGTGGGCCGTTCCCCTGATACCCTTCTACTGGATCCTTCACTCCCTTGCCGCCTGGTGGGCACTCTACGAACTCATATTTAAACCCTATTACTGGCAGCGAACGCCCCACGGTTATCACCTGAGGATCGATGCCGAGTCGCCGCCGATGGACACCGCCGTTCCTTCCAACGCTGGACAGCATTGACCTTCGGCAGATTCGACAGACTCTATTGTCAATAAAGGACAATTCGGCTATTATTTAGTACCACTCACCTGCATAGAGATCCCTGGAAATCGTGTTATCGGAGGTAATACAAGGTCCATGCAGAGGGATAGTTATCCTACAGACAGCATCGCCCCTACGCCGGAAGTTCAGGGAGCCGCCAATATCTCATTGGTGCTGGAGGTCCTTTTCGGCCTCTTTGGCATCCTGGGGGTGGGTCATGCCTACTCGGGAAGGGTGGCCCTCGGGATAGCTCTTATGGTCGGATGGTGGGCATACATTCTAGTAGCTGCTTTCATAGTGACTGTGAGTTTCGGCGTGCTGTCCTGCCTGATGATCCCCATCTATATAGCCGTGCCCATAATCTCAGGCCTCTACGCCCGAACCTACGTACTGAGGACAGGTACCACAGGTAATTGGATCTCCGTTGCTGCCGTTGGGGGCGGTGGCTGCCTAGCGGTGATTCTACTCGTCTTGATCTCAGTGCTCGCCCTGGGCAGCCTTGCAGCGCTGTTACCCCTGATAGGCGGCCAACGTTAACGGCGACCTAAAGGATGTATCGGCTCAGGTCTTCGTCCTTGATTATGTTGGCCATGCGGCTGGCCACATATTCCCGGTCTACCACCACACGTGTCCCCCGCATCTCCGAAGCCCTGAAAGATATCTCCTCCAGCACCTGCTCCATAATGGTATGAAGCCTCCTGGCCCCGATATCCTCGGTGCGAGCATTCACTTCATAGGCAAGTCTGGCGATCTCGGCCAGGCCATCCTCGGTAAACTCCAGCTCGACTCCTTCGGTCCCAAGGAGGGCCTTGTACTGCTTGGGCAACGAATTCTCGGGATATATCAGTATGTTCAACAGGTCCCCTTGATCCAGGCTCTTCAGTTCCACCCTGAGGGGGAACCTCCCCTGAAGCTCCGGGATGAGGTCGGAAGGTTTGACGCTATGGAAAGCACCGGCCGCGATGAATAGGATATGATCGGTCTTCACATTTCCGTATCGAGTCGGTACCGTCGATCCTTCCACGATCGGCAGCAGGTCCCTCTGAACACCTTCGCCCGATACATCGGAACCCACGTCGCCACTGCTCCCCACTATCTTATCGATCTCGTCGATGAAGACCACTCCCAACTCTTCCACCTTCTCCAGGGCCTCATCCACCACCTGACCAAAGTCCACGAGCTTGTTGGCTTCCTCCTGGGTAAGGATACGTCTTGCCTCCCTCACCGAGACCCGTCTGCTGCGTCGACGGCCTCTGTATCCCTCCACTATGTCGCCCAACCCTTCGCCACCCTCTCCCGAGCCCAACTCATGGATGTCGGCCAGATAGAGAATCTCGCCGCTCTCGACTTCGATTTCTACCATCTCATCCTCGAGTTGGTTGTTGCGAAGCATCTCTGCGACCTTTATTCGACGCCTCTTCTGGCTCATACCTCGTGGCCTTGAGCTTTCCAGAGGCACCTTGCCCTGTTCCAGGAGATAACCTACAAGTCTCTCGTTGGCAAGGTCCAGGGCTCTGTCTTGCACCTCGGCTACCTTGCGTTCGTGCACCATGTTCACAGCTGTCTCTACCAGTTCCCGCACGATGCCTTCGACGTCCCGGCCCACATAGCCCACCTCGGTAAACTTGGTAGCCTCCACCTTAATGAAGGGAGCATCTATGAGCTTGGCTACCCTTCGGGCAATCTCCGTCTTGCCTACACCTGTTGGGCCGATCATCAAGATGTTCTTGGGCACTACATCGTCCCTGATGTGATCCGGCAGCATCCTGCGACGGTATCGGTTCCGCAATGCGATGGCCACGGCCCGCTTGGCAGCCTCCTGGCCAACGATGTACCTATCAAGTTCCTGTACTATCTTTTGGGGGGTCAGCTCCTCCATCACCCTTTACCCTCCCCCTGGACCGCCAGAGCCCGTTTTGGAATCCACAAAAACCCTCAAACTCCACTCCGAGGCGAACCTATCACCCTCAATTCTATTTCATCATTGGTGTAAATGCAGAGCCTAGCCGCCAGCTTAAGGGCCTCCTCAGCTACCCTATCGGCAGGGAGTTCCGTGTGCTGCAGGAGGGCCAGCGCTGCCGCCAATGCGTAAGGCCCTCCCGAGCCAATGGCGGCCACATCTTCGTCAGGCTCTATCACCTCTCCGTCGCCCGAAAGGACCAATATCTGCTCCAAATCTGCCACCAGAAGTTGGGCCTCCAACCGACGCAGGTACCGATCGGTACGCCACTGCTTGGCCAGCTCCACCGAAGCCCGCCTGAGGTTGCCATGGTACTGGTCCAGAAAGGCTTCGAACTTGTCGAAGAGCGTAAGGGCGTCGGCAACGCCCCCAGCGAAGCCCGCCAGAACCCTGTCACCATATAGGACTCGGATCTTCCTGGCCCTGTGCTTCATCACGGTCTCTCCCAGGGTCACCTGACCGTCACCCGCCATGGCCACCTGCCCATAACGCCTGACCGCCAAAACTGTTGTGGATCTAATTCGCTTCATGGAGCCTATCCAAAGGAGGAGTGCCTCAGAAGCTGCCGCAGGAGGACGAAGCTCAGGGGGCATAGCTTCAGGAAATTAATTCTACCATAGTTAGCTAGCAATTTCTCTAAGTAGGGGTTCCAGTTTACCCATGAGCTCCTTTGGCGGCACGCCAAGGGCCGGAGCAACAGCCCTTGTGACGCACATTTCCAGCAGGCCTATTCCAGCTCTCTTCATGTATATCCGCGCATCTACAGCATCGCTCTCCACAGTGAGGCGCATTTGGGGCCCCTCTGCATCGCGATGGGTCTCAATGACCACTGCCAGGGTATCTCTGCTGAACTGCTGTACGTGGGGAGCCATCATGCCATCGATCTCGAGGGACCGCGTGAAACCGTCCCGCAGCAAGGCTTCCACAAGGCAGTCGTGGAGCAGGCCAATAATCCTTTCGTCGCCCGTCAGGCTGTAACGGAACGCCATGCCCCCATCACCCCCTTCCCGTCGGCGTCAAGTCCCCGATCCTCCTCAGGCCAGCGCCCCGCGCCGAGAAGGCAGGCATCAACAATATGGGCGCTAGAAGGGTAGTCACCATGGTCATCATCACAGAAACCCCAAAGAGGCTTGGGCCTATCACTCCGCTGGCAATGCCCACACCGGCCACAATCAAGGCTACCTCGCCCCTCGGCATCATGCCTATCCCGACCCTCAGCGCTCCCATCCATGTAAAACCAACAGCCATGGCCGGAAAACCGCACCCGATTATCTTACCCAAGATGGCCAGAAGGCTTATCACAAGGCCAAACAACAAGACTTGTCCCATAGCGGCAAAGTTCACCAGCATGCCCATAACTACAAAAAACACTGGCACCAAGGTATGGTAAACGCCCTGAAGTGGTTCCCTGAAGCTATGGCCTAGTTCCGTGCGCGAGAGAGCCAGCCCCACGGAGTACGCCCCAATGATCATAGCCAAGCCGAACTTTTCCGCCAGGGCCGACCCCAGGAAAGCCAGAGCCAGGGAAAGCCCCAGAGCCGATCCGGCCGAACGAAATCGCTTCACAGCTCCAGCAAAAGGGGCTGCTAGCACAACCATGACGCCCAGAAGCACAAGCCAGAACCCTAAGGCCTTGGCCCCTACCATCACTATGCTCCCCGGTGCCATATCGCCTCCCGAAAGGGACAACACGATGGCCAGAACCAGTATGCCCAGAACGTCGTCGATCACGGCAGCACCGAGGATGGTCACCCCTTCGGAACTGTTCAGCTTCCCAATGTCGGAGAGGACCCTCGCTGTAATGCCCACGGAAGTAGCCGTCATTATCGCACCCATAAAGAGCGCTTCGGGGGCCATCAGATGGTCGACCAAACCGAAGCCTACGGTGGCAGCAGCCCCCAGAAAAAAGGGCAAGAGCACACCCCCTGCGGCTACTACAGCTGCACGGGCCCCAAAGCGAAAGAACTGCTCGAAGTCTGTTTCTAAGCCAGCTATGAATAGAAGCAGCACTGCAGCCAGTTGGGCCACAGCATACAGCTCTGTAGACACAGGGATGGTTTTCGCGGGATCCACACTGAACAGCTTGCCCAACAGGGGAAGGTCCACACCCCCAACGGCATAGGGCCCTATGGCCATCCCTCCTACCAGCTCTCCTAGCACGCCAGGCTGCCGCAGAAAACGCTCTGTCAACTCGCCGCAGACCTTCGCCACTACGAGGATAACGCCCAGCTGTAGCACCAAATGGGCCACTACGGCAGTTATGTCATCTCCGTGCAACCTTTCAGCTCCCTCCTTTCGACAGGGCTATTTTATTCTCGCTGACCCCCTGCGGCAGCAACATCAGGACCGGAACTGTGGCTACGGAAACGGCTAGGCAGCTGGTCCAAAGTATACTTGAACCGAAGGCGTCCTGCACCCACCCGCCTGCCAGAGGCCCTACCCCTACGCCAAGGCCAAAGGCGATGGCAGCCAGGCCAGCATAGGTGCCTCTAAGATGCTCTGGCGCCCTCTCCACAAGCCAGGCACTGCTGACAGCTGTAAAGGCCACCTCCCCTAAGCTAACCAGCACTATGCCCGCAACCAAGCCGCCCATGTCCACCGCCATTCCAAAGAGCAAGGCTCCCAGCCCCTGGAGCAGCGAACCACCAGCCATGGACCACCCGTAGCGCCAACGATAGGCCAACACAGAAAAAGGGTACTGAAGTACCACTACCAAAGTGGCATTCACCGCAGAGAGCATGCCGAAGCCTATCTCCCCGATCCCCAGCTCACTCTTCATGTAGAGAGGAAGAGCCACATAAGTCTGACTGTAGACGCTAACTATCACCAAGGTGAGCGCAAAGAAGGCCATTACCCATGGATCCTTCAGAGCCTGGGCGTAACTGTGCCACGCGCTCACAGGCTCAGTTACCCTGGCTGGAGCCTGATCGTGGATCCATAGAAAGGCGATTACCAAAAAGGTGGCAACGCACAAGGCAGATAGAAGGAACAGGCCATCGAAGGATATGCTGGCCACAACTCCCCCTAAAGGGGGCCCTACTATCATGCCTACGTTGAAGCCTGCCCTCAGGAGACTGTATGCCTGAGGGCGGTGCTGGTTTGGCACCAGATCAGCTACCAGGGCAGTGCTCGCAGGCTCGTATAGGGGGCCAAACAACCCCGAAAGAGCCGATATAGCAAGGGCGTACTGCAGGTTATTTGCCCCCACGAAAGCCACCAGCGTTAAGGTTTCGGCTGCCAAGCTAACCAGTATGAGACGCCTCCTCCCGTACCTGTCAGCCAGGTAGCCGCCCCCCAGCAGTGACAACAGGCCGGTAGCAGACCCCGCTGTCATGATGAGACCGATCTCCGTGGCGTCCAGACCCAGCCGCGCGTGTATGAACAAAGCTATCAGCCGGTAGACCATCCCATAGCCTATGGAGCTTGTGACGGTGCCCACGAAAAGGTACCAGTAGGTACGCGGGTACCTCCCTACCGCCATTCCCCACCGCCTGTAAAGTCAGCTGCCATCTTAACCCTTAAGGAATACCTTCCAACTCCCTCGAGGACAGAACGACACAGACCCGCGGCGAGAAGCCATCATCTCTGCTCCAGCAAATAGGTCAGGACAGCATCCATAAGGAGACGCATTTGTCCGTAGTGCCCGATCTCACGCATCATCTCTTCCGGCCTCTGAACGTAGGGCCCAGGCACCAGGTCGTCGGGGCACGCTCGCAGCAGACCTCGGACATCCCTCCGGGTGACTTCGAGGTGAAATTGTAAGCCCATGGCAAAGCGCCCTAACTGGAAGGCCTGGTTTACGCAGGCCTGGCTGCTGGCAAGCAGTACAGCCCCAGCTGGAAGATCGAAGGTCTCGCCGTGCCAGTGGAAGGCCGTGAACTGGCCAGGAAATGCGAAGGAATCGGTCCCGGACTCCAAGCCCCTCGCTGGATGCCAGCCGATCTCACGATGAGGAGCCTTGTAGACGGCCGATCCTGCGGCAGAAGCAATGAGTTGGGCACCTAGACAGATGCCCAGAACCCGCACTCCCCGCTCGAGGGCATCCCCGATGAAGCGTTTCTCTTCGACCAACCAGGGATATAGGTTTTCGTCGTTGACGCTCATGGGTCCGCCCATGACGATGAGCAGATCTGTGTCCCGGAGCTCTGGCAAAGGGGCACCCTCGTATAAGCGCACGTACCTGAGGGCTATCCTATGCCGAACAAGCCAGGGCGCAATGGTCCCTGGTCCCTCGAAGGGGGCATGCTGCAATACGTAGGCTGGCATTATACCCTCCCATGGGTAATGGGCACATCAGACCCCAAGAAGCTTCACCGACCCTGCTACGGTATAGGGAAATTATAAGCCAATCCGTGGCCGAGGCTGCCCCTGTAATAGTCGGGAGGAATTAGCCAAAATAACTACATCGGGGAGGGATTGGGCTGCGGCTGCTACCGTGGGCGGAAGCAGACCCCAGAAGGCAAGACCGACACCCAGCAAGTTGTATAGCGCCGTGAACACCAGATTGACGCGCACAGTTGCCCTGGAACGACGGGCCAGCCGAAACAGGTAGGGTACCGACCTCCAATCTTCCCTCATCAGCACCACAGGGGCAGCCTCACTGGCCACCGCAACACCGGAACCAGCAATGGCTATCCCAATGTCCGCCTGGGTTAGGGCAGCCGCATCGTTCGCACCATCTCCAACCATGGCCACAATCTTTCCCCGAGCCTGATATCCCCTCACCAACTGCACTTTTTCCTCAGGGAGGAGATCAGCTACGTACTCGGCACCCACCTCACGGGCCACCAAGGCAGCTACAGAATCCCTATCGCCGGTGACGATACAGGCTTCAAGACCCATCGCTTTGAGAACCTGGATCTGCTCGGGTACTTCGGGCCGCAGGTCATCCACAGCCGCTAGCACCCCAACCAGATCGCCATCGACCCACACCAGTACGGGGGTTTTGCCCGTAGTTTCCCATCGGTCGATCGATTCCTGGACAGTGTTTGGTAGATCTGCAGGGTTAACAGCCCTACCGACCCTCACCTCCCGACCGTCGACGGTAGCCGTCACACCCACGCCTGGTATCTCAGAGAAAACCTCTGGTTCCAACAGGCTGACACCCTCCCTCAGGGCAGCATCCACTACTGCCCTTGCCAAAGGATGGGAGGAGTACCTCTCGGCAGAGGCCGCTAAGGCCAACAGTTCCCTGGGCTCGACGTCGCCGAAGGGGATCACCTCAACCACGGTTGGCCTTCCAAAGGTGAGGGTCCCGGTCTTGTCTATCAGTAGCACCTCAGCTTTGGCCAAAAGCTCTAGGTAGCGACCACCCCTGACAGCTATGCCTCGTCTCGCAGCAGCCCCGATGGCCGCAAGCTGCGCCAGAGGCACGGCCAAGGCCAGGGAGCAGGAACATGCTACGGCGAAAATAGCGGCCACAGCAACAGGATCCCGTCGCACCACCAGGGCCAACAGACCCACCAAAGCTAATATGGGCAGGTAATACCCAGAGAATCTGTCAGCCCATGCAGCCACAGTTCCTCGGCGAGTCTCAGCCTCCTGGACCAGGCGTAGCATATTCCCTAGAGCAGTTTCTTCCCCTACTCTACGGGCACGTACCTTTAACATCCCCCCGTGGACCAAGGAGGAAGCGTACACCCATCCACCCGGACCCACATCTACCGGCATCGCCTCGCCCGTGATGGACGACTGGTCCACAGCGGCGTGGCCGAACACAACCACACCATCCACCGGTACCCTCTCCCCAGATCTCACGACCACCAGATCGCCAGGAGCCACGCTCTCCAGGGCGATTTCCACTTCTTCGTGACCCCGCTGCACCCTCGCTACCCCAGGCAGTAGGAGTGCTAGCCCCTTGAGGGCCTTTCGAGCCCTCTCTACAGAGGCACCCTCTATGTAGGAACCGATCCTCATGAAGGCGACGATAAGGAGGGCCGCCACCCACTCGCCCACTAGGGCAGAGGCCAATACCCCTAGTGACATTAGGGAATGGGATATCACCCTTCTCCTCAGGGCCGCCCGAGCCACCGCGAGGAACGACGGATATCCCAGAGCTACTACGAAAGCCAGCCACAGGGACCAAGGGACAGCGGCATTGACCCGGGCTCGGAAGCCGGAAACCTCGGCCAGCACCAACAAGACCACACTCAAGAAAACGCCCGCAATGGCCTTCGGATAGTGCCTAACGAGGAAGGGCTCCACCCCTGAAGACCAGCTCGCCGGCTCCGGCACCGAGTAACCGGCCGAAGCCACCGCAGATCGGGCGGCCTCGAAGTCGAAGCTGCCCTCGTAGATCCGCAGAATGGCCCGCTCGGCCAGAAGGCTCACCTTGACATCCATGACCCCAGGAAGTGCCTCCAGGGCACTGCGGACCTTCAGCGCACAATCGCCACAGTCCATGCCTTCTATAGGCAGTTCGACTTCTGTAATCCCCTTGGAAGCCACGGCTGAAACCTCTACGCTTCGATTGTAACCCCTCTTGATGTATCCTCAGCAGGGTAAACTGTAAGCATAGGCCAATCAGGAGGTCGCCGGGAATGGACTTTCTAAGCCTGCTCTGGCTGTTCATAATCATCTCCTCCCTGACTCCCGTGCTTCAACGCTGGATTCTTGAGCGAAACCGCATGGCCATCATCAACCAACTTCAACGCCGCCGGGGCTCGCGGGTGATAGCGCTCATCCACAGGCAAGAGTCTATGGCCTTCTTGGGCATCCCCTTCGTGCGATACATCGATATCGAAGACTCCGAAGCAATCCTGAGGGCCATAAGGCTCACACCCGAGGACATGCCCATAGATCTGATAGTCCATACCCCAGGAGGTCTGGTGCTGGCAGCCGAGCAGATTGCGGAGGCATTGATTCGGCACAAAGGAAAGGTCACGGTATTTGTTCCCCACTACGCTATGTCCGGTGGCACCCTTATAGCCCTCGCCGCCGATGAGATCGCTATGGACCCCAACGCCGTGCTGGGCCCTGTGGATCCTCAGCTGGGAGAGTACCCAGCTGCATCGATATTAGCCGCCGTAAAGCAGAAGCCCATAGATAAGCTGGAAGACCGCACTCTCATCCTCGCCGACGTGGCTCAGAAGGCAGTGGAACAGGTGAGGCGCACCGTCAAGACGCTGTTGTTGTCCAATGGCATGGAGGAACAAAAGGCCGAGGAGATAGCCGACATCCTCAGCCTCGGCCGATGGACCCACGACTACCCCATCAGCGCTCAGGAGGCCATAGAGATAGGCCTTCCTGTCACCCTGGGGCTGCCCAACGAAGTGTACGCCCTCATGGACCTGTACCCCCAACCCGGAGTTCGAAGGCCATCGGTGCAGTACATACCGGTGCCCTACAGGAGGGAAGAACAGCCACCTCGGCAGCCTCTAAAGTAGCCCAAGATACCAGCGCCGCATCCGCTCTCTGACGGCATGCCAACGCCGATAGGCCGTCCTGCGACTCATGCCTAGGCGTCGGGCCGCATCGGACACGGTAAGGCCGCCTATCAGGCAGGCTTCTGCTATTCGACGCTCCTCGTTAGGTAGATCCCGTATGGCTTCATAGACAGGACCCTCCCACACCCTCGCCTCCCAAGGTGGGATCGAAGGCCCCTGCACCAGAGCCTTCATGGGCTTGCCCCAGCCTTCCGTACGTCGCTTCAAAAGCCATCGCATCAACCCAAAAAAGGTTCGGAAGAAGTCTCCCCCTTTCCAGCGCTCCATCACTTGGCAAAAGGCGATGTAGCCCTCCTGCCGCACGTCGTCGAGGGAGTACAGCTCGGGAGAGCACCGCCTCCAGCCCCAACGGAACAAGCCCTCCAACTGGGGTGCAATCATCAGATACAGCATGTTTCTGGCCCTTCCATCGCCGGTTTTCGCCTTGGCCGCCAAAGCCGCAGCTGTCCTCTGGTCGATCTCTGAAAGATGGAACATTCCCTCCTCCTATGACGATAGTGTTATTATAAATTACTACAGTCACACCAACCGACTGTGTCACCGAAGGTAAGCTGCTATGGTAAACTGTGGATGCAATGGCTAAGGTAGGCCTCAGCCCGCTGCGGGCACTCCGCTATGAAGTACAGTTCCACGGCCCCAGGATTCTCCTGAGGACTTTCAACGATTTCAGCCTATGGCGCCTCATCGAGTACCCCTGGGCACTCCAGATGCTCGGCCTCAAACGTGGCGATTGGCTCCTAGACATAGGCACAGGGACCTCTACTTTCCCCGTCATGCTGACGCGCCAGGGCGTAAATGTCGTGATCCTAGACCTTGACCCAAAACGGGTGGCCTACGTGCGCGACCTGTACAGCCGCGTTAGCCGCCGGGGCGACGGAAAGCTTCTGGCTGTGGCCGCCGACGCCCGCTGTCTTCCCTTCTTCGACGCCTCCTTCGACCACATATCCGCCATTTCGTCCCTGGAACACATTCCGAACGGGCTAGCGGTGGGCCATGAGATTGGCAGGGTGCTTAGGCCGGGCGGCCGATGCGTGGTCACAGTGCCTTTCACCCGTTCTCACCGAGACCATTTCTTTAAAGGCATAAAGAAGTTCCTGGAGGTCGGACCCAACGAGTTCGTTCAAGAAGGGAAGGGATATCTAGTGCGTTTTTACAATCCTCGCGCCCTGAAGGAACATTTCCTAGACCCCATGGCAGCAAGGGTCGTCGGCACCCGCTACTTTGGGAGAGCTATCCTTAACGGCCTCTACCACGAGACCCGCCTCAACCGGTTCTGGCGGACCTTCATAATAAAGGATCTCCTCTTGGCATATCTGGTGCACCCCCTCGAGGAGGCGTTCATGCGGCACTCCGAACCCTTCGGCATAATCCTCGGCCTCGAAAAGGGGAGAATCGGTGGGTGACTGAGCACTATACCCGAGAGTACTTCCGAAGGCAGCTGTCAAAGTCTGACGAGAAGGTAGCCTTCCAATATGGACGTCTTCTGAGATTTGCCGGCCTAACGGCCCCGGTGGGCCCCCTGTTGGACATTGGCTGTGGAGCTGGCCCAGGACTCCGTTTCTTCGAAAAGGTAAGCCCCCTAGCAGTGGGCACCGACATCGTAGATCACGCGCTGCATGAGGCTTCCAGAGTCCTAGTCAGGCCCCGACTGGTGGTGACCGATGCGGCCCAGTATCTCCCCTTCCTGAACGGGATTTTCCACGTTGTCGTGCTTGCCGATGTGATAGAGCACATTCAGGAACCTACAACTCTCTTGCAAGAGATCTTGAGGGTGTTGCAACCTGGCGGTTGTCTGCTGATTTCGACTGTGAATGCCTGGGACATCCGCCGCTTCTATTTCCCCGTTCTGGGGCGTACCTGGTCCGGTGTAGCCGACCCAACCCACGTCCACCTATATTCTCCTCCAGAGCTCCGTCGCCTCCTGCTAAGTCACGGCTTTAAGCCTGTGCGGACCAGGGCCGGTACCAAGCCTGCCTTTTGGCTTTGGTCCCGGAAACTGCATATTAAGGTGCCAGTGCCGTGGCCTCCTTTCATCGGCAACGGTCTTTGGGCAGCGGCGAGAAAGCCAAGGTAGCCATGAAGTTGGCCTATGTGATCCCCAGATTTGGTACCGCCTTCTCATCCAACGAGATCCACGTGCAGCTATGCCAGGCCCTTCAGGACATAGGTGTCGATGTCAACGTTTTTGCCTTTGCCGTCAAAGGCGATACCGGTGGCATAGCCACCGAAGAACTGGCGCCTGCCGGTGGCCCAGCAGGTGTGTTGGCCAGGCTCATCGCCGGTGGACTCACGGGATACACCAGGCTTCTCGACCTGGTTAGCCCCCTGCAGCGGGCCATGGCGCACTACAGGCCTCAGGTGGCGCACATCGAAGGGGCGTTCCCCGCTGGAGTCATCTACTGGCTGGCCTTTCCTAGAGGCCCTGTGCCATCCGTTGTGAGCCTTCAAGGCACCGACATCATCCGTAGGCCTGACCTTGGCTTGAGCAGGTTAGATAGGCTGGCCGTGCGGTGGCTCGTGGTCCGTGCTCTCAGATCAGCCACCGTAGTCAGGGCCAACTCGCCAGCCACAGCACGGATCTTGGGAGGACTGGTTGCCCATCCCAGGACATACGTAGTCCCCCGAAATATCGCCATGAGGTACTTCGCCTATAGTTTGGAGCAAGCTACGGACCTGCATCCCTCAGCCCGACGAAGGCTGGCCACCCACATCCCAATAGGTTCCGTGCCATTGATCGCCGCCTTCGGCAGGTTGCACCCCTGCAAGGGGTTCGAACAGCTATTGGAGGCTTCGGCCCGTCTGCACGCTCTTGGCTTCGAACACAAACTGCTTATCGCCGGTCCCGACAGCCCCGAAATCCAGCGTAAGGACAACTACAGACAGCGTCTCCGCGACCTTGCCCACCGGCTTGGCCTCGGCCCATCGACAATACTTCTCGGATCGGTGGACGAAGAGGACATGCCCAACTATTACGCGGCCTCCAATGTGGTAGTAGTTCCGTCGATCTTAGAAGGTTTCAACAAGGTGGCTGTCGAAGCTGCTGCCCTTGCCCGACCTGTGGTCGTTAGCGACGGGGCTGGGGTCCATACCTACTTTGCAGAGCACGGGGCAGGTATAGTAGTGCCTGCTGGCGACGTGTCGGCCCTCACAGAAGCGCTGATCAGGCTGCTCACCGATCAGGCGGAATCGTCTGCTATTGCGGCGAGAGGTTACCAGATGGCTCGTCTTTTCACTCCCCGGAAGGTGGCGGAGGCCCTCATGGCAGCTTTGGAGGCATCCCTTCAATAGTGCACCACTACCACCGTTCCCAAGGGTGCCCAACTGTAAAGCCATTGAGCGTCGGGAATGCGCATGTTCACGCAGCCATGGCTCATGGGTCGCCCGAAGTTGTTGTGCCAGTAGGTGCCATGGATGGCATACCCACCCGAACGGAAATACATAACCCACGGCACAGCTGGAAGATAGTAATAATCGTCAGTGCCAGCCAGGCCGCCCGTCATGTCGTCAGAGGGCAGCTTCCTCATGATCCTGAAGGTACCAGTTGGAGTAGGGTAGCGGGCTATCCCCGTGCTCACCAGTGCACTGAACACAGGCAAGTCGCCCTCGTATGCCGTGAGCGACTGCTTGGAAAGGTCGATGTCGATCCATTTGGGCCAGAGTCCCTCCGCATAGTCGGGGGCTTGACCGATTCTCTGGGCGGGCGCCGTGGCCAAACCCTTCGCTGCTGCCAGCTCAGCCCCGATGCGGCCCAGCATCACCTCTTGGGGCGTACCCCTGTATTCGGGATGGTACTCGAAGCGGGCCCTCTCGAAATACTGGACGGTGATACCGTTCTCGGTAAACTCCTCGCTTATGGGATACCCGAAGATAGCGATCCCGCCGTTCTGCCGCCAAAAGTTGAGGAAGCCGTAGGCTAGAGTATGCCCCGTCTCAGGAAAGTACACCCTCTCGTCGCCCGACTCCCCCAGGGTCTCGGGGGCCAGAGGCTCAAAGGGGCCTCCAGACCTCGCGGCCTTCAGCTCAGCTCCCACTCTCCCCACCAGCACCCGCCCTACCCCAGCCGGATCCGGGTAGTACTCTAGGCGGGCTCTCTCGAAGTACTGGACCACAACCCCACCTTCTCGGAACTCCTCGGTAATGGGATACCCGAGGATCCGGAGGCCCCCATTTTGGCGCCAAAAGGCCAGAAATCCATGGGAGAGATTGTGACCGGTCTGAGGAAAATACACACTGGACGGAAAGGGCCCTAACCCAGGGTCTGCTAGAGCTGGACTCTGGTACAGAGCCAACAGGATGCCTATTACGAGAGACGCGCAAAAAGTCGGAAACCTCACAGTGCTGTGCCCTCAAATGGAAGCTATATGTTACTGTACATTAACAAGTTTAGCAACATTCTGCAACGTCTTGCCTAGTTCAAGATGGGACTATGGTGTAGCACTATAATTGGTTTGCGGCACAGCCGGCGGAGGAGGGATAGGGCTATGGAAATAGTCGGCGCTGTGAGATTCCAGGAATTGTTGCATCGCACTGCCGGACTGAAGGTAGATAAAGAGGACCTCAGGCGGCTCCAGGATCTCGTGGGGCAAAAGCTGAACGACCTGTTGGTAGTAGCTTCCAAGAACGCCAGCGCTAACGGGAGGGACATCGTGACGGAGATGGACCTTCCCCTCACCTTAGGCCTCCAAGAATCGCTGCGACAGTTCCAGTCCTTGGGCGAACAGCTGGAGATGAGACCGATCCTCGAAAAGCTGGCCACTTATCCTCCCCTGCCATATCCCCTCTCCCTCGAATTGGAAGGACTTCTACCCGACCTGGTCGGTGCCCTAATCTTGATCATCGGCCAGGCCATTAAAGTTATCGACCCAGAGGTGGTCAATCCGACCACCGACCACTTCGAACGGGTCACCAAGCTGATGAGCCTGGTGCTGTAACGGGAATTTTTAAAAAGGGTATTGCTTTTGGCCTCAGGCTGTGCTAATCTGGGCAAGGCGGTTCTGGCTAGCACTGGCCAGACGGCGTGTCCTTATCTGTGCTGGGTTTGGCCGGAGACGGGCAGCCACCGAGGAGCCAGGAGAGGCAGACCAGCGCACATCTCGAAGGGGACTCTGGAGGCCACGGGAAGTGAGTTTCGTTGATAAGACCCTGCAATGCCGCGAATGTGGAGCATCTTTTGTTTGGACGGCCGGCGAACAGGCCTTTTATGCTTCCAAGGGACTCGTACACCAGCCTGTCCGGTGCCCAGATTGCCGCGCCCGCAAAAGACAGGTCAGAGCTGATATCCCCAATACCGATACAGTCCGGAGGGTACACTACACTGCCGTATGTGCTGACTGCGGAGGCGAGGCCATCGTGCCTTTCGTCCCCAAGAACGACCGGCCTGTATACTGCAGCACCTGCTTCGAGAGGCATCGCCCCACTGTAGGGGCCTCTTAAATATCCCTAGAGGCAGTTCTATACACTATTGATCCTGAAGGCTGATGTCCCCTGCCTCGGCGTGGAGGGCAATCACTGTTTGACCTTGCCCATCCTCCTGAGGCGACACGATCCCGCGCTCCTCCATCAGGGAGATGAGCCTTACAGCCCTGCTATGCCCTATTCGGAGTCTCCGCTGGAGCAGGGACGGGGACACCCTACCTACCTTCTCTGCAAGCTCTATAGCCGCTGGCAGCAAGTCATCTGTATCCTCTTCGAGTTCGCCGGTTATCAGTTTCATAAGCTCCTCGTTGTAGCGCGTCTCCGGTGCCTGAGCCTTCCAGTGCTCGACCAGGGCAGTGAGCTCTCGATCGGAGACGTAGGTGCCCTGCACGCGGATAGGCTTAACCCTGTCGGCGGCTGTGAAGAGCATGTCGCCCCTGCCTAACAACCTTTCTGCACCGGCCATATCCAATATGACCCTGGAATCTACCTGCGACGTCACCGCGAAAGATATGCGCGATGGAAAGTTAGCCTTGATCAGGCCGGTCACCACATCCACCGAAGGTCTCTGCGTAGCCACAACGAGGTGAATGCCAGTAGCCCTCGCCATCTGAGCCAGGCGGCAGATGGAGGCTTCCACATCCTCAGGCGCCGACATCATGAGGTCGGCCAACTCGTCTATGATGATTACAAGGTAGGGAAGGGTCTCGAGATCCTCCCGTTCGGCGTGGAGCAAGTTGTAGGCCTCGAGATTCCGCACATTTAGATCTTTGAAGATCCGGTACCGGCGGCCCATCTCCTTCAGCGCCCAGCGGAGGACGGGTACTACGCGGTCCAGTTCGGTTACCACTGGGCCGAGGAGGTGAGGTATCCCGTTATATAGGGTGAGCTCCACCATCTTGGGATCGACCATTATGAAGCGGAGCTCCTCCGGTGTAAACTGAAACAGCAAACAAGCAACGATGGAGTTGATGCACACGCTTTTGCCCGAGCCAGTGGCCCCGGCGATGAGCAAATGGGGCATCCGGGCAAGGTCCGCAACCACGGGCTGGCCAGCCACATCGCGTCCCAGAGCGAGCTTCAGCTTTCCTTTGACCCGTTGGAACGCCCCACTCTCCAGCACGTCTCTAAGGCCCACCACCGAGATCGAGGGGTTGGGTATCTCTATGCCTAGTCGAGGCTGTCCCGGGATTGGAGCCTCTATGCGGATGCTAGGAGCCGCCAAGGCCAGGGCCAGATCGTTGGCCAAAGCCGTAATCCGGCTCACCTTCACCCCTGGGGCAGGCTCCAGGGCAAACTGCGTGACAGCCGGTCCGGTGTGGAACTCTCTTACCCACGCCTGCACGTTGAAGTGCGCCAGCGTCTCCTCGATGATCCTCGCCTTTTGAGCTATTTCCGCGCGGCTAACCTCCACTTGCGGTGCACTATCCAGTAGATCGAGGGGAGGCAATCTCCACTGCCCCCATACCTCCCCCTTTGGCCTATCTTCTCCGACAACCCCTAGACGCGTCTCTCCAGCATCTGGGTCCGAGTGGCTCTCTTGGAAGTAAGGAGCGTCCGTACCTAGCTCGACAGCAGCCAAAGGCGGCGCAAGGGCGACAGCCGGCCTGGGTCTCGGCCTATGCACCTGTCTGCGAGACCTCCAAAATCCCCGGATTCTCCGCACCATGCCTGCCCACCAGTCCACGAGCCGAGCAGCTACCGTGAGGGGCGAAACCGAGAAGGCAATCACCAGACCGCCAGCCGCCAGCGCCCCCAGCACCACCGCCGATGCGGCCCTGCCCATCATCTGCGACAGCAGATAGATCACCGCAGCACCCACATAGCCGCCCCCAAAGCCTGCCTCGGCCCACTCCCACGGATCGGGTGCCACGAGATGCAGCAAGCCCAGAACGGCTATCAGCATCATCGCCGTCCCCAGAGCTGTTTCCCTGCCCAGCCGAACGGGTACGGGCGGGAAGGGAAGTAGCATGTAAAGTCCCGAAAAGATGAGTGCAGGCGGAATCACCCATGCGGCAAGGCCGAAGGCGCCCCTTATCCACCAACCAACATCCACAGGGAGCCGCAGGGAGAATAGCCCCAAGAGCAACAGAGCCCCAGTGGTGAACAGACCAATCCCTACCAGATATCTGTTCTGCTGAGGGTCCAGCCGAAGCCCAGCCTTCGTCGTGTTATCTCTCCTACCAACACGGCGGCTCTTACGTCTGGCCACCTTCAGACCTCCATCAAAATGGGCAATATCATGGGCCTGCGTCGAGTGTGCTGATACAGCAGGTCAGCCACCAAATCCTTTACCTTCCGCTGAACGTAGCTCCACTCACCGTACAGGGCACCGTCGTGAGCCAAAGCCTTCCGCACCTGCTCCTTGGTGAGTTCAATAAGTTCCTCTGCTTCCGTAAGGTACATAAAACCTCGGGAAATCACGTCAGGCCCCGCTACGATTCTCCCAGTCTCCCGCTCTATCCCTGCTACAATGATCAGCAGACCGTCCCTCGCCAGCCGCTGCCTGTCCCTGAGAACCACCTGTGCCCCGTCACCCACTGTCAACCCATCGACGTAGACGTGCCCTGCTGGAACTCGCCCGACGATGCGGGCCGAGTTCTGGGTGAGTTCGAGGACCTGACCGTTCTCAGTTATAAGGATCCTCTCCCTTGGGATGCCCATGTCCCGAGCCAGTTTCGCATAGAGGGCCAAGTGGCGGTATTCGCCGTGGATGGGCACCACAAACTTCGGTTTGACGAGCCCAAGCAACAGCTTAAGCTCTTCCTGACTGGCATGGCCGGACACATGTACCGTCTGCAACGTCTGATATATCACATCGGCTCCCAGGCGGAAGAGGCTGTTGATCACCCTAGCCACCAGGGTTTCGTTGCCCGGGATGGGGGTGGCTGAGATTATCACAGTATCTCCCGGCATGATCCTAATCTGCCGGTGGTCCTGGCTGGCTATGCGGCTCAGGACAGACATGGGCTCCCCTTGGCCTCCGGTAACAACGAACACCGACTGTCGAGCAGGGAGTCTTGAAACCTCGGAAAGGGGCATCAATACCCCCCGCGGAGCCGTCAGGTAGCCCATCTCCAACGCCATCTGCACGTTGTTCTCCAAACTACGGCCTACCACAGCCACCTTCCTGCCATGCCGCACTGCGGCGTCGATCACCTGCTGCACCCTTGAAATCAGAGATGCAAAAGTGGCTATTATGACCCTGCCCTGTGCCTCAGCGAATATCCTGTCAAAGGTCTGTCCCACCACCCGCTCCGAGGGAGTGTGGCCGGTACTTTCCACGTGAACGCAGTCGCTCAAGAGAGCCAGTACCCCCTGACTGCCAACCTCAGCCAACCGACCGAAGTCGGTGGGTTGCCCGTCCACAGGGGTATGATCGAACTTGAAATCCCCGGAGTGGACTATAACCCCAACAGGGGTACGGATGGTAAGGCCTACGGCATCCGGTATGCTGTGGCACACGTGGAAGGGTTCCACCTGGAAAGGGCCCAGGTTGACGCACTCTCGGGGCCGAACCTCTACCAGTTGGGCATAGCGAAGCATCCCGGCCTCTTTCAGGCGTTCGCGGATGAGCCCAAGGGTCAGCTTGGTGCCATATATGGGAGCTCTCAATTTGGGCAAGAGATAAGGTATAGAGCCGATATGGTCCTCGTGGCCATGGGTGACCACAATGCCCTCGATCCTATCTATCTTGTCGTCTAAATAGGCGGTATTTGGGATCAACAGATCTATCCCCATCATGTCCTCGCTTGGAAAACCGACGCCGCAGTCAATGATGAGGATACGTCCCTCATGCTCGACGAGGGTCATGTTCTTGCCTACCTCGTCCACACCTCCAAGGGGTATTACCTTAACCTTCTTCTCCATGGATGACATCGGTGTACTTCCCTATCATGTTCATAAGTCGCTCACGATCCTCGAGGCCCTTCCAGAGGGGTACCCCGTGAGAGCCATAGGCCTGCCAGTACAGCAGCCTGACCAACGGGTTCCGTATCAGCGGGAGGACCGATACTTTCAGCTCCAGGGTGTCGGACACTGACCCCGATTTTAGGCCCTTCACCATTCCCCACGGAAAAGCCAACTCCAAGCCCCAGGACCTCAGACGTAGGCCACCCTCGCTGACCTCAACTCGGGCCGTCCATTCGCAGAGCAGAGTCCACCACAGGGGAGGACCTGCCACCACTATAGCGGCCAAAAACAGCGCTGGCACCACCCGTGCCAGATCCATGTTGGCCACGTACCAGCGGAGAGTAAGCAATGCATAGACCCACAAGCTGAGGGATGCTCCCAGCAGAATTAAAGCCACTTGTCTGGCCTTACGGGTTGGAACGAAAACCTCCATAGGCTACTAAAACAGGCTCAGCTGCTGTTCCGACGGCGGAGCTGCTACTTGTGCCTCCAGCTTCTCGGCTTCCTTTATGTATTGGGGCAACTTCCTGAAGTCTTCCTCCACTACGGCCTTGAGGGCAGGCTGATGCAACGCTGCTGCAGGATGATACATCGCCACATAGATCGTGTTCGCCTCCCGCCTAGCTTGCCCATGCACCTTTGATATTTTCTCCCCGGGGAAAAACCTAGCCATGGAGTGCCGTCCGAGGCACACCACGACCTTCGGCCTGATTATCTCCAGCTGCCGATCCAGATATGGCCTGCAGGCTTCCACCTCTTCGGGATACGGATCGCGGTTTCCTGGGGGTCTACACTTGACCACATTGGTTATGTATACCTCATCTCGCCTGAGACCAACCGACGCTAACAGCTCATTGAGAAACTGGCCAGCAGGGCCTACGAAGGGCCTACCCTGACGGTCCTCGTGATACCCTGGACCTTCTCCTATGAACATCACCTTCGCCCTGGGGCTTCCCTCACCGGGCACTGCCCTTACTCTAGAGCGCCATAGATCGCACTTGGTGCAGCCGAGGATTTCCTGGTTTAGCGCTTCAAGCTCCGTCAACCTACGCCTCCATATCCTTGGCCATCCTTCACACTAACCTAATCCTACACCAGGGCATCACGGGAGCCAACCTCTAGCTTGCAGGGAAGCCGTTCCCAACAGGCCAAGCAACACCTCGTAGGGGGTGCCTGCATACTCGGGGTGGTACTCGAACCGGGCCCGCTCAAGGTACTGCACCGTGTAGGGCTTGCCGTCCGTAGGAGATATCTCTGTAAACTCCTCGCTTATAGGGTATCCGAATACGAACAAGCCGCCGTTTGCCTCCCAGTACCGTTTGAAACCAGAAGACAGTGTATGACCTGTTTCAGGGAAATATATCCTATCTGCTGTGTTGGGCACCGGAGGAACAGGCAGAAAGGCCGGGTCCGTGCGCCCCTTCGTAAGCTGACGGCCCAACAGGCCAAGCAATACCTCGTAGGGGGTGCCTGCATACTCGGGGTGGTACTCGAACCGGGCCCGCTCAAAGTACTGCACCGTGTAGGGCTTGCCGTCCGTAGGAGATATCTCTGTAAACTCCTCGGTTATGGGATAGCCAAAAACAGCCAATCCTCCAAAGGCTTGCCAGTAGTTCCTGAAACCAAAGCCCAGGTAGTGGCCGGTCTCAGGGAAGTAGGTTCGGTTACTATCCGGTGCGGCTGGAGGTGGCATCCTCAGGAAAGGCGGCGATATCACAAGCAGGTCGGTGGTCCACACATTGCTCTGCACCAATGCACCCATCTCCTCCATGAGGCCAAACCATATCTTCATGGTCTGAGGCTGGGTGAAGGTAACTGTGCCCGTAACCGTTGCTGTATCCCCTGGGTTCAAGGCAGAACCCAGGCCCCAGCGATAGGGGTACGGTCCCTGAGGATCCCCTGAGAAGTCCATGCCAACACGCCACTTGCGCGCTATACGATCGTAGCCCACCGAAGCGTAGGTGTCAGCTTGCGAGTAGCTAAACCCTGGAGCCGGCCCCTGCGTCGTGGCCACGCCAGTGCCCAAATTTCGCACAGTGGCCGTGAACGTCACAGGTTGCCCAACCAAAACAGTTTGGCTCTCTACCCACACATCCAGCAGCTGCGGTCCCGGAGTGGGGCGATATCCTAAGGTCGAACTCACGGCCTGCCGCAGCGATGGCAACTGGGCGAAGAGGGCATCGCCAGGGCAAGCTGTAGGGTTACACTCCCGATGGCCTGCAATGTTGTTAACCACTTTGTCCACGAAGAAACCTGTACCGAAAGGGTCGATGTAACGGCCCTTCCAGGCCAGCAACTTCACCAGAGCGGAATAGGCGGCTTCGCTGATAGGCTGCGAGCTGTAGTCACCTATCACTGCCACTCCCAAGCTGCCGTAATTGTAGCCGTATGCATGGCCTCCGACTACATTGTCGCCCCCATATCTGCCCTCGTAGATATTTCCCTTCCAATCCACGAGGTAGTTGTATCCGATGTCCCCCCAACCCAGCACCTGGGCATGGTATCGGTAGATGGCCCTCACCACTGCAGCAGGGTCATTCCCACCAGTGCTCGTGACGGTATGGTGCACTAGGATCTTTTCCACCGTACGGTACACGGGAGGCCATATGAGTACACCTTCTTTATAGCGTAGGCTTTCATCGGCTCCCCACTGAGCTCTGGTTATGATGGGGGGAAGCCCTGGACTCCCTGCAGTGCCACCGGAGCTATAGTTCGCACCGACGTCCATACCCAGTAGCAACCCCAAGCCAGCTTGGAAGGGTCGGGCATCGCTGACTTTTGGCCCTCGTACTGTGCTGAAGAACTCGATACGCAGGTCCCTCAGCCATGTACCTGCTTTAGCCGTTACAGACAGCTGCAAGTATCGGCTGTCCGGAGGCACTAGCACCAATCCGGTGGCCCTTTCCGAAGGCTGCTTTCCTTCGTCGGGAGAAAGGAAGATTACGGGAACCGATTCTGACCAGCGAGCACCATCGGCACTGGTGCGAACAAATGCCGTAGCCTCGCCTCGCGACCACGAGACGACGGCAGCATTAAATGTGCCTTCTGCAGCGAGGACTGAACTGCTCCAGCTCCCTCCCTCTACCAGTACGTCTCCAAGGCTCCAGGCCCCCTCGGCGGGCCTCCCATCGCCAGGCCATGAAGCGCCTGCTACTGCCGATATAATGGAGACGGTTATGAAGGCACCAAGAAGAGTCGATGTTGGTAACCTCTGGGGAAACGTGAGACGAGATCTACCGAACGACATGACACCCGCGATTGTCCAGAGACCGACCCTTACAGGGTGTATGGGCAGGAGACACGACCATGCTGGAGTCTAACACCCTTAAGGGACACGGTCAAGGAAGGCTGTCGGGCCCTGCTCTTGTGGACAGCCATGCCCACCTCGATCTCTTCCCGGAGGATACCCTACCTGGTCTTGTAGAAAGAGCTCGATCCAACGGTGTCTGGCGCATCCTCAGCGTTTCCGTAGATGCCGTTTCCTCCCGCAAAAACATCAGTATATCGGAGAAATTCCAGGAGATATTGGTAGGCATTGGCCTTCACCCCCTGCGCGTCAGTGAAGAGCACGGCGACGCCGAGTACAGCGCCCTCGAGAGCATGGCCAGCCATCCCCGGGTAGTGGCAGTTGGGGAAGCAGGACTGGACTTCGTAGATGCCTCCTCTTCCCGCGTCCTTCAAGAGTACTGGCTACGTCGTCAGATAAGGCTATCGCAGGAAACTCGCCTGCCTTTGGTGATCCACTGCAGGGCCGCCACCGAGGACCTCCGTAAAATCCTGCTGGAATGCGGCGGGCTTCCCTCCGGGGGCGTCGTGCACTACTTCGTGGGCAGCCCCTCAGAAGCCCTGGCTTTCTTGGAGATGGGATTGTACGTATCGGTGGGTCGGCCTGTAGGCAAGACTGGCATGGCAGACCTGGCACATGCTGTGGAAATCCTGCCCCTTGACAGGCTTCTCTTGGAAACAGACTCATATCCGCTACCCGGACGTCTTACAGAGCCAGCGTCCATAATCGAGGTGGCTGAAGCTGTGGCGCATATCAAGGGGATATCGTGTACTGAGGTAATCGCCGCGACAGCCGAAAACTTCCTTCGATTGTTCAGCAAAGCATCCTAAATCATGATCGTAGGCACCCTTAAAATAACCCTCCACCTCCCGTACAACCATTCCCTGAAAGAAAAGCGCAGGGCCCTGAAGTCGCTGCTGAGTAGGGTACAGAGCGAGTTCAATGTGGCAGCCGCTGAAGTGGACGGTAACGATCTGTGGCAGGTGGCCCATCTTGGCTTCGCTTGTGTGACCAACGACAGCCACCACGCCACGGAGATACTCTCGCGCATAGTCGGATACATCGAACGGTCTCGACCCGATGTACAGTTGGTGGACTACAGCGTAGAGCTAATATCTATTCCTTAGAAGACTTACCCCCCTTCTCCCCACACTCATCGCACGGGCATGCCCTACGCATCCAGCTGAAGCTGTATATTCCGTAGCTGTGCCCGTCAGCCCACTGCAGCTGTATACCGTAACTTCCTACAAGGGAGAGATTCACTAGTTCTTTCTGCTCCTCCTGTAGTTTCTCAGTGGTTTGCAGTTTGCCGGGTATGCCCATTTCGCCCTGACACTCAGCGCATGGGCACCTCCATCGGAGCCATTCCCAGCTGTAGCGACTTACATGGCCATCGGCCCACTCAACCACCAGAGTCTTATCCGAACCTTCTGCTGTTATGACCGTAGGTTGCACAGATGCGTCGTCAAATGGTTCCATGGTTTCTCTCTCCCGGATCTATGTCCCACAATAGTAGTATGCAGTGTGTGGATGTGGGAAAGACCTTCTGTCTCTTTGTCACGAGCCGCGGCACCTTCTGACGAGTTGTGCATCCCACGGGTACTCGTTGGGGAAGAAGGAGCATAGCTATGCGGCCCAGTGGATACCGCAGTGGCCTTTGCACTGGATTTCCACGGACTACCTCCTTCCTCCACATCTTATGAAGGATCCATCCACAGGCTATTCCGAGACGGTGGATAAGTGGGGCCGTTGCTTGGATCCAAGCGGCGCCATATAATGCATCTATCTTGACGCCACTAGGGCGGAGGTAGGCCATGTTTGTCAACTGTGGTGGTGTAGACCTGTTCGTCCAGGACGTGGGGCAGGGTGAGCCGCTGGTTTTCGTACACGGATGGATGATGAGCCACGAAGTCTGGAAGGAGCAGGTTTCGGCCTTTCGGGGGCGTTACAGGATAGTGGCGTTGGATCTGAGGGGGTTCGGTGAATCGAGAAAGCCCGAAGGAAATTATAGCATCGACATTTTCTGCCAAGATCTCGCCACGGTACTTTCTGCTTTGCGGGTCGACAAGCCAGTGTTAGTAGGCTGGTCTATGGGTGCCTCGGTGGCCATGGTTTACGCCGCCACGCGTCCTGAAGATGTCTCAAAGGTTGTGCTAGTGGATGGGACGCCGTTGCTGGTGGCCACGGAGGATTTCCCCTACGCTATGCCACAGGATGCAGCGCGACAGTTTCTCGATCACCTCCAGGCCGACTTCCCTCAGACGTCTAGGGCCTTCGTGGAACTTATGTTCCCAGAGCCAGATTCTGGCCTTTTGAAGGAATGGATATACGGCATAACTCAGCAGACCACGAAGTCGATAGCGATGGAGTGCCTGGTTAGTGCCGGTACACAGGACCTCCGTCCCTATCTGAAGCAGATAAAGGCCCCTACCCTTGTCTGTTACGGCGAGGAGGACCGGGTCTGTCTTCCAGATGCCAGCAGGTTTATGGCCACTGAAATACCAGATTCACGGCTTATCGTCTTTCCTGGTAAGGGCCATGCCCCGTTCCTTACCGATGTCTCAGCTTTCAATGGGGCACTCGAGGCCTTCCTTCTCTCGTGACGTCCGTTGGCCCCTGAGATGCTATGGGGATAGAC
Source organism: Chloroflexota bacterium (assembly GCA_034432775.1). GTDB lineage: Bacteria > Chloroflexota > Chloroflexia > DAOUBH01 > DAOUBH01 > DAOUBH01. The sequence goes on from DAOUBH010000020.1 coordinate 26,795, forward strand.
TCGTACGGTGTGTTGCATTTTAGGCTGGCTTTTGGATGCTCCAGATCGCGGCGGGGACTATCCTTCTCCTGCGTAGTACCCTATTACGAAATAGTGAAGTAGATTTGGTAGCAGAAGCCTAAAGGGTGCACCATGGTAGCTGTGTTCTGCCGAGGCAGGAACATGCCGTCTAACTCGGACCCTCTCCAGGGTCCTGATTTTCGATACGATGTCCCCAACGTAGCGGACGGATTGAGTCTCCTGAAGGTCCTTCGGGACGCCTCTGTGCCTTGCCTCTTCTTCGATCCCCAGTACCGGGGTGTTTTGGACAAACTCGCCTACGGCAACGAGGGAGTAAGTCGCGGAGCCCGTAGGTCTACTCTTCCCCAGATGCACCAAGACACCATTTGCCAGTTTCTCAGGGAAATAGAGCGAGTCCTCATGCCTAGTGGCCATTTGTTCCTGTGGGTCGACAAGTTCCATCTCTGCGAGGGTGTAGGGTCGTGGTTGCCGTCCCGGCTTCGCATAGTAGATATGGTAGTGTGGGACAAGCTCCGCATGGGCATGGGTTACCGAACCCGAAGGCAATGCGAATACTTGTTGGTAGTCCAAAAGCAGCCCCTTAGAGCCAAAGGCGTTTGGGCCCTGCGCGATATCCCCGACATTTGGCAGGAGAGGCCAGATCCACGCCACCCTCATTACAAGCCTGTCACGCTGCAGGCGAGGCTTATAGAGGCTGTGACGAATCCTGGCGATGTAGTCGTAGATCCGGCGGCCGGAGGCTATTCGGTCCTGGAGGCCTGCAGGCTCACCGGGCGCCGATTTCTTGGATGCGATCTGTTACCTCCGCCGTTCCTGTAACCTTGCCCAAACAGGGTAGCAACTGAGGTGAGGTGTGGCATCTGTTTGCCCATCGGGCCCTAGGGCGAAGGCAGTGGCGGCCTCGTTGACGCATCGCCGTGGAGTAGTGTAGACTGGAGAAGTGCAGCCGAGGTGACTGTCTGTATGGCAGGCGACACAGGAGATAGTAGTTCCATAAGGTTAACTGAGGTCTGGCTGGCTTGTGCTGGCTGGGCACCCGGAGGCGCGTAATGGCCTAGGGGTTTGTGTGTGGATCGACCCCGTTAGGCTCCCCCGGTCTCCGGGGGAGCCTTCTTTGTGCCCGCCAGGTGCCCGCCGAGGGTTGCAGGAGTGATCGAGTTTAAGCGTGTGCTGTTGCATTACAGGGTAACCCTTGGGCCTGCCGATCTGGTGATCCTGGCGGGCCTGGGTGCCATACTGTACTTCGGCTTGTCCATCGGAGCGAGTGCGCCGGAACGATTCGCAGGGCCTGAGATCTCCTTGGAACCGGCGGCACTCCCCTACTATGGCCTCCGTTCCCTTCTCCGTATGGCCTTGGCCTATATGCTTTCCCTGTCCTTCGCCATAATGTACGGCTACGTTGCGGCCAGCAGCCGCCGGGCAGAGATGCTCTTGATCCCCCTCCTCGATGTGCTACAGTCAGTGCCTCTTCTTTCCTTCATGCCTATTGTTGTCCTGACCTTTATATCGATATTCCCGGGAGAGATCGGGGTCGAATTGTCATCGGTGGTATTGATCTTCACCAGCCAGGCATGGAACCTGGCGTTCAGTTTCTACCAGTCCTTGAGCACCGAGCCTAAGGAGCTCAGGGAGGCGAGCCGTACCTTGGGCCTCCATTGGTGGTACCGGTTCAAGTTTCTAGACCTTCCCCATGCAGTCATCCCTCTGACCTGGAACAGCATCATGAGCTGGGCCGGGGGATGGTTCTTCCTCATGGCAGCTGAGCAGTTTACCCTTGGCGAGAGGGACTTCCGTCTCCCTGGCCTCGGTTCCTATCTTCAGACAGCTGCCGCCCGGGGAAACTTCGAGGCCATTTTCTGGGGTCTGGGAGTGCTAATACTTTTGATCGTTCTGCTGGATCAGTTGTTGTGGAGACCGTTGGTGGCGTGGTCGGAACGTTTCAAGGTAGAAATGTCCCATAGCGATTACGTGGCCGGTTCCTGGCTGCTGAGGCTGGCAAGCCGATCTCTGCTGCTGGAGAAACTCAGCCAGGGTGTGCTTGCTCCATTGTCTGAGCGGATCGATTTGGCCATTACTTCTATTCGCGCCAACGGGAAAGTCCAACGGGGTTCGAAACCCTCGCTGGCGCGCGTGGCAGGGTATCTGGTCCTGATGGCCCTGGTTGGCGGCCTGGTATACGGAGGCTCCCAGGCTGTTGTGCTCCTCAGCGAGGTAGATGTGTGGAGTTGGGGCGTCATCTTGGCATCGGCCTTGGCTACTCTCGTTAGGGTCGCAGTGGCGCAGGCTATATCGTTGCTTTGGACCGTGCCGGTGGGGGTGTACCTGGGCCTCAACAGGCAGGTGGCAGTGAAGGTGCTGCCTGTGATCCAGATAGCAGCTTCGGTGCCTGCCACGGCACTCTTCCCAGTCATTCTGCTGGTTTTCCTGGGGCTTCCTGGAGGTCTCGATTTTGCCGCGGTGCTGCTCATGCTCATGGGTACCCAGTGGTACATCCTGATGAATGTGGTAGCAGGGTCGATGGCCATACCCGAAGATCTCAAGTACACTACGGAAAGTATGGGGATCAGGGGATGGGAACGTTGGAGGAGCTTCATAGTGCCTGCTATATTTCCGTACCTGGTTACAGGGATGATCACCTCTACTGGTGGTGCCTGGAATGCCAGTATAGTTTCCGAGTATGTCGTTTTCGGGGGCAGAACCGTCAGCACCTTTGGCTTGGGCGCGCTCATAGCCCGCTCTTCGGCAGCTGCCAACTTTCCGTTGCTGATGGCTGCTACCTTGACTATGGTGACTCTGGTCGTTCTTGTCAATCGGCTCCTCTGGCGTCGCCTATACGTGCTCGCCGAGGAGCGATTCCGTATGGAGTGAATCCATGGGACTAGTGCCTCTTCTGCAGGTAGATGGTGTAACCAAGTATTATGGCCCTCCTGAAGCGAGGATACTGGTATTGGAGGATGTCAGCTTTACCCTTGATGAAGGAGAGTTTGTTGCCATCTTGGGCCACACAGGCTCTGGCAAGAGCACCCTGCTGCGCATTGTGATGGGCCTGCTGAAGCCTGATGCCGGACAAGTGCTGTATCGGGGCGAGCCACTCCGTGGCGTCAACCCCCACGCTGCCATTGTCTTTCAGACCTTTGCCCTGTATCCCTGGCTCACCGCTTTGGAGAATGTGGAGCTTGCCCTTAAAGCGAGAGGAGTGCCGCTCCCTCAGCGTCGCCAGCGTGCTTTGGAGCTCCTTGACATGGTGGGTTTGGATGGCTTCGAAGATGCCTATCCCAGAGAACTGTCAGGGGGGATGCGGCAGAAAGTCGGTTTTGCCAGGGCCCTGGCACTGGAACCCGAACTGCTTTGCATGGACGAACCCTTTTCTGCCCTGGATGTCCTATCGGCTTCGAACCTCCGTACCGAGCTGCGTAACCTTTGGCTTCAGAAGAAGATGCCCATTAAGGCAGTGCTCATGGTTACCCATAACTTGGAAGAGGCAGTATTTCTTGCCGACCGTGCTATAGTGTTGTCGCGGAACCCAGGCAAGGTGATTGCCGATATTCCTATATTCCTTCCCCATCCAAGACAGATTCACAGTGCCAAGTTCAACGAGCTTGTAGATCTCCTCTACCAAGTCATCACCGAGGGTGCGGCACCGGAGGTGGTAAGGCGGCCCCCCGCACGGGTCGAAGAACGCCTCGAGCCACTACCTCATGCACCCATAGACGCTATAACAGGACTTTTGGAATTGGTGCAGGGCCGAGGTGGTAGGGAGGACCTAAGGCAGCTGGCAGAGGACCTCCTTATGGAGGTAGACGATCTGCTGCCCATAACCGATGCGGCTGTCATGCTGGGGCTGGCCGATGTAGAGGGCGGCGATTTCAAACTTTCAGAGCTCGGCTCGGCCTTTGCCGAGGCGGACGTGCTCCGACGGAAGGAGATCTTCCGGGAAAGGATAATGCTCCTGCCCCAGATCCGCCGTATCGTTAGCCTGCTGGACGCCCAGGAGAACAAAACCGTTTCCGAAGAGATTTTCCTGGAGATGCTGGAAAAGGACTTTAGCTCATCGGAGGCGCGGGCACAGCTGGAGACGGCTATCGACTGGGGACGATACGCGGAGCTCTTCACTTACGATAAGGACAGCGGAGAGCTGTACATCGAAGAGGGGGAGGCAGGCCGGTAGGGGGCGACCGGCGGTTTCCGGTCGCCCCCTCAGGCTACCCTCAGTATTCGGGCGGCATGGCCGGTGCGGTTTCCTTCTTCTCCGGTATTTCGGAGATTAGGGCCTCGGTGGTGAGGATCATAGCTGCGATGGAGGCTGCGTTTTCCAGGGCGCTTCTGGTGACCTTAGCGGGGTCTATGA
>DAOUBH010000021.1:0-157247 GCA_034432775.1 Chloroflexota bacterium
GCTCCCACGGCGGGTTGCCGAGGACGACGTCGAAGCCGCCGTCCACGAACACCTCGGGGAACTCCAGGGGCCAGTGGAAGAACCGGTGGCGCTCGGCCAGAACCTGGGCCTGCCCTACAATATCGGTCCTCACGGTGGCGCCATTGTGAAGGATCTGGCGGAGGATGCCGCTAGTGGGCACTTTGTCGTCCTGAAGGTCCCAGAAGAAGGCGGCCGTCCACAAGTCGCAGGCCGAGCGCAGGGGCTCGAGCCGGTCTCGTACCTCGCCGTAACTCCGGGCCTTCTCTTTGATAGCCTCCACAGAGTCGTCCGGACTCTTATCCAGCTCGCTCACAGCCACCGCACCCTCTAGGAGCTGGTTCTCGAGCCTGGGCCTGAGATCCATCGGCAACTGACCGCCTCGCTCCTGGTGGTTGCGCTTCTTCAGGTCACGGCCTACGGCCTTCGGAACAGAGCTGTCGCGATGGTAGGCTTCATCGGGAATCCCCTGCTGAAGTGCCTCCAGGTCCAAGACGCCGACCAGGGAATCACCACAGCGGATGCGGTGGTCCAGGAAAGTCAGGGGCTTCCCTGGGACGTGGCTTTCAATCCAAAGGGCCACCTTGCACAGTTCCACGGCCAGAGGGTTCTTGTCCACGCCATAGATGCAGTGGGCGATCACGTCGCGCACGGCCTCACGCGAGGCTTCGGGCGAGGGTTCTTCTTCGCCCGTACGGATGCGCGCCAGCTCGTGTCCCAGTCGTCTGGCCGCGGCCAGCAGAAAGTGACCGGAGCCGCACGCAGGGTCGAGGACGCGGATCGACAGGATGGCACGTTCCTTTTCCTTAGAAGTCTTGGCCGCAGCCAGGCGTCCATCGATTACAGGGCCCAAGGTGCTTTTCACAAGCTCAGCCACCAGCTCCGCGGGGGTGTAGTAGGAGCCAGTGCTCTTGCGCTCCATGCCTTGGGAGAACTGGAACTCCTTCTGGCCGCCTACCTGGACTATCTGCGGCCGATTGTCCAAGAGGCTTTCGTAGACCGAGCCCAGCTCCTCGACGTCCAGGGCTGCGTAGTTCACCCGACGTTGGGTTTTAGCCTCCTCATCGTAATAGTAGACCAGATTTCGAAAGGCCTCCAAAAGGTCGCGGTTGGAGATACTCCAGCCCTCCAGATCGATATTCTGGAAGAGGCCGCCGTCGAGCACTGGCAGATCCAGGAGGCTCGCCAGGGGACGCCCGGCGGCCTGGGGCACTGGCTTAGGGTCGCGCAGGAGCTCCCACAGTGCCCTGAGACCGCACCAGAGGTCATTGTGGTGGGAGTATGCTTCCCGCCGGTCTACCAGTCGCCTAAGCCGGCCGATGCCGTAATGCTCGCGGTAGAGGTCGTTCCCCGTGAGCAGTCCCCGCTCTTCTGCAACCAAGAGGAACAGGAACCGGTACACTAGCCACAGGAGGTGGCGGTAGAAGTCTTCTGGGGAGGGCAATTGATGCCCGCTAGAGAGCCGTAGGAACCCGTTTCCCAGGTGCCGCAGGCATTTCTCGACCCCGTCCCTCAGACGGTCGCGCGCCCGGTTGCCTTGTTCCACTGCCTGCTGGTGGTACTTCTCGAGCCAACACTCGTGGGCGTCTTCGATCCCCTTGGGGAGACGGGTGCGATGCAGGAGCCGGTAAAGCAGCAGGAACTCGTTGAAGCGCTCTCCCTCGAGGATGGCCTGCAAGTCGAAGCTCACGTAGGCCTGGCGGCGCAGGTAGGTGGACTTCCGCAGTAGCCTTAGCTCCAGGCCGTTGGTGACTATTCCCCAGAGATGGTCGGACCTGTTCAAAAAATCCTGCAAGAGGGCGTGGGGGGAGATCCGGGGCCTTCCCGATGGATCCACACGGCCGATGTCGCGCCGAGCGCCCACGATATGGACGGGCGGGGCGTCTTCGTTGTCCCCGGCCCTGTGGGAGATGGCAAAGGATGTCCCTCCAAGATCGTAGGACCTGGGATTATAGCGAACTTCGTAGCCCAGAAGCCCTAGGAAAGGTATGACCCAACGCTCTCGGGTGAGGCTGGTAGCCGGATCTTCATCGGCAACGCGATCTAACCCTCTCTGGAAGATCTCATGGAGGTCGCGGGCATCCCTGTACGCGGCCGCGATCTCGTCCAACAGCGAACGAGCGGGGCGAAGGCCGAAATCCGACGGCCGCTGGCCAGGGAGGGATCCCTCCCGCAGCTGCTCGAGGATGTCTGGCCCCAGTAGGCCGCCTTCCAGTCGAATGGCTGAACCCTCCTTGGAGGCTCGCTCGACAGCGGCTGCCAGGGGCTCGGCCATGGCTGTAGTCATCCGTCCACCTCCACCTCAGGCTGTAGGACCAGGAGCCCTAACACGTCGGGAGGCCAATGGCGCCGGACCCAAATCCTATGCGCCTGCTGGCCTATGCTCTGGCGAATGCGGCGGTGGGCTTCCTCGAGCGCTCGAGCCCGCTCGTCCAGAAGGCGTAACAGGGGATTAGTGTCGCTATCGGTTGCCATTATTCCGCTGATCTCCCCAAGCATATCTCTCACCAACTCCTCCTTTTCGCGCAACGGTAGGTTGGAGCTGGGTTCGGCATCCAGCAGGGCCAGGGCCCTATCCGGCGGCAGCCAACGGTCCCCGAAACCCTCGAAAGCGACCACCATCACTTCCTCAGCCAGGAGCGGCGTAAGATCCGTCTGCAACAACTGAAACCTTGGACGCAGCAGCAACAAGGTCGTTAGCCGCTTAACAGCACGGGTGCGTATCACACCGCACCGAGCAGCTACTGCGCGGTCGTTTCCCTCCAAAGCCTCCTCGAAGAGGTAGCGAGCTAAGGTCTCCACGAAGGGGTGATTGCGACCCACGTAGTCGGCTCCTTCAGGCGTGGGACTGGTGAAGCTGATGGTCCAACGACCCTTGGAATCGCCGGGGAGTGCCCTGTGAATGGCCTCAGGGACACCTGCCAGAGCGGCAGTGTCGGTCACTACGTGGTAGACGTCTTCTCGCTTCCTGTCGGCAAAAACCTGTATGTTCAGCTTCTGACAGGTGAGCAGAAGGAAGTTGCGGACTGCCGCAGGGTCACCCAACACCTGGTCGGTGGCTTCCAACTCTCGACGCACCTCTTCGGGTTTCAGGGACCGTTGGGCGAATCGGGTGCGGCTCTCCTTCTCGCGTCGGGCGTCGGTGTCCCATTTCCGATGAAGCTCTTCAACCTGCTCCTCAGGGAAGGGCAGGGAAAGCTGCCGGTCTGTCGGCCGTTGTTTCCCGAAGAACAGGGCGTTTACCAGGGCCTCCACGACCCAACGATCTTGTTCGGGTACAGGAACATAGGTGCCGAGGTCCTGGTGTATCTGGTTTGCCTTATTGAGGAGAACTCTGAGGACGGCACCGTCCACTGGGTTGTCTCTGCCATAGTACCGAACAACCTTTACTACGTCCTTCTGCTGGCCGTACCGATCCACCCGACCCTCGCGCTGCTCGAGGCGATTGGGGTTCCAGGGAAGGTCGTAGTGGATCACTGAGTTGAACCCGTCCTGGAGGTTAATTCCCTCCGAAAGACAGTCCGTGGCCACCAGTACCCGCTGGCTTGCGCCCATCAATTCCTTCACCCGGAGGCGCCTCTCCTCCTCGCCCACGCGTCCGGTCAGACACAGCACGCGCATCTCCGGAAACTCTTTTGCCAAGGCCTTCTGCAATGCCTCGGCCACGTATTCCGCGGTCTCCACGTAATAGCACCAAACTACAGGATGGTAGCCGTCGCTTAGCAGCTTGGCCACTTGTTCCACACACCCTTGGAGTTTGTTGTCTTGTTGTTCCGTGATGGTCTCTGCCATCTTCTCCAGCCGTCGCAGGCGATCCTTTTCGGGTTTGGAGAGATCGGCTTCGGCTCTTTCAAGGAAAGGCGTGGGCGTCTCGTCGTTGGGCAAGCGGTCCGTCGGTTCGTAGGCGGAAGAGAGGTCAATTTCCTCATCGTCGGCGAGATGCTGCTCGCCTTTTCGCCGCTTTTCCAAGGCCAGGCGCGCGGCTCGGGGGCTGGACATGACGCAACGGAGGAGGGCTAGGGCGCTCCACCAGCGCATGCGGCGCTTATGTTCCTGCAGGGCTGCACCGCTTTGAACTATCTCCGTGCAGAAGTCGTAGACTGCGTCGAATAGCTCTCGGTAGGACTTCGAGAGACTGTAGGTGACTTCTACAGGTTCCCGCTGCGGGAAGCAGGGGCGGTCCTCCCACTGTGTCTCGATGTCGCGGCGCGTGCGCTGGACGAAGTGGCGAGCAAGCTCTTCCTGTTGCTCCTCCGGGAGCGCCGTGAACTCCCAACCCTCGAAACGTGGGTCCAGCAGGCCGAGGAGCTTCTGGAAGGCTTCTGGTATGCCGCTGTGCGGGGTCGCCGTAAGCAGGATCAGGTGACGTCCGGGGTTCGAGGCCAGCTGCTTGACCAGCTCGTATCGGAGGTGACGTTCCTGCCCGCCGCTAGGCGTGGCCCCATGGGCCTCGTCCACAATGACCAGCTCCGGTGCCTTGAGCAGGAAGGTCTCCCGGTTCCGATCAGACTTGATGAAATCGATGCTGATGACCTGCACGGGATAGTGCTCGTAGACCGTTCGGCCCGGCGGGACCTGCCGTTCGAGACGCCCAAGGGTGCCCGCGCCTACAACCGTGGCGTCCAGGTGGAACTTCTCCTCCAACTCGCTTCGCCACCAGTCACACAGGTAGGGTGGACACAACACAGCCAGGCGCCGGATCTCTCCCCGATCCCACAGCTCCCGTACTATCAGGCCGGCTTCCACGGTCTTGCCGACCCCCACGTCGTCGGCTATCAGCAGGCGCACCGGGTCCAGGCGCAGGGCCATCATCAGGGGCACCAGTTGGTAGCTGCGGGGCCGCACCGAAACGCGCCCTAGAGACCTCAGAGGGGTCGCACTCTCCCGGAGCAGCAGCCGGGCGGATTGCCACAGGAGATGCACACTCTGGGCGTCGGCTACGGGCTTCCCCGGCTCTGGCAACGGGAACTGCGTCAACTCCATCCGCTCTGTAGGGATGCTGAAACCCACGAGGTTGGAGAGCGTTCGATGGACCGCTATAGCATCGTCGGTGGTCCCTGTTAGTGGCCGCAAGAGAATGATATCCGGCCCGTTTACGCCAAGCACTACCCAGTCTCGTTCGCGAAAGCGCACAATAGAGCCTAGCTGCATGATGTCACCCTCTTGGGGGCCTTTGCCACACTGTAGCAATGTTTCTAATGGGTAAAGTTTAGCATGGGTAGGCCGGAATCCGTCAATTCAGCTTCCGGAACTGCTCAAATAATGCAGACCAATAGAACCACAAGCCGCTCTACTAAGCTAGGTAAGTAGTGGCTCGCCTGGGCACGGGCATGTGGGCACACCAGCGTGGTAGAATATATGTTGAGCGTGAGTTAATACTTTTTACTACAGCGACATTGGGCGTGGTCACAGGTGTTGGCCCGGCTAGGGTCGGACTGTTTGCGCAAGGGGATCGGCTGCCGAAGAGACATGGTGGTCACTTTCCCTGGGTCGTGGGTCGCCCCGGTGGTGTCCCATCCTCCTCCGGGCCAATGCCCTCGGTGCATCACCAGGGACCCTGTTCTACGGACATAATCTACTACCGTAATCGTGAGCGGGGTAGCCCAAGCCACTCCCAAATTCAGCTGCGTTGCGTGGCGTGCGGGGTTCTAACATCTGACGCAGGGGAAGACATAAGTCATGAACTATTATCGTTCTCTGGCTATAGGCGGTGCAATTGTTGTGGGGATCTTTGTAGTTGGTCTATTGGGTCAGGGACTGGTGGCACGGGGCGGGCTCGGTGTGAACTCGGGAACTCCGGGCATGCCGACGAACAGCGCTGTTCAGGGCTCTCCTGAAAGCGCGAAGGAAACGTTGCAGGTAGCCGCGGCTGCAAACCTGCGGTCAGCCCTCGGCGAAATAGTCGATAGCTTCGAAAGGCGGACAGGCGTCAAGGTAGTGGTCACCTACGGCTCCAGCGGCCAGCTTACCCAACAGATCGAGAACGGAGCTCCCTTCGATGTCTTCATGTCGGCTGACGAGGCCTTCGTCGACAGGCTTCGGCTGGGAGGCCATACCATGCCAGGGACGGAGCATCCATATGCTAGGGGGCGGCTGGTTCTGGTTACCGCGCCCAGCTTGGCTCGCAAGCTTTCCGGCGTTTCTGACCTAACGGATGCCGACGTGCGATATATCGCCGTAGCTAAGCCCGAGCTGGCACCCTACGGAAGGGCGGCCCAAGAGGCCCTGCAGGCCTCCGGGCTTTGGGATCGCTTTCAGACTAAGGTAGTCTATGCGCAAAACATTGAGCAGGCGATGACGTACGTACAGAGCGGTCAGGCCGATGCGGGCTTCGTAGCCTTGTCCCTGGCCATAGGGTCGAATCTGCCCTGGGTCCTCGTGCCGCAAGAGCTGCATCGGCCGATCTACCAGGCCCTCACAGTTGTGCGGGGAACGACTCACGAGGGAGCAGCAAAGGCCTTTGTGAGCTTCGTGCTAAGCGACGAGGGACAGGATATCCTGAGGCGATATGGGTACGAATCGCCACGAGGTGAAGGGAAATGATAAACTTCGATGCCTTTCCGCTCTTTTTGTCGCTGCAGGTGGCCAGCTTGGCTACCCTGCTGAACTTGGTGCTCGGGATTGCCGTGGGGTGGTGCCTTTCGCGCCTGAGATTTCCTGGGCGGGACCTGCTGCGCACCCTTATAGCGGCCCCGCTGGTGTTGCCACCTACCGTCTTGGGCTATTACCTTTTGGTGATCTTTGGTCGCGGGAGCTTCATTGGTCAGTTTCTGGATGCTGCTGGTATACCGCTGGTATTTACGTGGCGGGGCGCTGTCCTCGCAGCGGCAGTGGCATCGTTCCCTTTGACGGCCATGGCCAGCCTGTCGGCTATAGAGGGGGTTGACCGTCAATTGGAGTGGGCGGCCCGCACCTTAGGAAGGTCGGAAATCGAGGTATTCTGGACTGTTACGTTACCCCTTGCGTGGCGCGGCATACTAGCTGGGGTGATGTTGGCCTTCGCCCGCGCCCTCGGCGATTTCGGAACTACGCTAATGGTTGCCGGCAGCATTCCGGGGCGTACACAGACTCTCCCTCTCGCGGTTTACGATGCGGTACAGGCCAACGACCTCGATAGAGCGGGCATTCTGGTCGCACTCCTCACGGTGGTGGCAATGGCTCTGCTGTTACTGGTGCAGAAGTTCGGGCAGCGCATGACAGTATGAAAAGGTCCTCAGGTCCGGGTCAGGCATCATCCTAAACGCCTGTGCCACGTTGCTGCTGAGCGCGGCGCCGAGAAGTCGCTCACGGTTGAGGGATCAGCAGGCCGTAGATAACGAAGTCCACCACCACGTTGTTAACCAAGTGATAGACAAAACATGCCCAGGTGCTCCGTGTGCTCACGTAGAGTACACCAGCGATCAATCCGAAGACAAAGGTGTAAAAGGCGAGAAAGACGCCGAAGCGCAGGTGGATGAGACCGAAGAAAGCCGACGATACGAGCACAGCGGCCACCGTCGATCTGAGAGCTGGGGTAAGGCGCGGAACCGCATAGCCCCGGTAGAACCCCTCTTCGAAGAAGGCAGCGCCCACAGCCCATATTGCCACCGGAACAGTCCAGAGGCCCTGGCGCGGCCAAAAGCCCCACGACGAACCTACGGGCAGACCCAGGGCTCTAAAAATCAACGACAGTGGATACCACAGCCCGAAGGCTATGAGCCAGAATACTAACGCCCTTAGGATTGTGCTCTGGCTCAAGCCTCCGTGGTATAGGGCCGGGAGACCTTCCAGCCTCCAAAGGATACCAAAGCCAACGAGCTGGCTTGCCGTGTAGAGTAGCAGTGTCCAGGGACTCGTCAGGTCCGCTCCAGCTATTCGGGCCGCGGCGTAGAGTCCGAGCGCGAGCAGATAGAATCCGATCAAGGCTATGAAAAGGCCTACAGACTTTTTCCAGTAGACCGTCATAGGCTCCACTCATTCACCATCTTATCGCCTGCGCACGACATTTGTTTAACGGGTGCTTAGAGAATCTTAGCATCTTCTGCTTGAATGCGAGTCAAGTTCCACACTAAGATCCGCGGAAAAAGCGGCAACTACAGGAGTTCTTTCCGCGCTAGGTCTGAATCTGATGGACATCCTGCTGGATGGCGCGCGGCTAGTGGCGCCGCGGCGTTGATGCTGGGCCCAGGCCAGGCGGTTGCCCGACCTACCTGCTGTTTCCGAGGCCAATAGAACTTACGGGCGTGCAATTATGGGCATAAAGCCTGTGATCTATGGGGTTCCCCTAATAGGCATGCGCGTTCGGCCATGGCCGAACGAACGGGCGAGCAATCGATAGCTCTTGCTTGGTTCGGCAAAACCATCCGCTGCTTGTCAGGCCTGCCGGTTCCACGGCTACGGTTGGAGCAGAGTTCGTGTAACTCCTCAAGCCCTTGATCCGACAGGGTTTCAAAGAAAGACCTCAGGTTGCCATCTGGCCTTTGGCTGCGCGAGCAGGGACGAGGTTCCTCACCTCCTCACTTCAGCTTTGCGTCCCTCAACGGCCTAGCTCCTTCACGGTCTTATCCAAAGCGGGGACCGAGATTGGGCAACGGTGTAGCGTGTATCGACCTAGTTCGCCTGACGATTCGAGTTAAGGAAGACCGGCCGGTCCACACCACGTTCGTTGCTGCATGGCTATGGGTCTGAGGAACCATTCTGACGTGGGCATTGAGACTGAGGAACTGGGCGAGCAGCTGCTCTATCAGGGGCACATCGCCACCTTTAGTGGACGACTACGCGAGCTTCGGCTAGCAACGTATGGTCTAAAGGCAGAGGTTTTGACGTATACCCGCAAAGCGTCGCGATGCCAAGCCAAACTAATGCTTCTGCGCGGCGACAGACATTCTCGATCACTACCTAACGGACGCCCCGATGCCCTGAGGCCCTGGCAGAGATGTGTCCTACGGGATCCCAGCCGCATGGCGGAATGTGAGCCTTTACCGGTGTTTCGCTATTCTCCGTCAGGGAGCCTACTGAACGCTTTGCCTGGCCGCTCCACTACGGCAAAGTAGCCGAGGTCGCTGGCGGACCCAGCGCTCGATGGGCTCAATGGTGCGGGAAACAAGGGGATTGATGGCGATGGAAACAAGTGCTGCAGCAAGGATTAAGCTATATCCCTCCTCTGGTAGCAACCCAAGCCTGCGTCCAAACTCGGCTAGGATGAAGGAGAATTCACCTATCTGTGCCAGGCCTGCAGCGACGGTCAGACCCGTACGCAGTGGGTAACCGAGAATAGATACAGCAGCTAGGGCCACGAGCCCTTTTCCGAGGATAATTACGGCCAGGATGGCTAGCAAGTTGCCAGGCGACGCGAGCAGATACCATGGATCGAACAACATTCCCACGGAAACGAAGAAGAGCACTGCAAATGCATCGCGCAACGGCAGCACCTCAGTGGCCGTACGGTGGCTGAGGTCGGATTCGCTCATGACCACACCGGCCAGAAAGGCGCCGAGCGCGAGGGAAGCACCGAAAAGCGCCGCGGATGCGAATGCCACTCCTATGGCTAGCGCCAACGCTGCCAAGGTGAAAAGTTCTCGGGAACCTGTGTAGGCGACTTGTGCTAATAGCCATGGGACAACTCTAGATCCGATAAACAGGACCCCTGCGGCAAGAAGGCCTATTTTCACGACGCCAATGAATAATGTCACAACGACAGGTACAACGCCTGTAAGGGACTGGTTACCCTTCGCCCCTAGGACGAGGGCGAGTTCGGGTAGGAGCATCAGAATGAGAACCGTGAAAACATCCTCTACTACAAGCCAGCCCACCGCGGCCCGGCCGTGCTCCGAACTGAATGCGTCTCTCTCCATCAGTGCGCGCAACAAGACCACGGTGCTTGCCACCGAGATGGCCATGCCGAGCACCAAGCCGGCACCAAGATTCCATCCCCAACTTAGGGCAATCGTAGTGCCGAGGGCTGCGGTTATGGCGGTTTGGGTGATTGCCCCAGGCAGCGCGACCCTGCGCACGACCAGCAAATCGCGCGGGGAAAAATGGATTCCTATCCCAAACATCAGTAAGATCACGCCAATTTTGGCCAGCTCGTGGGCGACCTCGACATTGGCAACGAAGCCCGGAGTGAAAGGGCCCACCGCAACTCCTGCAAGCAGATAGCCGACGAGGGCAGGAAGGCGTAGGCGAGTGGCGATAAATCCGCCTACGAAGGCACTCACCAGCCCTATCGTCAGAGTAGCAATTAGCCCATCGAGAGTGATCATCCTGGGGTCGTTATCTCACTCACAACTATCTTTACCTCTGCGATTGTATTCTAGGTTCCCAATACTCGGGGAAGCAACTCGGGTTCATCCTGTAGGTCGCGTATCTTTGCTGCCTGTGGTGTGAGGTGGGTTCTATTGCGTTGAACCTTCCCTCCAAGGTTGGGCAGCCCCCGAACCTCGATACCGCTGGCCCATCATGGCAGATACATCCGAAGAGTAGCTGTTAGGTCCCTTTAAATGATCCCTCGTTTGCGTACGGCCCTGTTGCCCAGAAGGGACTCTGAGGCGGGTCGCGTCACAATTCGCTGTACTACTGCCCTGGAGCCTTAAGCAGCCCAGATGGTAACTGGCATTCACTCCAGGCCCATCCTCGACTAGTAATTCACAGCAAAGAGCGCGGATAAGAATCATGGTGGGCTCATTGCTGCTCACATCTAACTACGAGCTTTAGGGGGACAGCTAGGTATCTAGGTAAGAATCGACGCCGAGCTTAGCGTTACGTCATGAGCCTTAGCAACGACCCTTATCTGCGGGGAAGAAACACACATATGGGCTTACTGGTGCGCTCTGTAACTTCTACCGTCATCTCACTGGAACGGGCCGCAGTGGCAAACGGTTATCCATCTGCCACGGTCTTTCATGGGTGGTCAGCCACAAAGGGTGTCGGCCGGGCCAAACTCTCTCCGGATGCATTTTGCCTGCCCTGCGACCCGCCTCATTACAGTACCGGTCTGCAAAACCCTTGAGCAAGGTTTAGTCTAGTACGGTGATGCCTACGATACCCTGTGGGTATCAACAGCTTGGGGTTTGCTGAAAGACTAACCGCTGGCTCCGCGAGCAGGATTCGAACCTGCAACCCGCCGGTTAACAGCCGGCCGCTCTACCGTTGAGCTATCGCGGAACATCTCTGTTTAAGATGATACCAGAAGGGTGGAGCTATCGCAAACACGGGATCCTCTATCAGGCCCAGAGAGTTACAGGTTGCCCTCCATGCGAGCGTATGCAAATCCATCGACTCTCATACAATGCCCAGGTAAACGCGGCGCACCTGTTCGTTGCGGGCCAGGTTGTCGGCGATATCGCTGAGAACTATCTCACCTGTCTGAAGCACGTAGCCGCGGTCTGCAACCGAGAGGGCCATCCGGGCGTTCTGCTCCACCAGCAGGATGGTGGTGCCAGCCTGGTGCAGCTGCCCAATGGTGCTGAATATGTTTTCGACCAGAACCGGCGCGAGGCCCATGGAAGGTTCGTCCAAGAGCAGAACCTTGGGATCAGACATAAGAGCTCGGCCTATGGCCAACATTTGCTGCTCGCCGCCGCTCAAAGTCCCTGCCACCTGGTTTCTACGCTCCGCTAGGCGCGGGAAGAGGCCAAAGACGAATTTTAGTTTTTCACGAACCCGTTCCCGGTTCTTCACAGTTATCGCTCCCATCTCCAGGTTCTCCAGAACGGTGAGCTGGTTAAATATGCGCCGCCCTTCTGGCACGTGGACTACACCCCTGGAGACGATCTGATGGGGCAGCTCGTGGGTTATGTCGTGGCCGCCCAGAGTGATACGCCCCTGGCGCGCCCTCACCAGTCCCGATATTGTCCGGAGGGTAGTGGTCTTACCAGCTCCGTTGGCGCCTATCAGAGTTACAACTTCACCTTCGCCCACAGACAGGGATATCCCCTTCAGTACATGTATATTGCCGTAATAGCTGTGCACATTCTCCAGCTCGACAATTGTGGGGCCTGCAGCGCGAGCTGGCCTCGTTGTGTGAAACGGCTCCATGGAAGTAGCTGCTCCCCTCCCAAGATATGCCTCGATCACCCTAGGGTCCTGCTGCACCTCTCTTGGTGTCCCCTCAGAAATTTTCTCTCCGAAGTCCAGAACTGTCACACGGTCCGATATACTCATGACCACCCGCATTTCGTGCTCGATAAGCACCACAGTCAAGCCGAGCTCATCCCTTAGTCTACGGATGAACCTCATCATGTCTTCCTTTTCGGCCGGGTTCATGCCAGCAGTAGGCTCATCCAAAAGGATCAATCGGGGGCTCATAGCCAAGGCACGGGCGATCTCGAGCTTTCTCTGCTCTCCATATGGGAGACTCTTGGCCAGGTAGTCACCTCTGCCCACTAGGCCCACAAATCTCAGGAGCCTGTGGGCTTCGTCGAGTGCTCTCCGTTCTTCGCTCACAGTGCCCGGTGGCCGTATGACCGCTCCCGCTAGGCCGGACCTCAGGCGCAGATGCTCCCCCACGAGGATGTTTTCGATCACGGTCATGTTGTTGAACAACCGGATGTTCTGGTACGTGCGGGCTATGCCCAACGCTGCCACACGCTCGGGGCCGAGGCCCACCAGCGAATGTCCGTCGAAGAGAACCTCGCCCTCTTCTGGCTTGTAGAAGCCCACAATGCAGTTAAAGAGAGTGGTCTTCCCCGCGCCATTGGGCCCAATAACGCTGTGAATGCTGTTTTCTTCCACCTCCAGTTCGAGGTTTCGTAAGGCCGTCAATCCACCGAAACGTTTCGTCAGGCCCCTGACTGTCAGGATCGGCATTACTTCAGCCCTCCCCGAGCCACTTCCGCAGGCTGTACTGTCGCTGCCTTTTCTGCTTCGTGGAGCTCACGTTTCCTTGTTACCTCGGGCCACAGGCCCTCCGGACGTCTGAGCATCATGAATACCAGAGCGGCTCCGTAGACCAAGAGTCTATATTCGGCGAATTCCCTCAGTAGTTCTGGCAGCCCAACCAGCGCTAGGGCGCCCACCACCACCCCTGGAATGCTTCCCATGCCACCTACGATGATGAGGGACAGTACATTGATGGAAACCAGCACGCTGAAGCTGTGAGGGTACGCCGAGGTGAGTTTGGCAGCAAAGATAGCACCACTGAGGCCGGAGAAGGCAGCTCCTGTGGCAAAGGCCAGCAGCTTGGCCCTTACGAGATTGATGCCCGTAGCTTGGGCCACGTCTTCGTCTTCACGCATGGCCATCCAGGCTCGACCCAGTCGGGAGTCTTTCAATCGCACGCTAATGAAGGCGGCCAATAGCACTGCCACCAGTATCAAGTAGTAAAGGGACTGGGGTGTGCTCAGCTCAAAGCTGCCGATAGTGGCACGGGCGATGCGCTGTATCCCCTGGGCACCCCCGGTAAAAGGCCTTAGCCAATCGGAAATGGCCAATATGCGGATGATCTCGCCGAACCCCAAGGTGACGATGGCCAGGTAATCGCCTCTCATCTTTAGCACCGGGATTCCCAAAAGGATCCCTGCCAGTACCGCAGTGGCCACCGCAATGGGAAGCGCTTCCCAGAAGGTTAGGTTGAAAAAACCTCGTTCAGGCGAGGTCAGTATCCCCATGGCGTAAGCGCCAATGGCGAAGAAAGCTACGTAGCCAAGGTCCAGCATGCCCGCAAAACCTACTACTATATTGAGTCCCAGACCCATGAGGACGTATAGCCCAACTGTGGTGAAGACCTCGCTGGGGTACGAACCAACGATCGCAGGCAGGAAAGCCAGCAGTGCCAGCCCCAGAAGGAGGGATGCTACGCGCAGCGTAGTGCGACCTCGGGGCGGCATTCGTATAACAGCCTCTCTAAAGGCTACCCGCTGCCTGGACAAAACGTAGGCCCCTACTCCCCCAATGGCCCAAATCAAAATTGCGCCCCGTATCGTTAGCCCGCTCTGGGCAAAGAGCAGATCGTTTATGACGCTAAATGGGCCCCATGCCGCGAATATGATGGTCAATAGGTCCCTGAGAATACCGAAGAGGGCCATCCACGCGAAGCCGGTGAAGAGGGACCTTCGTATCTCCGAGGGTAAAAGCGCCGGAAACGCACCTATGCCAGCCAAGCCCACAGTTAGCCCCCAGAGGTAGAGAAGCCCCTGCGGAGCCGGTCGGCCAAAGGTCAAAAGTTGAAACAGGGCGGGGGATGCATTGGTGAACACGGACCTGAGGTTCACAGTGGTGCCGACGACGACCAGGGCGACCAGAACTAGCCCGCCTGCAGCGCCCGCTGCACCACTAAGGGCAACGGAGATCCATGGGATTCTTGCCTCAGATGCTGTTCCGAGAGAAGCCGCCTGCACGCGGTACTTTGCTGCCATGTAACCACCAAGGACAACGGGCGCAAAGGCCAAAAGTTGCCCCAAGGTGAAGATGCCGCTGACGACGAAACGTTGCCCGAAGGCTTCCATCATGCCTACCAGGCATATGAGCACGGAAACCAGTCCAGCTACCAGTCCTGTGGTCAGGAACTCCAGTCGCAACGCCCCTTCCTTTCTTAAGCCTTTTTTGCCGCTAGACGTTCACCAAGTATGCCTGTGGGTCTGAAAATTAGCACCAGCACCAGCATGGTGAAGGCGATAGCGTCCTTTAGTTGGTAAGACGCTGTAATGCCGAGACCTTCAAGGAACAGCGATGGACCCAAGGACTCTATGACTCCAAGGAAAAGGCCTCCCAACATGGCTCCCGGAATATTCCCTATTCCTCCCAACACAGCGGCAGTGAATGCTTTGATCCCTGGAATAAAGCCCATGAAAAAGTGGACTTGCTTGAAGGTGAGGGCATAAAGTACTCCAGCAAACCCGGCCAACGCTCCACCTACCATGAAGGTTGTTACAATGACCTTGTCCACATCGGTGCCCATCAGGGCTGCTGCCTCTCTATCCTCAGCAACGGCCCTCATAGCACGGCCCATGGAGGTCCACTGAACGAAAGCCCAGAGAAAGGCCATCATCAGGGCCGCGGCTACTATCACGATTAGCTGGATCTTTATGATACGTACATCCCCAAGGAAGATGTCACCTCGGAGAATGTCCACATCGGGGTATGCCTTGATCCCGGAACCGTAGAGGCCCCTGAAGGTGTACTGCAAGAAGAAAGAGGCACCAATGGCGGTTATTAGCGGAACTAAACGAGGCGCGTTCCTCAACGGCCGGTAGGCTATGCGCTCCAGGAGCACAGCCACCGTAGTGGAGACCGCCATGGATGTGAGGAAGACGATGATCAAGGCAGCTATAGGGTTGGAGTTGAGGAAACCTGATTTAGCAAAGGCATCGGCCACGAAGTAGGCAGTGAACGGCCCACTCATGAACACTTCGCTGTGGGCGAAGTTTATCATCTTGAGGATGCCGTACACCATAGTGTAGCCCAGAGCTATCAAAGCATAGATGCTGCCCTGCGCTATACCGAAGATCACAAGCTCGGCCCACTGTTTGCCGGTATACCGGGCCACCATGAGGGTCGATATGGTGCCCGCCAGGGCCCCAGCGGCAATGGCAAGCCCTATCAGCCACATTACCAGATCAGTGGCTGTTACGCGCTCTCTAAGTCTCTGCAAGGCCTTCCCCCTGTCCTTCAGCGGGGTGTCTGGCGGAAACTCCGCCAGACACCCTCGGTGTTGTTCCCACTGCCTTTACATGCCAGGTCGCCAGATAGGTGTGCTAGGAAGCTCGCCCTTCGTCACGTTTTCCTCGGTGATCTGGTAGACCCCTATATGCGGGTCGGCGCAGTCGCCGTACTGGTCACAGGTAAGATTCCCTGTGAGCCCCTTGAAATCTTTTGTAGCATATAGGGCGTCACGCAGGGCCTTGCGCGGGATGTGGACGGTTCCGTCCGCATCCTTTACGGCCACCTTCTCAATGGCAGCAAAGAGCATGGCGGCGGCATCGTAGGCGTGGGCGTGGTAGACGCTAATCGGCTTCTCGCCGTATTTCTTCTGGTACTTGCCGACAAACTCCTTGTAGCCAGCGGGGAACGCCGTGAAGTCAGGGCTGGATAGGTAAACGCCCACCACATCCTTGCCTACCTTCAGGAAGTCGGTACTGAAAAGGCCGTCAGCGCTCATGAGCTTGGTGTTCTCCAGGCCGCTCACCTGGCGAGCCTGCTGGGTTATGTAGCCCCCTTCAGGCATAAAGATGGGGTAGTAGATAATCTCGGGCTTGCCAGCAGCGATCTTAGTGAGCACTGGGCGCATATCTGTGTCGCCCTTCTGCACGGCTTCCTGTGCGGTCACAGTACCACCCAACTTCTTGAACTCCTGGGCGAAGATCTGCTGTAGCTGGTCGGCATAGATGCTTCCGTCATGTATGGTGGCAGCGCTCTTGACCTTGAGCTGGTTGTATGCAAATTCGGCAGCCACACGTCCCTGCACTTTGTCGTTGTGGGCAGTTCGCAAATATACGGGTAGATGCTTGGCTGGATCAGTCAGGTCAGGCGCCGTATTGGAGGGAGATATCATCACGAGACCAGCCTTGTCCAGTATCGGCGCAGCAGCTCTTGCTTCGCTGGAGCAAGTGGTGCCAACAATTCCCACTATGGTCTTGTCAGCTGCTACCTTCTGGGCCGCTGTCTGACCGCCCTCGGCACTGCATCCGGTATCCTCTCCCGTCAGCTGGATAGGATGGTCCAGAAGTTTGCCGCCACGGTCGTCGATGGCTATCTCTATGCCGCGCTTCTCGTCCGTGCCAAGACTGGCATTCTCCCCTGAGACTACGAGCATATAGGCGATGTGAATGGGCTGTCCCGGGGCTATGTCCACGCAACCCAAGGGGTCCTTACACTCGAATTTCGCAGCCGGCGATGCTGCTGGACTTGCGGGTGGTTGGGTAGCAGCGGGAGGCCGTGTAGGCGCCGCCGTAGGTGTAGCAGCAGGGGCGCAGGCTGCAAGGACCAGAGCCACCAGCGTGACCATACCGAAAAATAACGCGGGTTTGCGATTCATGTGGTGTCACCTCCTGTCCCGAAATCTCCAGTGAGAAACCTATGATCCCTTCCGTGCCAACTGTTATTCGGCTCTGAAACCATCACCTCCTTTCGTCCGCGGACAACCTATCTTTACGGATTCCGGCCTTCAAGTAGGAATATTAAACGGGCAGCTATAATTAGTCAACCCAGAACTAGCGAGGTCGCGTCCTATGAAGGATGTCGAAGATGCTGTTACTATAGCCCGACAGCGGTATCTTGGCATGTCCGTTGTAAGCCAGGGATATGAAATACGCGAGCATGATGTCCGCAAGTATTGTTACGCCCTGGGCGATCCGAGATGGCTTGAGCTTGCGGGTAGCGATCCGCAGGGAATGCTGGTCCCCCCAGGTTTCCTTTCGGTGCCCTTCGCCCGAGACGTACCCCTGGACAAACACCGGGAAGACGGTACCCTGCCGACTTTCGATGGCTTGCCCATCCCCGAGTTCCCTTTGAAGCGGAGGATGGCAGGCGGAGTCGATGCGGAGTATTTCGTTCCGGTCCGGGTTGGAGACACGCTGACTGCTGTCAGTCGGTACACGGATATTTATTGGAAGGCTGGAAGGTCAGGACCGATCATCTTCCTGATTCGACAGGTGGAGTACTTCAACCAGAGAGGCGAACGAGTGGCCATGGAAACGTACACCCATATTTTCCGCTAGGAGGCGAAAATGGCGATCGCTGAGAGCCCGGAGCTCAGGCCAGAGAGCCTCAAACCAACAGCGTTACAACTGTTCCTTTTCAGCAGCGTCACACAGAATCCCCATCGTATCCATTACGATCTGCCTTATGTACAGTGGGAAGGATACCCCAATCTGCTGGTTCACGGGCCACTGCAATGGGCGGTGATGGCGTCCACCGTCGCGGAATGGTTTTGGGGCCGTGGGACGCTGAAAAAGTTCTCTGTGAGATCTGTATCCCCTGCCTACGTGAACGAAGAGCTAACGGTGCAAGGCCGTGTGGTAGAAGCAGATGGCTCTCTCTGTACAGTGGAGGTGTGGATCGAGAAAGGAGACGGTACTAAGACCTGCACGGGGACGGCGGAAATCGAGCTGAAGCTGGAGGGAGGCATTTGAAACTCGATGCTTTGCTGCGGGTTAGCGAACTGAACGAGGTGCCTAGACTGGCCTCTATGGCCGAAGACCTGAATATCGATGGCTTGTGGACCCATGAAACTTCCCACGATCCTTTTCTACCCTTGGCTGTTGCGGCTACTACTACCCACCGCATCCAGCTTGGTACGGCAGTGGCCGTCGCCTTTGCCAGAAGCCCTGCCGTGCTGGCTTATACTTCCTGGGACTTGGCTCGATCTAGCCACGGCAGGTTCATCCTGGGCCTCGGCACTCAAGTGAAGGGCCATGTGGTCAGGCGCTTCGGAGCTCTATGGGATCGTCCAGTTCCCCAGCTGAAGGAGTGGATCGGTGCGGTCAGAGCCTTCTGGAGGTGCTGGCAGGACCGAGAGGCACTGCAGTTTCGCGGCAAATACTTCAACCTAGACCTCATGACACCCTTTTTTGACCCTGGGCCGATACTGTGGCCCCGGATCCCCATAGCTGTAGCAGGCGTTAACAAGGGCCTTTGCCAGCTGGCAGGTGAAATAGCCGATATCTTTTTGGTTCACCCCCTGCACACCAGGCGCTACCTCGAGACCGTGGTATTGCCTTCGGTCCGGATGGGAGAGGCGAGAGCGGGTAGGCCTGCCCATAGCGTTGCCTTGGCTGTCAGCTGCTTTGTAGTGACCGGTAGGGATGAGGAGGAGGCTACTCGGCTGCGCCTGGAGGTTAGGCGACAGATAGCCTTCTATGCCTCCACCCCCTCTTATAGAGGGGTGTTGGAGCTACATGGCCTCGGAGAGGTGGCCTCGACCCTTCGCAGGATGGCGGCCGAGGGGCGATGGGATGCCATGGGTGAGGTCATAGACGACGCGTTCCTGAGGGAAGCGGCTGTCGTTGCCGAACCTGACCGGCTGCCGTCGGCCTTGGTAGATCGGTATCGGGGGCTCGCGGACCGAGTGTCGCCCTACGTTGCCTTTACGGGTCCCAACGATCCTCTAAATTGGGAAGGATTGGTGACAGCGGCCCATCAGGCCTAAAGGTATATCTTCCACCATGGCCCGATCACGACCGTAGAAAGGGGGGTAGGGACTGTGAGGACCCCACCCCCTTAACGGGCATGCCAGTCACTTCTTTGCAGGGAGTGCCTCCGGGATCTTGCCTGCCTTTACGTCCTCCAAGATCTTATGGAACTTGTCCTTTACTTGCTGTGAGAGCTTCGTCTCGAAGCCGTGGAACGGCGCAAAGGTCAGGCCACCCTCCTTGAAGCCCGTAACGAGGGCCTCGGGCTTGAACTGCTTCTGGACTACCTTCTGAATGAAGATCTCCATGACCTTGCCCTGGTCCCATATGAGGCTGCTGACTACAGTGTCAGGGGCCCTATCGTTGATGTCTCGGCCGAACCCAATGGCTAGCACACCCTTCTCCTGAGCGGCCTGTATGGCACCAAGCTGCACCACGTCAGCGTTGCAGAGGATGACATCGGCACCCTGGGAGATGTGGGCTAGCGCAGTCTCACGGCCTTTCTGCACGTCTTCCCACGTTCCAAGTATCGTCTGCAGGACCTTCGCATTCGGGTCTATGTACTTGGCTCCCTTCTCCGTGTACTGCATAGGGATGGTGATTACGGGTATGTCCTGGCCTCCCATGGAGCTGATGATCTTAGTCTTGCTGACCAAGGCAGCCAGCACGCCCACCATGAAGCCCTGCTCCTCGAGCGCGAAGGAGTGGGAAGCCAGGTTGGGCTCCTGAGAGATGTTGGAGCTGTTGTTGACGAAGTAGACGTTGGGGAACTCTTTGGCCACTTTCTTCATGGCGTCGCCGAACTCAAAACCGTGGGCGAAGATGATGTTGTAGCCGCGGCTGGCATAGTCGCGAATTGCCGTCTCTTGATCCTTTTCTGTGACCTTTTCTTGGTAGCTGGCAACGATATCTGGATACTTCTGCCTGATGTAGACGAGGCCTTCATAGGCCGACTGGTTCCAGCCACCGTCGTTAATGGCCCCGGGCAATATCAATGCGAATTTCAGGGCGCCCACCTGGACCCCGCCTGGAGCCGGGCTCGGCTGGGGTGCTGGGGTGGGAGAAGCAGCTGGAGCACAGGCGCTGAAGGCCAGTAGCGACGCTAGCAAGAGACCCGCGATCAACATGGGCTTACGCATCCGTGGCATAATGCTCCTCCTCTATGTTATTTACGCTGATGGCGGTGATGGGGATTCAAGTTGCTTCAATACTATAGAACTGGAGAGGCTTTGTCAATAGCTTGATGCATGATGTAGGAGGTCGTACCAAACCTCAACCTGGCCATTTACCAATAATTGACCCTGCTATACCGTCCCGTTAACAACCACCCTCTAAACTGGTGTTAGATTGGTCTGGTGGGGTGGACTCCATGGAGAAGATCATGGTCACATTGGACGGGTCCGATCTGTCGGAGCTGGCGCTTCCTCTGGCACGAGGTCTGGCTCGCAAGACCAACGCCGAACTGGTAATTTTCAGGGCAGCTGTCGCCCAGGTAATTCCTGGCCTTGACCCAAGTCAAATCCAAGTTGCGGTGGTTTCGGAGGCGCAGGACTACCTGGAGCGGTGGGAGGATAGGCTTCGGAGTGCCGGGATCAACGTGACTTCGGTGGTGAGTTACGGTCCGGCGGCTGAGCAGATCGTCGACATGGCCGAGTTTCTGGGGGTGGAGCTTATCGTCATGTCGACCCATGGCAGATCGGGCCTAGGTAGGTGGGTTTACGGTAGTGTTGCAGACAAGGTCTTGAGGGCCTCCGGGGTCCCCGTACTTTTGGTAAGGGCAAGGGACTACCAACCATCTGGGGAAGAGGTCGTTCCACAACACTTCCTCGTACCGCTAGACGGGTCAAAACTTGCCGAAACGATTCTTCCCTACGTGTCGGATCTTTCCAAGTGGATGGGTGCACGAGTTACACTCTTTCAGGTCTTAGCCCCTGTGGAGGAGGCTTTAACGGAAGAGGGCAGGATTGTAGCCTATGTGGACGAATTGATGGCCCAGAAAGCTGCAGCAGCCCGTCGGTATCTGCAAGAGGTCGCTGACCGATCCGAGTTTGAGGGTATTGACAAAGAGATCAGGGTGGCCTTCGGAAACCCAGCCGAAGAAATCATCCAGATGGCCCATCAGCTGGGTGCAGATCTGGTCGCCATGTCCACCCATGGTCGTTCAGGGGTGAGCCGGTGGGTGTACGGCAGTGTAGCTGACAGGGTACTTAGAGCAGCCGGACTACCTGTACTCCTCTTCAGACCCAAGGGTTTGCTCGAGCAGGTGGTGCCGCCGCTTTTCGCTACCTTCTAGCCAGAGCTACCCGGCTCCGGAACCCGTTGCATACCTTATACTTGACTGGACAGTCTTGGGAAAAATTAGCGGTACATCGCATATCTCGTGAAGGAGGGTGGTATCCAGATCGCCCACGGCTGGCAAGAGGAACGCTTGGATCCGCTCGCAGCGCTCAAGCGGGTCAGACGGATCTTGGTAGGCGTTTTGGTGGCCAACCTGGCAGTGGCGGCGGCGAAGATAGTGTTGGGCCGCCTTACCGGGGCTATCAGTGTAGAGGCCGACGGGTATCATTCTTTGGTCGACGCGTCTTCCAGCATAGTGGGCCTGGTGGGGATTGCTACTGCTGCCAGACCGCCCGATGCTAACCATCCATACGGCCATCACCGCTTCGAGCTCTTCGCGGCGCTTGTAATTGGCATGTTCTTGATGCTCGCCTGTTACGAGATCCTTGCGGCTGTCTACCAAAGAGTGATTACGGGCTCCGTGCCCGAAGTTACCTGGGTCAGTTTCGCCGTAATGGTAGGCACATTGCTGGTCAATTTGGCGGTGAGCACCTTGGAGCGCTGCCAGGGTAAGGTTCTTAAGAGCGAAGTTCTCATGGCTGATGCCCTGCACACCTCGTCAGATGTGCTGGTCTCTATTTCTGTAATTGTGAGCTTGGCGGCGGTCTGGCTTGGAGCGCCCTTGGTCGATACTATCGTCGCGGTGGGGATCGCAGGCGTGATTGCCTATGCCGGCTTCACTGTGATAAAGCGTTCCGGGTTAGCCCTGTCTGATGTCGCCGTACTGGCTACCGGGGAAGTTGAAGATCTGGTCATGAAGGTCGACGGAGTGGTAGGCTGCCATGCCATTCGCAGTCGGGGGTGGGGTTCGAACATCTACGTAGATCTCCATGTACAGGTGGATCCAACGCTGTCCGTACTCCGGGCCCATGAGATCGGCCATCGCGTGAAGGAAGAGATCATTAGGCGGTTCGGTGCTGCCGACGTCGTTGTGCATGTGGAGCCGGCAAAGCCCATGGAGAGATTGGATGGAGCTGGGCGTAGCGCGCGAACCGGGTGAACGGGAGCTGCGCGTGGGGCTAACACCTGCAGGTGTCAAAGCCCTTGTGCAGGCGGGCCATACCGTTTATGTAGAGACCGGCGCCGGTGCAGGTGCCGGCTTTGCCGACGAGGAGTATGTAGCGGCCGGTGGGCAGGTGGTCTATTCTCGGGACGAGCTAGTGGGCAGATCTGAGATCCTGATAAAGGTCTCGCCCCTGACAGCTCATGAGGCTGCTGCCCTCCGTGACAAGCAGATTGTCCTTTCTTTCCATCATCTGGCTGTGATGCCCGCTGAAGTGATTAAAGTCCTCTTACGGAAGAAGGTGGCCTTAGTGGCCTACGAAAGCATCGTGCAGGCCGATGGATTTCGTCCTATATTGGTGCCCATGAGCCAGATAGCAGGCAGGATGTCAGCTCACGTTGCGGCCCACTACCTAGAGGCGCCTTCGGGAGGCAGAGGAGTCCTCCTGGGGGGCGTGCCAGGGGTGGCACCGGCCAATGCGACCATCATAGGGGCCGGGATCGTGGGGCGCAATGCCGTAGCCTCATTCTTGGGCTTGGGAGCCCAGGTAACTGTTCTGGACACCGATGTGGCTAAACTGGCCAAGCTTACTGAGCTCTTTCCCGTTGGCGTGATCACAATGTTAGGTACTTCCCACAATATCGCTCGGGCGGTTGAGTACGCGGACGCTGTAGTGGGAGCTGTCCTGGTGCCAGGGTCTAGAGCCCCTATTGTGGTGACCGCAGCCATGGTCAAAGCTATGCGCCCCAAGGCCGTTATAGTCGATGTGTCGATCGATCAGGGCGGATGTGTGGAGACTAGTAGACCTACTACATACCTTGATCCCATATTTATTGCGCACGGCGTCATACACTACTGTGTGCCCAATATGCCAGCCTTGGTTCCCCGCACATCCACCCATGCATTGAGCAATGCTCTGGTGCCTTATCTGAGACTTATCGCAGACTTGGGGCTCGAAAATGCCATGCTTGGAGAGCGGGCACTTGCGGCCGGGGTTGTAGCCTTTGAGGGATACCTAAGCGATCCCCTCCTGGCGGCCTACTTTGGGGTCGAGTGGCGAAATCCATTGGATCAACTCCAGGGACACAAGTAATGGATTGGTTTCGTGAGTATAGAGCTAGACTCACAAGCCCGGATAGGGCAGTGCGGGAAGTGCGGTCGGGGCAAAGGGTCTTCTTCCAAGGCGGTGCTGCAAATCCCGTACCTCTCGTTCAGGCCCTTGTCGACCGCGCCACTGAACTTGAGGGTGTAGAGATAGTACACCTCCACACTGAGGGCCCTGCGCCCCACGTGGACCCGGCCATGGAAGGCCACCTTCGGCTGAACGCCCTGTTTATAGGGGCAAACGTGCGCCACGCGGTAAATGAAGGCCGTGCGGATGCCGTGCCTGTTCACCTTTCCGAGATACCCGATCTCTTCCGAAAGAGGGTTCTTCCCGTTGATGTGGCCATGGTTCAGGTATCTACACCTGATGAGCACGGCTTTTGCAGCCTGGGGGTTTCGGTGGACTGTGCCAAGCCCGCAGCCGACTCTGCCGCTGTAGTGATCGCAGAGGTCAACCGACAGATGCCGCGGACCCTGGGTGACAGCTTCCTTCATGTCAGCCGGTTTCGCTGGATCGTTGAAACCGACAGGCCTCTGCCTGAAATCGGCCGTGCCGCTGGAAACGATGTTATAGCGCGTATTGGCCAGCACGTGGCAGGCCTTATCGAAGACGGATCTACCCTGCAGATGGGCATAGGTGCCATCCCTGACGCCGTACTTTCCTCCTTGACGGGCCACCGCCACTTGGGCATACACACAGAGATGTTTTCCGACGGCGTGATGGAGCTGGTGGAACGAGGTGTTGTCACCAATGAAAGGAAGACCCTCCACAAAGGCAAGATCGTGGCAGCCTTCATTTTGGGTAGCAGGCGGCTGTATGAATTTGCAGATAACAACCCTATGATCGAGATGCACAGCATCGACTACACAAACGACCCCTTCATAATCAGCCGCAACGACAAGATGGTAGCCATCAACTCTGCCATTCAGATCGACTTCACTGGCCAAGTGTGTGCCGATTCTATCGGTTACAGGCTTTACAGCGGATTCGGAGGCCAAGTTGATTTCATCAGGGGAGCCGCCCGGTCAAAGGGCGGTAAGCCCATCATTGCGCTGCCCTCCACTGCCAAGGAGGGTAAGATTTCACGGATAGTCGCCTGTCTGGACCATGGCGCAGGGGTGGTTACCACCAGGGCGGATGTCCACTACGTGGTTACCGAATACGGTGTTGCCTACCTGCACGGGAAGAACATACGACAACGAGTAAGGGCCCTGATAGATATCGCGCATCCTCAGTTTAGGGAAGAGTTAGAGCGCCGTGCTTACGAGGTGCACTATTTACCCCGGGTGTACCCAGGAGTTCAGGTGCCAACAGATACGTCCTGAGGTCAAGCCCACACGCCCGCTACCTGAGCCTTGCAAACTGGACATCGGCCTTCCGCCAGCCGGTTTTCCAAAACCTCGTAACCTGACCTCCTGATGAGCTTGGAGCCACATTGTGGGCAGTAGGTATCCTCGTGATCGTCGCCTGGCACGTTGCCTATATAAACGTGCTTCAACCCCACTTCTTGACCGATGGCACGCGCCCTACGGAGGGTATCGACCGGGGTTGGCCACCACTCGTCCATCTTATAGGCGGGGAAGAACCGGCTTATGTGCCACGGCGTCTCTGGGCCGAGCTTGTCTGCCACGAATTTGGCAGCTTGGCGAAATTCCTCCTCACTGTCGTTGAGGGACGGAATGACCAGGGTGGTGACTTCGACCCAAATGCCGAGGCGCTTCATGTGTACAAGGGCTTCCAAGACAGGCTGAAGCCGTGCGCCCACTATCTTCCGATAGAATTTCTCAGAGAAGGCCTTTAAGTCGACGTTGGCGGCGTCCAGATAAGGCGCTATAGCCTCGATGCATTCGGGTGTCTGGTATCCATTGGTGACGAAAATGTTTCTGAGGTTATGTTTTCGTGCTATCCTGGCAGTGTCGAAAGCGTACTCGAAGAATATGGTGGGCTCTGTGTAGGTATAGGCTATGCTTCGAGCTCCTACACTAACAGCGCGTCGGACGATGGCTTCGGGAGGTGCCGAATGCCCCATGGCTAGGGCTTGGTCCTGCCGTAGCTCGCGCATCGCCTGCGAAATCTGCCAGTTCTGGCAGAACCGGCAGCGAAAGTTGCAGCCCACCGTCGCTATGGAGTAGGCAAAAGTCCCGGGCAAAAAATGGAACAGAGGCTTCTTTTCGACGGGATCGAGGTTCTCGGCAACGGTGCGGCCATAGACCAAGGTATACAGCCTACCCTGCACGTTCTTGCGTACCAGGCATATACCGCTACGTCCCGGGCGAATAAGACAGCGGTGAGCGCAGAGGTCGCATCGGATGTCGCCGTCAAGCTTCCTGTAGAGCATGGCTTCTATCATGGGTTCACCATTCCATTCATGGGGTTTCCACTATGCGCAATATAGTTGCTGAGGTGTATAGATCGCCCAGACCGTCGCGCCAAAAAGTCGAGGTGGTGGAACGCAAAGGTCGTGGCCATCCTGACTCTATCTGCGATGCCATCGCTGAGGCAGTGTCGCTAGCTCTATCCAAGGAGTATCTCTCCCGCTTCGGGCGCATACTTCATCATAACGTAGACAAGGGGATCCTCATCGCAGGGAAAGTGGAGCATGCCTTTGGAGGGGGACGAGTGGTAAAGCCGATGCGGCTCATCCTCGGAGACAGGGCCACTGAAGAGTTCCTCGGGGAAAGGATCGACGTGCACGACATAGCCGTCGAGACGGCCAAGGCGTGGATCAGGACCAATTTCCGGTTTCTGGACCCCGATGCGCACATGGTGATCGAGAGTGCGCTGGGAACCGGTTCCCCAGAGCTGACGCGGGCTTACTTCGAGGGCAGGGGCATTATGCCCGCCAACGATACCTCTGCGGCGGTGGGTTATTATCCGCCCACGGATACTGAGCGGCTGGTGGCTCTCGCTGAGACCTACCTCAGCTCCGAAACGTTCAAGGCCGAGTTCCCTGACACAGGTGAGGACATTAAAGTGATGGGCTTTCGCGTTGGCGACAGGATCGATATTACCGTCGCCATGCCGTTGTTAGAAACGATGGTTCCCAATGAGAGAGTGTATTTCGATAGGAAGGCTGAGATACTGCAGCGACTGTCTGAATACTTAACTAGCCATCTCAAAGAGGGCCCCGACTGTGTGCGTCATGTAGACGTCTCCTTTAATACGTTAGACGAACCTGGCCGCGGTGTAGCAGGGGTCTACCTTAGTTTACTGGGAACTTCCGCTGAGGACGCCGATTCAGGTCAAGTGGGCCGAGGAAACCGAGTTAACGGGATCATCGCACTGGCTCGGCCCTCTAGCGCCGAGGCCGCGGCCGGAAAGAACCCGGTGGGTCACGTGGGGAAAATCTATAACGTGCTGGCCTTTAAGCTAGCAGAACGTATCTACCACGAAGTTTCCGGTATGGAAGAAGTGTGGGTCTGGCTGTGTAGCCGTATTGGCCAGCCAGTCGATCTACCTTCGGTGGTAGCAGTGCAGTTTGTACCCGAAGAAGGGGCTGACACCGACCACCTCTCCCAAGCCGCGACGGATATCGTCCAAAGGGAACTCGATGCTGTCGAAATCCTGTGCAGGGAGCTAGCGGAAGGCAGATATCCTGTGGTATAGGCACAAGCTGTTCCCGATACGCTTCTTTCCCACTGTCTACCGCCCCCTGCCGTATCGCCAAATATAGTAGTGCAGACCGACATTGCCCATTTCTACTTGCCATCCCGGCGGGTTATCTGGGGTAAAGGTCAGGGCTCGTCGTTCAAAGAGCTGTACCAAAACCCATCTGGGTTGCCCTCCCACCTTCGCCCGCGTCCAGTACGGCTCCGTAATTGGTAGTCCAGTCGCATAGAATGTGGGGTCGAAGAGCTTTCCCTCAACGGTATTATCGCCAATGGACAGGGGCCCTACGCTGTTTAAAAAGCTCCAGAAAACGTCCGGTATGTTGTGTCCAGTTTCCGGGACATAGTAGGCATAACTCGCGAGGCTTGCAAGATCCCAATTTTGCCCCGTCCTCCCGGACCTTTCGATGGTATCGCTCACCGGGCCTATCCGCTGGGAAGTGGGGGATAGGAGGTGTTGGAAAGTTGCGTACGTAGGACCCATGTTGTCATCTATGTCTCCAGCAACGGGCGTGTCGGCCGGCTCTCGCGTCTCGAAAACCGTTGCCCCCTGTTGGACACGGCCTGTCGTCATTTCCCACACCAGGAGGCCATTGGTTACAAACCATGGCGAGGAGTTGTCAGCTGCCGGATCGTTGATCTCCATACGGCTCTTATCGAAATACTGGACAAGTCGTTTGCCACCTGGTGCATCCACGTAAGGTTCTACCATCGCGGATCCTCTAGCCAGGCCCCAGAGCCAGCTCCGCGTCGCTTTGCCCTCGCGTACAGGAAGGTCGTTCCTTTGCCAGGTCCTAGCGAAGGCTGGGTCACCGGCTCCGGAGGCGGACGTCCGGTATTGGTTCACCCTCTGCCGGGTGATGTCAAGATAGAGGGTCCTATAGGTTACTCCAGGTTCGATCTGGCTTCCCTCCTTCCATTCGTTCCAACTGGTTATGACGATAGCCTCGGGAGAATAGGTCAAGGCAGCATCCCACGTCGCATCGTAGTAATTGCCATCTTCACGGTCTCTCCTGTGCCCGCCAGGGCCACGGAGTGCTAGGTCGTCGTATCCAGGCATCACAGTCGCGACGAAAGGCCTTTGCCTGCCGTATTGGCTGTTATAGGTGGCAAGCCGCCGTGCATACGACGCCATTCCGGCTCCTGGATACCGCTCCCAGCTTATGTCGAAATACTGGATGGCATCGAACACCTCAAGGTACTGAAAATTGTCTCCACCTCCAAGCCAGAACTGGTGCCGGTCAGGATCCACGATATCCCTGAGTTGACGGAAGGCGTCTACAGAGCTGTCGCCAGGAAGGATGCCGCTGTTCCAGAACACAAGTACGGGGCGTCCATCTGCCCATCGTAGATAGGCTGGGTGTGGCATTAGCCCCTTGACCTGCTCTATACTGCGTATCACTTCCTGCATGCTTCCCATGGTTGTGGCCACTGGATCTACGCTGATGGCTACGCCGAAGTCGCCGTAATCGGCGGCTATGTTCAGGAGCTTGACGCAGTTGTACTGCCAGGTGCAGATGAAGCCATCGATACCTGCTGACCGCGCCTGTTCGATCTGCCTACGCATAGTGGCCGCGTCGTAGCTGTTGTAAAACTCAAGAGGCTGGTAAGCGGTAGGATGCCAGTCGCTGGGGAAGTTGTACCACCCATAGTACCACGCGAGCACTGGATGTATGGGGCTGAAAGCCTCGGCGACATGGGTGGGCAATAGAATCACCATGGCTGCAATCAGAGCAACGAGGTACTGCGAGGCGAGCGCCATGGGACCACCGTGGACTCCATTTGGGAGTCGGCTGCGATCTCCGACAGACACATCGGCAGCCTTGCTGCACGACTCTTGCATGGACAACGGCCCGTCGGGGCAGACCGCTCCAACCGTGCTAGCAGATGATGGATGTGAAGAGCCTAACCCTGACTGGCAGGTTCGTAGGCGGCTCAAACTACAACCCCGGCTACCGGATGTAAGTTGATGCCATGACGTCCTAAGCGAGCGTGGACCCTCGGTCCTTTGGCGGTCTAACATTTCGTTGGCCCTTCCTCCCCGCGGTCGACGTTCCAAGGCCCGTTTCTTGCGTCAGAGTGTCCAGCATTATACCTGTAATGGGACAATAGCTTGCCGTGCCCTCGAGCGTCCGCTGGAGCAAGGATGTGGCTCATAACTTAAGGGGGCTCGTAGGGGTAGGCCGCTAAGATGCTCCGACGAGGATGCTCCATAAACCGTCTGGAGTTTAACGGGCCGCTTAATCTAGATCGGCCGCTCGTTCTAGCCCCCAACAACACGCGCTTGACACTGGTCACCGAATGTCGATTAGTGAAAGCCAAGGGCCCGAACGGAGGAGGCAAGCCGCTGTCAAGAGCCCCAGGTCGTGGGAATGGAGTCCGGGGAGCTGGGCGTGCACTCACACAACGGGCATTGGGATCACCAAACAAGTGGCTTGACACCGGGGCGACCCGAAATCTAGGCGAGATGCGAGGTCTTCTAGGAGGGTATGTAAAGGGATGACAAGGAGCCGCTAGCAGGGCCAGAGTCCCGAGCCATTGCCGTCCACAGCTGCGCTCTCCTCGGCAGTTAGGCCATTTCCTGAGCCATCGTCCCGATCCAGGTTTGGAGGCCGAGGCTCTCGGCCAAAAGACTCCCGCAGGAAGAACCCACGCAGCACCCTCAGATAGAACCTGAGGGGTTAAAGCAGCTCAGGGTGCCATCTAGACCAGGCTACGCACGGGTTTGTGCGATACTCGGTCTGTGCCCGGCGTTCGCGCCTGCAATGTACCTTTATACCCATACGGCCGGAGGCGCTAGGGGCGTGGTTCCAAACCAAGGTTCCGAATAGCGTAGGGCGCACTGGGGCGATTCGTCTGGTGGGAAGAAGGCAATAATTGTATAGCCACTATCCACGTCATCTGGAGCCACCGCGTAGTTCAAGTTGAGCTCCTTCTGTTCCCCCTCGCCAGATACGATAGAGATGGGTCGGAGGATGGAATGCTGGTGGCCCCAACGTGCCGCAAGCGCCGGGCATCCGGCTTCGCACAGCTCAGTACCCTCAAGGTCGTGGCACCGGATGGTTTCGTAGCAGTGCCTGCCCGCGATACCTCTGGCATCCCAGCCCGTCAGCTTCTCAAAGGCAGCGTTAACCTTCACAACACGCATGTCCTGGTCTAACAGCAGCAGTCCCTCGGGGCTATGGGTGAACATGGTATCGAGGTAGGTTTTGGGCTGATCGCCGGCGTACTCCCGCTCGCTCATACCCGCACCTCCTCAGAGAGAACTTGTAGGCATCCAAACCTGATTTCCCATTGGGGACACACGGTTTGAATGGAGCACAGGACGTCAAGTTGCAGGCCGGACGTCTTCGATTGTTTAGAGAGCGTCGCCTACATTATAGGGGGTAAAACTGTCTTGTGCAACGTCTGTTCCCTTTTCGCCAAAAGGCGCAGGCAAACCTACCGATCGCCGTCCCTCGATGACAGTACCAAATTAAAAATCAAAATGGGGTATCTGCTCGAGAACGCGCTCGCGAATAGCGTGGGCCGATGGAAGGTCGGTGACGACTTCGCCGCGCTCGGTGAGGGGAACCAGCATTCCTTGCCGTTCGCCTCCGCAGTGACATGGTCCAGGTTCGATACCTAACGGAAGCACCTCATCCTGGTAGCATGCAAGGCATCGCCAGACCTGTTTGCGGCCAGAGGTCTTGCCACGCTTCGCAATCGGTACACCTTCGATCTCCACTATATCGAGGGCCAAGTCCACCACGGGAGCGTTGGCTATGGAGGTGCCCACGCCATAGGCATCGACTACAGGGCTGAGAGTACGCACTTGTTCCTCGTCGAGCCCGCCGCTCACAAAGATCTTGACATTATGGAAGCCCCTCAGGTCGAGCTCCCAACGGACTTCTTCGATGATCCTGTAGAAGTTGCCGCGACGGGAGCCTGGGGTATCTAGCCGAACCGCAAACAGGGCCTCTCCCATCGCCTGGGCCACGTTCACAGCCTCGAACTTTTCATCCTGAAAGGTATCGATGAGGGCAACCCTCCTTACGTGTGGTTCTATCACTTCGTGGAAGGCACGGATGGCTTCAACTGTAGACCCCATGACGAGTACCAGCGCATGGGGCATTGTTCCAGCCGCCTCCATTCCCAGCAGTTCAGCAGCCATAACCACGGAAGTGCCGTCGGCACCGCCCAGATACGCGCTGCGTTCGATCATCGGACTAATGGCCGGATGCATGCGTCTGGCACCGAAACTAACCATAGTTTTGTTGCCAGCAAGTTTACGTAGCCTAGCTGTCTTGGTTGCGACTCCGGAGGCCTGGCAAAGAAAACCTAGCAGGGCCGTTTCATACACGGCGAACTCGGTGTAAGGACCGGATATCTCCATCACGGGCTCATAGGGGCGAAAAACGGTGCCTTCTGGCATCGAACGCACCGAAGTGTTCTTCAGCTCCCGGAGGAGTTCCACGGCCTCTTCAACTCCTGCCAGTACCCCCCAGGGCCAGCCGTGCGGAAGGTCTTTCGCCATGATCTCTGCGTGAACGAACTTGTCGACGCCCTTGCTCTTAAGGATTCGTAGCGTCCTGAGGAAATAGACATCTGTGGTACGGCCCGAGCGAACATCGTCCCAGCTTGCGGTGAACATACTCAGTCTCCCGCAATGTTGGGCTCTTCGGTGGCCGATCGCGTAACGGTGGGATCCCTGTACAGAAGCTCCACGAGGCGCTGGGCGTCTTCATGTACCCGCTGGATGCCTTCCATGGAGGCTTGCGCCAACACTATGGCCTTGGCGAGGTAGCCCAGTCCGTCATACACCTTATTGAGGGCATCTCCGACACGACCGTCAGCGGCGGCTGCCGCCGCTTCTGAAGCTATGTTGGACAGCATGAACAGATTCGTGGCAACGAAATAGTTTACGCCCTTCTCCTCACGCACGGCGTTACTCCCTTATGGTTTGTCTATTACTACATGATAGCATCTCCTAGGGAAACCCCATACTTCATGGATCGCGCACTCAGTTTGACGCTTACGGAGCAACCGCATATATTTGCTTGTGTCGATCATTGGGCTGAGGAGCATCGCGGATG
This sequence comes from Chloroflexota bacterium, assembly GCA_034432775.1. Classification (GTDB taxonomy): domain Bacteria; phylum Chloroflexota; class Chloroflexia; order DAOUBH01; family DAOUBH01; genus DAOUBH01. The sequence continues at coordinate 32,193 of DAOUBH010000021.1, forward strand.
GAAAGGCACCCATTGGAACTTCGTCCTGAGGAACTTTGCAACCGATGTGATCCGGGGACGCTGGATTTCGAGACAACTTCGGAGCTAGAGCCCCTAGGGGAGGTTGTCGGCCAGGATCGAGCTATCGAAGCCATTCGCTTCGGCCTCGACATCGATGGTGACGGATACAACATCTATGTGGCCGGGCCACCTGGAACGGGTCGAAGCACTGTTGTCCAGGATCATGCCCGCAGAGCTGCTGCAACCCGCCCCGTGCCACATGACATCTGCTATGTGCACAATTTCAAGGAGAGGGCAAAGCCACTAGCGATACTGCTGCCTGCGGGTCTCGGCGGACGCCTGGCTGCTGACATGGAGAAATTCGTGGAGACCGTGTTGCAGGAGCTCCCGCGAGCCTTCGAGAGCGAGCGTTACGAGCAGATGCGCGCCAAGGTGATGCTAGAGGTCCAACAAAAGAAGGAGGCCCTCTTTCAGCAGCTCCAGAAGGTGGCTCGGGAGATGGGTTTCTCCATTGAGATGACCCCAACGGGCATCGTGACCATACCTGTGGTCGAAGGACGCCCTGTCAGCCGCGAGGCATACGAGCTACTTCCAGAAGAGATGCGGCGCTCTATTCAGCAACGGGCCGAAGCGCTCCAAATGGAAATTGGGCAGGGTCTGAGAAAAGCCCGCCAATTGGACACTGAGGCGCTGGAGGCTATCAGAAAATTGGACCAGGATGTGGCCCTCAGCGTGGTCTCAGTGCCCATGGAAGAGCTGCGAAATACCTATCGAGAACACGGGAAGGTGCTTCAGTTCCTCGATGCTGTCCAGCAGGATATCATAGAGAACCTTGAAGATTTTAGGCCGCAACCAGGAGAGCCGCGGACGCCAGACCGGTCCGAGCGTCTCAACCGCTACAAAGTGAATGTTCTGGTGGATAACAGCGGTCTCTCGGGAGCCCCAGTTGTGGTGGAGCACAACCCGACCTATTACAACCTTTTCGGGCGGGTTGACTATCGAGCCATCATGGGCGCCCTAATCACTGATCATACGCTCATAAGGCCTGGTGCGCTTCACCGGGCCAACGGTGGGTTCCTCATTGTCCAAGCCAAGGACGTATTTCTGAACTTCATGGCTTGGGAGGGGCTGAAGCGTACGTTGCGTTCAGGTCAGCTTCGCATCGAGAACCTGGCAGAGCAGTTCTCCCCCTATCCAGGTGTGACCCTTCAACCTGAACCGGTCCCTATTAGTGTCAAAGTGATTATGATAGGCCCTATGGGCCTGTATCCCATTCTCTACGCCCTTGAAGATGATTTTAGGAAATTCTTCAAAGTCAAGGCCGATTTCGTCTGGGAAATGGAGCGCGATACAGATCAGGTGCGCTGGTATGCGTCCTTTGTGGCCATGAGGCAGAAGCAGTTGGGCCTGAGGCCTTTCCATAAGTCGGCCGTAGCCCGAGTTGTGGATTATGGATCACGACTCTTAGAGCACAAACAGAAGTTGTCGACCCGTTTTTCTGAAATCGCCGACCTTGTCACTGAAGCCAACTACTGGGCGGGCAAAGAAGGCTCTGACGTGGTTTTGGATCGACATGTAACTAAGGCCATCGAGGCTAAGACCTACAGGTCGAATCTCATACAGGAGAAGGTTCAGGAGCTTATCCAAGACAATACTGTTCTCATCCGTACCGAGGGAGCCGTAGTAGGCCAAGTGAATGGGCTCTCCATCATAGATCTGGGGGACTATCACTTTGGACGGCCCAGCCGCATCTCCGCACGGACGTACCTGGGCTCGGAAGGGATAGTGAATATCGAACGCGAGATCGAGATGAGTGGCAGGATACATAGTAAAGGAGTGATGATCCTGTCGAACTTTCTGTCAGCCCGGTATGCCCAAGACTTCCCTATTTCACTGTCAGCCAGCATAACTTTCGAACAGACCTATGACGAAGTAGAAGGCGATTCGGCCTCCAGTACCGAGCTTTATGCATTACTCTCGAGCCTTTCAGGGTTGCCTATCAAGCAGAATCTTGCAGTCACGGGAGCTGTGGACCAGTACGGTGAGATACAGCCTGTGGGCGGTGTCAGCCGAAAAATCGAAGGGTTCTTCGATATTTGTAAAGGCAGAGGCCTGACAGGGGATCAGGGCGTGATCATCCCCAGGCGGAACGTCGCCAACCTAGTCTTGAGGGACGATGTAGTCGAAGCAGTCGAGGCAGGGAAGTTCCACATATATGCCGTGGACCATGTGGATCAAGGGATAGAGCTGTTGACGGGTGTGCCTGCTGGGGAGCGACGCCCTGATGGCACATGGCCGGAGGGCACTGTAAATTACCTGGTGGACAAGAAGCTGAGGGAGTACGCTACCCGGATGAAGGAGTTCGGCAAGACCGGGCCTGGCGAAGCAGACGCATAGAAGGTGTCGTAACCTCTTTTCGGCCTCAGGCTATGGCCTAAGGTATTCCATAAGCGATTTGGATGCCTCTGACCTCCTCAAGCGGATGAGGGCCTCCCTCTCGAGTTGACGAACGCGTTCACGGCTTACTTTCAGGCGTGCGGCAATTTCGTCGAGCGTTAGCTTGACCTGGCCGCTTAGGCCATACCGCCATTGTAGGACCAAACGGAGCCGCTCCGGCAGGGCGTCTAGGGCAGCCTCAACTTCGGCTCTGAGGACGTCTTCTTCAGGCTCTTCAAGCATTTTCTGCCAGTCCTCATCGGCAATGGCGTCGGCCAAATCGATGTCTTCCACGTTTGGAACTGGCGTGTCGAGCGATATGGTGGCCATGGCAGCAGCCAGGACCTCTTTGACCTTATGTACGGGCTGTCCCATGGCCTGAGCCAACTCATCAGCGGATGGCTCTCGGCCCAACTGCTGGGTAAGCTGCCTGCTAATCTTTGACACCGCTCCCAGCAGCCCAATCCTGTGGGCGGGCAGTCGGATGGTGCGTGCCTTGTCGGCGATAGCTTTCGTTATAGCTTCCCTTATCCACCAGTGGGCATAGGTAGAAAACCTATAGCCCAAAGTAGGGTCGAACTTTTCAGCCGCCCGAGTTAACCCGATGTTTCCCTCTTGGATGAGATCCATAATCGATAGGCCGTATCCGACATACCGCTTGGCTATGCTGACGACCAACAATAGGTTCGCTTCTACTAGTCGCCGGCGGGCATCCCGACCAGCTTCTACAAGCCGTTGCAGTTGCTCATACTCCTCGGGCGTTCGTTCGATCTCTTCGGCAAGGAGGGTGGCTGCCCTGTTTGCCTCAGCAATAGTTCTGCATATTTCCAGCTCTGAGCCTCTTGCGGCATCATAGGCACTATGGGCTTCCTGCAGATACAGGGTCAAGAGGTTGTCTGGTGTGTGGCTACTTCTGGTCCCATCCTGTCGGCCCAAATGCTCTCTGGTTAAAAGGTTGGTTTCGGCCAGTACCATAGGTAGCCTCCTTACGTAATTCCATGTCCGAGCATACGTAAGGGGGGTAAAAGGCAGGGTGGATGAAGGTGAACAGTTGGTAAATGAGCCTGGCCGATGGCCAGGAGGCAGTTGGAGCTCAAATCCCAGGTGGGTGCCTTGCCAACATGCATCAGCTCACCGATATTGATCGGCTCGCGTAATGCCTGATGGCGCCGCTCCCAATAAGCTTGGTGTTCCCCCAACTCTCCCTGGCCATCGGCCAGGCCCGAGTCCACTATAAACTAGGGTTAACGCCTTTTCAAGCATTTTGCCGCTCTGCAGGTGCCTTGCCCGGGGACTGCAGGGCAAGTATCCTGAATGTCAATACGCCGGCAGGCACTGCGACCTTGACTTCATCCCCCACACGTTTTCCTAAAAGTGCCTTGCCAACTGGCGAGTCATAGCTTATGCCATCCGGCCGTATGTCTCCGGGCCCCACTATGGTCATGGTTTCGATAGCATTCTCTTCAACGTTCAATAGGGTGACCCGCGAACCGATCCCCACAACCCCTGTCTCGCCTGCCTCTACATCGATGATCTCTGCATCCTTGAGCCTAGCGTCTATATCTGCCAACTCGCGTTCCAAAGCCTGTATCTGTTCCCAGACTGCCTCGTACTCCGACCGTTCGTACCAGTCTGCTCCCAGCTCGGTCATCTCTTCTCGCAGTTGTTCTCTAAGCCTTGGGAGCAGCTCCTTCTCAATGCGTTCCTTCCGTGCCAGAAGCCGGTTGTAGCCGTCGCGGGTTATGATGTTTTTAGAAGTCATAGCCTCCCCCGATGCTCTTACACTAGTCCAGCTTTACCGACTATTCTGCCTTAGCGGTTCAGATGCAACTGCACTGTGGGGATAACCCTTGCGTTCGTAATGCTAATCTGCGCAGCCAACTGCTCGGCGACTCGCCCGAAGGCTTGCGCTAGTGGTGACTGGGGATCCTCCATGACGATGGGCCTCCCCGCATCCCCGGTTTTCCTGATAGCTTCCGAGAGGGGAATCTCACCTAAGAACGGCACCTTCAGTCGTTCAGCGGCAGAGGCGGCACCTCCATGGCCAAAGATGTAGGCTTTGTGCCCGCACTCAGGACACTCGTAATAGCTCATGTTCTCCACTATTCCCAGGATGTGCACATGCAGGTGCCTGAACATTGCAAGCGCCTTGGTGGCAATGTTCAGGGCAACGTCCTGGGGAGTAGTTACTATTATAGCGCCCGTGAGGGGCACCGTCTGTATAAGAGTAAGAGGTGCGTCACCAGTGCCGGGCGGCAGGTCGATGACGAGGTAGTCCAACTCGCCCCAATCTACGTCGCTCAGCATCTGCCGAACGGCCCCGCCTACCAGGGGACCTCTCCAAATCACCGGAGTGTCCGCCTCTGTGAGGAGGCCAAGTGACATCATCTTGATCCCATATGCCTGAAGTGGAATGAGCTTCTCGCCTGTATACCTCGGCTTGGAGCGGGTGCCCATCATGGCAGGAATTGTGGGGCCGTAGATGTCTGCGTCCAATAAGCCCACCTTGGCTCCCCGCTGTCCCAATGCCACCGCTAGATTAGCAGCTACCGTTGATTTTCCTACGCCACCCTTACCAGATCCTACGGCCACCAGGTTTTTCACCTGCGGCACTATGTTCTCAGGTGACTGCCGTGAAGACGCCCTGACCGAGGCTGCCATCTTTACATCTACGCGCTTGACGCCTTCGAGCGACCTCACTGCCTCTCTGGCCATAGATTCGAGTTGGTTACGAACGGGGCATGCCGGAGTAGTGAGTTCGAAGGTGAAGCTCACAACAGCGCCATCCGGTTCATGGTCGATTCGGAGATCTTTGATCATCCCCAAGGAGACTATATCCTTCCTGAGATCGGGATCGTGAACCTTCCGTAGAGCGCCCAATACAGCGTCAGCGTCTATCTTGGGTCCGCTTCCTCCGGGTATCCGCGGTGTGCCCACACGTTCCTCCTGTACATCTGTCTGGAGTATTTTACAATGCTTTAACATCCTCGCTTTCCTTGCTTGAACTGTAAGTCCGATGTTTGATACACTGGGAACAGTATGCCCAAGTTGGAGGTTGCGGCTTTGTCACCTAAACTTGCTGAACGTACTGAGCATTTTGAGCGGTCCGGCATACGCCAGATCATGGACCTAGCCCTTAGCTATCCAGATGTTATCCATCTGGAAATAGGCGAACCTAACTTCTTGACTCCTGCCCACATACTTGAGGCGGTCGTTAAAGCTATCGCCGATGCTGAACGGCACCGGATCACCAAGTACTCTCCTAGCGCAGGCCTTCCAGCCTTGAGAGACGCTGCAGCCGCGCGGGTTTCGCGACTATACGGGGTTCCGGCGACACGGGAGAACATTCTGGTCACGCAGGGATCAACCAGTGGACTCACCTTGGCGGTTTCCGCTGTTGTCAATCCCGGCGATGAGGTGCTTATCCCAGATCCCGGATGGGCCAGCTATGTGGCCATAGTGAGGGCGCAGGGAGCAAGGGAAGTGCGATACAGGACGCGGCAAGAGCTTGGCTTTGTGCCGCAGTTATCCGACTTGGAGGCAGGGGTAAGCTCTAGGACCCGGGCCATAATCGTCAACTCACCCAACAATCCAACGGGCGCCGTCTATCCGAAGGAGGCCATCGAGACCATCTATGCTTTTGCCAGGAAACACGACCTATGGGTAATATCCGACGAAAGTTACGAACAGCTGGTGTTTGAGGGCACCCACTTCAGCCCTCTCTCTTTGGACGAAGATGGCAGGGTCATCCAGCTCTATAGTTTTTCCAAAGGATACGCCATGACTGGGTTCCGCATTGGGTACAACTATGCGCCCGAGCCAGTCTTGGCTGCTATGGCGAAGTTCCAGGAACCGTATGCTCTGTGCCCCAACACTGTGTCACAGCATGCCGCTCTGGCAGCTTTGGAGGGGCCCCAGGAGTGTGTTGCTGAGATGGTGGCGTCCTACAGGCGTCGCAGAGATCTGGCCTTGTCTGTCTTGCGGGAGTTCGGTCTCTATAGATATACCCCCTCCGGAGCTTTTTACCTGTTGGTCGACGTTTCCAACCTCCAGGAAGACGGCTACAAGTTGGCTCGAAGATTCGTGCACGAACGACGGGTAGCCGTTTCACCCGGTGAAGCTTTCGGTCCGTCTGGGAAGGGGCTGGTTCGTGTTTCGTTGGCAACAGCCGAGGACCTACTTGTTGAGGGCCTGCGACGTATTGCCCAGGAAGTTGTCTCCAAGGCGGCCTAGCCTCGCAGTGCCAGTCGGTATCAGAGCTTAGGAGCCGAGATACGATTTCTGGACGGCATCGCTGGAAAGGAGGTCACTCGCCTTTGCTTCCAGGACGATGCGTCCGTTCCGCATGAGGTAGCCACGATCGGCCAAGGACAGTGCCATAAGGGCGTTCTGTTCCACAAGAAGCACCGTTGCACCGGAATCCCTTACGTCGGCAATGGCTCGTGCAACCATCTCCACCATTAAGGGCGAGAGACCCGTAGAAGGCTCATCCATGCAAATTAGCTCCGGCTCCGTCATCAGAGCTCGGCCTATGGCCAGCATCTGCTGCTCGCCGCCACTCAGGGTGCCGGCCATCTGGTTCCTACGTTCCGCCAGCCTCGGGAACAAAGTGTACACCCGTTCCATCCTAGCGCGTACCAGGTCTAGGGGAAGGCTGTACCCGCCCATCTCAAGGTTCTCTCTGACCGTGAGCCTGCGGAATATGCGTCTTCCCTCAGGCACGATGCAGATGCCCATTCTGACGATTTGATGTGTTGGCATGCCATCGATGCGAGTGCCCTTGAACGTTATGGTGCCATGTAGTGGCTTCACAGCCCCCAAAACGGCTTTCACTGTGGTAGACTTGCCTGCCGCGTTGGGTCCTAGGAGGCACACTATCTCACCCTTTCGTACGTGGAAAGAGACGTTCCACAGTACCTGCATAGGACCGTACGCTACTGCCAGCCCGTTTACCTCTAGTAGCGATTGACCAGCTTCGGTTCTTTGTGTCCGCGATTTGACTTCTGCGAAGCTCTCTTGGCGGCCAAGGTAGGCCTCGATCACAGCCTTGTCCTGCTGTATTTCCGATGGAGTGCCCTCGGCGATTTTCTTCCCGTAGTCGAGGACGATGATGCGATCGGAGATATCCATGACGATCCCCATGTGGTGCTCCACCAAAAGGACGGTGAAACCCCTGTCCCTTAGGCTCAGTATTAGCTGCATGAGCTCGTTGGCTTCTGCTGGATTCATGCCGGCGGCCGGTTCATCTAGGAGCAAAAGCTCTGGTCCTGCAGCCAAAGCCCGAGCGATCTCCACGCGACGCATTTCGGCATGATTTAGTGTAGTGGCCAAGTCGTCTCTGCGGGTTAGCAACTCCCTACCGAAAAGCCCCAGAAGCTCGAGGGCACGTTCCCGAGCTCCGGCCTCTTTATGGCGAAAGCTTGGTAGCCTCAAAAGGGTCTCTACCACATTTGGACGAAGGAGATGGTGGCTGCCCACCATCACGTTCTCAAGGACCGTCATGTTTGGGAAAACGCGACTTATCTGAAAGGTTCGGGCGATCCCTTTGTGGGCTATCTTGTGGGGAGGCAAGCCAGTGATGTCCTCACCTTTGAAGATGACCGCTCCCGCACTGGGCCGATATATGCCTGTTATCAAGTTGAAAAGGGTAGTCTTGCCAGCTCCGTTGGGGCCAATAATACTAACTATCTCCCCTCGGTCAACATGGAACGTCACGTCGGACACAGCCTTCAAACCGCCGAAATTCTTGCTGACGCCGTGGACCTCGAGGAGGCTCATCCTATTTCCTCTCGACCTCCCAGACAACAGTGTCCTGCCGTTCCCGTGACCGCGGGTCCACGGCGGTGAGCTCACGTCGTCTCTGGGGACTCCCCAGGAGGCCCTGCGGTCTCAAACGCATCATCAGCACCAGCATAACACCGTAGGCAACCCATCGATAGATGCTGTAATCCCGTAATATTTCGGGTATCACAACCAACGCCGCGGCGCCAGCAACCACACCGGGAATGCTCCCAAGGCCACCCAGGACAATCATGGCGAAGACGTTCACTGTTTCAACGGCAGTGAACGAGTTGGGAAAAGCTGCCCCTCTCCAAGCTGCCAGGGTGGCCCCGGCCGCCCCTGCCATAAAGGCTCCGGTGGCAAAGGCAAGTAACTTGTAGCGCACCGTAGGTATGCCCATACTCCTGGCTGCAAGCTCGTCCTCTCGGATAGCTGCCCAAGCCCTGCCTATGGCGGACCGGCTCAGAAAGCTGGATGCTCCGAGGAAGATCACCGCTAACAGGAGGATCAGGTAATAGTACTCCTTAGATGTCTGGAGGCTCAGACCTAGAAGAGGCACTGTAACCGGGTCAAGCCCCACGATGCCATTGGGCCCGTTGGTCACATTGATCGGAAAGTTGCGCCCGTCCATGTTGTTGAAAAGTATCCTGATAATCTCTCCGAAGCCGAGAGTTACAATGGCCAGGTAGTCGCCGCGAAGCCTGAGCACCGGCGCGCCAAGGAGCACTCCAAAAAAGGCTGTCAGGCTAGCTGCCAAGGGCAAAACAACCCAGTAGCTCCAATGGACATTGAATTGGTGAGAGGCCAATAGGGCATAGGTGTATGCCCCAATGCCGTAAAAGGCCACATATCCTAAATCTAGTAGGCCAGCATAGCCCGCTACTACGTTCAGTCCAAGGGCTAGCACTATGTAAAGGTTAACAGTTGACAAGACCCCGATGACGTACAGGTTGTCCAGAATCTGAGGTGCCGCGAGTGCAACGGCCAACAACACCAGCAGTCCCAGCCTCCGGGCATTGGGACCAATGTTCCTCAACGCTACCTGGGGACTGGAGAGCAGCTTGGTACGTCCGATGGAATGGGTCTGCGGCATGTCACACCTTTTCGGGCAACGATTCCCCAAGGACTCCCTGTGGCCTGAATATGAGGAGCAATATCAGTATGGCGAAGGCTATGACATCCCGGTATGACGATGAAATGAAGGCCATGCCAAAGCTCTCGACAAGTCCCAGGAGGAGGCCACCCAGCATTGCCCCTCGTATATTGCCAATTCCGCCTAGCACAGCCGCTGTAAAGGCCTTCAGGCCGGCTGTCCATCCCATTACAAAGTCGAGCTGAGTGTAGAACAGACTCACCAGGACGCCCCCAGCTCCTGCAAGTATAGCTCCTAAGAAAAATGTCAGCGAGATGATGCGATCCGTGTTGATACCCATATACTGGGCAGCTTCTCTGTCCTGAGCCGTCGCCCTGATTGCCCTGCCCAACCGAGTCGAATTCACCAGTCTGTCTAGGGCAAACATGAGAAGGACCGACACCGCCACTATCAGAATACGCACAAAGGATATGGTCGTGCCTGCTATGTCCACTTGTAGGGATGACGGTAAAAGGGGTTCTACCAAAATTATTTTGGGCTTGGTTCCAAGAAGTATGGCCACGGCATATTCGAGAATAAGGGAAACCCCCAGAGCTGCCAACAGGGGCGCTAACCTGGGGGCGGACCGTAAGGGGCGGTAGGCCAAATATTCCATGGCCAGGCCGATCAAGCCGCAGACCGTCATGGAAGCTAACATCATCAAGGCGAACACCACGGCAGCAGGTGCGGCCAAGACACCACCAACCAACAGGGCCGAGAGTACACCCCACCCTACATAGGCACCCACCATGAAAACGTCACCGTGGGCGAAGTTGAGGATTTCCAAGATCCCGTAAACCATGCTGTACCCCAGCGCTATTAGCCCGTAAATACATCCAAGGGTGATACCGTTCACGAGTTGCTGGGGGATCTGGGCCACTACGCTTTCCAACTCTGTGCTCCCTGTGTGTTCGAATGCATCCAGTATGTCATAGGTAACTGAGACTGTATGGCCTACCTAAATGGATGCTGGGACGTGGCGGCTTGAGCCCCGGGGCTCCAGCCGCCAGCAACTTTCACTTGCTCCCCACAGACACACTCTTTACTTGTACAAATCTATCACCCTTAACCTGGAACATGAAGATGGTGCCTCCGGCAAGGTTACCCTCTTGCGTAAAGGTGATGGGTATGCCCAAGATGCTCTGATAGTCTTTTGTTCCGTGTACAGCTTCGAGCACAGCTTTGCGGTCAACCTTTCCGTCTTGAAGCCCTGCCTTCTTTATCCCTTCCAGGAGAATATTCAGGGCAACGTACGTCTGGGCGGCAAAGGTTCCTGGATCAGACCCGAACCTCGACTTGTATGCAGTGACGAACTCCTTGGCCTGCGGAACAGACTGAATGTCGGGACCAATAAAGGACACATAGGCTCCCTCTGTCGCACCTTCTGCCCCCTGAATGAAACCCCTGACATCGTATAGCCCGTCGCCGCCAACCTGGGTTGCTCGCACACCGAGGCTTCTCTTCTGCTTGGCCAAGGCTGCCGCTTGATCGGAAGATGTGATGAAGGTAAACAATATATCAGGATCGTCGGCCTTTACCTTCGTCAGAAGCGCTGAAAAGTCCTTGTCTTCGGGTGTTATGCTGTACCGCTGTATTTTGGTTATCCCGAGGTCTTTCAGCGTCTTCTCCACCTGATCGCCCAGCCCGACAGCGTAGGTGCTCTTGTCGTCCACGATGTCCACGGACTTGGCTCCTAGGTCCTTGACCACAAAGTTGGCTAGGGCAGGACCCTGGTCTGCATCGGTGGGGCACACCCTGTGGAAGGTCTTAAAGCCCTTCTTGGCCAGATCGGGATTAGTTGCTGACGGTGTGATTAGTACCAAGCTTGCCCGCTCCAAGATAGGAAGCACGCTGTTAGTTGCGCCCGAGGTCATAGGACCGATTACACCTACCACGCTGGGATCAGAGACAAACTTCTCTGCTACCCGGGCTGCTTGCGCGGGATCGGCCTGATCGTCGCCCTCTACAATCTCGATCTGCACGCCGTATAGCCCGCCCTTCTTGTTCCATTCGTCTACAGCAAGCTTGGCGGCGTTCAAGAAGTCTTGGCCGTAGGTCGCGAGCTGGCCGGAAAAGGGGCCCTCGACACCAATCTTGATTGGACCCGCAGCCTTAGGTGGCTGGGTGGGTGCAGGCGATGATGCCGTCGCTGGGGATTGAGTGGCCAAAGGCGTTGGTGTAGCTGCCGGTACACAGGCACTGAGTGCTACAAGGGCCGCGACTATCGATGCGATCTTGAGCCTCACTGTTCCCTCCTGAAAATATAGAATTTAGAGTTTGCTGTAGGAGCGTGGACCTTGACGGCAACTCCTAGCCGCCGGGTGTCCCGATTATAGCAGTGCGTTTCGCATTTGGCAACGGGGTTTCGAAAATTCTAATGGCTTAGCAATAGGTGCCTGTGCTGTTCGATAGCCTCAAAGGTACGTTCCACATCGTCGGCACGATTATAGAAGTGAAAGGATATGCGAAGTCCGTTGTCCCGGGACGATGCAATGATGCCGGCATCGCGGAGTCTCGTCACCAGCTGGCCAGCATCTCTGCATTGGAGGACCACGAGAGGTCCCCTCTGGTCGGGATCTGCCGGTGTCTTGAGGGGGAGACCGCGTTCCAACGCCGTTTTCACGGCTTGGTCGGCAAGGTCACAGATGCGTTGATAGGCATCATGGGAGATTTCCAGTAACATCTGTAACGAGGCTGCTGCCGCAAAGGCTGATGGGATTGACGGGGTGCCAGCTTCGAAACGACGGGCGTCATGGGCGTACTGGAACTGAAACAAATCGAAGGCCGAAGCATCCCCTTGCATCCGCAGCTCTCCGGCAGTCTGCTGGAAACCCGTGATCAGCTTGTCATGAGCGAACCAGCCGATATCTACCGGCTCTAATATCGGGATCAGGTCGCGGCGCACATAGAGGAACGCAATACCTTGCGATCCCAGAAGGTATTTCAGGGCACCGGTTACTAGCACATCTACGTCAGCCTGCTTCACGTTAATTGGGAGAGCTCCACTGGCTTGATAGTCATCTAGGATCACCATGGCACCTTTAGCGTGCGCAATCCGCGCTATATCTGGCACCGGAAGTTTGTAGCCAGTCTTGTAGCAGACTCTTGTTATCTGCACTGCCAGTGTCCTCTCGTCGATGGCACGGTCCAGCTCTTCGAGATCGATGGTGCCCTCCGGGGTCGATCTCACAAACTGAAGCCGGGCACCTCGCCTCTGCTGGGCCTGCCAAATGAACGCCACGGTAGGAAACTCGAGGTCCGTCAGAACGACCTTGTCCCGTCCACTGTTGTAGTTCATTGCTGAGACCAGGGCGTGGAGCCCGCTGGATACCGACGGAACTACGGCGATCTCGTCGGATGAGGCTCCCACAAGCGCCGCAAAGTTCCGACGGGCGCGCTCGACCCTGCCTATCCATATCTCTTCCCACGGGGAACCATAGTTGTCCCATGACGATATGTATTCCTCAAGGGCGTGGCGAACCCGTAAGCTTAATGCACCCTGGGAGCAGCTGTTCAGATAAATAGCGCGCGTGAATATGGGGAACTCGGCCCTCGATGAGTCGATGTCTTTGGCCACACGGACCTCCTCTGAGGCTATGATTGTGTGGATAATAACACATGACCTGAGGTGCTACGGTGCAGCGGGTACTGGTCTGCGGCGGCGGTGCTATCGGATCCCTGTTTGCCTGCCTATTTGCCAAAGCGGGATTCGAAGTTGTCGTCCTTGAGAGAGACCGGCACAGGCTTGAGCAACTGAGGAGTCGAGGCCTGGAGTGTCAGGTGGAGGGCCACCTACATACCTTTACTCCCCTGGTGGTGGAGAGTGAGCCCCCTACAAACGCACGTCTGATATTATTAGCAGTGAAGTCATATGCTACGGAAGCTGTCACTCCAGACATAGTCCCTCTGGCCCGCCACGGAGTGCCAGTAATTTCCTTACAGAATGGCTTCTTAGGCCTCCAGCAACTCCGTCAGCGATGTGCATCCGGTCGTTTCGTTCAAGCTGCCACCGAACTAGGCGCCCGAAGGACTGCTGACGGAATCGTCATCCAGGAGGCTAGTGGCAAGACCTACCTGTGCGGCACCTCAGAGGACCTCTGCGAGGTAGCTGAGCTTTTCGCTCAAGCTGGCATTGCAACCCTTATTGGCCCTCCTGCCTGCCTGGCACTTTGGAAGAAGTTTGCCCTCATATGCAGTGTGGCTACAGTCTGTGCCCTTCTAGGTGTGACTGTAGGAGAGGTTCTGGATAACCCGGACGCTCTGGCCCTTTCCAGCGAACTGAATGAAGAGGTCTGCCAGCTGGCTAGGGCCATGGGGGTCGAGCTCCAGTCCGAGGAGGCATGGTCTTATATAGAGGCGGTAGCTGGCCACGCCCGCGATCACATTCCCTCCCTACTGGCCGACGTATTGGTAGGCCGGCTCACGGAGGTCGATGCGCTGTGCGGGTATGTCTCGGCACAGTCTCATTCTCTGGGGCTGCGAGCACCGACGTCGACTTTGGTCTATCGGTTGTTGAAGGCCTCCGAAGGTCTGTACCACCGACGGATAATACCAGCTACGGGAAGGAAGTTGTCACTTTTCTAACGGACTCAAAAATATTGACATTTAACCCTCCCTGAGTGCTATAATGGGCCTACATCTGTCGGCGATCGCTGCGGTCGCGGGATGTGGCATAAGACGGTTCCCCGAGTCATACTTGAAGGGAGGCGCATATTATGGATAGCGAAAAGAGGCTTTCACGTCGCAGGTTTCTTAAGGATGTAGCCAAGGCTGGACTCGGTGTGGCTGCGGGTGCGGTTGCTCTGGACGTCCTGGCGGCCTGTGCCCCGGCCGCATCGCCGACGCCTGCACCGACGACAGCCCCTGGCGCAACGGCGGCGCCCACAGCAGCCCCCACGGTGATCCCAACGGCCAAGACTGCCCTCAAAGTGCGGATGGCCATAGTGCCTGGCTCTCAGACACTTTGGCGCTATTTGGCAGCAAAAAACGAGGAGCTTTTCAAGCCCTTGGGCTATGATGTGGAATTCCGGAACATGACCGACGAAGCGGCCCAGCGTACTGCATTCCTCACTGGGGATATCGATGTCATGACGGCGAACGTGCCCGTGGTCCCCTCACTAAAGGAGCAAGCTGGGCCGGTGCAGTTTTTCCTTCCCTTCGCGTGGGCTCAGGAAGGTTATCTTTGGTTTGTAAAGAAGGACTCTCCTATACAGACTGTAGCCGACATGAAGGGCAAGAAGGTGGCTTGCTTCGATCTGAATCACCCGGGCCAGGCTTACTGGAGGGCTCTCCTCTTAGAGAACTACGGGCTGAGGCTCGAGAAGGATTTTGACCTGATCATATCCAACAACCCGGGTCAGGCTGTGGATGTTGGCCAGGCGGAGGTGGGGATCACAGCATCTTGGGACTGGGCAAAGCGTAAGGAGACAGGCAACTATAGAGCTATATCCACCGTTGCCGATGAATGGAAGAAAGTAGTAAAAGACGATGTGCAGATCATCCTGGGCGGTGCTCTGGCCAAAACTGAATGGATACAGAAGAATAAGAAGTTCGTGGATGACTACATTAAGATAGCCTACGAGGCCCTTAAGGTCTACAAGACCAATAAGGAAGCCTTTATGAAGGTGGTGGTCGAGTACACGGGTAATGGGACGGCCCCCAAGTATGCGCCAGGGCAGGCCGAGTTCATAGCCTGGTACCTGGGGATGGATGCGAATCCACCTGAAAGGATCTATTTAAGTCAACGGGATGTAGAGGATCACAAGAAGCTATTCCCCATGCTGTTCAGGTGCGGATATCTTAAATCCGAGCCATCTCCGCAGGACGTAGAGGCCATGTTCTATATGTCGAAACCCCAGGCCTAAGGGAGGTGCATCCAGTGGCCGAGCCGAAGGCCACTACAAAGAGGGTCGAGGGGAAGGTCAGCCCCTCGACCCCGACCCGGTTTGGATTGGAATTGGACAGGCTGCTACCCTTCGTGCCTATCCTGGCTATCTTTGTCCTCTGGTACGTGGGCGGGCTGTTCTATGACGTCTACGTACTGCCCGATCCATTTGAGACCCTTGCGGCATTATCGGCCCTTATTCGAACCGGCATTTTCGTGGCCACTTTAGGGGCAACCTTCTACCATGTGCTGGCAAGCTTTGGGCTCTCGGTAGCAGCGGGCGTGATGGTAGGCATCCTGATGGGCCGGATCAGGCTGGCAGAACTGTTCGGAAAGAACCTGATGCCGATCTTACAGACTGTGCCTGGACTGGTTTTGGTCACCATCTCCATCATCATTTTCAAATTTACTGACTTCGGCATAATCTTCGTCGGCTTCATCTTCGGCCTACCTAATATGGTCATTGGTGTCTGGCAGGGCACTAAGAACGTAGACGCCAATCTCATTGAGATGGCTCGAGTTTATGGTCATGTCGAACGCTCCATTATGAGGCGGGTTGTACTTCCGGGCGTGCTCCCCGATGTGATATCTGCAATGCGGGTTACTATGGGCATACTGTGGCACGTGGTCCTCTTCGCCGAATTCATAATGGGGCAGAGCGGCTTTGGCAGGCAAATCGCCAACTCTCTAGCCATGTTCGAGTATCCGGATATCTTTGCTTGGGGTCTGTCGGTAGTGGTCATCATGGTGCTCCTCGAGTATGGCTTTTTCCGACCCATTGAGCGAAAGCTTATGGCCTGGAAAAAGCGAGCGGCCATGTTGTGAGGTGTCGCGTGTCTGACACTGTGCTTGAAGTAAGGAGCTTAAAGAAGGTATTTGAGTTAAAAGGGGGCCAGCGCCTGGAGGCTGTGGCCGATGTCAGCTTTCGGGTCGTCCGAGGCGAAATCGTGAGCATCATCGGACCGTCGGGTTGCGGCAAGTCCACCCTGCTGAATATGCTTGCAAAGTTACTTGCTCCCACCCATGGAGAAATTCTGTACTATGGAGACGACGGCGATTTCCGCATTGGTTATGTGTTTCAGGAAAGCAGGCTTCTGCCCTGGCTGACTGTGCTTGGGAACGTGGTTTTCGGGCTCGATGGCTGTTATCCCGAGATGTCACGTCGGGAAAAGGAGCGGGTGGCCGCTGAGTACATCGAGCTGGTAGGACTCAAGGGCTTCGAAGACAAGTATCCCTATCAGATCTCAGGCGGCATGCAGCAGCGCGTCGCTGTTGCGAGGGCCCTTGCCATAAACCCCAGCATTCTCCTCCTCGATGAACCTTTTGGCGCCCTCGACGCCCTCACCAGGGCCTATTTACAGGAAGAGCTGGTGGGCATCGTCAGCAGTGCTCAGAAGACCGTAGTACTTATAACTCACGATATAGACGAGGCTTGCCTGTTGGGCGACAAGGTTCTAGTCATGACCCACAGGCCAGGCCGGATCCGAGAGAGTATCCCCCTTCACTTTCCGAGACCACGCAAGCTGGCAGAACTAGCTCTCCTCGATGAATACCACCAGGTGAAGCATCATCTCCTTTCCCTCTTAAGAGGCGAAGTTTCAGAGGCTCTAGCCGGATAGCCCAGAGTTTCCAATTGGGTGGTAAACTTTTCTCAGATTGGGGGAGAGACACAATGGATACGTCTCTCGTGCGTAGGTTGAAGCAGATCGTAGGACATGCCAATGTTCTGACTGATCCTGCATCGCTTCTAGCCTACGAGTTCGACGGGGGATTTGACCGACATCCACCGGATGTAGTGGTGATACCTGCGTCCTCGCAACAGGTGCAAGAGGTCATTCGCCTGGCGCATGAGGCGCGTGTGCCTGTTGTGCCGAGAGGAGCTGGAACAGGTCTTGCCGGTGGGGCTGTAGCGGTAGCTGGAGGTATCGTGCTTGTCCTCACGAGGCTAAACCGTATCCTCCAGCTCGATCTAGCGAATGGTCGGGCGTTGGTCGAGCCCGGAGTTGTGAATCTGCAGCTGAACCTGGCCGTCCTCCCGCACGGATACTTCTACGCGCCGGATCCATCGAGCCAACGTGCCTGCACCATCGGAGGTAACATAGCCAACAACTCGGGGGGGCTACATTGCCTTGCCTATGGCGTGACCACTAACCACGTGCTGGCTCTCGAAGTAGTTTTGCCTGATGGCTCCGTTATTTGGACCGGTGACGACCTTGGCGGACACACGGGATACGACATTACCGGTGTTCTCGTCGGTTCCGAAGGTACCATGGGCATCGTAACGAGGGCTTGGTTGAAACTTACCAGGCTTCCAGAAGACGCTCAACTGGTATTGAGCCTTTTCCCGGAACCTGCAGCCGCTGGTGCCGCAATTTCGTCTATAGTGGCCGCCGGTATGGTGCCGGCGGCGCTGGAGTTTATGGACGGGCTGACTTGCCGGGCTGTAGAAACCACGTTCAAACTCGGATTTCCAGAAAAGGTCGGGGCAGCCGTTCTAGCTGAACTCGATGGCCTTCGGGAGTCAGCGGAAGAGCAAGCCCAATCGGCATCCCAGATCTGTCGTCAGCACGGTGCTTTAGAGGTGCGCAGTGCTGCCACTGAAGCGGAGAAAGCACGATTGTGGGCCGCGCGCAAGGGTGCACTGGGGGCAATGGGCCGGATTGCTCCCAATTATTACCTCATCGATACGGTGGTCCCAAGGAGTAAACTCACGGACGCCCTGGACTCCATCTACTCCATATCGGCCGAATACGACATGCCTATCACCAATGTGGCACATGCTGGCGATGGAAATCTCCATCCCTTGGTGCTTTTCGATCAGCGATCGACTGACCAGCTGGACCGCACCATGCGATCGGCCAGGGAGATTGTCGCTGAGTGCGTCAGACTGGGCGGTACCCTTACGGGTGAGCACGGCGTCGGTTTCGAAAAGAGGGACTTCATGCCCCTGGTTTTCTCCGATTCGGATCTCCGGGCCATGGCACGGGTCAGGAACTGCTTTGATCCCCTCAATCTGCTTAATCCGCAGAAGGTGTTCCCTACCGGTTTTAGCTGTGGCGAGGTCAGGGATCTGCAGGCAACTGGCCTTCAAGTGGTGTGACGCGTAATGGAACAAAAGGACGACGGCCTCTTAAGCATTCGTGGGACGTTCCCGTCTCAGGTGGTCAGCCCCAAGAGTTTTGAAGAACTCAAGGCGATCGTTGGCTCTGCGCTAGAAAACAATCTCGCTTTGGTTCCAGTTGGGGGCGGCACTCTCCTCTCCATGGGTTTCAGACCTCGTCGAAGCGACATGGCCATACTCCTTACTGAGCTAAAGGGGCCTATCGAATATCATCCCCCTGACTTTACATGTTCCCTGGCTAGCGGAACAACCCTAAGCGAAGTGGAACGCACCTTGGCCGCCAATGGTCAGATGCTGCCTTTGGATGCACCTTTTCCCGAGAGAGCCACGGTAGGCGGCACGCTAGCTACGGGCTGGATCGGGCACCGGGCGGCACGCTTTGGAAGCGCGAGAGACCTTTGCATTGGCCTGAAGGTCCTAATAGGCACAGGCGAAGAGGTAAAGTCAGGCGGCATGGTGGTAAAGAACGTTACCGGATATGATCTGACCAAGTTGCACATCGGTGCGCTCGGTACCCTCGGGATCATCGAGTCGGCAAACTTTAAGTTGCTTCCGCTGCCTCCCAAGCAGTTCACGGTCTATAGTGTGTTCCGCACTGTCGAGGATGCAGTAAAAGCTGCCCTTGGTCTCTGGGAGTCTCCGGCGCGTTATTCAGCTGTGGCCGTTCTGAGTCCGGATGTGCTGCAGGCGTATCGTGAGCAGGGATGGTGTACAGCTGCATTGTGGGAAGGCACACCTTCAGCTTCGTCTAGAGCCTTAGACCTGGCCGTTGCCGTGGTTACCGCTAGTGGTGGGAATGCGGGACAGCTGGACGTTGAGCTCTCGGGGCGGTTTTGGACTGAACTGAGGGACTGGCCTCTTCTGCGCGAGGGAAGTGGTTCCTGGGCTTCGGTTCGGCTTCGTGTCCGTCCCGCGGATGTCCTAAGGGCCGTTAATGACTTCACTCGACTGGCTGATGAGTGCGGTCTCAAGAGTACTGCCGTTGTCCACCTGCCAGTTGGTATAGTTTATCTGAAGGTATTGGGCCGCGACGAAATTGGTGGCCAGTCTCCCATACATCGCTTCTTGGATGCCTTGGCCACCTGTGGCGCACGTATGGTAACGCTCGATTATGTGCCAGAAGGGGATTCGGAGCCTCCGATCTGGGGCCAAGATCCGCCTACCCTCAATATCATGAAGCGTATTAAACGGGCCCTGGACCCGAGAGGTCTTTTTAACCCAGGGAGGTACGTGGGGCGAATATGAACTCTAAGGTCACGGCGTTCCCTCCGAGCGGGGGCGCTCTTCTGGAGATCATCGACACCTGTGTGCACTGTGGTCTGTGCCACCCTGTTTGCCCGACCTACACCGAGACCTTTCTGGAGGCATCATCTCCGCGTGGTCGAATCGCCCTCATGAAGGCTGTGGCAGAGCGACGCTTGTCACCTCTAGATTCTACCTTCGTTTACCAGATGGGCGAGTGCCTCGCATGTCGGGCCTGCGAGGCAGCTTGTCCCGGAGGGGTAGAGTACGGGGTGCTGATAGAGGCAGCTCGAGAACAGTTGGGGCGAAATGCACATCTATCTCTCTTGGGTCGGTTTGCTCGTTGGGTATCCTTTCAACTCCTTCTCGTGCGCCCATCACTGCTGTGTGCAGCTGCATCGGTAGTTCGCTTTTATTGCAACCGTGGCTTCAGGAAAGCTATTCGCCGCAGCGGTATGCTGGATCTTTTCAGGATCCGTCACCTGGATCAGCTGCTTCCAGATCGGATTGGACCGTCCATGAAGGCTGGTGGCGGGCAATGGCCAGCCCACGGGGAAAAACGTGGCAATGCAGCCCTTTTAGTGGGATGTCTCATGGGTGCTGCCTTCGGCCACATTCACAGGGCTACGATATCAGTATTGAATGCCAATGGCATAACTGTAGAGGCACCCAGTGGTCAGGTGTGCTGTGGTGCCCTTCATGCTCATTCGGGCTACATTGAAACTGCCAAGTTCCTCGGAAGGCGTAATGTCGACGTTTTCCGAAAATACGACGCCGTGATAGTAAACGCCTCTGGATGTGCCGCGCACATGGCGGAGTACCACAAACTTCTGGCTGGCGACCCAGAGTACTCCCAGGTGGCTAAGGAAGTGGCTAGCAAGGTGTACGACCTCGCCGAGTTTTTGGCAGGTCTTGGTCCAAGGCAAGCTACCCACCCATTGCAAGGTATGACAGTAACTTATCAAGATGCATGTCACCAGCTAAATGTAAAGAAGGTGTCCTGGCAACCGCGCATGCTTCTGACCCAGGTGGCTGGTGCCCAGTTGAAGGAGCCTTCCGAGAACCATATCTGCTGCGGAAGCGCTGGCATTTACAATGTGGTCCAGCCACAGATGGCGGGAGCCCTAGGCCGTCGGAAAGCCCGAGATCTATTGGGTACGGGTGCTAGCACGGTAGTTACCAGCAATGTGGGCTGCCTGCTTCAGATTCAGGCAGCAGCGCGGCGCGAGGGACTTCCGTTGAAGGTCTACCACCTGGCAGAAGTGCTAGAGGCCGCCTATACTGGCGCCTCCCTTTAACCCAATTTCTACCTCCGTAAACTGACGCTTTCACCTCGGACATTTAATCTGGGAGTGTGGTAGGACCGGTGAAGGAGGTGGATCATGTTCGAGACTATCTTGGTCCCGTTGGACGGTTCGAAGTTGGCAGAGGCCATCTTGCCGTACGTGCAGGAACTCGCGAGTCGCTTAAAGGCCCGTGTTGTGCTTCTGACTGCCGTTGAAACCCAGTACTTCGTACACCCCAGCGCCGGGGCTATTCCAGACGAGCCCGCTACCAAGGCCGTGATGGTGGACGCTGAACGATATCTTCGCAGCGTGGCCGAGGAACTGAGGCCGGTTGTCGGCGATGTGGATGTGGTCGTCCAGGTGGGCGATGCCGCTTCGGCCATAGTGGACTACGCGAAAGAAAAGGGATGCTCGCTAATAGCGATGTCTACCCATGGTCGTAGCGGTGTCAGTCGGTGGCTGCTGGGCAGCGTTGCCGACAAGGTGGTGCACTGGGCCACTGTGCCAGTCCTCGTTTTCCGCTCGCCGGTGGGTCGTTAGCTGCTGACACTCTTGGAATGCCTCTATAGCTGTGCTATCCTGTACGTGTAGGCACGGCTCACTGGAGGTGTAGCTATGGCCACGTTCATCATGCTTACCCGGGTTTCCCCCGAGGCAGTACGCAGTTTTTCTGACTACCAGGCTCTGGAGAAAGAGATTGCGGCAAAACTGAAGGAGCAGGTTCCCGAAGCAAAATGGGTAGGGAGCTATGCCGTCCTGGGGCCTTGCGACTACGTAGACATTTTTGAAGCCCCCGATGAACTAACTGCGACCAAAGTTGCCCTGATAGTTAGATCCTTCGGGCATGCCAGCACAGAAACCTGGTTGGCAACCCCCTGGGATCGCTTCGTGGAAGTTACCCAGCAGCTGAAGTGAACTAGTGCTTGTATTTGGGCCTCCTGTATCATAAGATTTTTGACAGACAGACGGGGAGCTGCCGAAATGGGGAGGCCCATGACTGCTGTCCAGTACTCTCAGGAGTTGCTCAGAGCCACAGCACCCATTCAGGTCGTTGCCCTAGTAATGCGTAGGCTCCGATCGCTCCTGCGGCCGGGCCCAGTGTACCTTGTGTCGACCCGCGACTCTGTCGATGGCTTGACCGAGAGGGTATTCCCGGGGCACGACGTATTTGTCTCTTTTGAGCCTCCCAGAAATGCACGGCTATTGCGTCGAGTGCGCGATACTCTGGATCTGGCAGCCATGGCCCTGGACAGGTCTGCATCCTCGGATGCCTATACCTCAACGGAACTCAGCCCACAGGAACTAGCTGTAACCATGGAAGAGATAAGCGGTTGGCCCTGCCTGTTGAAACACCCATCAGGAGATGGGCCACTGGCGCAGAGCCCCCGATGGGAAAGGGGAAAGGGGATCCCTGCTTCGGCAACGCAGTCCTTAAATGTCAACTGGTACGGCCAGAGCTACATCGCTGTCTTTGATCTGGAGGGCGACCAGGTAGCAGTTGGTCACCGGCTAGAGGCTGTCAGGCAAGTTATCGGGCTCCAAGTGCAGCAAGACACCTGGCACCGTACTCTGCGCCCCTCGGGCTTCGGTGGAGTGGGACACGCACTATTGTCGCGTAGTGACCCCGAAGACTATTTGCAAAGCATCAGGGCCGTTGCTTTGACTGCCCTGCGCCTGCTGGATCTGGATGCAGCCCTGGTCGCAGTGAGGCAGGCGGGGGCCGCCTCCGTGCTGGCCGCGGTCGGGCCAGTTGCGGATAGCCTGCAGCGCTATCTAGAAACACAGGGTGGGGTGGAGCGCTTTCACCGCCCTGCCCTTCTCGGAGGCATGACGGTCTCGGGTTCCGAATATTCTGTGCTGGTTAGGCCGATTACTGCGGCAGGGCGTAATCTAGGCGCATTGACGGTAGCTAGGCGTTCACGGACGTTCCATGGCATAGACTTCGATGTGCTGGAGACATTGGAGGTCCTGCTATCGCAGCTCATAGTAAGCAGATTGCTGAAACACGAGCTGGAGAACCGTTTGCAGGATCTAGATCTCCTCTGGGAGATCACGAATCTAGTTGCAGAGTTGAAGACCCCCGACAGAATTCTGGATGCCGTAGCACATTTTTGCATACGGCTTGGGAGGGCAGATGCGGTCGCAGTCTTCGCCAAGGGTACGAATGACACTTTGGAACCGCTGATCAATTACTTTGCTGACGGACACCATAAATTGGAATCGATCAGTGTCAAGGCCCTCGAGTCTCTGGTTAGAGGGGCCATTGTGGTGTCTTATCGTCGAGGGGAGACAGGTTCATACTCTCTGCCAGGTGGCCTCGGTGCCCTCTTGGAAAAATATCACTTGGCCCTTTTCTATCTGAAAGCGGATGTGCCCCTGGGAGCTGTACTGCTGGGCAGAGAAGCTGGTCCTTTTTCTGGGCGTGAAATGCGCCTGCTGACCATAGTTCTTCGGCAAGTCTCGATGGCCTTGCGCAATGCTGAACTCTTCTACGCGGCCGATCATGAACGGGCTCTTTTGAGGACCTTGTTCGAGCAGGCCTCCGACGGCATAATGCTGGTGGACGGCAATCTACAGGTGGTGGGCTTCAACAAGGCAATGGAGCAAATCACGGGCTGGAGGGCCGATGAGCTGATCGGCCGAAGGTGCCGTGATTTTATGGCCTGCAGAGGCAGTGACGGCAGCCCTATGTGTCTCGATGGATGCCCTGCCTTGGAGGCGATCTGGAACCACGGCCAACTGCCTTATGTAGAGCTTCACGTGGTTGACCGAGAAGGTCGTCGCAAGGACTTAGCCGTGAGCTTCTCTTACGTTCCCTCGCCAGAGAATCCCGATTTGTCCTACAGCCTGGCCATTGTGCGCGATGTAACGGAAGTGCGAGCCGCGGAGCAGGTGAGAAATCAACTGGTCTCAGCTGTGTCCCACGAGTTGCGCACACCGCTGGCGGCTCTGAAAGCGTCGATATCTCTACTCCGGGCCTCGCTCCCCGGAAACGTAGTCGAACCCTCGAGTCCGGTGGTAAAGCTTGTGGAAAATGCCGAGAGGAGCGTGGACAGGCTTACGCGTATCGTAGAGGATTCTCTGGATCTGGCGCGTGCTCAGGTAGGCAGGCTTGCACTCAAGCGGGAAGGCGTGGATCTGGTGGAAGTAGCCGCTGCCGTAGCGGGCTCTCTCCAGCCCCTGGCATCCAGCAAGGGCCAGAAGATAGTTCTGAGGGGTCAAGGAAGTCCTGCCCTGGTTCTCGGCGACAGAACGAGGTTAGAGCAGACCCTCACAAACCTGGTATCGAACGCTATTAAATATGGGCCCGAGAACTCGGAAGTAGAAATCATCGTGGGACGCAAGGGTCCCTCAGTCAGGCTAGAGATACTCGATAAGGGCCCTGGCGTGCCTCCTCACGAGCAGATGGCAATTTTCGAGCCTTTCTACAGGGGCACCAATGTGCCCCGTGAGGTAAAGGGCTCGGGTCTGGGGCTGGCAGTGGCAAAGTCTCTGACCGAGCTGCACGGAGGACGGATATGGGTGCGGAACCGTCCTAACGGGGGTGCAGCATTTGTCGTCGAGCTTCCTGCCCTACACCCGGATTTCTTGCAAGGTTCTGCTGCTTCTTCAGACGCTGATGAGAGTGTTGCTAGTAGATGACGATCCTGACATCTTAGAGAGCCTACGTCTCAGCTTTCAGCTGCAATGGCAGGGAGCCGAGGTGTATACTGCCCTCTCGGGCGAAGAGGCGCTAGAAATGTTCTATCAGGTCAAGCCCCACGTGATCCTGCTGGATGTCATGCTGCCGCGATTAAGCGGTTACGAGGTCCTCAAGCGGATACGGCAGGTCTCTGATGTGCCGGTCATAATGCTAACAGCTCGCGATGAAGAGATCGATAAAGTTAAGGGGTTAGAGCTTGGGGCCGACGACTACATAACTAAGCCTTTCGGTTACCTGGAGCTCTTCGCAAGGATCCGTGCTGTTCTCCGCCGGTCAAGCGGAATCCCTTCGGGGGAAACACTCCCGCGGATGGATCTGGGCGAGCTAGTGATCGACTTCTCCACCCGCGAGGTGTTCCTACGGGGGCGCCGGATAGCCTTGACGCCCATAGAGTATCGCTTGCTTTACATTCTTGTCAGAAATGCGGGCCGTACAGTACCTTCTGAGACCCTCCTCGCCCGGGTGTGGGGAGACGCCTTCAGAGACAGATCGGACTACCTGAAGGTATACATTAACCGTCTCAGGGCAAAGCTCGAAGACGACACTGATCACCCCGTGTTCATAGCCACTGAGCGAGGTGTGGGTTACCGGTTTATGAAGCCGCCACATCCTTAGGGCATAGTGGTTCCCATATCCCCTAATAAACCATTATAATCAGATTAAGCAACAATTGGCGCCAACGGCGGTGCCTAACAACAACGTTGTAGGGAGAGGACTTATGGCTATCAAAGTGCCCCGTGTAGACCAGGACCGCGGCTTCGAAGGGTTCGATGAAGATGCCCTCCGCAACCTTTATCGGTCGATGGTGCTCATCCGCAAATTCGAGGAAAAGGCTGCTGAGATGTACCTTCGAGCCAAGATTGCTGGCTATCTCCATCTCAATATTGGAGAAGAAGCCAGCGTTGTCGGAATAGTTGCAGGCCTCCGCGACGATGACTATATCTTCGATGGATATCGAGACCATGGGTACGTGTTGGCCAGGGGTACGGATCCCAGGCTAGTTATGGCGGAGCTGTTCGGCAGGATCGGCGGCCTGGTAAAAGGCCGCAGCGGGTCGATGCACCTGTTCGACCCGGAACGCCGGTTCATGGGCGGCTATGCGATCGTAGGTGGATCAATGCCCTTAGCCGTGGGAGCTGCCCTGGCTTTAAAGTATCAGCGGCGAGACGAAATTGTTGCTAACGTATTCGGCGATGGCAGTACCAACATTGGAGCCTTCCACGAGTCTCTCAATGTGGCATCTCTTTGGAAACTGCCGATACTCTTCATCATAGTTAACAATCAGTATGGTATGGGCACGGCCGTGCCCAGGGCCTCAGCTGTCAAAGAGCTGTACCGGAAGGCGGCGGCCTACGACATGCCTTCTCAGCAAGTGGATGGCATGGATCTATTGGCGGTGATCGAGGCAGTGAGATCGGCTGCTGAGCGAGCACGCACCGAAAACGTTCCAACCTTGCTCGAACTGGTCACCTATCGGTATCGCGGCCACTCCATGGCTGATCCCGGACGTTACCGGAGCGACGAAGAAGTGCGGGAGTGGATGGCCAGAGATCCCATCGAGAGGTTTAGATCGCGCCTTATCGAGAGCGGTACGTTCGATCCAGCGACCCTCGAGGCCTGCGATGCCGAGGTTGAAGAAATCGTGGCAGACGCTGTGCGCTTTGCCGACGCGAGTCCAGAGCCGGGTCCAGACGAACTGTTCCGTTACGTATATGTAGAAATGTAGGGTGACGCCATGGGAACGATGACATATCGGGAAGCTTTGAACCAAGCTCTCAGGGAAGAGCTGCAACGGGACCCAAGGGTCATCCTCATCGGCGAAGATATAGGACTTTTCGAAGGCGCTTACAAGGTGACGGCGGGGCTTTATCGAGAATTCGGTGAGGAGCGGGTGATCGATGCGCCAATCGCTGAGGAGGTGATCGTAGGAGCTGGAATAGGGGCTGCCATGCTCGGTCTTAAGCCGGTGGTTGAAATCATGACTGTTAACTTTGTTCTGGTTGCGATAGACCAGATCATAAACAATGCTGCAAAGATACGCGATATGTTTGCAGGCATGGCCGAGGCGCCGGTGGTTATCCGCACTCCTCAAGGAGCCGGCCAGCAGCTGGCAGCCCAGCATTCCCAGTCCTTCGATGTGTTCTTTGCCCATGTTCCTGGGCTGAAAGTGGTGGCACCTGCCTTCCCAGCCGATGCTAAGGGTTTGCTGAAGGCCTCCATTCGTGGACGGGACCCCGTGATATTTCTCGAGCATTTGAGCCTTTACAACACGAGGGGCGAAGTCCCCGATGGGGACTATACTGTTCCCATCGGCGTTGCAAAGGTTGTTCGTAAGGGCCGCGACGTGAGCCTGATAGCTCACTCTAGGATGACTTTGGTGGCCCTGGAAGCTGCGGGACGACTGCAGGACATGGGGATCGAGGCAGAAGTTATTGACCTAAGGTCGCTTCGACCTTTGGATAGGCAGACGGTGCTAGAATCTGTTCGTCGCACCAATCGGGCAGTGGTAGTCGAAGAAAATTGGCGCAGCTTTGGGGTTGGTGCTGAGATAGCAGCCTCAATACAAGAAGACGCCTTCGACTACTTGGATGCCCCCGTTATCCGGGTGGCCACGAAAGAGGTACCTATGCCCTACGCCCGCAGTCTGGAGCAGCTTGCGCTACCCCACGCGGAAGATGTTGTCAATGCAGCCTTGAGAACCCTTGGCAGGTCGGTCAGGAGTGTTGCCTGAAATGCCTGAAGAGATAGTTATGCCACGGCTGAGCGACACAATGCAACAAGGCACCATAGTGCGGTGGCTCAAGAAGGAGGGGGACAACGTATCGAAGGACGAGGTCGTGGCTGAAGTGGAGACGGATAAAGCTATCATGGAGCTTCAGTCCTACGTCGCTGGGACCCTGGAAAAGATACTCGTCCCCGAGGGTGGATCGGCGCCGATAGGAGCACCCATTGCAGTGATACGACTTCCTGGAGAGAGCCTGGCCGAAAGCGCACCCGGTTCGGTCGCTGAGACAGCTCCACGCGAAGCGATTCCAGAACGCCGGCCCCCAGAAACCCGGGTTAAGGCATCGCCCTTAGCGCGCCGTATAGCCGAGGAATTAGGGGTGGATCTTGCCCAAGTCACAGGTACGGGCGAGGGCGGCCGGATCACCCGGGAAGATGTCCTGGCCTACGTGGAGCAGCGACGACAAACGACTTATCCCCAGGTCGTGGTTTCCTCCGAGGCAGCTCCGGTCACCAGCGTTACCCAGTCGATAGAGCGGCCACTGGGCCACATCCAGAAAGTCATTGCGAGACGGATGGTCGAAAGCAAGTCCACTGTGCCTCATTTCTATGTCACCATGGAAGTCGACATGGATGCGGCCCTTCGTCTCCGCGACGAGGTCAATGCGACCCTCCGCGACCAAGGCCTTGAGCTGAGCGTTAACGATATAGTCTTGAAGGCTGTTGCGCTGGCGTTAAGAGCTATGCCGGAGGTGAATGCCAGCTATGCGGGCGACAAGCTGATGGTGCATCAACGTGTCAATGTGGGCATAGCTGTGGGAACGGATGATCTGCTGTTGGTACCTGTCATCAAAGACTGCGATAGAAAGAGTCTGCGGGAGATCGCGGCAGAGTCCCGTCAGCTGATCGAGAAAGCCAGAGCTGGCAGGCTTTCCGTAGAGGACGTGGAGGGAGGTACTTTCACTGTCTCCAACCTCGGCATGTATGGCGTGGACGAGTTTAACGCCATTGTAAATCCTCCTCAGGCCGCCATCTTGGCTGTAGGTGCCGTGCAACCTAAGCCTGTGGTTCTGGAAGGGCAGATTGTCGTGAGACAGCGTGCCCGGCTCACCCTCTCTGCCGATCATAGAGTCTTCTACGGAGTTACGGCTGCGAAATTCCTTGGACGCGTTCGCGAATTCCTGGAGAGACCGATGCTCCTCCTGCTTTAGTGCTTGTATCATAGGGCTATTCTGTAGCTTAGGGATGCCACCTCAGGAGGGAACGCAGTGACAACGCTCCCATCGATTTGGTTAAACGAGCTTACATGGCAGGAGGTAGCCAATTATCTTGAAAGCCGCAAGACTATCTTAATACCTGTTGGGAGTACCGAGCAGCACGGCCCGGCTGGACCGCTGGGTCTGGACACTTATGTGGCCATCGCCCTGGCCGAAGACGCAGCTCGTCAATCTGGCTGCCTCATCAGTCCCCCACTGTGGTTTGGTGATGCTACCCATCACATGGGTTTCCCAGGGACTATCTCACTCCAGCCGGCGACTCTAACTGAAGTTGTAAAGGACATTTGCCGGAGCCTTGCCAGGCACGGCTTTAAGCGCCAAGTGTTGGTGAACGGCCACAAGATGACCAACTTGGCTCCGTTGCAAGCGGCGGTTAGGTGGCTGAGAGAGCACGAGCTCCGGGACACCATTGTAGCTATAGTGGACCCCATGTACTTGGCAAGGGGTATAGCATCTCAGATCAAGGAGGCTCCGGAGCACCATGCAGGCGAACTAGAGGTATCCCACCTGTGGCACAAGTATCCCCATCTGATCAGAACGGATAGGCTCACTAAAGAGAACGTAGACCTTAAGGGCAAAATATCCCCCTTTGCTCTGTCGGACCTGTTCGGTCCATCGGGTGACACGGTGGAGATTCCTTGGAACAGCTACGAACAGAGACTTCTTGCGCCCGATGGCGCCTTCAGCGCTTCGCTGGCAGCTAGCCCTGAAAAAGGCCGTCGTTACCATGAATACATGGTGCAGAATCTTGTGCGCCTGATAGAGTGGCTCGAAGGCTATTCCGGTCCTTTGGGCACTGCTTGACTCACCGCCGGTGTCGACGCACGCGGTGAGTCAAGCATCATGAAGGTTACTAAGCGTTCCCGCTGCTCCCTAAGCCCACTTGTTGGCCCGCTAGAAAGTGAAGGAACAGGCTCGCGGCCAGGTTCGACGTCATAGCCTGCGTGTCGTAGTAAGGTGATACTTCCATGACATCGAACCCTTTCACCTTGGGATGCCTGGCGATGAGGTAGGTGAGTTCCAACGCTTGATAGCTAGAGAGGCCACCCACGTTAGTGGCGTTGGTCCCCATGGCACAGCTTACGTCCATCCCGTCTATGTCGATAGAGAAGTAGATCCAATCGGTCCCGTCACCTGCAAGTTGGAGGGCCTCCGATGCTACATCTGCAAGATCCCTCTTGTGAACTTCCCGGGCGGGTATTACCCTGATGCCTTGTTCCTTGCACCAGTCGGCATAGTATCTGCTGTTGTGCCAGCCGTTTATGCCGATCTGTACCATGTTCCGGCCTTGAACTCGGCCGTTGAGGTCCTCTATCATTCGCCGGAAGGGGACACCCGAGGATACCTCACCGTGGTGAGATATCCGGACGTCGAAGTGGGCATCGATCATAATAACACCCGCTTTCCCGGACAATGATCTGGCCATGCCTCGGACCACAGGAAAAGAGTTCCCATGGTCGCCACCTATTACCAGAGGGATGACTCCGGCAGAAGCTATCTCCGCCATGACCCTATCGATGCGGTCCCACGTGGCATCGATTTCAGTCTGAAGCACATCGATATCGCCGAAATCCACTAGACCTCTAAGGCCCGATAGGTCGACGTCTAGGCTTGGATCATAGCATGTGCATCCGGCAAGGGCATCTCGGACCGACCTCGGCCCAAATTTGGATCCCCTCCGCACGATGGTAGTAGTATCGAAGGGAATCCCGATGAAGCCCCATTTTGGGTCGCTTTCTTCGTTCCAAGGCTTTACAATTCTGCCGAAAGGGACGTCATAGTCATCGGAAACGAAGGGCATGAGCTTTGGAGGGGAAACCAGCAGTTGCTGCACTTCACGAGAAAGCTCCACTCGGTCACCTCACACTCTCGAAGTTTAGGGCTACGAATGGGGGCAGAGTGGACAGATTAAGCCTCGTAGATCTCACCACACCCTTTCTGCTACGCTGGGAATCTTGTCAAGGATTTCGAGGACCTCCGCTGCCACGTCCTCAAAGCTCTCGTAGACACGTTCCGCGATCAGACTGACCGCCTCCACCAGATATTCGGGTGCGTTGCCAGACACCAATGTCCGCTCGACATCGCTTCTGGTGGCCGGAAACTGCAGAGGGTACAAAAAATCGGCTAGCCTACTCTTGAAAACGGGATACGCCCGCAACAAAGTCACTTGGCTTGCCTCTTAGCTAGTTTTGCAAGCCGCTTGCGTTCGGCCCTGCGTGCCTTGGCTCGAAGCAGCTGGCTCTTGCTTACGTAAGCTTGATGCCGCTTGTATTCACTTATAATGCCGTCGCGGACCACTGCAGCGCGGAACCGTTTCAGCAGCTGCTCGAAGGTCTCACCTTCGCGCAGTGTTA
Source organism: Chloroflexota bacterium (assembly GCA_034432775.1). GTDB lineage: Bacteria > Chloroflexota > Chloroflexia > DAOUBH01 > DAOUBH01 > DAOUBH01. Next base: position 63,133 of record DAOUBH010000021.1, read on the forward strand.
CCTGCACCCCGCTTTCACCTCCCTTCGGTGCTGAGATTTAGAGCCTTGCCAGACGTGGGCTCACAATTTCAATTATATCTTGAAATGGCCCTCGCGTTCCAGAGATTTCATGAGGGCCTCAATCCTTTCCTGTAGCTGCTGGTGTTTCCATGCCAAGGTCAGCTCTGCTCGAGTGCGCTCCATAACCCCGCGCACCATGTCGGTGGTGCGTTTTAGGCCTCCAGTTATGGCATCCGGGTAGTCGAAAGTAATTAGCATCGTGTACATCTCGTCCATTCGTGACAGAAAGTATTCGGCGCGCTGGAGGTTTCCTTCCCGCAAATGGTCGAGTACTTGCCTACGGAGTTCTCCTACGGCCTCACCTATACCATTTAGATAAGCCGCATCCTCCACGCCCAGCTCCTCTGGTGCAGGCAAGTCCATACCTTTTACTACGTGGTACGTTATGCAGGCCTCAGCGTACTCCTTCTGGGCATCCTGTACGTATCCTGACCAATATATGTCACTAAAGCTGGCGAGGTCGGCCTTGGAAGCTACCAATATCCTAGATGCCTCTTCAAGCAGCTGGGCAGCACTCTCCATCTCACCCCGGTGGAGGGCGCGTATGGCATTGGCGGATGTTCTGATTAGATGTCGACTGTCAGCTAGAGCCTTTTCTCGAGCGGCGTTTCGCTCCGACATCCGAGTTTCCAGCGTTTCCCAGATTTCCTGCGTTTTGGAGCTCAACGTTCACCCCCACCCACAAAGTGAACTATTTCGACCTGGTCTCCTTCGTGCAGCTCCCACGTCGCATATTGGTTTCTAGGAACAATTTCCCTGTTGACCTCCACTACCACGCGCACAGGATCGATGCCCTTGAGCATCAGATAGTTGTAAATGGTCTCGCCTTCCTGCACGGTTTCGCAACGTCCGCAAACGGTAATGGTTATAGGTTGCTGCCTCTTTTTTCCCATGAGGCATCCTCCTTGCCGCTTACTGTCCTAATTGCCTCCAAAAGTTCCTGGGTGGCTCCATGCGGGTCCCTTTCTGCCAAGACCGCTCTTATGATAGCCACGCCGTAGGCGCCTACCTCCAGGGCCTGCGCGGCACGGTGACGGTCGATACCGCCGATCGCATAAACTGGGATAGAGAGCCTGGTAGCCACCTCTTGCAGCAGGGATAGCCCAACCGGCTCTACGCCCGGCTTGCTGGCCGAAGGGAATATGGTGCCGAGCACGACCGCATCCGCGCCAGCCTGCTCAGCTGCCACGGCCCTATCCAAGGAATGCGCGGCCGCAGTCACGATTGCTCCCGAGGGCAACAGCCTACGGGCTTCTTTGACCCGTAAAGCCCCCTCGCCGAGATGTACCCCGTCAGCTTCGCTGAGCATAGCCACATCTAGCCTGTCGTTGACTATTAGCAAAGCGTTAAACTTGGCCGTGAGCTCCCGCAAAGCCTTAGCCAGATCAAGCAATTCACCTGATGGAAGGTCTTTCTCTCGTAGCTGCACTAGTCTGAGCCCAGCTTCCAGGGCTGAACGGATGGCAGAATAAAGGTCTGGACATGTCTTCCTATCTGTAACGAGCATCAACCTTGGAAGACGACGAGAGCCGGCCACCTTAGCGAACAACACCCTCCAAAGGTGAGCTAGCCGATGCGTAGGGACGTTTGGGAATACGACCAGCCAAGAAGGCCTTTCGGCCCGCCTCGACGCCCAGACGGAAGGCCTCGGCCATGAGAGCAGGGTTCTGAGCTTGAGCTATGGCTGTGTTCACCAGAACAGCATCGCAGCCGATCTCCATCGCCTGGGCAGCGTCTGACGGAACCCCAAGACCCGCGTCCACTACCACAGGGACAGAGCACTGCTCGACAATTATCTTGATTTGCTCAAAGTTAACCATGCCCTGTCCGGTTCCGATGGGAGCGGCCAGAGGCATCACAGTCGCACAACCGATCTCTTCTAGGCGCTTGGCGAGAACAGGGTCATCGTTTATGTAAGGTAGCACCACGAACCCCTCATCGACCAGCACCCGAGCTGCCTCGAGGGTACCCACCGGATCCGGCAAAAGGTATTTGGGATCGGGGATCACCTCCAGTTTGACCCAATCAGATAGTCCCATCGCGCGCGCCAGTCGTGCCACTCTTATGGCCTCATCGGCTGTCCTACATCCTGCTGTGTTCGGCAGGATGTGGTACTTCGTCCAGTCGATGTCGTCCAGTATGCTCCGGTGGGGGCTATCCAGATCGATCCTGCGCAGGGCGACGGTTATGATCTCGCATCCCGAGGCTTCGATGGCAGTAAGCATCTCCTCCCTGTTTCTGTACTTGCCCGTCCCCAGCATGAGACGGGAGCGGAACTCTTTTCCTGCAATGACCAGCTTCTCGTCTACCATTTGTTCACACCTCGCCTGTGTTCTGGAGCATCCAGAAGTGGCTTACTGGAGAATGGCCCGCACCTATCTTATAAGAACGCTTAAGCGCCTCGGTAATGTAGGCTTTTGCCTGCCGGATAGCCTCAATAGCATCTAGCCCTTTCGCCATACCTGCCGCGATTGCTGCGGAAAAAGTGCATCCTGTCCCATGGGTGTTGGGCGTGTCTATCCTGGGAGCCGAAAGTTCCAGGAACTCTTTGCCGTCGAATACTAGGTCAGTAGCGTCACCCCGTAAGTGTCCGCCCTTTACCACGACAATCTTGGCCCCCATCTGGTGTATGAGTCGAGCTGCTGCCCTGGCGTCTTCGGAAGATTCTATCGGCCGACCAACAAGTACCTCCGCCTCATGCACGTTAGGTGTCACCACCAAAGCGAGTGGTACAATTTCGCTCTTCATCGCTTCAACAGCATCAGGCCTTAGGAGCGGATCACCACTCTTGGCTACCATCACAGGGTCAACCACCAGTTTGGTTATTCGATACTCCATAATTTTCTGAGCAACGGTACGGATTATCTCTGCATTTGCCAACATGCCAGTCTTCGCCGCCTCCGCGCCGATATCGGACATGATCGCATCGATCTGAGCGGCAACCAAGGTCGGTGGCAACTCCAGGACGGAGGTCACCCGTAAAGTATTCTGGGCCGTGATGGCTGTGATCGCGGAGGTACCGTAAACGCCTAAAGCAGCAAAGGTCTTCAGGTCAGCCTGAATTCCCGCGCCAGCCCCAGAGTCTGACCCTGCTACGGTCATTGCCTTATGTAGTCCCATCCTATTGTGCCTCCCTACGGAAGTGGTCGTGTCCGTACGCGTCTAGGGGAAACCTCCTTCCATCGCCGGTCTCGGCCCAGATGCCGCTGTCTTTCGGGAGTATTTCACCTATGACGGTACATCTCACCCCTGAAAGCTGCTCCAGCAGGGCCATTGCCGTGTCCTCGGAACCTGGAGGCACTGTGAACAGTAGCTCATAGTCCTCTCCACCGTGAAGGGCCCACCGAAGGGGATCCTCTCCGAGGATGGAGCTGGCCTCCCTCAGGGCACTCGACAAAGGAATAGCGTGCAGCCACACGCACGCACCGACACCGCTAGCGTCACCCAGGTGCTTCAGGTCGCCAGCTAGGCCGTCGCTGATGTCGATCATTGAGGTCGCAAGTCCAGCCTCTGCCAGAGCACGTCCTTCTCTCTGCCGGGGCAAGGGGTCCCTGTGCGCTTGCACTAGGGGAGAAAAGTCTTTGGAGCGATCCGGAGCCTTTTCCAGCAGCATAAGGCCTCCGTAGGCGTCCCCAAGGGTGCCAGTTACCAGTAGCTTGTCCCCGGGCCGTGCGCCGGACCTAGTGACCACGCTCCCTGGTCGAACAAACCCGAGCAACGTCACATCGATAAACGTGTGGGAAGATCTGCTTACGTTCCCACCAACTATGGCTACGCCGAAAGCCTGTCCCATGCTGACCATGCCCGAGTAGATGCGGTCTATGACATCGACCTCCATACTTCCTGGCAATCCCAGACTTACCAGTGCGTACGAAGGCCAGCCACCCATGGCGCCCACATCGCTGATGTTAATGGCGAGGGCGCGACGCCCAAGCGAAAAGGGATCGGTGGTGGACCAGCGAAAGTGGACGTCTTCCACCTGAATATCACAGGTGGCCACCAGGTAATCCTCAGCTCCCGCGTCGATAACAACCGCGTCGTCTCCAATGTCCACAACGATTTCACTAGGTCGGAGGGGAAGGTTTCTGATTATTCTCTCGATCAATCCAAATTCCCCTATCGCTTCGACTTTCATCGATGAGTCCCTTTCGCATTGCGCACGGCCTCGAAAAGCTCAGCGGCAGCCTGCTGCATGTCGCTAGCTCTGGATATGGCGGAAATTACGGCGATGCCGTCGGCTCCCGCTGCAACCACCTCCGCCACCTTGTCTGCGGTGATCCCTCCGATGGCGACGAGAGGGATGGAGGTCATTTCTCTCACTTTTCTTATGAATTCTGGCCCTACCGCGGTGCCTGCATCAGGCTTGGTGGAGGTGGGATAGATGGGTCCGACTCCCAGATAGTCCGGCCTTAGGGCTATAGCCCGTTCAGCCTCTGCGGTGGTGGATACCGAGAGTCCTACCACGATGCCTCCACCCAAAAGGGCACGTACCAGATCGTATGGCATATCGTCCCAACCCACATGTACGCCGTCTGCCTGAAGAGCCCAGGCTACGTCAACTCGGTCGTTTACGATGAAGCTGGCGGCGCGACTTTGGCACAATTGCTTGACTAGTTGGCCCTGTTCCAACATAAGGCGTGTGGGCGTGTGCTTGCAACGTAACTGAACTACGGTGGCACCGCCCATGAGGGCAGCTTCTGCCTGCTGGACAAGGGACCGCCCCATCGGGTTGTCTTCGTCGGTTATGAAGTAAAGGTCCAGATTCAACTCCCTCACCTAACCCCCTATATGGAAATGGCGCCGCAGCCTCGGGGCTACAGCGCCAACCCTTCACATTAGCGATGTGCTTCCCTTCGCTGGCATTACCCAGATCAGGTTCTAAGGGTCAGTGGTCGAACCACACTCTCAGCGCTTTCGCGCACCCCTAGCACCCAACTATTTGGCTTTTCACAGGAATTATACAACCTCCACGCTAAACGTTGCGCTTGGACCCCCGAGCTGGTACGACCAGCCGTGGTCCTCGTGGACTAGTGCTATCAACAGGAGATACGTACCAGCGGCATGGGGCGTGGATATGGCATCCTCCCACTCGACGGCTTCGCCAGGCCGTACGGGCCCAGGCAAATAGCACCTGCCCTCGGGCACCGTACGTTTTCCACTCTTCCACTGATAGCCCACATTTACTGGCCAGGGGCTGTGAGCGGCATCTGGCCACACATCGTTGCCCGTGTTCCGCAGCGAAATTAAGATGCGGATCTGCTCCCTACGCCGCACTTGGCCCGTCATTCCACCCACCGTGAGCTCTCCCCTGAGGTCTAAGGGTGACCTCTTCCGCCCTCGGAGTACCTTTGAAGAGACCGGCTCAGATGCTCTCTCAGAGATTCTCGCGCTGTAGTTGGCCACTATGGCAGCCAATCTGTTCTGGACTTTTGCTGACTCTAATGTCACTTGGAGGGAACTGAGCCAAGAGAGCCAGCTGGGGTCCTGGATGGGACCATGCTCAAGGACAGCCAGGTAGAAGTCGACGGTCTCTTGGGCGGCTGCCTCCCATGTAAAGGTTTTCACCCGTTCCCTGATGTCTTCCCTGAGCCCTTGGGCGTTCATGGCGGCCTCAATTGCCGCTGCGATGCTCTCCACCGATCCTGGATCGCATAGCCAGCAGAGATCTCCGAGATACTCGGCGATACCGCCGTACGACGTTGTTACCACAGGGCATCCGGCTGCTGCAGCCTCGAGACACACTAGAGGGGCAGGGTCAAGCCAGCTGGGGAGCACAAATGCGGCTGCAGCTGCATAGGCATCAGCCAGGTCTTCTGGGGTCATCCTATCTATGAACAGCGTATACCTGGTTGCTGCCTCGCGACAGGCCCGATAGTATTCGACCTGCTCGAAGGGGCTTCCTACGACCACGCAAGGCACACCAATTTGCTGAGCAGCATGTATCACCGCAAGCTGGTTCTTGCGATCCTCGATGCGGCCCACCGTCAATACGAACTTCTCTAAACCGTATCGCCTCAAAAATCGCTCGGGGTCGCCATGAAAGAACAGGGGATCTATGCCATTGCGTATCACTCGTTTGGCGCACTCACTGGGCGGCTCGAATTGTTCGCACAGGCGATCTAGTTCCCGCTGGGATAGAGCTGCAATTCCCGCCACCGAACGTACGATGGCCCGACGTAGTTCCAAGGCGGAACGGAGGCTCTCCAGGTCACACTTCAGGCTGAGGCGGCCCAAGGGATCTGCTGGATCTGGCAACTGCCACCGCCCTCGCAGCCGATAGGCAGTATCGTCCCAGTAAATCGACGACAGAACTACCGGGATGTGGGCCTGCCACGCAGCAGCCAAGGGTTCCAAAAGGTCCTCCGGGCGCAGCAGGTTGAACACGTGAAGCAGGTCGAATTCCTCCAGAGGAGGTAGGTGATGGACAAGCTCAATTTGCACCGCTCCGCTCCTCTGGATGGCCTGGACGGTCCGCTGGACCTGCACCCAGTCGCCCCCACCTAGCCGCTTCTGGTGCAGGGGAAAATAGACGGCAGCCCGAATCACCCTTTTACCTCAAAGGCACGAAGTAGGTGCGCCCGTTCCACGTTAGCTCAGCCACCGCCAAGGCCGTGAGGCCAGAATATATGTGAATACCTCCGGCAAAGGGATTGCCTAGGGCGCTGCTCGAACTGACAACGTACCGCTGAACACGAAGCGGCCCAACGGGTGAGAAAAACTTATCTAAAACTACGTGTCCGTCAGGGAGAACCGTCTGGAAGGAGACTGCCATCTTACTCGAGGAAACGTTGTAAACCCGCAAAGCCGTATACCACTGGAACCAGTTCTTCAGGGTAGCTGGAAGATGGAACGCTCTCTGCGCCTCCACAGGGCCGAGGAAACCGACCTGCCTACGGGAGCTCTTCTGGAGGACGTTCATCGCATAAATCGGGCGGTCAGCCGTAATTCGTGCTGTGCCCTCCCAGCCTACTGGGAGACGGGCCCGTCCCGCGTCAGCGATTGCAAATCCGTGCGGGGGAAGCGTGGTCGTTAGAGTACGGTAAATGCGACCATTACCACGGAACTCCACAGTCACTTCCGTCGGTTGAGATTGGGGGTTAAGAAGCCAGAGCTGAGATAACCAGCCATCGACACCCCTGCGTACTGCAGCCAACTGAAGCTCACTAGCCGGCGAAGTTGCCGGAAAGTAGGTGGGCAAGCCCAGCGTACGTTGCCAAAACCCGTATGTGGCGATGGGGGTCGTAGATGTGACCGAAACCCAAACCCAGCCCGGCTGGATAAGCCCGAGATCTTCCAAGGTCAACGTCCGAGCACCTCTGGCGGATAGTGGGACGGACAAGTTGTGCACCAGATCGCCGAAAGTGTTGAATATGGTTAGATCTACTACTGTGGAGGCCGCAGTGGGGTTAATGAGGAACAGTCCTCCGCTATACCCGCTTCCTATCCGCAAAGGAATCCCAGCCTCGGTGGACGAAACGGATGGCAGTAAAAATTGTGGCCAAGCCGACGTGACTGTAAGTAGGACAGGATTACTGCATGCTCCCGAGGTGAGCTCTGCATATCCCTGAAATCCAGCCGGCCAAGAGGCCGTGCTTTGAACCCCGGAGCCACTCAACGCCACGTTTCCAGCAGAAGTTCCGTCGTAATTATAAAGAGCGACCGTTACCGTAGGAACACCAGCCCAGCGGAGGATCATGGGTGCCGCCGAAGCATCGATGGGCCCGAAGAGGAAGTGGGCAGGCTCAGTCAGGCAGGAAACGCTCCTAACCGCCTCGTCCACGGAGATTCGTCCGTACCCGTACTGGGGATCCCACCCCAGAGAGCCTAGATCAACCGCTGTGCGCTGCAGGATGTCTTTGACCTGTGCAGCTGTAAGCCCGGGGCGGACCGACCAGACAAGGGCCGCTAGCCCCGAAGCCATGGGTGTTGCCATGGAAGTACCGGTCTTCGTTCCGTAGCCCGAACTGCATGTGGGGTCTTCGCTTGAGCTTGGGCAGGGCAGCGTGCTCACGATACCCTCACCCGGAGCAGTGATGCCTAGGCCCGAACCGTAGTTTGAGAACGTACTGCGGGTATCTGAACTGTTCGTCGAGCCAACAGCTAGCACCCCCGGGATAGCGGCTGGGTAGAGCAAGCTATTGGCCCCGGAGTTTCCTGAAGCTGCCACTACGAGGACATCATGGGCTAAGGCATAATTTACAGCATCTGATAGGGTCTGAGAGGGATTGGGGCCGCCCAGGCTCAAATTGATTATCTTAGCTCCCAAATCGGTAGCTAACACGATGGCTGAGGCCACGTCCGAGTATGTACCGCTCCCATTGTCGTCGAGGGCCTTTATGGAAAGGATTCTCGCTCCGAAAGCCAACCCCGCCACACCGATGCCGTTGTTTGCCTGGGCAGCAATGATACCTGCTACATGAGTACCGTGGCCATTGCCATCATGGGGGCTCGACAGGACAGTGGTGGCCGTGAGAATCTGGGACATCAGATCAGGGTGAGTTTCGTCGATGCCAGTATCTATTACGGCTACATTGATGCCGGTGCCGGTGGATTGGTCCCATGCCTTTGGAGCACCCACTTTGGTAAGGTTCCATTGCTGTGAGAACAGAGGATCGTTGGGGATGAACTGGACTGTGGCCAAGAAATCGGGCTCAGCGAACTCTACGTCGCTACGCCTTGCCAGGGAGACCGCTAGTTCCCTCTCTCTGCCAGGTGGCACCTCGAAGATGCGGACCCCCAACCTCTCCAAAGGTCTTTTGTCTTTGGCCTCACGTAAGCCTTCAGCTTGGAGCTGGCTGCGGGCAGCCTCTGCCTTCTCTGGACGGAACTTCACCAAGATCCGGCCTGGTACGACATTCTCGTTGGAAGCGGTCCATGCCCCCGCGATGGGGACCAATCCGACGGTCAGGGCTGCAGACAGTGCTAAGAGCAGTACCTTTACTCGCTCTCTCAAGGCTCGATCCTCACCTCCGAGATCTGAACACCCAATCGGCGGCTGTCATGGCTAAGCCCTAGGCTAGACATCTTGAAAGTTGGCGATGATAGGGACAATAAATTCGGGTTTGCCAAACCCAGGGGGCCGAAGTCTTTTGGCACTTCGACTCGATACCATCGGAAGGGTCCATTGTCGATAACTACATGTCCCAGCGATCGGCCATCAAGGGAAACCTCCAGTGTGACGGTACCAGGTCGCTCGGGAGGCCCTGCTGAAGCCCTCAGGGCTATAGCCGATGGAACCCTGGTTAAGTTCAAGCTCAACACAGCCTTGCCGTCGGTCCAACGATATGTGAGGCCGTCCTTGGTTTCGCGCTCGTAAAATCCGCCCACGAGATTGGCGAACTCCAAATCCCCCATCTGGATACTCTTGGTCTCCGCCGTTCCCTGGGTCTCCTCGAGTCTGTAGATCCCCAGGTTGAAGGGCACAGTATACACATTTAGAGGCTTTTGGTCATATAGCTGCTCAAATTCCTTAACGTCCAAATGGAACTCCGCTAACGGCCTGAGGGTAAAACCCGAGGGTTGCAACTTGCCCCCATTGGTCCCCATGAGAGCATACACGGGCCGCCCTTGCTGTTGCCACTGTTTGAGTTGCCCTTCAAGCAGAGCCATATCGGGCTGGTCTCTCACCAGAACATAGGACTCGATGCCGTAAATGGACCATAGAGGCGTGGCCAGCGTCTGCGGGGGGTCCCGACCGTCGCTGAAAAGGACTACCGCATTCTGCGGAATGTGACGAGCCAGTTCACCAAGGCGCTCCGAGAAGCCCCCCCACTCCCAGTGGGCGATCACCGTCCTGTCGGTATATGCCATGAAGAACAACATCCAGGCTGCAAGCCCGGCTGAGGCAACCCTGAGCAGCTTTCCCCGCAGTTTTGATGCTCCCTCCCATAGGCTCGCTATCGCCACGGCCACAAGGATAACGAAGCTGGGAAACACTATCGGCACGTAGCGGCGCATGGTGTAAATGTAGTGGGTCTTGGCGTAAGTTTCCTCTAAAAATATCAGCGCGTATTCCACAAGGAAAGCGAGCCAGAACCATCGTTCCCACCTGGGCTGCCTGCCGAAGGCCCTGGGTAAACTCCCCAGCGCAAGCAGGACGCCTGGGGGCGACAGATACCATCCAAAGCGAACGAAGGTGGTTGCTGGACCAGTAGTTACCGGTCCCCCAATGTATCCTGAGAGCGACTGGAAGTCTCCCCAGAAAGCTGTGGCGAGTATCCCCGGACGCACCATATATGCGTAGATCCCTACTATCGTAAGGAGAAGCCCGGCGGCCGGGCCGAACCAACGCACCAAACCATGGCGTGCTCCCAGCCACAGAATTACACGCGGCATGGCTAGGTCTACAAGTACTAATGCGACGGCGCCAACCGCAGTGGCCGCGATGATCAGCCCCAGTTTGCTTCGGGCATACTTGATGACGTGGTAGTACAGGTCTCCGACGTAGGGGTAGGCGTAAAGGGCGACATAACCTGCTAATAGGAGTCCGAAGGCCCCTACCGTTGCGAAAAAGGCCCAGTGCCATGGTCTCCACGACCGCAACAACCGCAGACAGATAGCGTAAGCGGCAACGATGGGAAGCAGAAAGGGGAAATCAGGGTGCAGCAGCAACATCTCTCCCAAGGCCAGACCGCCCACAGTGCCAAGGGCCATTTGAGTCCGGGCGCTGTCAGTTTGGTGGGCGGCAGCGATGGCCCACACCATCGTGAAGAACAGAAACTGGCCCGTTATTTCTGTGGTAGGGTACCGGCTGAACCATATTTCGACAGTGCTGATTGCCAGCAGCAGGGCAGAAATCATGGCCGGGATGTTTCCAAACAACCTTCGCACTGCAAGGAAGAACATGGCCACTGCCAGAGCACCCACCACGGCGTTGATCTTGAGGCCAACCGGGGTGCCCGAGAGGCCAACAGCAAGTCCTAAGAGCGCCGGATAGAAGTGGAAGAGTTGGGGAAGTACCAGACCGTCTTTCCCGTCCAGTATGTAGAAGCCGGCGAACCTCATGTGGTGAAGCAGATAACGGTCGGGGTGGAGCTTAAGGAAGACTTCGTTATAAAGGTCCTCCGGGAGGCCCCTGAGGCCGCTGTCTTGAATAACAATGCTGCCATGCCTGGCCAAGAGAGCAGCCGTATTCACATAGACACCCGCGTCGAGGCCGCCTCTGGTCATATCGGCCACAGGCCAATAAAGCACTCCGAGCGCCGCTATCACACCTAGCCACAATAGCCCCACGGTGGTTACATCCCACCGGGCTCGGATCACTAACAACCAAAGGACAGATAAGGCCCCAAGCAGCAAGAGTAAAGGTATCATCACGCGGTATAGGCCTACCAAGGCCCCTAGGAAGGCCACAAGAGCGGTCACTATCAAGCCGAGAGCGGGCCCTAGGAGAGGTCTCTCCACCCCATCGATTGCCTTTCCATCGTGGTCGGCCTTAAAATACAGCTTCTGGATAGCCACCCCAAGGGCCACTATGGCGCCGACCACAGCGCCAAGCCCAAGGTACTCCAATTTACGGCCCCTCCTGCCTTAGCTGCCTCAATATATCTACCAGATCCCGCCCAACGCGATTCCAGCTGAAGCGGTCCTCAACCATCTGTCGGGCACGTAACCCCATCTCACGCCGTCGTTGCGGATCCGAATCGAGAGCCTCAAAGGCCTCGACCAGCTGGTCCACCGAACCCGGGTCGACTAAAAGGCCGGTCGTACCAGGCAATACCTTGTCTGGTAGACCGCCAGTGCGACTCGCCACCACCGGAAGGCTGTGGGCCATGGCCTCTAGTACGGCTATTGAGCTTCCCTCATATAACGAAGGCTGGCAGTAAACGTCGGAGGAGAGAAGGAGAGCTGTTACCTCTAAATCAGTTAAATTGCCTGCAAGCGTCACGCGATCGGAAAGCCCATACTTGTCGATCAACCCAGTCAGCACCCTGCGATGGCTGCCGTCGCCCACAATTGCCAGCTGCACCTTGGGCAACCGCGCTGCTGCTGCCAGCAGGAGAGCGTGCCCCTTGTTAGGCTCTAGGCGACCTATGCTCACGACCCGAAGCCGGTCGGCAGGTCCGGGCCTCCTCGGACCGTATGCGGCAATTCTTACGTCGATGGCCTCCAAGTCGACGGCGTTGGGCAGAACCTTGATACGCTGCGGTGCCGGCCTTAAGAACCTCAGTATTAGCGGAACCAGACCATAGTCTGTGGCGAGAACGACTCCGAATTTCCTAGCGTAGGAGCGTTGCAGTGCTCTGGCTGGCCAGTAAGCTAGACGCTTGAAGGGATCCTGAGCCCTAAATTCCTCGAGACCGTGGGGATTAAAGCACGTCGCAGCGGCTGCTGCGTTCGATGCGAGCGCAGCAGAGATCGCGCCCATACCGTGGCCATAGATGGCGTCGAAAGCTCCGACCCTCTCCAGGTACTTTATGATCCGAGAAGTTCGCCAAATCCAAATGAAGTAGTTGGTGTTTCGGTCTGCAATGGACCCATGTCTAAAGGGTAGAACGGAATAAGGTACATGTATCTCCTTCTGCGCTTTGGTGGAAGATGCTCTCGTGCTAGGTGGTCTGGTGAGAAGAGTTACTGTAGCTCCATGACGCGTGAGGTACTCTATCGCCTGGCCCACGTGGCGTTCCATACCGCCGTAGCCGTGCAACGGGTGACAGGAACGGGAGATTACCAAGACCCTCAACCGGAGATCCTCTGCAAGGCATAGTTGTAGACCGACAATATTTGGGGCAGCACTTTGGAAGGCGAAAACTTTTCGCGCACTATATGCATGCCACCTTCGGACAACTGCGATCGTAGTGTCGAGTCCACCAGGATCTCCGCAGTTTTTTCAGCCATTTCGTCCACCGATCTCACCAGGTAACCGTTCACACCGTGCTTGACGATCTCCGGATTTCCCCCCACAGGGAATGCAACCACTGGCAACCCAAAAGCGGAGGCCTCCAGAAGCACCCTGCTTAACGGTTCGGGCCACAGCGACGGGAAGACCAGTACGCTCGAGGTGCTCATGAGCTCTCTCAACTCCTCATGATCAATCCACCCTAGGCACCTCATGGCGGCTAAGCCGTAATTAACAAGGTACTCTCTCAAATTACCGGTGCCGGCAACGACGAGCTCGCTCCCTTTGGGCAGCGCCCGAAGTAGTTCAGGCAGAAGATGGGCTCCTTTTGAGTGTTCTAGCTTGCCGACGAAGATCGCCCGTCTCGCCTTACTCCTCGATGGCATTACGGGTCCCACTTCTACCATGTTCGGTACCGTATACATGCGTCTCGCCTGCACACATTTCCTGACTTTGTGGGCCACGAATCTGCTTACGGCTATGATGGCGTCCATCCTCATCAGAGCTGAACATCTAGACCGTCTGAAGTACCCGATTATGGGAAAGAGGGGAAGCATGTTACGGAACAATGGGTAACGCTGACCCAGGCAACGGCCTATGTGCAACCCGTTACATCCCGCGCATGGCTGCATGTCGGCAAAGAGTTGCCCTGTATCGCATATGGGCCAGTAGTCCCTCACTGTAGAAATTTTCCCTCTCGCCTCGGGTGGAAGCTTGGCGACAGCCAGAGTGGTGATACGGTGCTGGGCATGAACTATATCTCCCCCTGCCAAAGAGGGCATCTTGCTAAGAAGGTTGGCCAAGCGAACAGCATCCACCAGTTCCTGGAATACTAACCTCAACCCTGGTACTTTAACTGCGGACCCCTCGATTTCGATAACGGGTACGTCTTGAAACTTGTATTCCGCGTTGTGCCTGCCAAGGTAGACGACATGGACCCCATGGCCGGCGTCGCGCAGCGACTTTGCCAATTGGTGGCATGACCACCCGCTACCTCCAGCTTTTGGTGGATACGATTCCGTAACGAGGATGACTTTCACTTGCCTAGCCGAGAGATAATGTCATCCAGTGCCCTGCAGTGCCTTTGCCAACTGAATTCCTCCGTCACCCGGACTCTAGCCTGTTGGCCCATGTGGGCACATAGGTCGGGATCTCCGAGGAGGCGTTCAAGGGCTGCTACTAGCCCTGCCCTCGATCTGGGCTTTGTCAGCAGACCCTCGATCCCGTGGCGTACGATGGTGTTCAGTGGGTGCACGTCGGTCGTCACTACCGGTAGCTCCATGGCCATAGCCTCGAAGACCTTCAAGGGCGACCAATAGAATCCAAAGTGTCTCAGATACGGGTGGGAGTAGGTATCGAAGGGGGCCACGGAAACACTGCCCGCGGCAAGGTAGCGTGGCACATCCTCGTAGTTTACAGGCCCTGTAACGATCACTTTGCCCTCTTCAATGAGTGGCATGAGTCGGTAGCGCACAACCGCCAAGCGTTCGCCTCCTCCGACGAGGAGAAGCTTGTACCGTGGGTCCAGGGAAAGCAGTATGGGAGCGGTATCGATCAGAAGGTCAACGCCGTGCCATCGCCGAAAACTACCATGGAATACCACTACCCGGTCGTCAGGTCCAATCCCCAGAGACTTGGCCAGAGTCTTGACACAGGCCCCCTTGTGGAGGTCAGGCTTGAAACGCTCCACATTAGCTCCCCAGGGCAACTGTAACACTTTTCTCTTAGGTACAGCCCACGGCACAGTGCTAGCCAGTGGTGTAACAATGACATCGGCCAGATCGGCCTGTTTCCTGGCCCAGCGAGCCATGGGCTTGAAAATCATAGCCAGATCGACAGCATACTTCAGGGTCCACGGTGCTGCAGCCATAGGAGCATTTACTTCCAGCAAAGTGGGTATGCCCTTCTTTTTTGCCCAGAAGAGGCCCTGGCCGGCAAAGTTGTAGTATCTTTCCATAACCAACTGGGCACCCAAATGCTCAAGGATTGGTTCGGCTGCTTTCCACGCTAACAGGTATGACCATGGGCGCTTTGGTAGTTCCAGTACCCTAATTTCACGTCGCAAGACCGGTGCTGGCCCCGAGCAGATCAACGTAACCTCGTGGCCAAGAGCTGTCAGCCCTTCGCAAACCTCTTTGATGTGAGTGCTACCCCCGTGATGGGCCGAAAGGTCCACAGACAAGGCGAAGTAAGCTATCCTCATTGGCGGCGCACCGCTTTCTCCGCCAGCAAGAAGTAGGGTCCTGCCCGGAGCTTGCTGAACAGAATCACATCTAGCTTGGAGACGTGCGTCATCAGTTTGAGAGGCACAAGGTAGAGAGGTTTCGAAGCCGCCAGAGGACGCCACGCTACCTGCGGCGAGCCATGGTGGCCAACTTTCCTTCGGCGGCCCAGCATTTCGACAGTGAGCTTAACTAGTACGTTCTCAAGGAGCCCTGTGAAAACTGTGTTCCAATATGCAAGTTCCGTGACAGTGAACCCCGCTTCGTCCAGCAGAGCCAATGCGTCCTCTATTGTGGCTACAGCTTTCACATGATCTGCCTTCCGGACGAGATCCCATTGCGCATCAATTACCCCAGCCTGTACAAGTCTGCGGTGCACCCAGACGGTAGGTGCGATGAAGGGTCTGAGGGCCGAAGCCTCTCGAGTATTCGAAAAGACGAACAGGCGTCCTCCCGGCGTCAGGACCCGGTGGATCTCATGGAGCGTACTCTTCAGGGACGAAACATCTAGGTGCTCAAATACGTCGATGCTGTAGGCACCATCAAAGCATCCGTCGGGAAAGGGCAGCTTGCGGCTATCAGCCTGAACCAGCTCCACCTCTCTGACAGCCTCCCACGCGAAATGTGGTGCTATATCTACGCCTACTGTCTTAACCCCCCGCTTCCTGAGCCAGTATGCAAACTTTCCGTTGCCGCATCCTACATCGAGCACACAGTCCCCCGGACGAGGGTTGAGATACCTGTCTAGCATCCAAAGCCGAACTCCTGCACCCAGGACAGGAGGACCTATGCGCTTGTAGTTGGGGTCGACAGGGAAATCTGTACGCTGGTACAAACTCTCTCGGCCCGAGGACTGGACGTTCATGTCGACGTATCCATCTCTGACAGGATAACTGTGGCCGAGCGGGCACACCACCCCGAAAGAGCCTACCGCAAAGCTGGGCTCGACGGACTGTGCACAGACTGGACATCGCAACAGCGTAAGCAGTTCTCCTGAAACCATCCCGGCGCACCTGCATTACCTGAAGAACGAAGACCGCGCAAACAGGAAGCGGTAGATGATTTCCCCGACCCGACCGGGTAGCACCTCAAATTCGTTGCGGATAAACACTCCCCAATCTATCCCTTGTCTCTCGACCTGCGTCCACAGTGCTGACCACTGTATTGCCATGCTCAAGTTGAAAACTGTCAGAAGAATACCCGCTACGTATCCTACCACTGATGCGCGACGTTTCCTCAGTAGATCGAAGGTCAGTGCCAGAGCCACTAAGAGGACAAAGGACGATCCGACGAACCTCCTAGCCCCGAAACTTCCGGCTGCGCTCCAGGTTTGAAAGGCTCCACCCACGTAAGCCTGGCATATAAGTGCCAACGCGAAAGCGGTGGCCACAGTCCTGTCTCTGCGAAACAGAATAACTAGCCCTAGCGGCACCAAGAGCCACGCTGGCGACCAAAACACCAGTCCGTGTGACGGAGAAAAGAGCACTGGGAGCAAATATGGAGATGTCCATTGCAGCTTCTGGGCCACGATGGGAGAAGGCCCTATACGGCCTCCCAACACCCAGTAGGATACCATCTGGGGAGCAAAGGCTAGAAGGGCTGATGTAGCAGACACCAAGCTTAGACCTGTCCAGCGGACTGCGGCTGCCAACGTCCGGTTTCTGAGGGCTTCTATCAGGTTTTTTAGGACTTCGACGCCTACTACCGAGGCAAAGAGAGCATCCTGTTCCCGCACCATGGCCGTGATGCCAACAAGCACGCCCAGGATTATCCATCTATATATACTGCTGGACCCCATGGTTCGTACCCAATAGGTCAGGAGCGCTGTGACCATGAAGAAGGATCCTGCATGGGACATGGGTGGAGTGACATACATGTAGAAGGCCAGAGGTGTACCCCACCATAAAACTAGAGTCACAGGCAAAGCAGAAACTTCAGGGACCCACCGTCTGGTGGTCAAATAAGCCAAGGCCAGGCCCAGAAAGCCGTAAAAGGCCGACCCGTAGCATACCGCGGCGATGTATGGCCAAGAGAAGCCATCGGCCGGTAAAGTCGAGCCAAAGGCCCTGAGTAGCCTTACCAGTCCATCTGCGATGCCATAGAAGGGTGCCCAGAGCAGGGCACTTCCAATAGGGGCCACGTTAATAGGTAGGCCGGTGTTGGGCATTCGCTTATCGAGAAGGTCCCGCTTAAAGTCAGCGTACTTTCTTGGGTCACTCTGGTAGAAATGGAGGTACTCGTTCTCGAAGTTAAGATCCCTGTCGAACCATAGGCTCCGCAGATACGAGAAATACTCGATCTCGTCCGTCGCGTATACACGTACAGTGACAAGGGGCAAGCTCACAAGGAAAATTAACGTGAGTACAAGTAGACCCCGATCGCGGAGTGCCGCACGCATCCCTCTCACGGCAGCAGGCTCACCACGAACTCCCATATGGCCTCTGCCCTAGCCCTATAGGTGTACTGTTTGGATCGTTCCAGGTTTAGCGAGCCCATTTTGGCACGCAAGGCAGGGTCCTCCTTGAGTGTGAGGAGGGCTTGAGCCAGGCTCTCCGCCCTTTTTGGAGGAAATAGAAGGCAGCTGGCAGAATCAACTACCTCGCGAACGGCAGGGGAATCCGCCGCAACAATGGGCCGACCCATTGCCATATACTCGAAGAGTTTCAGGGGGGAAGAAGCAGTGTCGGATATGACACCCGTAAGGACAAGCGCGTCAGCTGCTGCCATCCACCATGGGACCTCTGGTAGAGCCACCTTACCCGGCAGTATAAAATCAGTGGCCTTCAAGCCTAGCTTTTCCGCAAAGGCTACCAAATTGGACCTTTCCTTGGCACTCCCGCCTACCAAGGCGACCCGAACAGGAGACCGGTCCCGCAAGATACGGGCCGCTTCTAGCATCAGTTCCACGCTGCGATGAGCGAAGGTGAGACCGACATAGGCTGCCAAGAAGTCTTCGGAGGCCAGGCCCAAGTACTGTCGGGCCACCTCCCGCGGGCGTGGCACGAAGAGCGCCTCGTCGTAGGCATCTGGCACCACGCGGTAGCGGCCAGCGAGTCGGGGCCATTGGGCCACGGCATCGGCCGCTGCCGCCTGTGTGAGCGTTACCAAACCATCAATGGACTGCATGGTCCGGCGCTCGTACAAACGCCCTAGGCCTTGCCCAGACCGGCTCGTGCGTCTCCACGGGTTTTCGGCTTCTAAGTGGTGCAATTCGTACACGACGGTCAGGTTCCGCTCCTTAGCCCAAGGCGCCACAATACCGGCCACAACTACATCCCTAACGTATAGAGCTTTGGAGTGCCTGAGGTATGCCTTTTTAAGGTAAGCAATCACCTCCCAAGCGAAGAGTACGCGCTCAAGATCCGCCCAGAGAGGCCAACTGACCAGGTTTCTAAGTGCGTTTATCGGTATCCTGGGCAAGTGAATGGCACCAAGGTCTGAAAACCGTGTGGGCCGGTGCAGAAATCTTGGAACTAGGAGTGCCACCTGCGTGACATCCTGGAGGGCTCGGACCGTATGATAGGTCTGTATGGCGTTGGCAGATTGTAGCGTCAGGCTCGTCGGATACGCTACGTACACGAGCATACTAACGGGCCACGTTGCTCAGGGCTGTTTCGTACACTTTAAGCACGCGACTAGCTACTGCTTCCCATGTGAACATCTCTTCAACGCGCTGTCTGCCCCTAATCCCGAATCGGTGTGCCTTGTCCCTATCTACCAGTAGGTCACATATGGCCTCGGCCATGGCCTGAGGATCCCTGGGTGCCGTCAAGTATCCGGTCAGTCCGTCCTCGACCACTTCGGGGAAGCCGCCGAACCGGGTTGCCACCACTGGTCGAGCACAGGCCATGGCTTCGACCAGTGCTATGCCGAAAGTCTCATTCGCGTAGCTGCCTGCAAGGAGCATGTCGCAGGAGGAGAATGTAGTGGGCATTTGCTCGTACGGAACGCTACCCATGAAGGTGACCACTGTCTCGAGGCCGAGTTGCCTGACCAGCTGCGTTAAGTCGTGGCGGGCGGGTCCGTCCCCGGCAATAGCCAGTGCTACCCCGAATCCCTTCGATCGGGCGATAGCAGTGGCTTCCAGCACTGTATCCAGGCCCTTCCAGCTGACTAGCCTGCCTACACTCAGGAGAAGATGGTCCTGTCCCCGGGCCAAACGTTCGCGAAGGACTGCGTCCGGCAGATACCTGAACATCTCGACGTCCACCCCATTGTAGACAACCAGACCGGGAAGGTGGTACCGACTGACAAGGGCCTCCTGGGCATTGAACAAGCTGCATGCTGCAGCTGCATCCACCCATCGGACAAAGAATCTGTCTCCGATAAAAAAGTCCCGCCCGTGGCTTCCAAGCACCAATGCTGCCCCAGTCCACCTTTTCAACACTGTAGCGGCTATCAAGTCGTAGGGTTTCTGTATGTGAATTATGTCAAATTTTTTAGAGCGGAGGGCCGGTACTGCCCACAAAGCGAAGGAGAGCCTCTCCAGAAGTTTGGTTAAAGTATAAGCCTTCGACAGCGGCTTCAGACGTCTCAGGGTGCTCCTTGAGACGAAAGGGAACTGGAGGACCTCAACGTCAGGAATATATGGCGACCATGGCCCTCTTCCGCCTACCACGATGGGACAGTGACCCATTTTAACGAGTTGACGCGCCAACTGTGCAACGAAGGTCTCAACTCCTCCCAGCTGTGTGGTCGTTGTTAAGTTGTAAAGGCAAACCCTCAGAGACATGGGAGAGCCTGCTTCTTGAGCTTAAATGTCCAGGTCCCCCTAAACAAGAGCCGGTAGAGGTTGTAAGCAGGTCTGTAGAGTCCTACGATCTGGGCTGCATCGCCCAACATGCCCTTCAGGCCCGAGGAGCGAATGCGCCACTGGAAAGGGATTGCTTCGAAGCCGCATCTTCGTGCTAGAGTAATGAACGAATTCCAGCGAAAATAGTGCATGGATCTGAGACTCTGCCTGTCTCTAGCTGCGTAAATTTCTTTCGAGCGCAGTTGAGCCACCCCTGCGCCGATGGATCTCGGGAGCCAGTTTATGAGGGGCAAGTGGTAGTGAGGGTCCCTGAAAGCGTATCGATTTGTGACAGTCACCAATGCCCACCCATGGCTCTTTAGCACCCGATGAACCTCTGCCAGCAGAAGGGCAGGCTGGTCACAGTGCTCTATAACATCTAGAGCCAGCACGGCATCGAAGGTTTCCCGTCGAAAAGGTAGGGCCTCTCCAGCGGCTGAAATTAGGGCCAACCCCCTATTGTAACGAGCGGCTCTAAACCTCGTAATGTTCAGGTAATCGAGATTGGGGTCCATCGCAACCACACGAGCACCCAAAAGGGAGAGAGCGACAGCCAGCCCTCCCATACCGCATCCCAGATCTAGCACGTGTTTGCCTTCGATATCTCCGCCTGAAGCCCAGTCGATCTGAAGTATATGCTCTTCTTGGTATCGTTCTTGCCATAATCGGCGGAGACGCCAATGCTGGAAATCTGACCTCCATGCCATATGGCTGGTCCACCGATCGACCAGCTCCGCAAGCTGTTTCTCTCTCTCAGGGTCCATCAGTGGCTTGCAACCCATATCCGCCAAGTCCACAGTGTGCTGCTAGCCCACGCTAAGAAACTTAAAAACGCGACCGAAAGCGTTAGGCCGGCCAAACCCCGCCGGCCCACAGCCAGCAGGCCGGGCCCAGCAAGACATGCCATCAAGGGAACTGTAAACCACACATGTTTGAGCACCATGTCCACCTTAAAGCCTACCACACCGAACAGCACCAGCACACCCAACCATCCGAGGACCAGACCCTTTGTGTCGTAACGCCACCTTCCCCATACAAGGAGCGCTCCCCATGAGCCGAGGAGGATGATGGGGGTCAAACCGTAGTTGCCAAGGGCGTTGACGTTGCTCGCCAGATACTGGGAAAGGGTTGCGGTGCGTGTTGTCAAAGTTCCCTGGCTGACTAAAGCACTAGCAAAAGCCGGCAGAGTCTGAGTAAGTGCTACGTACACGTGCGCTGAGTAATAGGCTATGAATGCAGCAATCCACGCAACAAGGAGAATAATGCACATGCTCCACATCCTGTCCGCTGGGCGAGACGCCCTGCGCCGCGCCACAGCCATTATGCCGATTATGACGAGGACCGTCAGTAGGAAGGCGGCTGTCACTGTGTAGCTTATGAAGGCGATGAACAGAAGTATGCCCCCTCCGATGGCTTTGACCCAGTATCCCTTTTTCGCGGATATCTCCCCAATACCTGCCAGCACTGTTAACCCTGCCAGAGCGAACCATTGGCTAAACGTCGTAGGCCAGTTGCCCCATTGGAGTAACATGTACATGGCGCCAGCCAAGCCGTATACCACTGCGCCCAGAGAGCATGCGGGTTTGTCCAAGCCGAGCTTCATGCCCAAGAAGAGCACTAAAGGCAACTTCCATGCTTCCAGCACTGCGTTGAGCAGCGGCACTGTCAGGCGCAGGTCCCATGGTAGCCATGCCAGCGGCGTCATGAACAGGTAGAAGAACGGAGAATAGGGGATAGGTGCCCTGACTGTCCACTCTTTCTCAGGCATCACCGCTAAACTCAGGCTTCCGGGCAGATACAGCTTCCAAAAGTTGCCTGCCAGCACTTGACGAATTTGGGCAAGATGAAAAGGCATATCTATGATGACTATCTGTGGATAGAGTGTGCCCCCTATTTTGGCCAAGCTAACCAGGAACGCAAAGGCAACAATCATCTGCATCCATAGTGGTCTCGGCGAAGGAACTTCACTAGTCCAGTCGTGGACTAGGTGTGACTGCCCCGGCAGCTTGGGCGCTCGTCCGCTTCCCGCTTCCCGGACACTGAGCAGTGCTGATACAGCGATCGGTATGGGGGCCGAGAAGATGACAGCGGTCAGTAGTCTGGGAAGAAAGGCGCCAACCTCGACGCGGTTTAACGCTAATCCCGAACCATAGACCGCCCCCAGGAGGCCCAATACCATTAGCGAAGCCCGTGGTCCTACTCGCGCAACCCTGAGAGAAATCAAAGAGCCTAGGGCCACGAGGATTGCGTACGTTAGCACCCCAAAGGCGGGAATGACCGGTACTTGTCTATCGGCTTCGAGCCTTATCCAGTCAACTGCCACCCCTAAAGACCGGGGATCGTTTCGAGGCACGAAGGTATCCGATGCGATGGCGAGGGAAAAGTCGCCGGCAAGGAAATCTCTGGGAGTCAGGTGGACCTGGAACACAGTCTGATCCTTCGGAACCACGGCCACTGCCTTTTTCTGCCCGTTGACCCAGAGGGTAACAGTGGGCAGAGTGTTTCTTTCTCCAGCTCCCATGCTGATGGACAGCGTGTACCAGCCGGCTCCCACGCCTGGCAGATTGATTGATGCTTCGGATGTTGACCAGCGCCAGCTGAAAGTTTGGTCGCCTTCCCTGGCGTGGAAGCCGGCAACCCATGGCCCGTCGTACGGGCTCCCAACGTCCACAAAAATGGGCCGCGAGACCTGATATCCAAGGATTGTGACGGCTATTACGGTGAGGCATAGAAGAGGACTCTCCAGGTTCCAAACCCAGCGTATTGCACCTTTCACGAAGCTCTCCCAGACCGTGCTCATCAGTGCCCGACGGTGAGCAATCGGTGTGTCCATAGTTCTACATCTTGCGTGAGTTGATACAAGGCAAGTGCGACAACCGTAGCTAGCCCTGCCTGGCAACGACGCCCTATAGCGCCTAGACAGGCCGCGGCTAGAAGGGCCGCAAAGGGCGCTATGAACAAGAGGTACCGTACGAAAAGGCCCGAGGTAACGCCGATGATCCAAAAGAGGGCGGCTGTTGTGATGACCGCCAAGGTCACAGCCAGGAATCTTTTACTGGTACCGGCTGTCAGCAGGAGGCCGAAGGGTACTAGTAGAGCTGGCCACTCATTAATGAAGGCCCTCAGCTCCATGTAGGCGCCCCGGAGAACTATGAGCATGGCATCTCCCAACGAGTTGGAAATCACTGTCCTGAATCCCGGTTCCTGCCCGGCCTTTGAGGCATCGCCTACTACTACCCGCGTTCTGTATAGCCCTACACCGGGATCACTTACTGACCCACCCGCGAACAGTACCAGCGCCTCTGAGGTACCAGCTCGGCGGGATACGATGCTGCCAAATTCGCTTGCCATCTGGCCAGTCCAGAGAAAGTAGAATAGCAGGTAGCTGGATATAATGGCAGCTAGCGCGACAGCTATCTCCGTGCCCACCCATCGACCCTCAGCGAACCTACGCCACGCAGCTGTGAGAAGTAACCATACGGGTACCAGGACGACCATGGAAACATGGGACAGCAAGGAGGCTGTGCCCAGGATCCACGCCTTAATGGGCCTGCTAAATCCCACGAGATTCAGGGCCAAGAGGAGTGCCAGTAAGAGGCCTACCAGGTTCGCATATATTCCCCACGAGAGCACCATCACATTGATGGGAAGAGTGGCAAACACCAAAGCTGCCAAGCCGTACTCGAGTCCGGCTTTAAACGCTAACAACGAGACGGTGAAGGTGGCCGCTAAAATGACAGTCGCCAAAGCGAGGCGGATGAGCACCTGAGTGTCCATACCTACCCAGCAGAAGGGTACAAGAGGCAAATAGGATAGCGGAGGATAGGGTATGGGCCGAGTACCGAACTCTTGCGAAACTACCGGCACAGTGAGCTGACCAGCCGCAACAAACTCTAGGCGGTGCACATGAAAAGTCGCGTCCCATATGTGGGCCTGAGGATGAAGCATGTAGGCCAACGCCCACACCGCCTGCAGTGCCACCACTGAGGCTGCCAAGCGGCCCTGCGTTTCGTCGAGCCGAAAACCGAACCTTCGGCACACTGGTCTCACAACGAAAATGACAGCGGACCATACTGCAAGCAAGAGTGGCAGTCGTGGCCACAGCGCATAAAGGTTTGGTCGATCCCAAGCCGTTAGGGCAGAGAGAATGGCAGTGCAGCATAGTGCGGGCACTGCAGCCAAGGGCCGATTCCACCCGAGCGCCCTAGCTATCCAGTATGTCCACAGCACTAGCGCACTATTGCCGATGAGTGCCAGAAGCGGGGGCCACACTAGGGGCGAGGCCGTACTAACGAACATGCGGTCCACCGCTACCCCCAGCTCCCTGGGATCCCCCGCAGGCCTGAAGGCTGGGGTCTCGATTTTTACACTCCAGGTCCCCGTCCAGATGTCTGGAGTGATCCCGCTGAGTTCCAGAAGGGTGACGCCGGGCCCGATATTTTGGGTCACTCCATTCACAGTTACCGGCCACCGGTCGGCAGCTGGTGGCGCTGCAAGCCTGATGTACCCGTGCCACCCAGCTATGCCCAGCGCCGGTAGCACCACCAGGGACTGTGGGCGAGACCATCGGAATGTGAACTCAGCATTGGCCTCTCGGTCGTGGAAGCGCTGAACGAATGGCCCGTCGTACAGGGACCCCACGTCCAAGTCCCACTGTCGACCTCCCTGATACGCTGAGAACGTTGCCACAGCCGTGATCAACACCAGTGTAAGGCCGATCCCGGTATCCCTTAGCATGGACCTCACCGGTGGTCCTCCGACAGTGCTGTCAATAGGTCATTGACCGCATGTCCCCAGGAGTACTTCGAAATAACATGCTCGCGGGCCTGAGCGCCCATTCGAGCAGCCCGATCGGGCGAAGCCAAAAGGTACGCCACTTTCTGTACCAGCTCTTCGCTTGTCGCGGATGCCAACAAACCCGTAACGCCGTCGATGATTGTCTCCGTGGGTCCACCTTCAGCTACGGCAACCACGGGAACCCCGGCCGCCATGGCCTCGATTATCGACAAACCGAAGGACTCTTCTCTGGCAGTATGCAGGTAAACCGAGGCAAGGCCGTAATACGTGGCCAAATCGCTTTCAGGTACCCATCCCACGAACTTTACTGCACCTGTAAGACCCAAAGCGGAAGCTACAAGCTCGAGTCGTGCCCTTTCGATGCCATTCCCGACCACAACCCCCACGGCGCTAGGGATTATAGTGCGCAATCCGTGAAGCACCCGAAGAAAGAGATCGACCCGTTTGCGAGGATGTAGGTGGTTCACTGTTAGTATGATGGGGGCTTCGGGGGCGATTTCTAGGCGCGAACGTAAGGCCTGCACGTTCGCATGCCTTGGGACAGGGAGGTCCACGCCATGGGTTACAACTGTAGCCTCTACTCCGTAGATGGCGCGGAGCTTATGCTTGTTGTAATGGCTATTGGTCAGCACTATAGGTACTTGCTTAACAGCTAGTCGGTCCAGACTCCTCAGTAATCCCGACGCCGCTAGAAAGAGAGGGGAGCCCATGCCTAGGCGGCCAGCTATATCTGCGAGGTCGGCGTAGAGCACCCTTGGAGGTTCGTAACAAAAATAGGCGATCTTGCCTCTGAATCGTGACATCGACAGGAAAAACAGCGCTGGCAGAGTGGGCGTCCCGAAGAACACGGCCGCCTCGGCATCGCGGGGAACCTGCCGACTGAGCAATGGTGACATCAGGTATTCTAAGGCAGCATCACGGAAATGGCTGCCACTCCATAGCCACGGGCGGCCTATCTGCATGAGGGAAATCCCCCGTGGCAGTAGCTCTCTGCAGGCCTTACCCACCGTAAATGCCACCAATGTCACTGCGTGGCCATCTCGGGCCAAATAATCGGCAAGTTTTATCACCAGCCTTTGGGATCCCGTTAACTGCTCAAAACGGGGATAAACTAGCGCTAACCTCAATCCTGTGGATCACCGTCGCTGTCGGCTTCGTCGATCAGCATGATGGGGATGCCATCGCGAATGGGGTAGCGTCTTCCACACACATCGCATATGAGTTTCATGCCTTCAAGTCTTACAGGAGCCTTGCAGAGGGGACATGCCAGAATTTCCAGCAGGTCTTGAGGAATAGGTGGCTGTTCTTCCATGGTCACTCCTCCGGATATGGGGCATAGATATACTCAATATTCCTTTCCACAATTCGGTAGTGCTTTCGTATGGCCTCAAACACACCTGGCGTTAGGTCGCCTGCAGGAGCATCGGCAGAATTTACGTCCTGTCTTACCACTATCAGACCGAACTTGGTCTGTTTGATCTCATCCACGAGATGAGCGTCACTCCATAGCCCGTTTCGATGAGCCATGGCCATGGTGAATGGATCACTGTACCTAATGGGTTTGTTTGCCAGTACAAGGAGTCCCATATTGTCAGCGAAGACCTCGCCCCGGAAGTTTGTCACGTATTGCGTTATGTTTCTCCAGCCTTCTCTTTCACTTTCCAATGGAGCTCGAAGTTCGCGCACGAGCCAAGTGGGTGTGGATGTGCCTACGAAAGCTGCATAGACCACGAGCGCACTCGATCCCAGCGCCAGGACGGCTACGAACGAGCGCTCAGACGAGAAGAGCTTGGTTAGGCCAAGGCTACATGTAAGAGAGAGGGCCACAGAAAACTCGAGGAAATGGTTGTGGTTTCCACCTTG
The DNA here is from genome assembly GCA_034432775.1 of Chloroflexota bacterium. Lineage (GTDB taxonomy): Bacteria > Chloroflexota > Chloroflexia > DAOUBH01 > DAOUBH01 > DAOUBH01. The sequence continues at coordinate 89,705 of DAOUBH010000021.1, forward strand.
CGTGCCTACCATAAAGCCGGACCCCACCGAGAGCAACGAGTAGATGGAGATCAAGGAGCTAGTCTGGCCGAATGATGCCACGAGGCCTCCAAGCACAGCCAATGGCAACAACAGCTCGAAAGTCCCCACTACGTTGTTCCAGTGGTTAAGGGCGCGGTCGAAGGACCAGTTGCCGTGGAAAGAGATCAGGTGCTGGCTGAACCCACCTCGAGTGAGAATATCGAGTCCCAAGTAAGGCACTGCAACAGCAGCCAGATAAACACCCAGAAAGCTGAAGGCTTGTTTCGGTTTGCCGATAACGAGCCACAGGAATACCGCCGCAGGGGCAGCTATTAAAGTATGTTTGGTGTAAAAGCCGAGGGCCATTAGCAGGGCGGCCGCGGTCAGAGCTCCCGGCAGCTTGGCAGCAACCGGCCCAATCAGGTATCGCAAGCCGCCCCGGCCATACGCGCCGTCTTGCATACTTCCCCACACAACGAGGGCCATGCCAATGGAGCATAGCAGTATCCCCCATAAGTCAGGTCTTACTCGAACCATCCATATATCGACGATTGGGTTGGCGAGAAAAAGTGCCGGCGCTACAAACGAGGCAGCAGCTTGGTCAGTCAAGATCCACACGATGCGCCAGAGCACGAAGGCAATGCCAAGGCCTGCTAGCAGAGAAAGGGCTCGCCCCAGTTTGAAGCTAGGCGAATAAAGCTTGATAGCTGCCGCGTTCACCAGGTATGCGATAGGCGGGTAAGGTGCTGCAGTAAAGAAGTCGGGCCTCACAGGCTGATATATGTCGACCCCTTGGGCCATGAGCTTACTTTCGGCCAGGATGACCCCTTCTGTGTCGTCCACCTGGAATGGATAGGTAAGTATGGACCACCAGTAGGGGGCCATCGTCAGAACTCGGAAGAGCAGCAAGCCAACGGCGATAGCCAACACAAGCCAAGCCAACATCGTTAGGAGCAGAGTAGGCCGCACTAGTTGGTTTGCTGACAAGCTCATCGCCTCTCAACGCGTATTTGGGATACCATTACACCCAGCTCTCTCTTATCGTGAAAGCCGGGCACAAAGGTGTCGCTCATGATAGCAAGGTCCACTGTCCCAGGGGTGCCTGCGGTATATATTGATACTTCCTTCCAAGGCCAGGCGACTTCACCTTCCCACACTGTCGTTCCGTCGACTATTAGCTGGGTCCGTACCGGTGGCCAACCCGGGGGCCGGTAACCAGCCATTTTCACGATTATACGTGACGAGTTTGCGCCGGCTGATAGCCGTACCTCTGCCTTCCGGGTAGTCCAACGAAACCACTGTTGCCCATCCCACTCGGGTCTCTGGAAGCCTTTAATGAAGCCAATGTCCAGCCCTGAGCCGATATCTAGCTGACTTTGAGGAGGCGAAAGGCTCCTGCCCCACATCCAGTCTGTCCTCTCGCTGGATGAAACCTGGGAAGCGGTCAGAAACTTTTCAGCCAGTTCCCAGCGTTCAAAGTACCGCCACAGGTCACCAATGGCCATAGCGTCCAGATCACTCATCCCCTTTGGATCGGTGGGCAAGTTTTCTCGATGGCTGGAGAGCACCCCCAGTTGGAGTCCTAAAATTCTCGTCTCCACGAAGGATCGGTCCTGGGCCGCAACTATCTGACTTGCGGCTTCTAGATTGCCACTCAGTGCTAGCCGACGGGCGGTGGCCAGCTGCTGGACAGTAAACCATCGAGACACGCCCATGCTGAGCAGATCAAAGGGGTAGAACCAAAGCATGAGGGCAACAATGCTCAGGGAGGCTAGGCCGGAGAGCACCGTTCTAGAGGTGGGGCGCTCAAGACGCAAGAGGCTCAGAGATGCTAAACCAGCTCCGGCCAAAGCCGCGACCGGTGGCACTAGCAATACTCTAAACCTATCCGTCGCGAAGAGGATGAAGGCAGCAGCACAGAGATAGGCTATCCATAGCAGGCTTTGCGCCATGTCTTTGTTTATTCCCTTCACCAGTAGGCCAAAGACCGCTAGGGCCGACAGAATAGCAAAGAGTAAGTCGCCTAACACGAAGGTTGCTATGAGGTGCCACGGGGCAACCGAGCCGAGGGTGAACCCACTTACTAAACGCTCCTCCGAGGCAAAATTGGGAAGCCACAGGTCTGTGAGTTCTTTGAGGCCCTTCAATGTGAACTTCCAGGGATCCCGAGCAATGATGTGTAGCGCTTGGCTCAGGGCGTGCCTGTCGCGATCGATGGGGTTGGCGATGCCTGACAGTTCACTCTGAATCCGGGCTTCGTTGCGTACACCTTCCGCCGCGTACCAAAGGTTATAACCCCCTGTCAGGTCGGGCATTGCTAACCGTCCAAAGGTGACGTAATTTCGGGTGACCCAGGGGATCTGCACGGCAACCCACATCAAAAGCATGGCGACCAAATTCGGCCACTTGCCGCTTGCTGCTTGATGCAGTGCAAAGGGAAAGACCAGCCCCCCCACGAGCCCCCTGGCTAGGCTGCCCATCCCCAGCATGATCCCAGCGAGGGCGCTCAAAAGCCATCTTCGCTGTAATGCAAGCCAGGCCGCCCATGTTACCAGGAATACTCCGATGCTTTCCGATAGGAGCAAGTTCGGATATACAGCCCAGGGGTAATACAGATCTATGGCAAGTCCGACTGCAAGCGCTGCTCTCATACCCCAAAGCCGACTTGTCATCGCCGTCAAGGGGAAGACGGTGGAGGAGAGAAGTAGTACCTGGATTATGTATATCGCTTGCGGGCTTCGGGCAAGAGCGACGAAAATTATGTAGAGGGGAGGTCGCATCCAGGGGGCGTTCTGATAGAAACTGAATCCATGACCTGCAGCGAGGCTCTGGGCTGCACCCCAGTATTCGAGCTCATCGGAAACCCAGCCGTAGTGCGGCAGGTGCTGGCCCACCAAAAGCCGTACTGTTATCCCCAGGGCAACGAGGCCTAGCTGCAGGCCCAGGGGTCGGATGAAAATCCTCATCAAAGCAGCACGACCTTGTGGCGGCTCCCCTTTACATGCCGAGTTGCGTTCCGTGTATCGATCACAATGCTGCTCAAATCAACGATGCGCTGATAGTCGTAGCAGGAGTGATCGGTGATAATGACAGTGCAGTCCGCTCCCCTTAGCAGCTCGTCAGTGAGCGGTACGGTCTCGATCACAGTCCCATGCCCGTCGTGGCCGCGTTCCAGGTATGGGTCGTTCACGCTCACTATAGCCCCCTGCTCCCGCAAAAGCTTGAATATCTTGAATGCTGGGGACTCCCTGTAGTCCGCTACGTCGCGCTTGTAGGCTAAACCCAGCAGTAAGATCGAAGCTCCCTTCAAGGCCTTTCCTGCACTGTTGAGAGCCCTAACCACTTTGTCCCGCACGAAATATGGCATCTGAACATTTATCTCGCCGGCGAGCTCTACGAAGCGAGTATGGAAATCGAACTCCCTGGCTTTCCAGGTCAGATAGAAGGGATCGATGGGGATACAGTGACCCCCTACTCCGGGACCCGGGTAAAAGGGCATGATGCCAAAAGGTTTGGTAAAAGCCGCGTCGAGCACTTCCCAAATGTTCAGCCCCATTCGATCGCACAGAAGTGCCATCTCGTTTACCATCGCCACGTTCACTACGCGGAAGATGTTCTCGAAAAGCTTGCTCATCTCTGCTACTCGTGGGGAAGACACTGGCACCACAGTCTGGACCACGAAGGAGTACAACGATACAGCCAGTTCTGTGCTAACCGAGTTGGCACCGCCAACCACCTTGGGTGTGTTCTCGAAACTGAATTTCTTACTGCCGGGGTCTATCCGTTCCGGTGAAAAGGCCACAAACAAGTCATCACCCAGCTTCCGCCCGGCACCCTCCAAAATGGGCAAGAGTACCTCTTCGGTGGTTCCTGGATAGGTCGTGCTCTCAAGGATCACAAGGCAAGGACTCGCCAAATGCCGTGCGGCAGTTTCACCGGCAGCTATCACATGAGAGAGATCCGGATCTTGAGTCCTCCTTAGAGGTGTGGGCACAGCAATAAACGCGGCATTGCAAGCCTCTAAATCCCTAGATTCCGAAGAGACAACCAACTTCCCATCCTGTACCAGTCTCGCAATCAGCTCCTCTGGCACATCGGCTATATGACTGCGGCCGGCTAGCAGCCCACTGACAACGCTATGGTCCACGTCGTATCCCAGCACCCTGAAACCCTTCTGCGCAAAGGCCGTGGCAACCGGAAGACCTACATAGCCAAGGCCCATAACAGCCAGTGTCAGGTTTTGCTCGGCTATAGCTTTCCTCAGGAACTCGTAGGCTTCCATGCTCCACCCTTCTTCGCTTGATGATACAGGTCCATTAGTTGCCTGCACACTCTCTTCCAAGTCAGGTTCTCGAGAACGAAGTCGCGGGCTGCCCGACCCATAGCCCATGCCGAGTTCGGATCTTCTACGATCTCCGCCATGGCCTGCGCAAGGGCTTTGGGATCTCCCCACGGGACCAGACGGCCCGTGACTCCATTCTGGATTACGTCTAAAGCCCCTGCCAAAGCCGATGCTATGACGGGCAGACCTGTCGCCATGGCTTCCAACAGGACGTTCGGAAGACCGTCCACATTGCCACTCTCGTCGCGAACACTGGGAAGGACGTAAGCATCGGCCGCACGATACAGGTCGGGCAAGGAGTTTCGATCCACAGGACCGATAAAGCTCACGACGTCAGTGATCCCCAGGTCAGCCGCCATTCTCCTGAGGTGCCCCAACAGGTCTCCACCTCCGGCTATGACCACCATGAATTTCGCCTTCGTTGTCCTCCTCAGCTGGGCTGTTGCTTCGAGCAATATGTGAAATCCTTTCTTCTTCGCAAGGCGTCCAACCGCCAGGAAGATTGGTCCCTCTGGGGGTGACCCACATTTCAGCCGTAAATCGAATCGACTTAACCCGGGACAGAACACTTTCTCATCCACCCCGTAGGGGAGCCATCGCACGGCATGTTCTGGGGCGCCAAGCCGCAGGGCTCGGGCTATCAGATCTGAACTGCAACCTGTGATTACGGAGGCGCGCTGGAGAGCATTTCTCGCCGCCCATCGGGCTAGTCGATGTCTTTCCGCCACAAACACGTCGGAGCCGTGCAAGGATACAATTTGTGGGAGAGACCATCTTGGAAACCCAACTAGCCCGTTGGGAACCACCCAATGTATATGAGCGACCTCAGGATCGAGGACCCGCCAGAGCCTCCGAAAGGCTAGCACGAGCGAGATGAGAGCAGCAGGAGCTACGGCGATCGCTTGCCACCTGAGCCGCTCGTCGGCCACCATCGACGAGGCAAAGCCCCACCGCCCCAAACCATCAAAGGGTTTGAAACGGTAAGAGTGGAGCGTCACACCCCGCCTGGAGTTCACCTGGAGTTGGGGATGATACGGAAGAAGCACATGGACTTCGACGCCCATGGCGGCCACACCGGCGGCCATTTCCTCTATGAAGGGAGCTATGACGTCGCCTGCGAATCGAGGATACGAGCTCGATACCATCAGTACGCGCAACGTACTACTCCAGGTTGCCTAGTCGAAGCGATTCTAGCCCAGCGTCATCCACAGAATATATGACCACGTCTCCGTTACGATATAGCAGATGAAACCCCGGAGGAATTGCGCCTCGGTACAAGGGGGCCAATGCAGGACGCACCGGGTTGTTGAGGTGGTCGAGCTGGATATATCGAGCCCCATAGAGTCTGGCTACAAGAACTATGTGGGGGGCTGGCCCCATGGGGATCATGACTGCTTTGCGTTCAGAGTGGAAGGCAAATTCCCAAGGGTTACGCGTCAGGACGACTGCGTCAGGAGGCAAGTTGGACCTGGCCCAATGGGCCGCCTGCACTATCGATGTCGGCGCCGTATAGTACTTTAGGCTGTCCGTCACGATCTCGGAGCCTTGCAGGTAGGCTGCCAAGAGGATGGCAGAGGGCAAGAGAAGAGGTGCGACCCGAGGTGGTACCAGCTCCCGCAGCCGCTGCAAGAACGCTGCTGCCACGGTTGTCGAGACGGGTACCAGGTAAACGAAGTACCGTGTCTCAACGTGCCAATAGGAAATGATAAGTCCGGCATAACCTGCTGTCCCCACAGCAACGCACCATATAAGGCTGGCAGTGGGGCGCCGGGCAGTTAAAATGCCTCCCAAGGACAGAACGAGGATGCCCAGGGGCACTGCCCTTCCCGTGGCCAAGGTCGTCCACAGGTTTTTTGCTTCAGTCCACGTAGACTGCATCCATGGATCCCATCCAGCCTGCAGGAACTGCTTGAATCCAGGGGCGTCACCCCAATAAAGTCGGTAAATGTTCTCCCAAGGGGGCATGTATCTGAGCACGTAGGCGTCGTGGACCTCGGTGCCATAGAAGGGATATCCGAACAGCTCCAAATTGCGCAGGGCCCAAGGAAAGTAGACCAACGACGCTACGAGAAAGGCTATCGCCCAAGGCTGCCATGTAAAGTGACGGTGCCTCCATAGGAGGCTCAAAGGTACCACAAGCGAACTTGCCAGGAGCAACCCCGATGGCTTGGCCAAGGCTATCAGGCCCAGGAGTATCCCGATATACACACCCCTGAGCGGGGTCAGGTGACCAGTATTGATTGCTATTCTTGCTGCTTCGCTAAACAGCAATGTAGCGAGAAAGGTGAAACCGACGTCGTTGAGAGGATAAACGACCCCAGAAAACAAGTAATCGTGAGTGAGAACTGCTGTAGCAGCGAGAAGGCCCCCCAAAGGAGAGGAAACAGCTGCTGCAATCCTGTAAGTCGCGGTGGCCAAGGCCACCATTATCAGGAGGTTAGGAATCTTGGCTGTCCACGTGGAGATGCCCAGGATGGCAAAAGAGAGGGCTATCAGCAATGGCTGTAGTGGTGGCCATGTATCGGAGGAGTGGGTGACACTCTCGTACTTCGTGTAAAACTGGGCTATATAGTCGGTGACCATGCCTTTGCCGGCGATCAAGTTGCGCGCCACCACTGCATTGTCCGCATAGTCTGCGTGGCCGATAAAGTCCGTGTTCACTATGGTCCACAAAGCAAAGGCTGTCCATACGAGGATGGCCAGCCCTAACAACCGCGTCGCCTTTCGAGGGGTATCCAGGGACGATATCCATGCCAGAGTGGCCCGTCTATAGAATGCAACCGAGGTCGCGGCTCCCGCCACAATACCAGCAACGGCAACGAACAGGCCAGTGGCTGCCCATCCCAAAGCAGTTGTGCCAATCACCATTCCCGCGAACACCATGGAGATCAGTCCGCTGATCCTTCCACGAAGGGGCAGCCAAGACAGGGCAACCAGCATGAGGGCCCCAGCTACTACGGGCGAGGGTAGATAGGGGGCGGGTCCCTGAGCCCTTCCTTCGATCAGATCGATCTTAAGCCCCATTTTTCGCGGATCCGTCGGGGTGCTGAAAGTGGAGCTTTCAAGGCGAACCTCCAACCTACCGATGGCATCAGTGCGGGACGATCCAAGGGGCAGTGTAGTCAACTCACGGGGTGCGGGATAGACCGAAACTGTGTCGCCGACATACGCCGTAAACGATGTGGGCTCGCCACTAGGGCGAAAACCGCTGAGACGCGCATAGACCGTCACATTGGTGAGCGGTGGCAAACCCCAGAGAACCACTTTGGCCGTCTGTTGTGTCCATCGGTACGTGTATTCTGCTGTGGCCTCTCGGTCATGGAACCCGCTCACAAAGGGGCTGTCGATGAAGGAGCCTATGTCCAACTCTGACCTAGGTGAAATCTGGCCTACTACGAGATACGCTATGAGTGGACCGAGAAGGAAGAGCGCTAAACGCAGCTTCACTTGAGAGTCACAACAACCTCGACAGGAGTACCTGGTGCCAAGTCAGGAAGACGCATACGAGAACCTGCGAAGTCCTTCCAGGGTTCCCCTTCGACTTCAGCCCGAACAATACTGCCCGGCAGCGAAAGGGTCACACCACGGAGCAGAGCCGTCCCTTCGTTGACCACCATGAACCTCCAAGTGTTCCCGAGCTTAAAGGAGCTGACCCTTACTTGCTGCAATCCTCGATGGTAGTCAAGGATCGAGGTGATGTTGTCGATCCAGAGCTCGCCCGACCGGGACTTTCGCGTAGCCTGGTGCACGATCTCCGACCACACCCTCTGTCCTTCCTCCCCAACTACGTCTGAAGGGTGAGTCCAAAAGCTTATGTAACCGCGCCTAACTATGGCCTCCTCCATTTTGCGGATGGCATTTTCTAGACTGCCTCTGTCAGGCTCCAGCTGCATGTCAGGGAAGAACATGAGATCTGTAGCTTCGGGCAGCGTCCGGAGCTCGAAGGGATAAGGGTCGTCGTAGGTGCGAGTCACGTATTTGATGCCATTCTTCGCAAGAACGCGAAAGTGCTCGGTCCCCACGGAGTTACTGCTGGTCCAGGGGAAAGAAAAGGCTACTGCTGGCGGGAGGCCGGCCTCTATGGCTACTCGGTTCCACTCCTTGAGATCTTCGTCCAGCTCCTCTGGCTTAGTCCCGCGCACGTATAGGTGACCAAAGGTATGGGTCTGTATATCATGTCTCTGCCCTAAAAGATAGCGTGTGAGATCTCCGAAGTACCACGCGGGATCACTGGTGTAATCGCCATAGGGATCGTCGCTGTACCAAGGATGCGACACCCAGTAATCGCTCGCCCATCCATTCTTTCGGTTGGCCCAACGATAAGTGGGGTTACCCACGAACTGACGCCTTGTCGGGTTGCCGTCGAGGAGGTTATAGCCCGTTGCAAAAAAGGTGCCCGAGATCCCGTAATCAGCCAGCAGATCTCCTAGCCACTTGGCACCCTCTCGCATCTTCATGCCCATGGCTTCAGCCCCGGCCACGTCGTGGTTGGGATCTCCCCGGGAATGGATGGCACCGCCCATGGCAGTCTCCCAGTCGAAGCTGAATGCCAAGCCACCTCGGTAATAGTTAGGGAAAGGCTCAAGCCGAACCCCATCTTCCCACAAGAATACAGATAGGATGGTGGTGGTCCGCATGGGACGTAGCACTAACCTCATACCCACCGCATCGATAGGCGGAGAGGCTGAAGCCTCCTGGCGCCAATGAGCTGGGGGCCCAAGGGTGTAGGTATCTATTTCCAGTACCCGATGGGCAAGATCTTCCCATTGGTAGCTCACCTCGATAGGTCCTTCAGTGGCGGAAACCTCCACGACCAAGGGATTCCGTGATCTGACCTCGACCAAGGGAGATGATATCTGGGTTGGCGGCGATAGGGTGATGGCTCCTTGCCGTACGGCGTCTAGTGGTCCTCGTACGTCCCATCCGAGAGGTTTTCCACTATCGGGGTCTAAAGAGCTGAAAGATCCGTTGCCCAGGAGGTTTTCGCCGTGGTTGGAACTGCTAGCTTCAGCCCGGGCCGCCATAATGGGGACTACTGTCATTGTTGCCAGCAGGAGGCCCCCGCCAACGGCAAGCATCGCAGTCAAAAATGTGTGGATTCTCACGGGTATCGACTTAGTTAACTGAAAGGCCAACGCAGTGGCGATTCCCAGGACCGGGAACCACAGAGCCGAAAACCAGTTCTTCCCTAGCCCAGCCAGCCAATCACTGGTACCAAGATTGGTCCACAGATAGCCATAGTACGCGATGCTGTAGACCGAGGTAGCCCCGATCGTCCCCATGCTGAGGGGTCTGGGGAGAGAAGTTGCGACGGCGTCCATACCCAGTGCCATCAAGGGAAATAATATTGGCAGTGTCCCAATCAGGGGTCCCTGTTGCGTGCTCGTACCGAACCACAACCTGTAGAGACCTAGTTCTGCAGCCACGGCCAATGAGAGTAGCGAAGCGAGCGCCCAGGCCGCCCGAGGGTTTCCATATCTTAGGCGAAGCCAGCCAGGAAAGACGGCTACCAAGAGCGGGGTTGCGGTGAGGATTCCCTTCTCGCCTATCAGCAGGGCTAGGATATCTACGGCCGGTCTGCCTAAGAAAGTCGGCGCTGCACTGCCCCAAGCCATATAGGCTGGCGTCCGCCAGGGTGCCCCAAAGATGTACCAGTTGTATGAAGCACTCAGCGCCACGCCTGTGATTAACGGCAGAAGGAATGCTGCAAGGGGCCTCGCTCGCCGTCGATCAACTGTGAAGGCAATGCCGGCTGCCAGAAGGCCAGCAGCCATAGGCATGTGGACGAGAGCTGCGTAACCGGCTGCCGTTCCAGCAAAGAGCGCCGTCCCCGGCGATTTCGCCTTCAGCATCAGCCAAACGGATAAAGCCGCCAGAAAGCCTGAGAATTGTTGGTTCAACGCTGTAGGTATCGAAAACCCGTAAGCACTCCCAAAGGCAAGCAGTACTGCGGCAGCCGACGAAGCTAGGAGTGAGGCACCTAGGCGGCGAGAGAGGCTGTAGCCTAAATATATGGTCAATACAGCGAACATCACTGCTGCCGCCTGTAACAGTCTCGAGGCAACGATGGGATCGGGCCAGAGGGGCAGAACAGGACGGTATAAGGCTGACACTAGGAGCGCCAAGCCAGGAGCCCTGTCCGAAAAAAAGTGACCACCAAACCGCACCAGGTAGTCTAGGTCGGCTTTGGAATCCACAAGGCGATCTACAGCGAATACGTTGTCTTCGGCAGTGGCACGCACCAAAAGGAGCAGCGACCGAGTTTCACCACCCAGAGGTACGGGCTGGATCAACCAGTAAAGGGCGGCCAACAAGCCCAAAAGGGCTCCCACTAACGCAGTCTTTCGTGTCCTTCTTGGCTCTGTAAATAACATAGCGCGAACGTTCTTCGACTGTATCGAAACACCTCGTCAGCGATGTACGCGTCGTGTCGGACAGCCTGCCCGATCCCACGGCATCTACAACGACCAACGTCGCAGTACCAAGGCGGCTTGTGATCAGCTCTTGAGGCCGCCGGTCCCTGACTAAGTCCCACACATCTCGCGGAGATGGCACCAACCATGCTTCTACCTTTGCCTCCTGTGGGGGAGGCAGTTTCAGCCCAGTATAAACCAGTGACCCATAGCTGTCCAGCATATACGTCCAGCCTGCACCCTCAGGAATCGGGCGGCCAGCCAGGTAGGCAAATAGAGGATTGAGGGTGAGGACCGTGTCGTCCTCGGAGGTCGTTTCCCGAATATACCTTGATACTATCTCGTATATGCGATCCTGGCCGACACTGAATAGGCCTATGAAACCAGGTAAGCCGACGATGAGGATCACCAGCGCTAACCCCACCACTTTCACTTCAGCCAGGGTCGTCCCGCGAAGACGGTGCACTGCTGCAGCAGCGCCAAGGTACGTGGGTGGGATTAGGTCTGCGATGTAGTGGGGATAGAAGGATCGCGACAGCAGTAATCCTCCAAGCGTCGTTAAGCTCCAGACGGCGCTCAGAAAGGTTAGATCGTTGAGAGACCCCCCCGAAATGACTCCGCCAGCCAAGGTTAAAGCGAGAACCAGGAGGACCTGTCTATGCACTGGTTTTGACAGTTCGAGCAGCCGTGGCAGCAGCCCAACGGTGCCGTCCTCTGGCCGTAGCATCTGGTATGCAAACACCTGATTGATTACTGTTATTCCAGCCAGCGACACGGCTATCCCGAACCCGATGGCGACGGTTACAGTGGCTGTCAGGGCATAGATAGCGGCAAGATGACGTTTGCAGCGCCAAAGGATTATAATAGCTCCTGGCATCAAGCCAAGGGCCGGCAGCTTTACCAAAATGGCAAGTCCCGTGGTTAGCCCAGCCACCGCGCCTATATATATGTTCGATCTCTGGAGGCCAATTACCACCAGGGTCGCCGAGAGGGCAGACATCGCCATCATTGGCACGTCGAGAAGTGTCTGACGTGCCACATACGCCAGCGAGCTATCTACCGCAGCTGCCATAGCTGCTGCCAATGCCGCATACCACCATCGGGTTGCCAAGTACGCGCCCACGAAGATGAGTGCCACCGTACTGGCGGCCAGGAAGCTACTCCAATATCGCGCAAGGACAAAGTTCTCTGTGGAGCCCCATGGAGTGAAATGGTAGCTTACAGCGGGAACGTAGGCTACGGAGGCGAGGGGTGGGTGCGGAAAGAAAAAGTCCCTGTAAGGTACTATTCCCTGGGTCACTAGCTGCGAAGCACCTACGTATACGCCGTCATCCTCGTAGATTGGGTAAACTACTGCTTTAGATGCGGGATAGATGGGAGCCATGTACATAGCAGTAGTCCCTACCCAGATAGCGAGAGCTACGAGTAGGGGTGCAAGCCTATGCACCATCCAGGGCCTCGTGGTTACCCGGCAACCTGAAAGGAATCCACAGGGATGTAGCCAGTCCAAGCAAGACGCTGCTGAGGTTGAGGGCCAGTACTAGCATAGAAAGCGCAATGCCCAGAGAGGGGCTCTTACCCAGGGCGGCGACGTAAAGCATGAGGGCCAGGTCGCGAGTGCCAACTCCAGCCATGGTTATGGGCAGCAGGCTCGCTCCAGAGGCCAAGGTAGCAATAGATAGGCCCTGCAGTACGCTCAGTTCCTCCCCTATACCCCAGATCAGAAGTTGAACGCGCATCGCACCGATGCCGTAGCCCAAAACCGTTAGTCCTGCCCCTAGCAGCATGTGCGGCCAATAGACACCCGTATCAAGGCTCGAATTGAGAGCTGGCACTAGCTTTCCCACTGCAGCTACCCTTGACAGTAGCGGCCCCCACCGCCCAAGAGTTGCCATGCGGAAACCTCGGGAAGTGAAGAAGAGTCCAAGGATTACGGTGGCAATCAGTAGCGCCCCCGAGACCGCTATGGTGGCTTCACCTAGGATGCCCCAAGTTAGAACAACCCATATTAGGAGCACCAGCACTAGCGTAACGTCGAGGACTCTGTCCAGCAACGACGAGACCAGTCCAAAACGCAGCGGTACCCCTTGACTCTTCAGGTACCATGCCTTACTTAAATCGCCCAGCTGGCCAGGCGTTACACTTCCCGCCCCCATGGCCAGCCAGTAACCGCCCAGCGCTGTTCGTAGCCTGACCTGTTGGCCCATACCCCGGAGAATAACGTACCATCGGAGGCCCTTTACAAGACCCAAGGGGACGACCAGAACCAGCGACAGAGATAATGCCAGGGGATTGACGCTGAGAATGTACTGGAATGTCAACCAGGGGCTAGATAGCAGAAACGCTGCTAGGAGCAGGGCGGTAACTGCTACCCGTGCAGGCCAGATCCAGCGACGTACTATCACCAATGGCGCTCCAGCCGCAGGTACGCAATCTGTTCCGAGACAAGGCCCATAAGAAAAATGAAGACGCTTAGAGTCACCAGCAGAACAGTCGAATTGGTGATGTGCGACTCAGTTACAGCAGTGTACACCCCGTAACTTGCCCCAAGCAAGAAAAAGACTGCGGCTAGGGGTGTAAAAATCTTGCTGGGACCGAAAAGCATGCTCATCCTCAAGGCAATCATCAGGAATCGCCAACCATCGGTCATGACGCGGATCCCGCTAGAGCCTGCGATGCGCGGGGATGTGTACACTGGCACGAACTTTACCGAATACCCGGCCTGCAGGAATGCAAGAGTGCTTGTGGAGGGATACGAGTACCCGTTGGGAAACAGATGCAGGAACTGTCGCAGCATCGACAGCTTCGCAGCCCTGAATCCCGAGGTGAGATCCTCGACGGGCCGTCCAGCCAGGTATGATGCTAGCAGGTTCAGAAACCGATTGCCCAAGCTGCGCACTAAGTTCCCTCCGTAGGACCCTGTGCGGGCCCCTATTACAAGGTCGTATTCCGGCAGGGGCCGAAGAAGGGCGTCCACGTCTTCGACTCTGTGTTGACCGTCTGCATCCATCAGTACAACGTAATCTGTCGATGCGGCGCGTAGACCTGACTTCACAGCCGCTCCATTCCCCTTATTGTAGGGGTGCCTTTTCACTTCCGCTCCGGCGGCCAGCGCCACGCTCGAAGTGTTATCTGTAGATCCGTCGTCCACCACAATGATCTTAGCCTGGGGATAGGTGGCGCGGATCTTCGCCACCAGAGCTCCTATGGTGGCTTCTTCGTTGTACGCGGGCAGGATGAATGTAAGATCAGAACCCTCTACCAATGGTTAGCTCCTGGCCACGAGGACAACACCTGTAACTATCAGCGCTAAGCCGGCAATTTTGGCCATGGGGATGGCCTCCCGTAGCACAATACCTGAGAGCAGCACCGTGAGGACATAGCCAAGGGATAGCATAGGGTATGCCGTGCTCAGCGGGACACGGGAAATCACAGAAAGCCACAGGATAGATGCCGAGAATATCAGGGCGAAACCGCCAAGGACGAAGGGGTTGGTAAAAATGCGTACCAGGCTGGGAAGCAGTGTGCCCAGCTGCGGGATGAATTCGCCATGTAGGTTCATGCCATGTTTTAGCAGCAGTTCGCCTGATACAGTCAGCCCGATCGATACCAGCAGGACCGCATAGGGGCCAATACTTTCCCTCAAGGGTTGCCTCCAACCTTTTTTAGAATTAACACCACATAAGGGCATAGACCGCTCCTCATGGTTGTTGCTACGAGGCACGGCAGACTGGGCGGCAGCAACGCCCTGTATTCCTGTGCTGTCCGATAGTGGGAACCCGCATCCCATCGATGTATCAGCCACGCAGCTGGATCCCGAAAAGGGCTTACTGGTTTGTCTTCCATTATGATGGAGATCCCGTTGGTTCGTAGGACCCTTCCTATTTCCTGTAGGACTCTGCGGACGTCGCGATCGTCCATGTGGTGCAAGAGTCCTGAGATCAAGACTAGGTCCACACTGTTCGTGCGGATGCCCAGGAAACGCGCATCCATCACTGCGTAGGCCATGTGGTGCCAGTTCATTGCCGTTTGGGCAAAGCGTCTATCGATGTCAACACCGAGGTATCTGTACCTTTTAAAGTGACGTGACAGTTGACCGGTTCCACAGCCCACATCCAGAATTACGGCATCTGAGTTTAACGTGGCCATGTTGTCAGCGATTACTTGTGCCTCACCCCTAAATCCGAACTCAACAAGCCACCGAAGCAAGCTCCAGACCTGTGGATAACTTGAAACAAATTTCGACAACTTGCTCATGAGCTGGCAGTGACCAGGGCCGCGAGGATCTGGCAAACCTCCTCGACCTCTTCGTCCGACAGTTCGGGGAACATGGGTAGGGACAGCTCTTCCTGAGCCCATAAGCGTGCTTGTAAAAAAGAGGTGGTCTCAGGAGACTGAAATGGTGGGAGCTCTGGTACGACGAAAGGATAATGTACGTCGGTGCCAATGCCCATATCTCTCAGGGCCTTCATAAGGCCATCCCGGTTCTGGACCCGAACCGCCATAATGTGGAACACGGAGGTGGCTTGGGGAGGGTCTACGGGGAACTTTATCCCGGGGATAGAACCAAGATGGCGTGCATATTGGCGTGCGATCTCCCTTCTGCGGTTGTTCCAGCTTTCTAACAAGGGAAGCTTGACCCGCAAGTAGGCAGCTTGGAGCTCATCGAGACGGGCGTTAGTGCCAAAGTCCTCGTGCTGGTATCGGACACTCTGCCCGCCGTGCCGAAGCCTCCGCACCTTGTCGGCCAACGCTGCGTCGGACGTGACGACGGCTCCGCCATCTCCAAAGGCGCCCAAATTCTTCGTTGGATAGAAGCTAAAACACCCGACATGGCCCAGAGTGCCCACTTTCGAGCCGCGCCAGCTGGCCCCATGGGCTTGAGCACAGTCCTCTATTGTAGCGAGCCCCGCACGGGACGATATGGCTAGAATTCCGTCCATCTCCGCAGGTCGCCCGTAGAGATGGACGACGATGATGGCTGCTGTTCGAGGTCCAATGGCAGCTGAAAGGGCCGACGGCGATAAGTTCCCGGTGGCAGCGTCGACGTCCACGAACTTAGGCTGGCATCCCGCCGCCATAACGGCAAGCGCCGTGAATGCGGCTGTGAACGCTGGAACTAATACTTCATCGCCGGCACCTAAGCCGAGAGCTCGAAGGGCTAGCTCAATTGCCTGGGTACCAGATCCCACTCCGATGCAATAGGGAGCTCCTAGGTACCGAGCAAATTCTGCCTCGAATGCTTCCACCTCTGGCCCGAGAATGAAATTTCCCCTGCGGAAAACACGTTGAGTCGCTTCCTCAAGGGATGGCCAAAGGGCTTGGACCTGTCGCGAAAGGGTGAAAGAGGGAATCTCTACCAATAATGCTCCCAGTGCTCCCTGTAGAATTTCACTGTCCGGCGAAATCCCTCGTCGATGGTGACTGTAGGCTCCCATCCTGTCAGGGCACGAATTCGCTCATAACTAGCATAATAACTGCCAATGTCTATGGCTCTCCGCTCCGACGGAAAAGGCACCAGCTCTACTTTACCAGAGCCGGCAGCGTTTACAGCAGCCGTGGCGATCTCCAATAAGGTATGCGGCTTGGAGCCTAAGTTGAAACTCTGGCCAGCAGCCTCAAGTTTTGTGGCGATCCTGAGAAAGGCATCGACGACGTCGTCGACATAGTTTAGATCACGGAGTTGTTGACCGTCCCCGTAAACCTGGATCGTGCGACCCTCCATGGCAAGCCTTATGAACCATCCTACGAACCCTTGGCTAGCATCGTTAACCTTTTGCCGCGGCCCGTAGGTATTCGTCAGTCGGAGGCTCGCAGTCCATAGTCCGTAAGCAGTGTGGTACAGCCTATGGTAGGCTTCCGCAGCCATCTTATGAACACCGTTGATGTCCGTCGGCACCATGGGATGCCCCTCGTCGACCGGCAGTGACCTAGGTCTGCCATACTGCTGACGGGTTGCCGCGTAAATCACCCGCGCCTCTGGGTTTGCCCGTCTGCAGGCTTCGAGGAGGTGTAGGTGAGAGATCAGATTGGCGTGCAAGTCGGCCAAAGGATCTCTCATACTTGCTACGTGGCTGACCAGGCCCGCGAGGTTGAAGACTACAGCCTGTCCCTTTACCAAATGCTCGAGAACGGCCCGGTCCCTAAGGTCGCACAGATTGATGCGCACCCTGTTGTTCAGCCCGCTCAGGTTGACCAGGTTGGCACCTGAGCCGGGGATCAAGCCGTCCACTACCGTAACGGTACTCCCCAGCTCTACGAGTTTGTGCACCAAGTTGCTGCCTATGAAGCCAGCCCCTCCTGTGACAAGAGTGGGGAGCCCGTCGAAATAGTGCATATAGTCAAGCATTACCGCTCCTGTCGCGAAAACGGCACTTGATCCTCTGCAGCCTTGTCGGCGGCCTTGGGCTGCGCTGGCAGACCCTTAAACCTCCGCAGGGCCACTAGTTCCCACCAGAGGGCAGCGAGCTGAACACCGGTTCTGAAGATCCTCTTAATATTGAAGAACTGGGACTTACCGTAGGCCCTGTGGTAGTGGTGAACAGGCACCTCTGCAAATCTAAAACCGGCGTCCTGAACGCGTTTCACCAGTTCCACGCATATGGTGCCGGTGTTTGATTTCAGTGTTATGTTCTTCAGCACAGACCTGCGGATGAGGCGGTAGTCACAGTCTACATCTCTTATGTGCAGACCGAAGGCTAGCTTCACCGTCCAGTGGTACAGCTTGCCTATCACGACGCGGTACCAGGGGTCTGACCTGGATATCTTATAGCCGTTCACGATATCTATGTCAGGTGTAAGCTTCTCCAAGAGTTTCGGAAGCTCCCGAACGTCGTACTGAGCATCGCCATCAGTGTAGAAGACCAGGTCCTTGGTTGCCGCTTCAAAGCCGCTTCTCAGTGCGCCCCCGTAACCCCGGTTGGACGCGTGATGAACCACTCTCAGCTCACGATATACCCGCTGCAGCTCTTCCAGCACCTCAGCCGTGTAGTCCTCACTTCCGTCGTTTACAACTATTACCTCAAAGTCATCCGTAACCTGTCTACAGACGCGGATGGCGGAGATAACCATGCTGGCTATGGTTCCTCCATCGTTGAAGGCCGGGAAGAATACGGTTAGACTTGGTAGTCCAGCATGTTTGTAGGACACATCCTCGCCTCAGCGATCCAGAAAAGGGATGCCCAAATTATACCCCTGTTGCCGTGGCACGACCGAATAGCTCCCCACAGGCCTTTGCGGTTTCATGTATGGCTAGATCCGGTGACCGGCCCCATCCCAAGTCAGCGATGTCATTGGCCATTTTATCGAGCAGCTCGGTGAGCGGTTCAGGCAACGGAGGTACGGTATCAGTCATGGCTGGCGTGGTCTCCGGTACGTTAGATGCCAGGTCTACTCCCTCTAGAGGAGGTATCTCGCAACCTAGAACCGAGCCAACAACAGCAAAGTAACTGTTGGCCGCATGGAGCATGGTATGCCTTGACACAATGAAGTCTCTGGCCGCGCAACTCGCACGGATCAGCAGAGCCGGGATCTGCAACAAGGCAGTAGTGTAGGCCTCCAGCACATCCTCTCCTTCTGGCCCCACTGGAATCTTGGGGCAGCACGCGTCTGGCAATTCCGAAAAGGCACCGACATCTGTGACTATCCCGGGAACCCCGTAGGATAGGGACCTCAGGAGGCTGGCTGAGGTCTCGCCAGCCGTCGGGTAGCGAAGCGAAAAGGAGAAGTCCACAGCCGACAGAAGGACAGGAAGCTGCTCTGCTGACACACGGCCCAGGAATATGATCTTGTCAGCCACGTCGTGCGCATCAATCAGTCTGGCCAGAGGGTATTGTGGTGATACAGATCCGGCCAGAACAAGTTTCAATAGTGGCCACCTGTCACCAATGCGCCGAAGGACGCGGAACACCAACTCTAGCCCCTTATAGGGATTGATGTGGCCGATGGACAGGGCAAGGGTTCCATCGTTAGGCAGCCTTAGGGCCTCGCGGGCAACAGTCTTGCTGCACTTCAGGGGGCTCGGTACGCCCATGGGGATCTGCCATATAGGGTTGTCAGGCACAATGGATGATACCCGTTTGGCAACAAAGCCACTATGGCATAAGATGCCTGTGGCCGACGCCACCACATCCTCACAGAGTGGACATTCAAAGGCGCCAAGGGGTGATCTCCCCAAAAGCATGTCCCGTGACACTTGTGCGCCTGCATCGCCGTACCGCGTTGTCATCAGCTCTCGGTACCACTGGGTCTGTCCCGAGGTCACGGCCTTCCAGAAGATTAGGTGATGCAGCACGAAGTCGTGCATCACGACTAAACCAGGATGCACGTGCAAGGCGTCCAGCATATATGCGTGGGCTGGGCTGTTCCCCATTTGGTAGATTGTCAAGTCGTAGGACCTGCACTGAGATTGCCAGTTCCTCAGCGACCACGGGACGATCTTCGCAAAGGTGGCCTCGGGTGCCGTGACGACACGCTGGTCTACCCAGAGATCGATCTCCAGCCTTTGGGCCAGAAACGGTAGGAGGTCGGCCGTATAATCGCTGATGCCACTGGGCACGGGTGGCATGGGGCTGAAGACAGCTATCCTGGGCAGGGATGTCACCTCAATAACCTCTCCACTACCTTGCTCCAAGTTATTCCTGCGACTCTATCCCGTCCTGCTTGTCCCAACGCCCGCGCACGTTGTGGTTCTGCCCATAGGGCCTCAAGAGCCGCTGCTTGAGCCCCCGGTTCCGGCTCGGCGACTAGACCCGTTACTCCGTCTTCTACAAACTCCAGGACCCCACCTGCGTCTTCCGCTGTAACCACAGGTTTGCCGGAAGTCAAGGCCTCCACCGTCACATAACCGTAGTCCTCGTCTAATGGGGCATACCACACGAACCTCGCAGTGTTATATAGCTTGACAAGCTGCGAGTCGTCGAGGTGTCCGACGAACTCCACCCTGTCCCGCAGACCCAATCTGGCTGCTAAACCTCTCAGCTCGCGCTCCTGAGGTCCTGTGCCGACTACAACTGCCTTGATGTCTTGACGGCATAGGGCTAGAGATCTGAGCAAGAGATCGATGCGCTTGGGGCGATCGAGCCTACCCACGGAGAGGATAAAGTCGCCATAATCCTGCGGCTCAAGGCCCTGTAGGGTGGTAGGCGGGTACAGAGGCTCTGCATCTAGGCCCAGAAACTTCTTTAGACGACTGGCCACATTGCTGCTTATAGCGTATACCTTCCGGGCTTCGGATAGACCGCGGCGGTCTGCTGACTGTACCATTTGCCGCACAGCGATGTCGCTGGCTGTGGCTCCCAGATCACTCATGGGAGTTCCGTACCAGTCGTAGGCTTGGCGATACTGATGTACCAGCCACACGACCTTCTGAGTATGTCTAGCCAAGTATGCAGGAAATTTCGTGCCTATATAGAGGTCTACCGTGACGCCGTTGCTCTCCGTTAGATCCACCATACGCCACATTAACATGCTGCGGATGAGCTGGACATGCGGGTACCACTTAAAGGGCATGGTGACCAAGGTGGCTTGGTAACCATCACGTTGCAGAGCGTTGACCAGGCCGCTCGCGAGGCGTTCAGCTCCACCCCAGAAGAACGGTACCTGGGGTAAGCCCACGACGATCCTCACCCAGACTCCCCCTTTACCGTTCCCTGACTTTCCATCAACTCGGCTGCAAGCTGTCGCTGCTGAGCTGCCAGTTCCACTATGGCTCTCGCCACGGCTGCATTGAAGTTGTTCTGCTGGTCCACAATGGGGTTTATGTACCAGCGCAGCAGAAGCCTCACCAGCCGCTTTGCCAATGCAGCAAAGCGCCCGATAACTGGCCGCTGCCAGGTAATTGGATTGTGGGCGCTTACAAACCAGGACCTGGAGACAGCATCGACTGCCTCCTGCAGGGCATTGATCTCCTCGACAGGATAAAGTTCCAGCAGTTTCCTGTGGCGCTCTTCGACTCTTCGGCGGAGTTCTCGGAAGATTTCTGCTGAATCTATTCCTGTTGGGTCCATGGTGACCTCCCTGCCATCCGTTCCATCTGTCGTTCCAATTCGCGTATGCGGTGGCCAAGAAGGGCCACCGCCATGACGTAAGGGGCATCCCAACTCCGAACTTGTCTGACCAACTCCCTCAGGAGCCTAAAAGTCGCTGCATTAAACTCTTTTTGCTGTTCCATTATCTGCAACACGTACCAGCGAGCAGAAAGGTTGTTAATTGCCCTCCTCGTTGCAGCCAGAATGGGGCCCAGGATCGGCTGCTTGGACCGAAATTCTCCTTCCTTTAATTCCCACGTATTCTGCAGATCCTCAAGCATGGCCAGCCAATTGACGCCCCTGCAGCCCCCACCGTTCTCGATCGCCGGGTAGCTCACTCCCAGAATGGCCCTGTACGCCGCCATCGAAGCCTCTAGATCGATGGAGGGAATATCACCCCGAAGGCGCTGGATCTCCGCGGGAACGAAATCCCGAAGAAGTTGCTCCGAAGTGTGGTGCTTGAGCACGAACTTTAGCCGCTGGCTGTGGGTCCAGAGATAGTACTCGAAACTGTCCCTGTCAATGCTGGCACTCCCGATGTGGGATCCCAGTAGGACGGGGGAGTACACGACCCGCCAGCCGCGCTTTTTGGCCCGAAAACAAAGGTCGACATCTTCGTAATACACAGGGTAAAAGCTGGTATCAAATCCCCCAAGATCCTCGAAGGCACGCCTCCGAACCACCATCGCCGCGCCTGTAACATAGTCGGGATCGTATTCATTACGAGCAGCTTCCTGTGAGGTCACGTGGGTCGTAGTGGCCAGAGGGTACTCCACGGTGCCGCCGGCGTGCTGGATAGAGACCCCGTCGGAATACACCAGTTTGCCGCCCAAGACCCCGACCTCTGGGGTACGTTTGAGGATCTCCTGAGCCAACGCTATCCATGAAGGGGATAGGGTCACGTCGGGGTTCAGGAAAAGTATGGCGTCGGAATGTCCGCGCTGGGCGCCGAGGTTTGCTCCACCTGAAAAACCAAGATTTTCAGGTCTCCTAATTACTTCTGTGCCCGGAAGGTCGTTGGTTATGGCAAAGGGTGAATCCTCAGGAGAGTTGTCTACGACAGTGATGCTATCGGGCTGCAAAGTCTGAGACTTCAGTGCCTCAATGCATGCTCCGATATAGTCAGCACTATTGTAGGCTACGATGACCACATCCACTGTCAGATTGCCTCCTCAGGCACTCCTGTAGCCTCAGCGTAAATAGCACGCAGGCGAGTAAAGACGTGCTCCCAGCTGAATTCCCGCAGGACCCGCTCCCTCCCATGATTGCCAAGGCTTCTCCTCAGATCAGGGGACTGAAGCAGCGCTTCGAGGCAAAGGGCCAACTGGTGTATGTCACCGAAATCTACCAGAAATCCATCGACCCCGTGCCGGATGACTGTTGAAACGGCGCCAGCTCTTGCGCCGATGACGGGCTTACCATTAGCCCATGCCTCCAGATAGACGATGCCAAAGGCCTCGGTTCTGGAGGGCATGGCCAATAGGTCGATGGCAGCTAAAAAATCTCGTTTAGTTGCGTGGTCCACGAACCCGAGCACCTTTAGCCGTCGGTCGGATATTCTGGAGGCGACTTTTTCGAAGTCAGAGAGAGTTGGACCTGCGTACACCAGGTTGACTTCCATGCCCTTTCCCCAAAGGCATCTCACTGCCTGTAACAAGTGAATGGCACCCTTTTCGAAAGCAGCAGTTCCAAGATAGCCTACTATGGGCCCCTTCAGGCCGAAGTTGGTTCTGAAACGTTGGGGATCTCCCCCGGTGACAAGCTCAGCCCTCACTCCCACTCCGCCCAGCCGAATACGCTCGGGATCGACGCCTAAACGGGACAGCATCTGGGCTTCATAAGGCGTCTGAGCTACAACTCTTGAGCACTGGTTGAGTGCGGCTAGCTGGTGCGGCATGGTGTAGTAAGTCGGGCTCCTATCTTCGAAGGTGCCAAAATGGGTATGTGGTGTACAGATCACTGGTCTCTGGTCTCCAAGGGCATCTAGGGGCGCCAGTAGGAATGTATCGAAAGGTACACTGTTAGTGTGAACTAGGTCAAAGGCCAAACCTTTCTGGCGAAGCCACACTATCAGCTGGGGAACTCGCACCCACCATTGCGACAAGCAAGCCGTGATCCCCTTTGGCATTTTCAGCCGTGCAAGTTCAAGGGTAAGGCGGTGAAGTGCCCTGTGGGTGAAATGAGGGAGAGGTAGATGGTGCACTGGCAGCCGTACAACTGTAACGCCGTTGTGGCTCAGCACCCCGCTGGGGAGATGACGGCGGGAGGGATTCCAGAAGTACTCAAGATCCCAGGCATTGGTGGTGAGGACCGTAACCTCATGGCCCCGGGACGCCAGGTGCTCGCTGATCTGCTGCACGTAGAGCTCGGACCCCCCTACGTAGGGATAATACCTTGGCACCAGGTGCAGGAAGCGCATTACAATGGCAGCTGCCAGGCAGGTATCATGCGGATCACCCTTTCCATGTTGCCTGTCAGTAGCAGCAGGCCCATGGCTATTAGAAGCGCACCACTAACGTAGTTTACGGCTTCTCCGAATTGGTTTATACGCTTCAGCAGCCTGGTAGCCCAAGACAGGAAGAGACCCGTTGCCAGAAAGGGTATACCTAAGCCCGCGGAGTAACTGGCCAGTAGCACGGTTGCTTGAAGAGCCGACTGACCACTAGCGGCAATAAGCAGGATGGCCGTTAAAACTGGGCCAATGCAGGGAGTCCACCCCAGAGCAAAAAATAATCCCAGAACGAAGGATGAGAGATAGGCGATACCCAGCGGAAGCTTGGTTTCCAAACGTACTTCCTTCTGCAAGATAGGGAGCCGTAGTATGCCCATAATCTGCAGACCCATCAAGACGATGACCGCCCCGCCCACACGTCGGATCACAGGTTGCCACTGCGACAGCAGCTCCCCGAGAAGGCCTACCCCCAACCCGAAAAGGGTAAAGACGAGACCGAAACCGATTACAAAGGCACCGGCATGCAGGAAGGATCGCACCGAGGGACCCCTCGCCTCACTTAACCCCGATATGCCGCTCATGTAGCCTATGTATCCGGGTACCAGGGGCAAGATGCAGGGAGACGCAAAAGAGAGTACCCCGGCAGCGAAGGCAAGATACAGGGTAGGCATTTCACCCACGGTCTAGTCCACCATGCGAGAAAGAAAAAGTCGCCTTTACTACGTTACATGCCATTTTATATCACCGCGCAACCAACCTATCGACCACCGAGCACCCTCACCCTTTCTTCCAGGGAGGTCCGCTTTGCTTCCAGTACTCTCAAGCGCTCCTGCTCCCGGGCCACGACCTCAGGGGGCGCCTTATGAACGAAGCCCGGGCGAGCAAGAAGGTTCTGTGTCCTTGCCAGCTCTTCGTCGACCGCACGCAGCTCTCGTTCCAGCCGTTCAAGTTCCTTTTCCACATCCAGCATTGCACCGAAGGGTAAGTAGGCTCGCAGATGCCCCGCCACAACCGTAGCCGACTGGGCCGGTGGCTCCAGTTCGGACGAGACCACAAGCTTGCTGGGATCAATCCTGGCTAATCGGCTTATTATTTCGCGCTGTGACATGACCAGGTCGGTGAGGTGGGCAGCTGAGATATAGGCCTCTATCCACCGGCCCGGATCGACGTGGTACTGCGAGCGGGTCTCTCTGATAGCATGGATCAGATCCCGCACCTCGGCGAAGCTGTCCTCGACCCGCTCGAAAATCGGCCCAGGCTCAGGCCACGGTGCCACCATGATGGATTCTCCCTCGTGGGGCAAATGCTGCCATAACTCCTCAGTGAGGAAAGGCATGTACGGGTGAAGGATTCTCAGCGTGCGTTCCAACACCGAAGCCAACACCGATAATGTTATGTCGACCTGCTCGTTGTGGGACAGCTGAACCTTGGCGATCTCAATGTACCAATCGCAAAAGTCCGACCACAGGAATTCCCAAATTTGGCGTCCAGCTTCGCCAAACTGGTAACCTTGCAGAAGGCGATTGACATCGCTGATGAGCCGATTGTGTCTGGTAACTATCCAGCGATCGGCCAGGGAGAGGTCAGGAAATTCAGGATCGACCAACTGCCGCACCTGGCGGTCGCCAAGGTTTATTAGGACAAACCTTCCTGCATTCCAGACCTTATTGGCGAAGTTGCGCGCTGCCTCGACCTTCTGCTCGCTTAACTTCATGTCGTTGCCAGGAGATGATCCAGTGGCCAGGGCAAAGCGCAAAGCATCAGCTCCGTATTTCTCGATGAGCTCCAAGGGACTGAGGACGTTTCCCTTGGTCTTACTCATCTTTTCTCCCCGTTCGTCGCGAACCAGACCGTGCAGGTACACAGTGTGGAAGGGCACCTTTCCGGTATTCTCCAGGCCCAGCATGATCATACGTGCAACCCAGAAGAAGAGTATGTCGTACCCCGTTTCGAGGACGCTCGTGGGATAGAAATAGCGTAGATCCTCCGTGTCGTCGGGCCAACCCAAGGTTGAGTGAGGCCATAGGGCTGAGCTAAACCAAGTGTCTAGCACATCTGGATCCTGTTGGATCTGTGCGCTGCCGCAATGGCTGCACACCTGGGGATCCGCCATGGGGTCGTCCGCAGTTGGCACCGTCATACCCCCGCATGCCTGGCAATGCCAGACCGGGATTTGATGCCCCCACCACAACTGCCTTGAGATGCACCAGTCCTTTATGTTTTCCACCCAGTTCGTGTATACCTTTACAAAACGATCCGGCACGATTCGGACCGTGCCATCCTTCACGACCTGCAGCGCCCTTTCAGCCAAGGGGCCAACTCTCACCCACCACTGCATGCTGATGCGAGGTTCCACCACAGTCCCGCAGCGCTGGCAAGTGCCTATAGCTGTGTGGTACGGCAGAGATTTCACAAGTAAACCTTCTTTCTGTAAATCTTCCACGAGTCTTCTTCTGGCTTCGAAGCGATCGAGCCCGCGGTACGGGCCAGCGTTTTCGTTCATGCGTCCGTCAGGTTCCATGACGTTTATGGCTGGCAAACCGTGCCGCTGGCCTATTTCGAAATCCGTTGGATCGTGGGCAGGTGTCACCTTAACAGCGCCAGTCCCAAAGGCGGGATCGACGGCCTGGTCGGCCACGATCGGTATTTTCCGTCCGAGAACTGGCAGTACTGCCACTCTCCCAACCAGACTGCGGTACCTTTCGTCCGCAGGGTGGACACCGACCGCTGTATCCCCTAAGATGGTTTCAGGTCGGGTGGTAGCCACCTCAATGTACTCGCCTCTAGGTCCTTCCAAGGCATACCGTACAAAATACAGCCTGGTCTCCACTTCCGCATGGACAGTTTCCAGGTCCGAAAGAGCTGTCAGGCAGCGAGGGCACCAGTTGATGATGCGTTCATCCCTGTAGATCAGTCCCTTATGGAAAAGTTTCACAAAAGTGACCCTAACAGCCTTGGAATGTTCGGGGTCCATGGTAAAGCGCTCTCGGGTCCAGTCCAACGATGCCCCTAGAGCCCGATGATCATCGGCAATCCTCTTCCTATACTTCTGGGCCCAATCCCACATCACCTGCAGGAAGCGCTCGCGACCAAGGTCTTGTCTGGACAGGCCCTGGCTAGCGAGCTCCTTTTCAACTACATATTGGGCCCCGATCCCCGCGTGATCCTCACCTGGAAGCCACAGGGTGGGTTCCCCCAGCATTCGGTGCCAGCGCACCATGATATCCTCTATCGTTGCCGTAAGGGCATGGCCCACGTGCAGTTCCCCGGTAATGTTAGGCGGTGGGAGGACGATGGAAAATGGACGTCTTGTCCAGTCTACACTGGGGGTGAAGTAGCCCCGTTCTTCCCATATTCTGTACCATCTGGATTGTGCGCTCCTGGGGTCATAGGTCTTGGGTATTTCGGGCGCTCTGAAGTCCAACTCGCACCTCCTCCTGCTGAATCAAAGCGACCCCTCCTTGTTAAGGACGGAGAGGTCGCTCCCGTGGTACCACCTTACTTCGGCCAAGAGGCCCTCATGGCTGTAACGGGCCTTCCCGTAGCCAGCTAAAAGCAACTGCCTTCACTGACCAGGCTCATGGGCGACCTTCAGCAGAAGCCATCCGTAGTGCCTCACACCACGAGGGCACTTTCTCTGCCCGGCGCTCGCTGCCTACTCCTCCCAATCGTTGCCTTTAAAGTCATTTTAGCCAGGAGAGATCGGCTGAGTCAACCGCTGAGTCCGTCGTCAGCCTAGTCAGCCCTTGCATGGTCCAAGTGAATGCCGCTCGCCCGGCTCGGCTGGCATATGTTTTCCCCTGACTTGTGAACGGTGAAAATTAACGGTATTATGCTTACTGGTAACTGGTGCCAGCGTAGCTCAGTGGCAGAGCAGCGGTTTCGTAAACCGCGGGTCGGGGGTTCGAATCCCCCCGCTGGCTCCGTTGTGGATATGGGCCCCGCGTGACCCCACTTTTGCTGTGAATTAGCAGGCGCATTTTCCCCTCTAAGTGCTATAATCAGGCTAGCATTTGGGGATCGATAGCCCATGCCAAAGATATCTAATGCCGTTGAGGTCCTTGATCTGAGCTTCCGGTACCGTGCGGCAGGCGCGCACGCTTTAAAGGGCTTAACCTTCAACATCGAGGAAGGTCAGTTCACTGTAATAATGGGCAGAAGCGGGGCCGGCAAATCGACCCTGTGCTACTGTCTGAACGGCCTAATCCCCCATTTTCTTCGCGGCGAAATGGAAGGGCACGTACGCATCTTCGGACTTGACACACGCGCATACAGAGTAGCCGAGCTGGCACGCCTGGCTGGGCTTGTGTTCCAAGACTTTGAGGCTCAACTCTTTTCCACCAATGTTGAGCTTGAAGTGGCCTTTGGGCCAGAAAACTTCGGCCTACCTGTGGAGGAGATACGGCGACGAGTTCGTGACAGTTTGCAGGCAGTGAAACTCACAGGCTACGAGCACCGCCAACCTGCTTACCTTTCGGGTGGCCAGAAGCAGAGACTGGCCATTGCCTCTATCCTGTCGATCCAGCCGCGGCTGTTGGTCATGGACGAGCCGACGACTGACCTGGATCCTATAGGTAAAATGGAGGTTTTCGAAACTGCTGATGTACTTCGAAGAAGGTCAGACAGCACAACTGTGATCGTAGAGCATGAGACAGAGGAGGCTATCAAGGCGGATCGCATACTGATAATCTCAGAGGGTCGACTTGTGGCCTCGGGACCTCCCAATCAGGTATTGGTCGATGTTCCATTGCTGGAACAGTCAGGGGTCATGCCACCCCAGACGGCGCACTTATTCTACCTGCTCGGCTCCCCACTGCGGCCACTGACTGTGGAACAAGCCCTAGAGGCCCTTGCCTCGGAAGGCTGGCAGGTCTCCCCGGAACGTTACGCGGAGGCCCTACACGACTCCCCAGCTGGTTATGGCGACCCCGTTATATGGGTCGAGAAGCTCGAGCATGTGTATCCGGGAGGTGTGAAGGCTCTGTCTGGGATTTCGCTGGAGATTAGAGAAGGCGAGTTTTTGGCGATTCTGGGACAAAACGGGAGTGGCAAGACAACCCTAGTGAAGCATTTCAATGGACTTCTGAAGCCCACGAGCGGCACTGTATGGGTGAAAGGAGTGGACACTCGCAAGGCCAGCGTTAACGAGTTGGGGCGCATTGTGGGCTACGTGTTCCAGAACCCTGACCATCAGATTTTTGCGCAAACCGTTTACGAGGAGGTGGCTTTCGGCCCCCGACTGTACGGCTTGCCCCGAGATGAGGTCGATCGCAGAGTGAAACAGTCCTTGGAGTCAGTGAACCTCTCGGGTCGGCAAGATGCCGACCCATTTTTGCTCACAAAGGGCGAGAGGCAGAGGGTAGCTGTGGCTTCGATACTGGCAGCCAAGCCGGAAGTAATCGTGTTGGACGAGCCCACTACCGGCCTGGACTACCTCGAGCTTCTGGGCATGATGGAGTTGGTCCGACACCTCAACGAGCAGGGCCACACAATAGTCGTGGTCACCCACTCAATGTGGGTTGCCGCTCAGTACGCGCACAGGATCGTCGTTATCAATGATGGAAAAATCATTGCCGATGGGACGCCTCGGGAGGTCTTCTCACGGGAAGCTGTCCTAGCTGAAGCCTTTTTGAAACCTCCCCCCATTGTCAGGCTGGGTAATAAGCTGGGCACGCCGTTCCTGTCCGTTGAAGAAGCGGCGGAAGTCTTCGTAAGGCGAGGTCAGCATGGACATTTACCTGTACCTGGACAAAGGCACGATTCTGCACAGGCTTGATCCACGGGTCAAGGTAACGATTCTTTTGGTGTGCTTTGTGCTGGCCTTTGTGTCGTTCCACCCGGTGTACTTGGCATTATTAATGTCACTGATACTTATCTACGGGGCAATCGGCAAGAGCTTATCCAACCTCAAGCGCATTTGGTTCGTTCTTTTCATGGTAGGATTGATGGCCATTGTGCTCTGGAGCATCTTCGCTGCAGGACATACTCCCCTGTTTTGGCGGGTTACGCGTGAGTCCGTTGCATTTGGCGTTTCGACTGCCTTGCGCATCGATGCCATGATTATAGCGGGGATGGTGTTCCTTTCGACAACGAGGAACGAGGAGATAATGGCGGCGCTTATTCGTTTTCGCCTGCCGTTTCCAGCTGCCTTCGCCTTCTCTACGGCCCTTCGGCTCGTCCCGACCTTTGTAGGAGCAGGGGCTACTATCATCCAAGCGCAGCGATCGAGAGGACTCGACCTTGAGACTGGTAATGTCCTTGAAAGGACGCGCAAGTATGTACCCCTCTTAGTACCTATACTTCTTACTGCCCTTCGAAGTACGGATCAGATGGCCATGGCCCTGGAATCGAAAGGCTTCGGTGCCCAACGGGTTCGCTCTATGTACCTACAGCTAAAGATGTCGGCGGTAGATTGGGCATTCCTGGCAGCATCTTTGGCTCTGTTGGTTTTGAGCGTGGTGGCAGTTCGCAAAGTCATCGGCGTTAGTGTGTAGCGGCGTCCGATAACTAAATTCTGGGGGTGCGGCATGGAACGGGTCATCGGGGTAGCAGTAGTAATCCTGGGGTTCGTAGTACTCTTCGGCGTCCGAGAGCTGTGGACTATGTGGAAGTACACGCGTATGGTCGTCTTAACTGCCCTTACGGCGGCTGTTTATGCAGCTATTCTCATACCATTTAAAGGTTTCGTCATAGTGCCTGGTTTTACGGAAGTGCGGCCAGCTAACGTTGTCCCCGTGGTGTTCGGAATCCTGTTCGGCCCAGCGGGGGCGTGGGGAGCTGCCATCGGCAACTTGATTGGTGACTTCTTCGGTACGCTGGGGCTTGGAAGCCTCTTTGGGTTCTTAGGCAACTTCTTCTTTGGCCTCATACCATATAAGGTCTGGTCGAACCATGGGCTTGTCAAGCGTGGTGCGGAACCCTATGTGAACTCCTTTCCCCAGCTGCTGGAATTCTGGCTCACCACCATCATTGCCAGCATTATCTGCGCTGTCATCATCGCCTGGGGCTTGGAAATCTTGGCGGTTCTTCCGTTCGCAGTGCTAGGGAGCATTATAACAGTTAACAACAGCATCGCAGCCGGTATTCTCGGGCCTATAATCATGTTCTTGATCTATCCCAGGGTGAAGCAGCTGGGCCTCGTATGGACAGATATCATGGATCCCCGCGATTTCAGGGGACCCCTCAATGTGCCCCTGGGCGTGATCTTAACCTGGATTGGTGGTCTCGGAGGCCTCATAGTTGGCTTGTGGGCGTCTACGTCTCTCTACGGGGCCGGCATCGGTGCAGCTTTCGGCCGGGGCTCTATTGGACCTGCGGTAATTTTCGGTCTCGTGCCCTTTGTGGCACTCATCTATGCGGGGGTGTATCTGTTGTCCTTGGGCAAGCGAGAGAGCTCGGCTGAGTCCTAGTGGCTTTGACGTAGGCATCGATCGTATTGCCATGGCTTGGGCATTTACGCCCGCTTCAACAGATCAGGCCGGGGAATCAATATCTTGAGCAGTGACCTTGCGGATGAAGCCGGGTGAGTTTGGCATGTCCAGGCAAGATGAGGATCTGCCGTTTCTGTTAAAGTACGAGAACGTAGCTAGGTACGATAATGGCACTGTACAGATCCTCGACCGGAGAAAGTATCCCTCCAGCATAGAGTTCGTTACCTGCGGTTCCTACATCGAAGTGGCCCAGGCAATAGCTGATATGGTAACCCAAAGCGGCGGTCCGTGGTTGGCTGCATCGTGGGCTATGGTGGCAACTGCTCGCACCGTGAGAGGTATGCAGCCTCATCAAGGCTTTTCCGTGCTCGACAAGGCCGCGGAAGTGCTCGCAGCCGCCAGGCCGACCACATCGAAAAAGCTCCTGAGGCACCTGAGACGTATCAGGGATGTCACGGTTGCGGCAATGGAGCGGGGAGACGACCCTGAGCAAGCCTCCGAGGCCGTGGTTTGGCAGGCACTAGAAGAACGATATGCGCGGTCGCGACAAATTGGCGAGCTGGCTGCGAACCTTCTCCCCACCAAGGTCACGGTCTTGACGCACTGCTTCGCTGAGACTCTCCTCGCATACATGCTTCTGGCTGCTCGTGCGGCTGGCAAGGAGATAGACCTGGTGTGCGCCGAAACTAGGCCGTATTTGCAGGGAGCTAGGCTGACTGCCAGTGTAGCTCGCGATATGGGCTTTCGGGTGACAGTTATAACTGATGCTATGGCCGCCCATCTGCTGGCTAGTGGACTAGCCCAAGCCTTTGTGTCAGCAGCCGACGTCATCACCTTGGATGGACACGTTGTAAACAAAATCGGCACCCTTTCCATAGCTTTAGCCTGCCAAGCCTATGGGGTACCCTATTATGTGTTGGGCGATCCATCCCCCGATCATCCCACCGTGGATACCGTAACGATAGAGATGCGCGATGGATCGGAAGTGCTCGCCTGCGCCGGCATTAGAACATCCCCTGAGGGAGTGCACGGCTGGTATCCAGCCTTCGACATCACACCGCCACGACTGATCTCACTGGTGGTAACCTCGGGAGGAGTGATGGCTCCTCAGGAGATCAAGAAATACAGTGCGCATTGGGCACAAACGCCGAAGCTGTAGTTCTGCGAATGAGGCCACACCGGCTCGAAGGGCTCAGTCAGACGGACCGATCACCGTAGGAACAGGGCCTTGATGGCGCGTGTCTCGAGATGGGGGCACTAGAACGGGATTATCCTTAGTTCCAGCCGATGAAGGTTGACAAGAAATCGATCGCACGATATGATATCGACTAGAACAGAATACGTCTGAATGCGACGAGTGGGTGGAGTAGCTGCCATAGCCCGCGCCCAGAGAGCCGACGGTGGTGGGAGTTCGGCCGCGAGGTGGGCAGTGAATGGGCCCATGAGCATCCGCCCCAAAGGGGAATCCGAGTAAGGGCGGGCGGAACCTCACCGTTAAAGGAGGGCCGGTATCGGCTGCATAGCCCGTACCGGGCTGAGTGGGGTAACCCAGATGGGTGGCACCGCGGAAGGTGACCTTTCGTCCCAGCGACGAAAGGTCATTTTGTATCTGGGTTGCCCCTGATTGTGGGTGGCACCGCGGAGGAGTAGAGGACCTCTGCCCCATGGGGCAGAGGTCCTTCCTTTTCAGGAGGGTGAGATGTTACTTCAAAGACTGGTTTCGGGTCAGAAGCTGTCGCTCGAAGATGCGGCCAAAGCCGTGGAGATGGCCTTGGATGGATCGTTAACGCCTGTGCAGACCGCTGCGCTGTTAGCCGTTCTCAGGGCCCGTGGCGAAACTTTCGAAGAACTAGTTGGTGTAACCAAGGTGCTGCGGACGCGAGCGCTAAAGGTGAAGGTGCCTAGGAACCTCCATATCGCCGATACCTGTGGGACGGGCGGCGATGGGACCGGAACCTTCAACGTCAGCACTGCCGTTGCCTTAGTGGTGGCTGGTACCGGTTTGCCGGTGGCGAAACATGGCAATCGAGGGGTATCCAGTGCCTCTGGCAGTGCCGACGTCCTGCAGGCCCTGGGCGTCCGTGTGGCAATGCCGACCCACGTGGCAGTGCAGTGCTTGCTACGGACGGGGATGACCTTCCTCTATGCACCCCATTATCATCCTGCACTGAGAGACCTGGCTTCCCTGCGCCGTGAGCTTGGGATTCGTACCATCCTCAACTTGGCAGGGCCTCTCGCCAACCCTTTGCGACCGCTTTTCCAAATTATCGGTGTCCCGGAGCCGAACCTGGTGCCCGTCGTAGCAAAGGCTTTGGCCTTGTTGGGAGATAGGAGAGCCCTGGTAGTCCACGGAGACGGTATGGACGAGCTTTCGCCCTTTGGAACCAACGTAGTTGCCTTTATCGCTGGTCGCCGGTGGCGCATGAGAACGCTTGGCAAAATGGAGCTTCTGCCCGACCAGGGCACACTGCCCGATATACAAGTGGCTGACGCCTCAGAGTCAGCGGACCTGATCCGCAGTGTGCTTGCAGGCGTGGGCGGACCCGCCCGCAATATCGTGGTTCTAAACGCAGCAGCCTTGTTGTGGGTAGCTGGACGTAGCCCAACCCTGCGGGACGCAATTACAGCTGCCCAAGAGAGCATCGACTCCGGGAGGGCTGCTCGCGTCCTGATGCGACTAATTGACGAATCCAACAGGGAGGACGCCCTTGGGCATGCTAACTAAGTTAATTTCGGCCACGGAGAAATCTGTCAGAACGCGCATGGCCAGCTGCCCCCTAGAAGCCCTCCTCGCGAAGATTCAGAACATGCCGCCACCGCCCGATCTCTCCGCAGCGCTGACGAAAGGAAAACAGCAACGCGGCTTAGCTGTGATTGCTGAATTCAAGCCCGCCTCACCATCTACAGGAGTCATCAATGATAAGGCAGACCCGCTGGAAATCGTAGAAAGTTACCGTGCTGCAGGGGCTACTGCACTATCGGTCATAGTCGAAGAGCGCTACTTTCTTGGATCGCCTTCTCTGTTCGCCAGGATCGCCTTCGCAACACCCCTGCCGACGCTGTACAAGGGCTTCGTTGTGGGCTCCTACCAGGTATATGAGGCAAGAGCTTTGGGAGCAAGTGCGGTGCTGCTCATCGTCCGCATTTTGGATAACGAGACATTCCATCAGCTAGCAAGCCTTGCGAGATCCTTGGGTTTGCTCCCCTTGCCGGAAGTCCACAGTGAAGTGGAGCTCGAACGAGCCTTAACCATCGATCCCATAATTGTGGCAATCAACTCGAGGGACCTCGACACTCTCCGAATCGATCCTACGATCCATCAGCGGATCGCCCACGAGATCCCACAGGGCATCCTTTCAGTCGCCGAGAGCGGCCTAAAGGACGGAAGAGCTTTAGCAGAAGTACGGGATCTTGGATATACCGCTGCGCTGGTGGGCACAGCCCTCATGGTGTCGCGGGACCCTGGGTTGGCGCTGTCGAGAATGCTTTACGAGATGGAGGTTGCAAGCTGTGATAAAGGTCTGCGGTTTCACCGATGTGGATGAGCTGGCAGCGTGCCTGCCCTCTCTGCCCGATGCTATCGGCCTGGTGTTCTACCCCTTTAGTAGGCATTTCGTGCCAATCGACCAGGCCCTCCGGCTTCGCCGCATGGTGCCGATCGAAATTTTGACCATAGGAGTGTGGCTCTTGCCCACAGATCCCTTCCAAATAGTTCGGGAGGCAGTACACCTCAGCCTGGACGGTATACAGCTCCATGGACCCTTGGGTCGAGATCTGGTGATGTTCCTCAGGGAGAAATTGCCGCATTGCATCGTTATCGGTGCTGTGGGCATGGATGCAGTGACGGCAGAGCCTAGTCGGTCAGCCCGAGAGATCGATGCGCTGGGGCTCGACTATGTATTGCTTGACACAGGTCCTGGCACCGGCGGCACTGGAAAGCCGTGGCCTTGGAATCGCCTCACGGCCGGCATTTTCCGGACGCCGACGATCGTGGCAGGTGGACTGAATGCTGATAACGTCGAAAAGGCCGTGCGGTTGGTGAGGCCGGCAGGAGTAGACGTATCCAGCGGTGTGGAACGCCAGGGCAAGAAGGACCCGGATTTGGTGCGGCAGTTTGTGCTCGCAGCTAGAACTGCGCTGGACGAGTATCGCCACCAATACGGCTACCAGGGAGCTTCGAGGAGATGACTAGGGCTTCGGATGGGTCTATGGAACAAAAGGCATCGGGAGTGCCGTTCAGGACATGGAGAGTTGGGAGGTTGTGGTTCGATCTTCCAGCCCCCAAAGTGTCGGCAATTTCTATCTACAGGAAGTTCAAGGGTGATGGGCCTGGGTTCATTATGGAACGCCGCATCCGCGGAAGGCCGGGACTTGCGCTGGTGGGAACGCATCCACTTGCCGTGGCTCGCTGGCACCAAAACGCCCTGCATATAGAGTTCGAGGGAGGATCGTTAACAAGACCACAGCCCGATCCTGTAGCCTGGCTGCGTGAACTGGTCCTTCCAGCGGACCCAGCAAATCTTTCGGCGGAACGTCGTCTGCTCGGCGGAGCTGTGGGCTACCTGGGATATGAGGTAGCTTCTGCGCTGGAGCCGGTGGTTCCTCGGCCACAAGCCGACGATCTTCTGTTGCCGGATGCAGTCTTTATGACACCATCCGTGCTGGCCATTGTCGACGAGGTTGCAGAGCAGGTGTCACTGGGACTGCTCTTCTCGGATCAAGGCCCACGGGTTATAGATCACTTCATCGACTCAGTCTTGACCTGCCCCGGGTCGGGAACGAGCGATCGTCAAATCGGCAGCACTAGGCAAGGCGATAGTAGCCCCACTGAAAAAGCTTGGCAGATCGTTGGAAGCAGCAGATCGGACTTCATCGAAAAAGTGGCTCACCTCCGAGGACTCATCCACCAGGGAGAGTTGCTGCAAGCTGTCGTTAGTCTCCGTTTCCATAGAGCCACATCTGCTTCCCCAGAGGACCTGTATATTGCCCTGAGAACGATCAACCCGTCCCCCTACATGTATCTCCTGGATTTCGGG
Organism: Chloroflexota bacterium; assembly: GCA_034432775.1. Classification (GTDB taxonomy): domain Bacteria; phylum Chloroflexota; class Chloroflexia; order DAOUBH01; family DAOUBH01; genus DAOUBH01. Next base: position 125,406 of record DAOUBH010000021.1, read on the forward strand.
AGCTTCCAATTGGTAGGCGCGTCGCCGGAAATGCTGCTGAAAGTAAAGGGTCGCAGGGTAGTGACGTGCCCCATTGCGGGTACCCGTCCTAGGGGAGTATCCCGGACCAACGATAAACGGATGGCCCAAGAATTGGCCGCTAGCGAAAAAGACAGGTCTGAACATGTTATGTTGGTAGACCTCGCTCGAAACGATCTCGGCAAAGTCTGTACTCCGGGGAGTGTACATGTGCTCAGACCCATGCATTTAGAGCGGTTTTCCCACGTCATACACCTTGTAACACAGGTGGAAGGGAAGCTACTGCCCCACATGGATGCCCTAGATGCCCTGAGGGCCTGCTTCCCGGCAGGCACGTTGACTGGCGCTCCCAAGGTCAGAGCGATGCAGCTTATAGCAGAGCTTGAGGATAGGATAAGGGGCCCCTACGGCGGTGCCGTGGGATACTTTGCTAGCGACGGATCCCTGGATATGGCCATAACCATTCGGACCCTGGTAAAGATCGGTAGCCAGGTCTATGTCCAGGCAGGGGCTGGCATCGTAGCCGACTCCGTGCCAGAAGCCGAATATGAGGAGGTCGTATCAAAAGCCCAGGCCCTTTTCCAGGCAGTGGCAATAGCGGAGGAAACTAGCCATGGTACTGTTTGTCGACAACTATGACTCTTTTACCTATAACCTGGTCCAGCTCGTAAAAGAACTCCACTACGACGTCTTAGTGGTTCGAAACAACGCTGTCTCGCCGGAAGAGATCGTTGCCGTGCATCCAGAGGCCGTCGTGATCTCGCCTGGTCCGTCGGATCCAGAGCACGCGGGTATATGCATTGACCTCATACGGGTCGTCGCGGGGAGGATCCCAGTGTTAGGCATCTGTCTGGGCCACCAGTGCATTGTCCACGCCTTCGGTGGGAGGATAACTCGGCTGTCTAGGGTAGTGCACGGCAGGGCATCGTGGGTCTATCACGATGGTAGCCGCTTGTTCCGCGATGTCCCGAATCCCTTCCGAGCGGCGCGCTACCATTCCTTGGCAGCTGATGCCCCTCATCTCCCAGCCTGCTTGAAGGTTACTGCTCAGGCCGACGATGCCGCTATCATGGCGGTCGAGCACAGAGAATACCCAGTCTTTGGACTGCAGTTTCACCCGGAGTCGGTTTTGACTGTCCACGGTAGAACCATCCTAAGGAATTTCCTCAGCCTCGTTTGATGCCTCAGTCAAAGAATTCGGACCCTGCTTTCGGGGACGCTTGGTGATCTCTGGGCATCGAGCCGCTACACTGTCTCCGCCGATGTTAGACATCTGGCCAGTTTCTGCCGTCGCTCCGTACCCATGGGGCCCAAAGCTGCATGTCTGTCGCTGTCATAGCTACATTCAGGCTGCCCTAAAGAGGTCTTTGACCATGAAAAGTATAATTGGCTGTTGTGGGTGCGAGAGCACAGATTACCAGTCCACCAAGGATAGCTGTAAACGGATATTTCTGGGATCTAGAGGCCACGGGTAGCGGCCAGTACGTTCGGCATCTGGTCAAGGCCCTCCGAGAGGTCATCGATCTTAAAATCGAGGTTCTCCGACCCGACCCTAGGTCATTCTCACTTTTAGGTGAAAGCGCCATCTCGAACAAGATTCGCAAGCTCGTCTGGGAACAGTACTCCTTCCCGAGGGGAGCTCGCCGGATGGGTGCGATGCTCTGCCATGTGCCGTACTTCGCTCCTTCTTTGATTCCTAGGGTTCCCCAAATTGTAACTGTCCACGACATTGCGAACATTGTATTGCCCGAGTACCGGGGTAGCCTTTGGTTGAGACTGTATTTCCTCCTTGCCAGAGGAGGTTTGCGCAGGGCCGTACATGTTATAACCGATTCTGAGGCGGCTAAGCTCGAAATTCTGGGCATGTTGCGCATACCGCAGGAGCGCGTTACCGTTGTTCCCCTTGGTGTGGACCCAGGGCTCAGACCGTTACCTGCCGACTCAGATGAGCTAAAGCCAACCCTTTCTAAGTTCGGGCTGCGTAGGTCCTACTTCCTATATCTGGGGGGATTCGATGCCCGAAAGAACCTGGTTACTCTTGTCGAAGCTTACGCGCAACTAGTGGCGCTGGGCATCGATTGGGATCTAGTCATGGCGGGCGATTTGCCCAAGGTGTGGGGTACTCCTATCGTGCCCGACCTTCCCAGTGTTATTCGCAGGCACGGTCTCGATCGCCGCGTAGTGCTGACCGGCAAAGTGGCTCAGGAGGAGAGGCTTCACCTGTATAGCGCGGCTGGGGCATTCGTTTTTCCTTCATCTTATGAAGGCTTTGGCCTGCCCCCACTGGAAGCCATGGCCTGCGGTGTCCCAGTGATTGTGGGTTCAGCGCCTGCACTGAAGGAAGTGTGTGGTGAGGCCGCCATATTCGTATCGCCCCGGTCGGTGCCTGAACTGGTGCAGGCCATGCATCGAGTGGCAGTGGACAGTGAACTGCGACGGGCTTTAATAAGTAAGGGGCTTGAAAGGGCGCGCGTCTTCTCATGGATCAACACGGCCAAGAAGACAGCAGAGCTCTATATCGCGCTGGCGAAGACCCATGCGGGTTATCCTGGTTAGTAAGGCCATGTTAACTCGGGCTTACCTCAGCAAGGCCCGGGCCATGGTAGAAATCGACCCCGAGCTCGAGCTCACGGTAGTGGTCCCCGAAACCTGGAGCGAACCAAGGGTGGGGTTGGTGAAGCTCGAAGACGCACGACCTGAGGGATACCGACTGATTGTGTTGCCGCTTCGCCTCAACGGCCACCACCACCTTTTCTCATTCAAAGGTCTAAGTCGCGTAATCGAGACTGTGCGGCCTCAGCTTCTCCACATCGATGAGGAGCCGTTCAATCTGAGCACTTTTCTCGCAGCTAGGGCGGGCCAATGGGTCGCAGATAAGATGCTTTTCTTCACCTGGGCGAACATCAGAAAGCGTATCCCGCCGCCTTTTTCGTGGTTTCGTAAATCGGTGTATCGCTGGTGTAGCGGGGCAATAGCCGGTAACTTGGACGCTGCTGCCATACTCAACGAAACGGGCTTCAGGGGCACTGTGGCTGTAATTCCTCAGTTCGGTGTAGATATGACGCTGTTTCCCTACCGGAAGCGCCGGTTTGCCCCACCTTTTCGTGTAGGGTACATGGGGCGCCTCGTTCCTGAGAAGGGAGTGGACCTACTGCTGCGCGCTGCGGCCGCCGTGCCAATGCCCCTGGAATTGGTGATAGTAGGATCTGGGGAGGCCGAGCCATCACTTAGGGCCCTCGCCCAGAAGTTGGGTCTGGAAGAACGGGTCAACTTCCTCAAACCTGTTGGCTCCGAGGCGGTAGGTAAACTGATGGGCGAATTTCATGTCTTGGTGCTTCCATCGCGGACAACCCGTCGCTGGAAGGAGCAGTTTGGCCGAGTGTTAGCCGAGGCAATGGCCACTGGCTGCGTTGTGATCGGGTCAGATTGTGGCGAGATTCCCAGGGTCATTGGCGATGCAGGCTTGGTTTTCCCAGAGGGAGATGTCGAAGCTTTAAGCCAAAGTCTGGAGAGCGTGCTGAGTTCGGAATCCCTCTATTATGAGCTCTCGGCTAAAGCAAGAAGTAGGGCCCAACAGTTCTACTCGCAGGAGGCCGTTGCGGCAAAGCACGTTGAGTTTTATCGCATTCTTTTGGCCATGTCAGGCAGCAGGGGAATGGACGCCTATGCCAGCTCCCGGCCTTATACAGACCCACCATTGGCCGAAGACTTATGAGGCGACCGCTTAAGCCACCGGCATCTGGGGTAGAATACGAATTAGCTCAGTTCACTGCCTAATAGGACGCTCGTATGCTCCGTACTATAGCCAGGGTGCCTGGAATGCATGACAGGCTGCCGGGCACGGAAGAGCGGTTTCGAAAGCTCGTGCAGACCGTCGTGGGAACTTTTGCCAGATGGGGATACAAGGCTATTGATGTCCCGGTGTTGGAGCCAGCCCAGTTATTCATGCTGAAGTCAGGTGAAGAGATCGTCTCGCGGCTGTTCGCCTTCGAATTCAGGAACCGGCAACTCTGTCTGAGACCTGAGATTACAGCGTCGGTTATAAGGGCGTACTTGGAACATCTGTCCGACGTGCCGTTGCCGGTGCGTCTTTGCTATAGTGGCCCTGTATTTCGCAATGAGCCCCTGGATGGAGCCGAACACCGCCAGTTCACACAGATTGGGGTGGAGCTCCTCGGCGCGCGCGGACCAGCAGGAGATGCCGAAGTTATCCAGCTGGCCCTTGATGCCATGAGTGAGCTCGGCCTGACCCCGTTGAAGCTAGTCCTCGGACATATGGGCGTGATATACGCGTACCTAGCGACCCTAGACTTAGAGGAAAGGCTCCGAACGATAATCCTCTGGCACCTCGAGGACCTCCGCAATCTGGGTACGGAAGCTGTGCGACAGCGGGTAGCTACGCTTGCCGGGCTAAACCACGAGAGTTCGGGCCCGCCAAAAGGACTCCTCGGGCATGGCATGGAGGAATCGCAGCTTCGGCACATCCTCGGCTCGTTGCTCGGCGAACTCGATGTGGATCTCACAGGCAGTAACCGTTCTCCCGAAGACATAGTCGCCAGGCTCGCCGAGCGCTTACTTCGTCCGGCCCAATTACCACTTCTCGAGCGTGCCCTGGATTTCTTGTCGAAGCTGATAAAACTGGCAGGACCCCGAGAGGAGGCAATGCCTGCTGCACGTATGTTGCTCATTCAGGCTGGGGTAGATACCACGGCCCTCGACGAACTGGACGAGATCCTCGATGCTCTGGACACAGAAGGAGTTCCAGAACTTGTGATTGACTTTGGTATGAGTCGCGGGTTCCAATACTACACAGGTCCTGTGTTCGAACTAATAGGACCGCTGGAAGGCAGGCCACACCGTATCGGAGGTGGCGGAAGATACGATGGCCTCGTAGGAGTTCTAGGCGGGGACTTCAGCACGGCGGCCTGTGGCTTTGCCTTCAATGGGGAACGTTTGTTTGCCCTAGCCGACGGGTCAGAGGCCCTCCGCCTGACGCCTAGACGCTGCATTTCGCTAATACCTGCTTCTCCGAGGTACCGCGCCGGAGCCCTTAAGCTGGCCAAGAAGCTGCGGGCTGTATTCCCCGGAGCCGAAGTGGTTACATGTACAGAAACAGGCCGCTTCGGCCTCGAAGAGGCCCAAAGATTAGGCTGCTCCCTCAAGCTATTACTCGAAGCTACTGAGGGCCAGAGCGAAAAGGTCACCGTGCACACATCTGACGGGTCAGCCTACACTGTCACAGCTTTCGACGAGCTATTCAACTTGCTGAGGAAAGAAGTACCGTGACCCAGACGCTCCTCCGACTCGCTATTCCCTCTAAAGGCAGCCTAGAGCAAGAGACGCTCGATTTTTTTAGGAGCTGCGGCCTAGCTGTGCATAGGCCGAATCCGCGTCAATATAGTGCTACCCTCTCTGGCATGCCAGAGGTAAGTGTCCTGTTCCAAAGGGCAGCAGATATACCGGCCAAAGTAGACGAAGGGACTGCAGATTTGGGGATTACCGGCTACGACATCGTGGCAGAGTCTAGATACGAGGGCGACGAGCTGATAGTTCTTATGGAAGACCTCGGATATGGGCAGTGTGAGCTGGTATTAGCGGTTCCCGAAGCGTGGGTCGATGTTTGGAGCATTGCCGATCTGGCTGACCTGGCCAACGAGATGCGGCGTGCGGGCCGCCACTTGCGAGTAGCAACGAAGTTTCCCAACCTCGTGAAAGATTTCCTTTACCGGAACGGGGTTAACTTCTTCGCCCTGGCAGAAGCTTCTGGCGCACTCGAAGCAGCTCCCCGATTAGGCTATGCCGACGTTATTGCGGACATCGTGGAAACTGGCACGACTTTGCGAGAAAACCGTCTCAAGACCATATCCGGGGGAACGATACTACGCAGCCAAGCCTGCCTAATAGGGAATCGCGAACGCCTTAAGGGCAATAGAATCAAACTAGAGCTGTTGAAGCAGATCCTCGAAGTTATTGAGGCGAGATTGAGGGCTAAAGAATATCGATCGGTCACTGCCAATATCCGAGGGACATCACCCGAAGAAGTAGCCAAACACATCATCCAAGAGATGGACATCGCGGGCATGAAAGGTCCCACGATATCAAAGGTATATGCAAAGCAGATGGATGAGCCGGACTGGTACGCAGTAAACTTAATCGTGCGAGCCGATTTACTCCCAAAGGCTATAGAGCACCTTCGCAAGTCGGGAGGATCTGGTATCACCGTGGTATCGGCTGACTACGTCTTCGATGTGAAATCGTGGGCCTTTGAAAAGGCCCTCAAGGAGCTGGAGGGAAAGTGAAGAACGGCCAAGTTAGGATCTATTCGGCCGACGAGGCTCGACGTACTGTGCTGGTTCGACCTCCTATGGACCAGGTAGAACTGCCTGCGGCTGTAGGCGAGAAGCTTCGTCAGGTCTTCGGAGAGCCTGTGGGGGCATCGGAAGCAGTAGCCCGCATAATCGAGGCTGTGCGGAGCCATGGCGACCGCGCGGTTGTTGATCTAACCCTTAAGATCGATGGTGTGAAGCTGGAACGACTTCAAATAGATCAGGATGACCTCGATGGAGCAGTTGCGAAGGTCGACACCAAGGTGGTTTCAGCCATGCGCGCTGCTGTCCAGGAAATCGAGCGATTCCACCAAAAGCAGTTGCGCAACTCGTGGATCGATTTTGGGCCCAATGGAGCGTTGGGGCAGTTGGTCCGGCCATTAGATCGAGTCGGGGTTTACGTGCCGGGCGGCCGTGCGGCCTATCCGTCCTCCTTGCTTATGGCTGCGGTGCCGGCACGTGTGGCTGGAGTAAGGGAAATAGTAGTCGCCACTCCTCCTTCAATGCAAGGCCCGAATCCGCTGATTTTAGCTGCAGCCCGCATAGCAGGTGTCGACCGGGTCTTCCAGATCGGCGGGGCCGTGGCGATAGCTGCCATGGCCTATGGAACCGAAAGTGTTCCCAAGGTCGAAAAGGTTGTGGGACCTGGGAACATCTTTGTTGCCCTGGCCAAGAAGCAGGTCTTCGGCGACGTGGGCGTGGACCAAATAGCCGGCCCTACGGAGACGTTACTGATAGCCGATAAGTTTGCCGACCCCAAATCAGTGGCTGCGGATCTCCTGGCCCAGGCGGAACACGACCCCATGGCGCGCCCGCTCCTGATCACCGATAGCGCGGAGTTGGCCAACCGGGTGTGCAAAGAAATAGAATCTCAGCTGCCTTCCCTAACTCGCCGCGATGTCATAGCGGAGTCGCTGGCAAAGTGGGGCGGCATAGTGGTTGTGAAAGACCTTTGTGAAGGTATGGAGCTGGCGAATGAGTTTGCGCCTGAGCATTTGTGTATCTTGACGCGCGACCCTTGGAGCCTTCTGCCCATGGTCAAGAACGCGGGTGGGGTCTTTTTGGGAGAGTACTCTCCAGAAGTGATGGGCGACTATGTGGCAGGCCCCAGCCACATCATGCCGACGGGTGGTGCCGCCACCTTCACATCCCCCATCAATGTGGATCACTTTATCAAGCACATCAGCGTGGTTGCGCTTTCGAGGGACGGGTTCGGCAGATTGGCGGCCCATGCTAAGGCTTTAGCCGAGGCCGAAGGGCTCACGGCTCATGCCAACGCGGTATCTGTGAGGTTCGAGGAGCAGTAGGTTGGACAGCTTCCCTTTAGTTGCAAACCTCTTCAGGTCAGATCTTGAAACCCTGGACGAATATGTGCCTATAGAACCAGTAGATGTTCTGGCAGCACGGCTCGGCTTTTCACCTGCCGACATTGTTAAGCTGGACGCCAACGAAAATCCCTACGGTTGCTCCCTCAGGGTTCAGGAGGCGCTGGCTGCTTACGCTCAATACCACATCTATCCAGACCCCAATCAGGGTGAGCTTAGGGAGCTGCTCGGCTCGTACTGCGGGTTTCCCCCCGACCGAATAGTGGCGGGCAGTGGGTCCGACGAACTGATCGACCTTTTGATGCGCCTCTTTGTTGGTCCTGGGGACGAGATAGTGATCTGTCCACCCACTTTCGGAATGTATGCTTGGTCGGCAAGGCTATGTGGTGGCCGAGTGGTCGAGGCCCCTCGGAACGAAAAGTTCCAAGTAGACGTCGATCGTGTAATGGCTAGCCTCTCTCCGAAGACCAAGTTGATCTTTTTAGCCTCTCCCAACAACCCGACAGGCAACCTTACCCCTACGTCCGACGTAGTCCGTCTCCTGCGTTCTAATTCCGTTGTGGTAGTAGACGAGGCCTATTACGAGTTCGCGGGCGTGACCGTTGCCCCCTTGGTGGAAGAATTCCCCAATCTGGTGGTGCTCCGTAGTTTCAGCAAGTGGGCTGGGTTGGCCGGCTTGCGCATCGGATACGGTATCTTTCCGCGGGAAATAGCTACCCAGCTACGGAAGATCAAGCAACCTTACAACGTGAACGTGGCTGCTCAGGTGGCTGTTAAGGCTAGCCTCGAGGACATTGAGTACCTACGTCAAAGTGTGAACCGCATCCGCTTAGAACGGGGCCGTCTCTATCGCCAGCTGAGGAAACTGAACTTACTTGTCCCTTACCCATCCGACGCAAATTTTATCCTCTGCCGTGTTGTCAGATCTAACGCGTCGCGACTGAAGAAATGGCTGGAGATGAAGGGGATTTTCATCCGCTACTTTAACACTCCCCTGCTGCGGGATTACATTCGCATAAGCGTAGGTCGTCCGGAGGACACGGACAGGTTGATGAAAGCCCTATTGGAGGTGTCAACTTCTTTATGAGTGACGCTGATGTCCGGTCCGCCACTGTTTCTCGGACTACTAAGGAGACCTCGGTGACCGTAACTTGGGTGCTCGACGGATCCGGGAACGCTTCCATTGGGACAGGAGTCCCTGCCTTGGATCACTTTCTCGAACTATTTGCTCACCACGGAGTGTTCGACCTGCACGTGAAGGCTACGGGTGATCTCCACATCGATGAGCACCACACTGTTGAGGATGTGGGAATCGTCCTGGGGCAAGCCCTACTCAAAGCTTTGGGCGATCGGCTGGGCATTCGCCGAGTTGGGCACGTGCTTCAGCCCATGGACGAAGCTCTGGCAATGGTGGCTGTCGACATTAGTGGACGTGCGGGATTCTACTCCTTTGGTCTGCCAACGGAAGGGAAGGTCGGTGACCTTTCCATGTACATGGTGCGTCATTTTCTGAATTCCTTTGCCCTCGAGGCCAAGGTCACTTTGCACGTGCGCATTCTGGGTGGCGAGGATCCGCATCATACGGTAGAAGCCATATTCAAAGGGCTCGGCAGGGCCCTCGACATGGCAACGCAGATAGATCCACGTGTCGTAGATAGGCTGCCAAGTACTAAAGGTCAACTGGGCGAATAGGCCGGACACCCGATTCCCGCGCGTATCAGTGCCTCCCTTTGGACCTCGAAAAGTTTCGAAATGCCCTCCCGGGCGAGGGCCAGGAGTTCTAGCAACTGCTCCCTGGAAAAAGGTCGGTGCTCAGCTGTTCCCTGTATCTCTACGTATTCGCCATGCCCATTCATGACCACGTTCATATCAACCTCAGCCAACGCATCCTCGTCGTAGGACAGATCCAGCATAGGTACACCGTCCACAATTCCCACGCTGACGGCCGCCAAAGGTGTAGGCGACACTTGTGAGAGGTCGGATGCGATACCGGACCTGAATATCGCCAAGGCAGTGGCCACATAGCCAGCCGTAATGGCAGCCGTTCGGGTACCGCCGTCGGCCTGGAGTACATCACAGTCAACTAGAAACGTTCTCTCCCCCAGTTTATCGAGCTCGAAGGCAGCTCTCAGAGCTCTTCCTATTAGCCTTTGGATCTCTTGGGTTCGACCCTGCAACCTTCCCAAGTGCGACTCTCGGGGCGTTCGACTTCGAGTGGATCGCGGCAACATGGAGTATTCGGCCGTGATCCACGCCTGCCCTTTGCCTGCCAAAAACGTTGGAACAGCGTTTTCAATGGTGACGGCGCACAGGACCTTGGTGTTACCTGCAACGATGAGCGCCGACCCTTCAGCAAATTCCAAATATCCCGGTATTATGATGGTCTTCCGCAGTTCCCGTGGTCCGCGGCCATCCACGCGCATATGCACCTCCCACAAGCCTAACGCAAAAGCGGTAGACTCCATTTTAGTGCCAGTGGAGGTGCTTGCAAAAATGGGTAGGAGCGGGGATACGTGCCAGAGGAGCTTTTTCGAACATGAGTCTGGGATTGCTCCCCTCGCTGCCAGGATGAGGCCTCGAAGCTTCGAGGAGTTCGTAGGACAGAAACATTTAATCGGAGCCGGCAAATCCCTCCGAAGGCTGGCAGAGTCGGGCAACCTTGTGTCACTGATCCTTTGGGGGCCGCCCGGAAGCGGCAAGACCAGCTTAGCTGTGCTTCTTGCAAAGACCACGGGAGCTTACTTCGAGAGGCTCAGTGCAGTTACCGCCGGGGTAGCCGACGTCCGCCGAATCGCCGAGAGGGCAAAACAGCGGTTGCTACGCGAGCGGCGACGTACTGTCCTCTTTCTCGACGAAGTCCATCGCTTCAACAGGGCCCAGCAGGATGCCATACTCCCCTACGTCGAGGACGGGACACTGATTTTCCTTGGGGCCACCACAGAGAATCCCAGCTTTTCCATCATCCCGCCACTGCTCAGCCGCTGCAGAGTGTATCGCCTGGAACCCCTGACTACGGATGATCTGAGAGCAATAATTCAGGCTGCCCTCCAGGATCACGAGCGAGGCCTCGGTCGGTTGCGATTGGAGTTGAAGCCGGACGCCTTGGACTATCTGCTAGCCATGTCCGGCGGTGACGCTCGGGTGGCCTTATCGGTACTTGAATTGGCCGCCAGTAGTATCGCTCCTGGGGAGAACACTATAGATACGGACCTTCTGGCAACAATATTTCAGAAACGGCAACTAAGGGAAGGAGCTAGCCCAGATACCCACTTTCAGCTGGCATCGGCGCTGATCAAATCCATCAGGGCGTCTGACCCCGACGCTGCCATCTACTGGCTTGCTCGGCTCCTCGAAGCCGAAGAAGATCCCGTTTTCGTTGCACGGCGTCTGGTGCTCTCGGCAGCCGAGGATATCGGACTTGCTGATCCTCAGGCCTTCGTGGTGGCTGTGGCGGCACAGCAGGCCGTTCAATCGATAGGTATGCCAGAAGCCTTTCTACCTCTCTCAGAGGTAACGTTGTACTTGGCATTAGCTCCTAAAAGCAACTCCGCCCTGAGAGCGTACACTCAGGCCCGAGCCCTCATTGAGGAAAAAGGTGAGCTTCCCGTGCCTATGTTTCTAAGGAATGCTCCAACTGGCCTGACGAGAGCGCTGGGCTTCGGGGTCGGTTATCGCTATCCCCACGAAGAGCCGACTGTCGCCGAAGACGCCAGACAACTGGGGAAGCCATTCCAGAACTGTCTCCCCCAGGAGCTGGGAAACGTACGCCTGTATAAACCAGGTCTGCACGGCTGGGAGGCCAACCAGCCATGGTGGTCTCACAGGCGAGGGAACGAAGGGTGAAACAGCTGTGTGTCTGCCCAAATGGTCTGCGCCAGGGCCGCATCGTCGCGGCCATAGGTACCTGTGAGCACAGCCATGTAGGCAACGATTGCCGCAGCCATAGGCAGATCGCTCTCCACCCAAGTAGCGGTAAGTAGGTCCAACCAATGCCGCGTGGGACGCGTTAGCGCGCTCAAGGTGCGGGTGGACCGTTTGTGGACCGTACGTCCTATCATGTGCTTCCCTCTCCAGTACCACTATCGGCAAGATAGCACCAGCCTTGACGATGGTTTTAAGGCCCCATATAATAGGATTTGTCAGGGGATGCCACGTTCGGGGGTCGTCTAACGGTAGGACAGCAGCCTTTGGAGCTGCGTATCAAGGTTCGAATCCTTGCCCCCGAGCCCTCTGAGTGCCGAAGTGGCGGAACTGGCAGACGCGCTACATTCAGGGTGTAGTGGGCGCAAGCCCGTGCGAGTTCGAATCTCGCCTTCGGCACCGGTAAGCTAAGCCCTGAACCGGGCGCGGCTTTATCTGACCTTAACAAAGCCAATAGGAAAGTGCCTGGCCACGAAGACAGGCCTGGGCAGAGGGGCGGCCGCTGGGTACAAGCAGACCCAGAGGAAAGTCCGAGCTGCGAAGAGCAGGGTGCTCGGCGTCAAGCCGAGGCAGGGCTGCCAGGAGCCCTGATAGTCCACATTGGCGTCCCTGCTTGTGGGTAGGGACGAGAGCAACAGAGACCAACGCCACCGTAAGGTGGAGTGAAAAGGGCAATCCTCCCCGCAGCAATCTCCGAAGGGGCCGAAGAAGCTGCTCGCTGAGGCCCAAAGTCGAGAGCAGCCACTGAGGCGACGAGGTGGCCAGCCCAAAGGCTGAGATAGATGGCCGCTTGAACAGAACTCGGCTTACGCTCACCCAGGCCTACAGACGTGGTGCCTGTAGCTCAATTGGCAGAGCACTGGACTGTGGATCCAGGAGTTGTGGGTTCGAGCCCCATCAGGCACCCCATTAAGACTGGCGTTCAATTGCGGGCTAGTTAGCTGTCAACCAGCTGTCACACTTCGCCGCGGCGCACCTTACCGACCCAATACCTTTCCCTAAGTTCACGTTTGAGGATCTTGCCCATCGGGCTCAGGGGGAGATCGCTGTAGGCGACAAATTCCACCGATTTGGGGCACTTGTACGAGGCGAGCCTTTCCCTGCAGTAGGAAATCAGCTCTGCCTCCGAGACCTTTGCGTCTTCCTTGGCAACTACCACAGCATGGACGCGTTCGCCCCACTCTGGGTCGGGTATGCCTATCACTACTGCCTGTACTACCGCCGGATGGCTGTGTAAGACCTCTTCCACCTCCCGGGGATAGACGTTAGCACCGCCAGTAAGGATCATGTCCTTCTTTCTGTCGACAATGTAAATGTATCCATCGGCGTCCTTCCGGGCCAGATCTCCCGAGTACCACGTGCCGTCCTTCAGATCTGTGTTCTCTGGAGCTCCCCAGTATCCCAACCCCACGCTGTCGCCGGACACCACAACCTCACCGGCTCCTTCGCTGCCCGCAGGTATCTCGTTGCCCGCGTCGTCGACTACACGCACTTCTATCCCTATCATCGCTTTCCCAACGGAGGTTAACCTTCTTGCCGCTGGGCCCTCCAGTGACACTTCTTCCGGCTGTAGCTGACACCCGGTCACTGCAGTTTCGGACGTGCCGTAGGTGAATACAAACTTCAGTTGACCTCCGAACAAGGTCTGGCAAGCCCGCCTCACAAGAGCCTCAGAAATTGGGGCACCTGAAGTTATCACACGCTCTAAGCTGGACAGGTCGAAGCGGTCCACCTCTGGATAGTGGACCAACCGATTGGTCATCGTGGGGACGAACATGCTGTAGCTGATCTTTCGCGTATGGATTATGTCGAGAACCTTACGCGGTTCGAAGTCACTCATTACGAGGCTGAAACCCCGCGCCACGGCAAAGGTCATAAAGGCGACAGCGCCGGTAAAGAAGGGTGCTAGCACGCATAGGAACCGGTGGTATGGATACATTCGCCACTCCCCTGTGCAGATATACGATGCTGTCGCCCAGTTCCGATGGGTTAGCATGGCTCCCTTCGGCCTGCCAGTAGTACCGCTGGTATACAGCAACACTAACAGGTCATCTTCGCCTACTCGGACTTCGGGCTCCGAAGGAGAGCTGTGGGCAAGCATGTATTCAAAGCTGCCCGTGGCCCCGCCTCCCGTCCCCACAGGGATAAGGTACTCGAGATCGGGGAGCTTACCTCGGATGGCCTCCACCGTGTCGCGCTTGTCGATGTCGAAGATCAGCGCCCTCGAGTTGCTATTCCCGATGAGATAACCCAACTCATCACCCTTATACGCCGTATTGATGGGTACCATCACCATCCCAGACTTGGCCAGAGCGAGATAGGATGTAAAAAACTGGGACCGTGTGTCCGAGAGGATAGCTACCCGGTCCTGCGGCTTAAGGCCCAGCGATAGCAGTCCATTGGCCACTCGGTTTACTGCCTGGTTGAACTCCGACCAGGTCTGCCTGAAGCCGCTCTCCACGTATAAGCCTGCCAGATCTTCCACGGCCAGCCGATCGCCGTAGACCGTGGCTGTCCGACGAAGCAGATCTCCGATTACCCGCATGTTTCAGTCATCCTTCCTCAGCCTGACCACAAACGCTAACGTTCGGGGTTGGCGCGTAGCTGCGCCCGTAGGGCTGACGTGGCCTCAACGTCGGCACGCAGCGTGGCGGGATCGATAGCAGCGCCATAGTCTTTACGGGCACTTTCAAGTGAGACTAGACCATCGCGCACGTCCTTCTCAACCGCCTCTATATCTCGCTCCAGGGGATTGCCCACGCCGCAGCCACCCTGACAGTAGTCTACGATTCTATCACCGGTGTGAACTATAAAAAATTTGGTGCGGCGCACGTCTTCGTTAGAGGCGAAGCGCCCGTCCGCGAAATGAATGGTCTTCTCGTTAGGCCGGGGCACATGGCCGCCTGCTATGGCTGGGGCCGGCACATAGTCAAAGGGATCGGCCCCCAAGCTGAGGTAAACTGGCTGGTCTCCTGCATCGACCACCCATTCGTTGTGTACGCCCAGCCCACCGCGCCAGCGCCCTGGCGCACCCGAGTCTGTGGCCCATTCCCATCTTTCCCAGAAAATAGGATACAAGCTTTCAACCACTTCGATCTCAGGATACCAGAGCGTCCCGCTGCAGATAACCGGACCGTTTGTAGACCAGCCGTCAGTGCCCCAGATGGCTCCAGCTCCTGTGGCACAACCCTGAAAGTCCGGGGAGCCGTAGCCTTCTCCCCTTCGAGGGTCCACTCCGCTGAAGACCCAGTAGGGTATGGAGCCCCATCCCGCTGGAACCTCTTTCGGGACGGCCTGGGCCAATGCTGACCACACGGCCTCGATGATCTGCTTGGCTACATAGTTGGTATCGTTACCGTGCGTTGCAGGATACACAGCGTGGGTGATGGTGCCAGGCTTTGTCACTATCCTAATGGGCCTGTAGCAGCCACCAGTTTTGACCTCTAGCTTTTTCCCTATGGATTGCAGCACAGCCTGGTACACGGCACTATGCGTGTTAGCTACAGTGCTATTTATGTACTCGCGACTCATCGGCCCACTGTGAGTGAAATCCACCGTCATATCGCTTCCTTCTATAAACAGATCGCACACAATGGGCGGGGCACCCTCTATGCCGGTAACCTCGCTGTGATAATGGCCGTCGGGTATTTTGGAGATCTCTTCGCGCATCAAGAACTCACTGTAGGAAAGCAGGTCTTCCACGAAGGTCTCAAACAGGTCTAGTCCGTACTTGTCAATCAGGGCGTTAAGCCGTCTTGCCGCGACCCTGGCTGCACCAACCATCGATAGCAGGTCGCTGTGCTGTATGTCCGGAATTCGCACATTTGTCATTATTAGATTGACGACGTCACGTATCTCCTCGTCGTTCTTGAATATCCGTATCGGAGGTATCCGAAGTCCCTCACCGTACACATCGATGGCATTGGGATTGTATCCACCAGGAACACCTCCTCCTGTGTCCTGCTGGTGAGCCTTGTTAGCGATCCAGAGCACGTGCTTGCCCTTGAAAAAAACCGGATACACGATGCACCAGTCTGCCATCTGGTTGCCAGCATCCAGCGTGTACGGGTCGTTGACCAGGAAAACATCGCCCTGGTGGATGTCGCCTTGGTAGTAGTTGGCGACAGCCCTCACCGCGAAGGGTGTAGCGCCTACTAAAACAGGAATGTACTCTGCCAAGGCCACGATCTCGGCGTCGGTGGTCAGTATCGATGTGCAGAAGTCGTGGGCGGAGAAGTATATGGGAGCCCTAGCTGTGCGCTCCATACTGACCCCCATTTCTCGGGCCACGGTGAGGACAGCCGAGGTGAGAACTGCGAAATCAACCGGGTTGACTCTTATTTTGTAGCTGCTTGACATGCTGTACCTCCCCTCTAGCTCGGCAGTTCTACGAAAAAGCTCTCGTATGGTGTGACTTCGGCAGTGGACCCTGGAGGTAACACCACTGTGGTGGTGCTCAGCTCGATCACCGCGGGCCCCTTGACTACGTTGCCCACCTCTATAGCATCGCCGTCGTAGATTGGCGTTGACACAGCTTCAGCCCCGTCCTCAAAATAGACCTCTCTGTAGCCCTTCAGGTGAGCGCTCGCGTCCCGGGACACGAAGGGTCTAGGCGCCAAGGGCGGCGTATGTACTTTGCCGTAGGCCGATAGTCGCGCGTTGATCACCTCGGTATCAGTGACATCGCGGTAGGAGTAGTACGTCTCGTGGAGTTGATGGAAGGCCTCGACGATTTGGGCTATCGTATCACGATCGATCTCGCCATCTGGGACAGGTACTTCTAGTTCATGGTACTGGCCCTTGTATCGCATCTCCAGATACCGTCGGTAATAGCGCGCCGACGGTTCAATGCCTTCGCGTTCCAGGTAGGCATCGCCTTGCTGTCTCATCGAGCTGAAAACAGAGTTCAGTATCGAAGGGTCCAGGGCGCTGGTACGGGCCGTAATGGAGCGGACAAAGTCGTGCCTGACGTCGGCTATCACGGCTCCCAAAGCGCAGAACACTGACGATGTGAAGGGAACGAGCATTGTCTTTATACCGAGCTTCCTCGCCAAGTTGGCCGCGTGTACCGGTCCCGCGCCGCCGCCCACAACTAGGGTGTAGCTTCTGGGATCTTCACCTTTTTCCACCGACACAACCGACATGGCGTCCGCCATGTCGGCGTCGATTACTTGTCGCATAGCTAACGCCGCTTCGGTAACACCCGTACCGAGCTTGTCGGCCACCTTTTCCTTGATGGCGCGGTAGGCCAGCTCTGGATGGAGCCTTATGCGTCCACCGAGGAAGTTGTCTGGATTGAGGAAGCCGAGCACTAGATCGGCATCCGTACACGTTGGGTCCTGACCACCCTTGCCGTAGCATGCGGGACCTGGATCTGCGCCGGCACTCTTCGGCCCCATATGCAGCACTCCAGCGGCATCAACCCAACCTATGCTTCCCCCTCCGGCCCCAATGGTTCTCACATCCACCATCGGAAGTTTCAGATGGTAGACACCGCCCACGGCACTTTGCAAAGTCATAGTGGGTGCCCCATCTTTTATCAAACACACGTCGAAGCTTGTGCCTCCCATATCGACAGTAATCATGTTCCTGAGCCCCAACGCCTTACCAGTATAGGCGGCCGCCGCAGGTGCCGTAGATGGGCCTGACAGTACTGTCCTGACAGCATGCTCAATGGCCACCTCGGGCGATATGACGCCAGCATTCGACTGGGTAATCAGCAGCTCCCCTGTAAAGCCCTCAGCTCTCAGAGAATCCCGTAGGTTCGCAATGTACTTAGAAAGGTTCGGTCCCACGTAGGCATTAATCACGGTAGTGCTCATGCGCCAGTACTCGCGGATCTCCGGTGAGATCTCGTATGAGCTACAGACGTATACATGCGGCAGCTCCGAACGACAGATCTCCGCTGCCTTCTGCTCATTCACGGGGTTCTTGAAAGACCAGAGGAAACAGATCGCTACAGCCTCCACACCTTGTTCCCGGAAATAGCGGCAGGCTTTCACTACATCATCGACGTTGATGGGCTTGAGTACTGTTCCATCCCACTTAACGCGCTCCTCAATGGGTATCCGAAGATACCTAGGAACCAGAGGCTCTGGCTGAGGAATTGTGAGATCATAGGGGTGCTCGCGGATACCGAAACGTATTCCCAGAATGTCTCGGAAGCCCTTGGTACACAGAAGACCCACCTTGGCACCCGACCAAGTCAGAATAGTATTGGTGCTCACCGTTGTTCCATGGGTGATTCTGTCCGTTGCACCAAGGAATTCCCGCAGATTTTTGCCCAGCCGCCTAGAAACCTCAACTAGTCCGTTCAATACACCTTCCGAGGGATCCTTTGGGGTTGAGGGAACCTTCAGCACAGTGGGCGTGCCCTCTTCGTCGAGACACACCAGGTCTGTGAAAGTGCCTCCTACGTCGATGCCTACGACATAACCCATGTGTACCTCCTTAGGAATTCGCGTTGTATGTTCTGGACTTGGCGCATGGGGAACTACGCCCGGCACATCTTTGAGCTCTTTATGCGGATACCGCCTTCTCCCGCAAGCTGTGACTATCATCTTAGCGTCACGGAGAATGCTGCACAATACCCGTAGGGAGAGATCGGGTTCCTACTTTCGTCGTATCACGTTCACTACGAAAGTGGGGAATGCCCTGAAGCTGGCAATCAATGGGTCGAAGAGGGGCGATCCGGCTCAGCGGCCAAGCCGTGACGAACTGCCCACAGCGCCGCTTGCACGCGGTCATCGAGGCCTAGCTTCGCCAAGATGCTGCTGACATGGCTCTTGACGGTGGCCTCACTTAACGACAATCTGGCTGCAATTTCCTTGTTGCGTAGCCCCTGCGCAATAAGTCTCAGGATCTGCAGCTCCCTCTCAGTCAGCTCATCGACAGCACGTTGTGGGCTTCCACGCTTGCTGGAGAGCAGTAAAGACGCAACCCTGCCCGCCACGGATGGGTGTAGATAAACTTCCCCATTCATAGCGGCTCGAATAGCATTCAGCAGCTCAAAGGGCTCTGCATCTTTGAGAACGTACCCCTTTACTCCCACTTCCAAGGCCTTAAGAACCCGCGAATCGTCGTCAAAACCGGTCACAACGACTACGTGCGCGGGCACCCCTTCGTCTTTCATCGTTTCGATTAATTCGATGCCATCCATGTCAGGCATGACGAGATCAACAAGCACAACATCTGGGGATAGACGCGAGGCCATGTTCAGTGCTTCCCAACCACTGGACGCCTCACCGACCACGCGCATCCCGAAACTCTCAAGGAAACTCCTCAAACCCTGCCTGACGACAGGGTGGTCATCCACCAGAAGCACGTTCACTGGCGCTGCCCTACTCAACATGTGCCGTTAAGAGGTGTGGTGGATTTCAGGCACCCGAGGAACTTCGGCGGTAACAATCGTTCCTCGGCCCAATTTGCTCCGAACGCACAAGGAACCCCCTAACAGTTGGGCCCGCTCACGCATAGTTGTCAAGCCAAGACCCGAACCGTGGCGACCTTGGGCCAGAACTCTCTCTGGGACGAAACCGCAACCGTTGTCCCTAACCTCTAATCTGACCCTTTCCGGCGAAGTAGAGACATGTATCACTACACGAGTTGCTGAAGAATGCTTCACAGCATTGTTTAAGGCCTCCTGCGCGATCCGATAAAGGGCATCCCCCGCTTGAGGATCTATGGACACCTCGTCCGATATGCCCGAAACGGCAACGTCCACACAGACACCGGTCTGGCTCCTGACCCACTCGGCATATCGCACAAGGGCTTTCGGCAGGCTCTCGCCATCTAAACCGAGGGGCCTAAGCTGGGAAACTATGCCTCGCATCTCCTGGAGAGCCTTTGAGGCCATATCTCGCACGTCTTGCAGTAATGGCTTGAAGCTCAGAGCCTCGCCCGAGTCGGCGAGACCATCACTGTGCAGGAGCGTGTCGAGCGCTAGGATTATGCCGAACAGCGTTTGGTTCACAGAGTCGTGCAACTCTCTGGCGATACGGTTTCGCTCTTGAGTAACCGCCAGTTCGGTCGCTGACTGCATCAGCCGGGCATTCTCTATGGCTATGCTTACATGATGACCCACAGTATTGAGCAGAGAAAGGTCTTCGTCCCCGAGACCAGATGGCCTCTTCCAGAGGAGCATCATGCAACCCAAAGGCCTTTCCCGAGAGGCAAGCCCCACGAGGGCAGCAACCTGGAAACCAGCCTCTGCGAGAAGCGACGCCGGAGCCCACCTCTCTGATGACACCTCCATGAGTCTAATGCGGCTGGTAATTTCCGAGCCAGTTTCAAAAGGGAAGCCTTCCAAGGGTATGGCTGCTAGGCAGCTCGCCAGGTTCGATGGCAGGTCGAAATGATCGGCAAGAAGCAGATGCCGTGCTGACCCGTCCAGTAACCACATCCCTCCAGCGTCTGCACGATAGTGCTTCGTGACCCGCATCAGGGTCTGTCGAAATACATCTCCAAGGTCTTGGGATTGCCTAGTTGCTGCAACTAGCTCTACAAGCATCGAAAGACTCTCATTTTGTCGAGCTAGCTGTTCGGAGCGCCGTTCAGCATCTGCCCTGAGACGTGCATTTTCTCTGGCCAGTACAGCAACATCCCAGACGCCCACAGGTCGACGCCTTTCAGACGGTTCCCCTTGGGGCACACGCACCTGGAAGACACACTCCGGCGCCCCGAGCACTCTGCACTCGATTTCGGCACATTCCACGTCATGTCGACCAGTAAGGCTTCTCATGAAGCCAGCCAATACACCTGATGAGTAGTCGCAAACAGGCCTCGAGCTGAAGCGCCCATGCTCCTGATATGCCCAGCTCTCGAAGGAGTCTTTACACCGCACAAGCGCAGCGCTCTGGGCCCCGTCGATGTCTTCCACATGGAAATCTCCGAAACCGGCCTCGCTATAAACCCTCACGCATTCAGTGAACCCTGAGATCCCATCGGGTACGGCACCCGACGATACTGCAGACCGGGCGTAACTAATACCACCTTGGGCGCCTGCCTCGTACAGAACCCTTTCCGTGACGTCTGGTCCCACCAGCATCTCCAGGCTTTCGCGAAGGGCGTAGAATCCACCGCGGACTTCCAGAAGAACCATACGGGTTGAGCCGACCTCGAGCCAGCCTTTCCTGAGGAAACTGATGATCCCCAGTTCCACGGCTCACCTCCAGAGGCGTTTGCCACATGATCCTGTGACGAGGGGTATGCTTGAACATCTATTGTAGCATGCTATACGATCGTGTCAATATCGAAGCAAGCTCACCCCTTACATGCCCCTGGCCACGAACTTTGGCTGCTGCATGGGCAAGGCCCACGAAGTATAGGTAACTAGCTATCCGTTCCGGTAAGGTCGGAACGCTCTGGCTGAGGTTCTCCCGCAACAATACCGGTGAATTAGCTAGGTACCCCCTAAGGTAGGATGGGGCGTCGTTCCTATAGGGCAGGCTACTTCCCACTTTTGGACCTTTCGACCGGCAAAAGTTCGATTCAAATTCTAAACCAAGGTCTGTCCTCAGATCACACTCAGGGGTCTTCTGCTTCTAGCGTCCCTCTTGGTTTTATGGCTAAAGAAACCCGTCCGAGGAGGATGCCATGCGCTTTAGTGTGATGATATGGCCCCATTCGGGGCAGACTGTGGATCCCGTAGTCAGGCTCGCTCAGGCGGCTGAGGCCGCAGGCTTCGAAGCTGTCTATGTAGGGGACTCGCAGATGATCTGGAACGATGTTTGGATTTGCCTGGCCGCCTGCGCCGTGCAGACACGCCAGGTAAAGCTAGGTCCTGGTGTAACTAACACTATCACGCGGCATCCAGCCGTAACCGCTAACGCTGCCATGACTCTGAACATGCTGAGCAACGGGAGGGCGATACTCGGCCTCGGCGCCGGAGATTCCGCCGTCCGCACTGCAGGCCTCTCACCCGCGAGACTGTCTCTGCTGAGGGAAAGGGTGGAATTCATCAAGACCCTCTTGAGCGGGTCGGAGGTCCCAGCCCTCTTCTGGGAAGGATCACGACAGGGGACATGGGGACAGGAGCAAAAGGTGAAGCTTATCGGTGCCGATCGTTGGGGCAATGTGCCCATACAGATAGCCGTCATGAGCCCGAAATCGGCATCGGTAGCCGCAGAGATCAGCGATGGCGTGATAGTCGATGGTCACATGGGTGGCAACTATGAGGGTGCACGAGCCACGGTGTTGGCCGTCGAGGAGGGGTGTAGGCGAGCTGGCAAGGACCCCAGCTCAGTTAGGGTAATCGCCGCTTTAGACGCGGCAGTCGACGACGATCGCGGCAGGGCTCTCGACAAAGTGCGCCCCACAGCGGCCCGCAATATTGCCCGAAAGCCTTGGTTGCCAAAGACCTTGGGCGAAGAGCACGCCGATGTTGTGCAACGGGTCTCGGAGGCCTACAGGTTCTATGAACACCTAGACCTTACTGCCAAGCACAAAGGTTTGATCCCAGATGAAGTGGCCATGAAATGCTGCATTGCAGGAACCCCGGAAGATTGTATCGGCAAAGCTCGCGAACTACGCTCAGCAGGCATCACCGACATAGCCATCTTTGTAACCAGCCAAGACGAGGAGTACTCGAAGCAGACCATCCAACGCTTCGCCGCCGAGGTGATCCCTTACATCTAGGGAATGCTTCCAGGCTGAGAGGCTCTAGAAAGGGGGTGATTGGCAGCTTGAGGAAAACTAGAGATCGCCAAGTCCGGTAGGGCTGAATTGGGATCCCAACCCTAAAAGGAGGTGAGGAAGAATGGCTACAGAAGAGAGAAGACTCGAAGAACTGATGGAAGACTACGCGCTGGAACCTGTCCCAAGGCGATATGCCAACACGGTCCTTGCATATCTAGCCATGGCCGGAATTCCGCAAAGCATGTACTACTTGGCGGTGGGCAGCGTGCCCGTAGCCATGGCGGGCTTTTGGGGAGGCGTAACGGCCTTCGTAGGAGCCGGGATCCTCATGGCCTTGATGGCGTTGGTGTTTGGCACGCTTTCCTACCGGACCGGCTACTCCTACGACATGATTTCTAGACTGTACGGATGGGGCCACAAAGGATCCTTCATACCGTCCCTGGTGTGTGCCATAGGTCTGCTGGCCTTTTGGGTTATGGAAGCCTACTGGATGGCGAAATCCCTAGAGGCCCTGTGGCCAATCCCCTTATGGGTGTACTACGTGCCTCTTACCATACTTTTCATCCTGGTACCACTCTTCGGACATAAGATGATGGGATGGTTTGGTACGGTTACATTTCCAGTGGGGGTTCTGGCGACCATCGGTGGCATAATCTATTTTTATACCGCTGGCGGCTTTAGCTTCCCTCAACTGTGGGAAATGATCTCCAAGCCCATGATGCCGGGCGGATTCGGTGGCGCATTGGACTGGTCCCTGCTGGCCATAGGCCTCTGGGGCGTGACCCTGGGCAACTTCGGCAGGTTCTGCTCCTCTGAAAGGTCAGCGAAGGCAGCCGGACCCATAATGGCCCTTCTGGCTCATGGATTCTTCCCTGCAATGGGGATACTCATCGTTTTCCCCATGGTAGCCCGCCTGACACCAGTGATTGGCGCTGAGGCCGCAGGGATGGCAGCCTTTGATGCGTCCGTACCCTTCACTATGGCACTGGGCATCATAGGGGCTGTGGTCGTCCTGACTTACCAGACAAGCGTGCAATACATCAACGTGTATTTGCCGTCAGTGAATCTATCTAACATATTTGCAGGCTTGTTCGGGATCCTGACTCGAAGGGTGTGGTGGGTGCTCGCCATCAACATCATCGGGTTTGTGCTACTGCTAGGAGGCGCCATCGATCAAGCTCTTGCCTTTTCGTCCTACGGAGCTTTGGGTATTGGCGTAGTGGTCATCATCAGCATCGCCGATTGGGTTTACTCGTCGCTAGCGGGTCTCCGCCGGGAGTACGATTCCCAGCGCATTAGCCAGTGGAACCCTCTGGCCATAATAACCTTCATAGTTAGTTGTGCTGTGGCGATAGGCCTCTGGAAGGCCGGTGTGGTAGTGTCTGCATCCATTGTGGGGTATCCCCTAAGTTTCGTTTTGTACCTGGTTTTATCCTTTGCAACCGGTGGGGCCTATCAAAGGCAAAGGGCGGTAGCAGGTTAGGCGAAGGGGGGCATCGCGTTACTACCGCGATGCCCCCAAGGCTCCTCTTTCGATGCCGGGCGATTTGACTCTTCCAGACGAGCGCCCACCCCTGAGCTTCATCTCACGTTTTTGATTAACTAAGCGAGAAGAAGACGAAAGCTCCCCATGTTAGGGGCAGCCTGCAGACTACACAGCGTTGACGGACTGAATTGTTCTCTGAGCGCAATTTCGCCAGCCCTGTGGCGTTTCCCAGTGAAATCTTTGAGGCTCGCATGCTACTGAACCTTCGTTCCTGGTAGTTCTCCAGTGTCAATGAAATACCGCTTAAGAGGTATTGACCGCTCTGTGAGCCCCCTGCCAGACTGGTGTTAGTAAACCTTCGGAGGACGGCCATGGAGACTGCCCTTGTGACGCAGCTTCGCGAGCTCGATGCGCGGTATCAAGCCCAAGTGGTGCCAGCCGCTAAACCTTTGGTCATAGAGGGGGCCAGTGGCGCCACGGTGAGATCCGCGGACGGACAGGAGTTCATCGACTGTATAGCAGGGATATCGGTGGTAAATTGTGGCCACAACCATCCCAAAATCGTCCGGGCTATAGTGGATCAGGCCCAGCGCTTCGGCCACGTAATGCCGTCGCTGGTATGCGTCACGGAGCCCAACGCCAGGCTAGCCGAAATGCTGGTGCAGGTAGCTCCCCAGGGAATCGACAATGTTTTCTACACCAACAGTGGCACAGAATCGGTTGAAGGCGCCCTTAAGCTAGCACGGAAGTATACAGGACGTTCCAAGTTAGTCTATTTCGAAGGTGCCTTTCATGGGAGGACCTTCGGTTCCCTTTCCGTCAGCTCCAAACGCATCTACAAGGATGCCTTTGAGCCGCTTCTTCCGGATACTGTCGAGATCCCTCTGGGAGATGTATCTTCAGCTCGGCAGGCAATCGACAACACTACTGCAGGAGTAATTATCGAACCGGTCCAGGGTGAAGCCGGAGTACGCGTGGTGGGCACTGATTTCCTCAGGGAACTTCGGCAGCTTTGCGACAGGTCAGGTGCACTCCTGATTTTCGACGAGGTCCAGTGTGGTATGGGGCGTACTGGCAAGATGTTCGCTCTAGAGCATTCGGGTGTGGTGCCTGACGTGCTCTGCCTCGCCAAGGGAATCGCCAACGGACTGCCATTAGGCGCGTTCATGGCAAGAAAAGCGGTGATGGACACTTTCATGGATCCGCCTCTCATACACAATACTACTTTCGGCGGTAACCCGATCTCTTGTGCAGCTGCCATTGCAACCTTGCGGGTTATCCAGGAAGAGGGCCTTCTGGATAACGCCCGAGAGCGAGGTAGACAGCTGAAGGATGGTATGTCAGAGCTGAAACGCCTCTACCCGGATAAGGTGAAGGACGTAAGAGGTCTTGGCCTCATGACAGCCATAGAGCTTTCCACAGATGAACTGGCCGACGCCTTCGTGGGCGGGTTATTTGAGCGGCGCATACTTGTTATCCATACCGTAAACTCCCACACTACAGTGCGGGTATGCCCGCCCCTTGTTATCTCCGAACAGCAGGTCGACCGGGTGCTCACAGCCATGAACGATACGCTCAAGACCCTTTGAAGTCGCAAGGGGATACAAACACACTGGCACAGACCAACTAGTGAGGAGGTTGACAAATGGAAGCTGCAGCGACAGGGCTTAAGAGGGGTGTACTGACCACGTGGGACGCCTTTGCACAGTCCTTCGGCTTCCTGGGTCCTGTCTTCTCGTTGGCCTTCTTGAGCAATTTCGTAGCCGCTGGAGCCGGTATCGCCACGCCCTTAGCCATCGTCATTGCAGGTCTCGGATCGCTAGCCATAGGATACGTTGTGGCGAGCTTTGCTACCCGTCTGCACGCTGCTGGCGCCGTCTACAACTACGTGATCCGTTCGGCAGGGCCCTTTCCAGGGTTTATAGCCGGCTGGCTCTACTTTGGGGCAGCTACGTTCTTAACTATAGCGATTTTTCCTGGCATCGGTGGGTTCTTGTCGTTGTTTCTCAGCAAGTTCGGCATTGAGCTGCCATGGCTTATCATGGGCCTGATCATCGCGGCCCTTGTGGCGCTTATCGCCTACTTCGATGTGAGGGTATCCACACGAGTACAGTTGGCCCTTGTACTCGTGTCCATGGCGCTGGTACTCTTAGCGGCCCTTATAGTTGTGGCAACAGGAGGGGCACAGGGCTTAAGCCTCGAGCCTTTCAATCCGTTGCGAGCTCCGGGGGGCTTCAACGGCATATTTACTGGCCTAGTCTTTGGGCTCCTTATGTACACCGGCTACGAATCGGCCGCAGTTCTGGGCGAAGAAACAGCTAATCCCAGGCGCTCCATCCCCGTAGCCATCGTAGGCTGTGTTGCAGTGGTAATGGTCTACTATGTGATAACTACCTATGCGATAGCGGTGGGCTTCGGGATGGAGGGGGCTGACAAATGGGCATCTGACCCCACGGCGTTGTTCACTGTTGCCGGAACCTTTGGGGGCGACGCCCTGGCTGATGCTATCACCCTTGCTGCCATCATCGACGCCGTGGCAGTGTGCCTTGGTACTCTAAACGTGGCAACGCGGATGGCCTTTGCTATGGCCCGTGATGGTATTCTGCCGAGGCCTCTTAGCCTCACACACCCAACACACCGTACTCCATACATAGCGGCTTTCACTGTCGTTGCCATCGGTGTCCTGTCGGCCATAGCATTTTCCACTTCTATGGGCGATGAGGGAGCGTTCAAAGCACTCGGCTTCTACGGGGGCATAGGAGCGGTATTGCTGCAGGTCGTCTACGGCATTACAGCCCTTTCGCTTGTGGTCTACGCGGCGAGGGAGCGTACACAGTTCGGAGCAATGCATTACTTGGTGCCTGTTGCTGCCTTGCTGGCTGTGGTTCTAAGCCTCTACGGCGCCACTCAGCCCAATCCCGATCCTTTCCTAGGCCTTTCACCCTGGGTTGCCTTAGCCTGGCTAGCTATAGGCCTGGCCATTGCAGTGGTGCTCGCCCTCACACGCCGAGAGCTTATGAGGACGATAGGAAGCCACCTGGCGGAGGTCGGCGAGGGGGTTGAGGGGCCCACACCAATATCGGAGGAGCTTGAAGAAGGGAAAGAAAAGAAGCTACTGGGATAGCAGGAGGCGAAGATGGCAGCTGGGAAAGAGGCTAAGCCAGTGGCACCGTATATCGCCGTGGGGCTCTCTACCGTAGTTTACGGCATCTCAAAGCGTGCGGACATTCGGGTCAACTTGGAAATCATTGAGGACGGCATTCATGCGGCCGTGTCTACGATAGGCATAAATATGCCTGTGAAACTTATTGCCCTCGCGGAAGGCGCCCTCACGGGCTTTACCGATGAGGTTTTCGACATACCTCACGTTGTTGCTGCTAGGGAGCTTTTCATCGATATTCCTGGAGAAGAGACCGAGTTCCTGGGGAAGTTAGCTCGGCACTATCGCACCTACATAGTGGCCCAGTGCAAGGCCCGCTGGCCGGAGGTAATGCCCGACAGGTTCTTCAATACCCTCTTCGTAATTTCCCCTGAAGGGACAGTGGTCCATAAAGCGGCAAAGAATCATATCTGGTGCCGAGAGCGCTCCTGTACCCCTCATGACGTATACGACAGATGGGTCGAGCTATTTGGTGATGGTATAGATGCCTTCTATCCGGTGCTCAAGACCGAGGACATAGGCAACATAGGGACCATCTGTTGCAGCGATGGAGAGTATCCTGAGGCAGTGCGGGCCCTTGCTTTCAACGGTGCAGAAGTGGTGTACAGGCCCAGCGAAGCCGTGCCGATGACGAATACTGGAGGTATTGGTGGAACCTGGCTGATCCAGAACCGCGGCCACGCCCAGTTTAACAGCGTCTACATGATCTGTCCCAACGTGGGACCTGTGTACGTTCATCCGCGTATGCGGCATCCTTGGGATGTCGGCGGCGGTTACAGCCACATAATTGACTATCTGGGAAATGTGATGTCTATCAGCACATCGGGTGCAAACACCTTTGTAAGCGCGATAATAGATATCGAAGCGCTTCGACAGTTCCGGGTCATGAACCTCAACAGTAATTGGCTAAAGGACCTCCGTACCGAGCTCTTTAAGAAAATGTACGAGCAGCCGATACATCCCAAGAACCTATGGCTGCACCAGGATCCCTTGCGGCATGCCGAAGTCGACGAAGTATATCGGGCTAACATCCGCAGGCTCCTGGAAAGGGGGACCTATACGCCCCCTAGCCGAAGCTTTCCGGGCTCAGAATACATACCTTCGGGCTCGGAGTCTTGGGACGAGATACGCAAACTTTGGGAAGGCTGGCCTCCTACCGAGTCCCCGGTGGTTTCCAGTTCAATAGGCTAATCTAACGTTCAACCGCCCTGGCAGGATGCGCCAATTTATCCCTCCACCGCCAGGCAAGGGAGGCCAGCTCAGTCCTTGAAGCCACCCCCAATTTGCGGAAAATATTCTTCAAGTGAGTCTTGACTGTCATCTCGGAGATAGCAAGATCCGATGCTATCTGGCGATTAGACGCCCCGTCGGCGACCTTAGCCACAATCTCGACCTCTCGGGCTGAAAGCCCAAATCGTCCCGCAAGGTCCTTCCATACCGAGCCCACTGGCGTCGATCCCTTTGCTATCTGTCCCAGGATAATTACCCTATCCTTGTCGGAAACGTATTTCCCGCTCAGGGAAACTCTGTGGCCCTTGTACACAAGCTGAACGGTGGCGAGTCGATCCTCCTCCAACCTACTGAGCAGTAGCGTGGCGAGCGGATGGGCCCAACGATCTCCCTCGCGCACGCCGAGACATTCCTCGGCGTGGCCGTCCACATATAGACACGTCAGCCCAGCATCTAGGATAAAGCTTCCCGAAGGAAGAGCATCGGCCAGGCAATCCCGCATTATTTGGCCGGATGAATGCAGCTGCTTCAATAAGCAGCATCGGTACAAGTGGACCGCGAGTGGCTCGGCCAATCGTCCAGCAAGCCGTAACTCGTCATCAGAGAAGGGCGCATACGACCGGGGCCTGGCTACAAAAAATCCGCCCAATAACCGCCCTCCCCACGCCAGATAGGCATCCATCTCGTGGTGCATGTTGCACAGGCGAAGAAACTCTCTATAGTACTCCGTCCGTTCGAACTCATCCATGGATACGACAACGTCAACAAGGCGGGCTACGCGAGGCACGGGAGAGAAATAGTACCTTTCCGGGTCCATAGGATCCTGCTTTCGATAGATGCATTGGTACAGCTGCAGCTGTGACGAATCCAGGTTATCCAGCACGTACTCGCTCGGCTGGCCCTCCTGATCCGCTAGATAGAATCCACCGCACGTTGCGCCGAACAGACCCTCAAGGATTACAAGACCACGAAAGCGCTGGCCATGATCGGAGAGATCCAGCATTGTGAGGTTGGCGAGCACATCGAAGGGATCGGACATTCTTTTGACCCCGATAGGCATTCTCTGCACTCCCATGGACCTTCTCGCCATAATAATGAATGCAAAGCGAACCCACTGTCAATAGGTGCGGAGCCCTCGGAGCAGGATGTTTCTGTCCCTCAAGCCATGGACAGTATGCATGGAGCTTTGTGGAGGACGGGACTCGGACCGCTTGACCTCAGGGTTACCCGCAGCGGCCCCCGAGTCCAAACCGTGCTAACGAAGCCTAGCGAGGGCTGCTACTTCCCGAGACAATTGCCAGCACCCGCTCCGGTGTAAGGGGTGTGCTGACGACACTGGCTCCTCTGGGCCCCAGGGCGTCCGCTACGGCGTTGGCCACCGCCGCATGTGCAGCTATAGCGCCCCCTTCGCCCAACCCTTTGATCCCCAAGGGATTCAGTGGTGTAGCCGTCGACATGTGGTGGACAGCCAGCTTAGGCACTTCTACTGCTGTGGGGATGAGATAGTCCATTAGGCTGCCTGTGAGCAACTGTCCACCCTCCCCGTAGACGAGCTCTTCGAACAGGGCGCCACCGATGCCCTGTGCAACGCCTCCGACGATCTGACCTTCCACTATGGCGGGGTTGATAAGCACCCCTGCGTCATGGACCACTACATACTTTTCCAGTTTCACCTGACCTGTAGCCGGATCTACCCGCACTACTACTACATGCACTCCACCAGCGAAGGGAGCCGCGTGACTCTCGAAGTAATACCTGGCTGCAAGCTCGGGGTCCAATCCTGGCGGACGTTCTGCTCCAGGCTGTAGAGCTGTGGCCAGCTGAGCAAGGGTCAGCTTCTTCGCTGGAACCCCGCGAACTTGTGCCGCACCCTCTGCCCAATCTATGTCGGTGGGATCGGCTTCCAACAAATGTGCCGCCACTTGCCTCGCTTTCTCTTTTACCCTGCGCGCGGCCATCATGGCGGCGGTTCCGGCCATGGCAGCTGTCCGGCTTGCGAAGGTGCCGACACCATGGGGGATACGCGCCGTGTCGCCCAAGGTCACCGTGATGGTCTCCAGCGGAACATCGAATTCATCGGCCACCACCTGGGCCAGTGCCGTGGCAGCTCCCTGTCCTTGTGGGGCGGCCCCACACACGACGTTAATGTGGCCATCAGTACCTACCCTAACTTCTGCACCCTCGAAGGGCCCCAAGCCGGTCAGCTGGGCATAAGTAGCGATCCCTATGCCAAGCTGCCAGCCCTCTTGCAGCTCTTGTCTCTGCCTTGCCCGTAGACCCGGGTAGTCGACTAGCTCTAAGGCCCTCCTGAGCAGATCCGGATAGTCACCACTATCCAGTACGATAGATCCCTCAACGGAGCCGATGCCAGTGTCGTAGGGCATTTCAGCCGCAGACACGAGATTCTTTTCGCGAAAGATGGCAGGATCCATCCCGAGCTCTCGGGCAGCCATATCGATGAGTCTCTCCCTCGCATAGGTGGCTTCCGGTTGACCTGCTCCCCTGTAGGGTAAGGTAGGACTCTTGTTAGTTAGCACGCAAGTTACTTCGATGGAATAGTTCGGGACTCGGTACGGGCCCGGCAGTGTGGCCCCTGCAAGGGACGGGTTCACCACCCCAAGGGTACGTATGTAAGCCCCCTGGTCGGAAAGCACCGATCCTCGCATCCCCACAATCGTCCCTTCAGGGTCGACTGCCAGCTCCAGATGGAACTCCATCTCCCTGGCGTGAACCGAACGTTGCATGTGCTCGCGACGGTCTTCTATCCACTTCAAGGGAGTACGTAATAGCAGGGCGGCTCGGGCAACTGCAACGTCTTCCGGGTAGAGCTCGGCCTTGATGCCGAATCCCCCGCCCACCTCCGGCAGGACCACCCGAACTTTCCCTTCTGGCAGACCAATGAGACTTGCCAGCAGGCTACGGAGCGTATGAGGCCACTGGGTCGACGCCCATACCGTGAGCTCGTCACTCACGCGATCGAAGGCGACTACTATGCCACAAGTTTCCATGGGGACGCCCGTATATCTCTGCATCTGCAGAGTGGCGCTTACTACCTTATGTGCTGTCGCGAAGGCTTCTACCACGTTACCCTTGGTGACCGTCCATCGGGCTGCCACGTTGCCGGGGGCACTGTCGTGCAGCTGGACAGGAGACTGTGACAATGCAATGTGTTTATCCGTTACCGCCATGAGGGGCTCATAATCCACTTCTACCAGCTCAGCCGTATCTTCCGCCACATACCTGTCCTTGGCGACCACCAGGGCAACAGCTTCCCCAACATACCTAACCTTGTCCCGGGCCAGAGGATACTGCTGGCACGGTAGCAGTGATGGGTCCCCTATCAAAACGGGGATGAAAGGTGGTTGTGAACACAAATCGGCAAGGCGCATCACGGCAGTCACGCCCGGCACCTTGAGGGCCCTATCCGTAGTTATGTTCCGGATACGCGCATGGGCGTACGGACTACGAACGAAGGCTACGTGCTGCAAGCCTGGAACAACGATGTCGTCTACATAGGCGGCCCTTCCCGTCAACAGTTTGGGGTCCTCTATCCTTTTAACCCGGGCACCCAGAAACTTCACACCCATGGGTCCCACCTCCCAAGCCACGGCTATTTTCTTTTATTTCGCTGGAGCTCCTACCGATCTCAGCTTTTGGGCGGCCAACTTAACGGCTTCGACGATGTTCTGGTATCCGGTGCAGCGGCAGAGGTTGCCGGAGAGGGCCTGCCTGATCTGCTCT
>DAOUBH010000022.1:0-212654 GCA_034432775.1 Chloroflexota bacterium
AGCTCTACACGCCAAGGGGCCTCATCTCCATAATTCGAGCCCTTCTGGAGGAGCGCCTCACCGTAGCAGAGCTGTCAGCCCAGGCCGTGGAGGCCGCCAGCTTTTGTACAGCCTGTGGTCGGTGCAGCCTGCCCTGCATTGTCAACAAGGCCTTTTATGAGGGCATGGCCGATAGACCCAACATCGACCACAAGCAGCTCTTCGAAGCTTATAAGCTTACCCTTGCAGAAGCTGGCTACGATATGGGCCGCCGCTACAGGAAGCTTCTGGGCTTGGCCTTAACCCCCACGGAGGAGGCCAGCTCGGAAGAAGACGAGGACCTTTAGTCCTCCTTCAGATCCACTACCCGGCCCGATGTGGCCCGTACTAGATCCTGCGGGCTTATAGCGAACACGGAATTCGGGGTGCCTGCGGCAGCCCAAACAGTATCGTACTGCATTAGGTCCCGATCTATCAGCGTAGTCATCGGGGTATCGTGCCCGAGGGGAGGCACACCGCCTATGGCAAACCCGGTTACGCGCCTCACGGTCTCGGCATCTGCCCTGGTCACGGAAGTCCCCAATATAGCCGAAACCTTGTCGACCGCAACACGGTTTGACCCTGAAACCAGGAGCAGCACCGGATCACGGCCTGCCATGAAAACCAGCGACTTCACGATCTGGCCTACATCCGCCCCCACGGCCGCGGCGGCCTCATGGGCCGTCTTCGTGCTCTGGGGAAAGACCACGATCTCCGATCGGATGCCCGCGGCCTCCAGGGCCTTGGCTACCCTGACCGATGCCTCCTTCAATGACATCAGAGGACCCCTCGATACATGCCGCCGTCCACCTGTAGTGTCACGCCGGTAAGGTAGCTGGCTCGCTCAGAAGCCAGGAAGGCCACCACATTGGCAAATTCCTCGGGGTCACCGTACCTTCCCAGCGGTATGGCACGTTCGTTTTCCGCCCGTACCTCCTCCACCGAACGGCCCTCTTTGGAGGCCCGGGCCTCGTCCAGCTGCCTCACGCGCTCCGTGGCTATTCTTCCAGGGGCCACACAGTTGACGAGGATGTTATCCTTAGCCAGCTCAAATGAAAGGGTCTTGGCCAGACCAATCACACCCGTCCGCACCGCATTGGAAAGTATCAATCCCTCGAAGGGCTGCTTTACAGCAAGGGAAGTCATTAGAATTATGCGACCCCATTTCTGGCGCCGCATGTAAGGAAGGCACAGACGTATCAGCCTCACAGCTGAGAGAAAGTTGAGCCTGAAGGCCTGCTCCCATGCCTCATCCCCGAAGTCGTCGAAAGTGCCAGGGGGCGGACCTCCAGCATTGCTCACCAGGATATCCACCTTGCCAAACCGGTCGACGGTCTCCTTAACGAAAGCTTCCAGATCCTGAGGGCTGGTCACGTCCGCCCTGCCAGCTATCACTTCAGCTCCCGTGGCAGCTCGGATCTCGTCAGCGGTCCGAAGCACGGCCTCAGCATCGCGGGAGAAAATCGCTATCCGGCACCCTTCCTTTGCCAGAGCCGTAGCGACTGCCTTGCCCAGACCCTTGCTGGCTGCAGCAACCAGAGCTACCCTTCCAGCGATGCCCAGATCCATCGGCGGCCTCCATGTCGGGAATAGATTTGCCCGATTATACCTTGCGAAGAGCACGTCATCGTGGTATCCTTCTACCAAACGTTTGTTTGACGGATCCAGGGATGCAGACCACCGGCCGCAACCAGCAGATCCTTCAGACTGCTGCCAAGCTCTTCCGCCTCTACGGATACCACGGCACATCCATGCAGGACCTGGCGGAAGCGCTCGGCCTCCAGAGAGGCAGCCTTTACCACTACATCGAGACAAAAGAGGATCTCCTCCATGCCTTGATGAAGGAGGCAATTGAGACCTTCATCGCCCGGGTCGAACCTATAGCCAACGCTCCAGAACCGGCAGCCTCGAAGCTCCGCAAGGCCGTGGCAGCGCACCTGAGGGTTCTGGTAACTATGCCCGATGCCGTGGCAGTCTTTTTACACGAGCTGAAGGCCCTCAGTCCCGAAAACCAGAGGGCCATCATAGCCCTCCGGGACCGCTACGAGGGCCTTTTCCGCCACATGGTTGCCCAAGGGGCTGCCGACGGTACCCTCAGGCCTGTGGATCCAAAGGTCGCCACTTTCGCTATCCTCGGGATCCTTAACTGGCCCTATCACTGGTTCGATCCAGCTGGCAGGCTCTCCGTAGATGAACTGGCCGAAGCCTTCGCCGACCTCATACTTCACGGCCTCAAGCCATTGCAGAACTCGGGAGGTGACTAGATGCGGCCCGTATACATGGTGTCCGGTGGAATCACTAAGTTCAGAAAGGCAAACCGGCAGCAGGATTTCAGAGCCATGGTGAAGGAGGCCTTCGACTATGCCCTGGGAGATGTACCGAACCTCACCATAGACATGATCGACGGAAGCGTGGCCTCGTACTTTTCCGACCACTTCCTGCGTCAGCTGAAAGCAGGCGCCATGGTGCAGGACTACCTAGGCCTCTGCCCTAAACCCAGCAAACGGATCGAGGGCGGAGGAGCCACCGGTGGGCTATGTTTGCAGGCCGCTTGGGAGGCCGTGGCTTCTGGCCGCATGGACGTCTGCGTAGCCATGGGCTGGGAGACCATGTCCCATGTCGAGACCTGGAAGGGAAACGAGTTCATAGCCCTGGCCTCCGATACAAACTTCGACTATCCCATCGGCGGTTTCTATACGGGGTACTACGCCATGATGGCCCGGCGCCACATGTATGAGTTCGGAACCACAGTGGAGCAGTTTGCCATGGTCTCGGTGAAAAATCACGGCAACGCCCTGCACAATCCCTATGCGCAGAGCCCCATGAAGCTCACCATCGAGGATGTGCGCCGCTCGCCCATGGTGGCAACCCCCCTCACCATGCTGGACATCTGCACCATGTCCGATGGTGCTGCAGTCTGCATACTGGCCTCGGAGGAAATGGCAGCCAAACTCACAGATCGGCCCGTGAAGATCACAGGCGTAGGCACGGGAACGGACTGCATGCGCATGGCCGATCGTCCCCATGGCAAAGTGCCCCTCCTTCCCCACGAGTCAGAAGACGACTACAAGCACCTGAAATACCCGGGCGTTCACTCCTTCAGGGCAGGCCGAATGGCGGCTAAGGCAGCCTATGAGATGGCCGGAATTCAGAACCCCCTTGAGGAACTGGACTTCGTCGAACTCCATGACGCCTATACCTCCTCGGAGATACAGACCTACGAGGACCTGGGATTGTGCAAATACGGGGAAGGCGGCCGCTTCGTCGAGGAGGGACACTCATCCCTGGAGGGCAAGGTGCCCGTCAATCCATCAGGTGGCCTACTGGCCTGTGGCCACCCCGTAGGCGCCACGGGGCTTATGCAGGCGGTCTTCGCCTTCTGGCAGCTCCAGGGCACCATCGCCAAGCACCTGGGCAACGACCGTTTACAGGTGAAAAATGCCCGACGCGGCCTCATCCACAGCCACGCAGGCACTGGTACCTATGTGACCGTGACCATCATGGAAAGGGCCTTCTGAGGAGAAGATCCATGGACCCAAAAGCTAAGCTTCCCGAAACGATGGAAGGCACCATCGTGTTCAGCGTCGATCCGCTGGTAATTAAGGACCACTACGAAATCGACTACCTTCACTCGTACGCCCAAGACAGTCCCTTCTTCC
Organism: Chloroflexota bacterium; assembly: GCA_034432775.1. Taxonomy (GTDB): domain Bacteria; phylum Chloroflexota; class Chloroflexia; order DAOUBH01; family DAOUBH01; genus DAOUBH01. The sequence continues at coordinate 3,678 of DAOUBH010000022.1, forward strand.
GGGGGCTCTCCCAGGGCAAGCTTCTTGGCAGCCGTTGCGATACCTGCCAATACACCTACGCCACTCCAAGGGCTGCCTGCATGTACTGCGGCAAACCAACCCGGTGGGTAGAGTTGCCCCTTGAAGGCAAGGTACACAGCTATACCACCTGCTATTTCGGCAGTGAGGCCTTCCTCAAGGAGACACCCTACCATCTGGTTCTCGTCGAGTTCGATGGTGTGGACACGCTCTTCCTATCCAGGCTAATTGGGGTGGACTCCGACCAGGAGATCTATATAGGAATGCCCGTGAGAGCCCGCTTTAGGCGTAATTCGAAATTCCAAGCCACCGACGTCTATTTTGTTCCTATCTCACAGACAGCGGGGGACAAGTGAACTTCGAGCTGGACCAAGAACACCGACTCTTCCAGAGGACCGTCAGGGAGTTCGCTCAAGCCGAACTGGCACCAAGGGCCGCCGAACTTGACCGTACAGGCGAGTTCCCCTGGGACAACATCCGGAAGATGGCATCTCTCGGTCTGATGGGAATACCCTTCCCCGAAGAGTACGGAGGAGCTGGTTCCGATACCTTGGCCCTGGCCATTGCTGTGGAGGAGGTGTCAAGGGCCTGTGGTTCTACAGGCCTCATCCTAGCGGCCCATACCTCTCTTGGGGCTATGCCCTTCTATCTCTTCGGCAGTGAGGAGCACAGACGCACCTACCTGTCCAGGCTTGCTTCCGGCCAGATCATAGGTTCCCTAGCCCTCACCGAACCCCAGGCCGGCAGCGACCTAGCAGCAATAACCACACGGGCCACGCGAACAGCTGTAGGCTGGCGGGTCGAAGGACAGAAGGTCTTCGTAACGTCGGGGAGAGTAGCAGGAACGGTGGTCTTCTCGGCTGTGACAGACCCGGCCTCGGGCAGGCACGGCATAAGCCTCCTCTTCGCCGAGGCCGGGACGCCAGGCCTCAATTATGGCCGAGACGAAGATAAGATGGGGCTCCGGGCCTCGGCTACTACAGCCCTCCACTTCAGTTCTATGCAGCTGCCGCTAGATCACATCCTTGGACCCGAGGGCCACGGCCTTCGACTGGCCCGGGAGATCCTCAGCGGAGGTCGAATAGGCATAGCAGCTATGGCCGTGGGCATAGCCCAAGCGGCTCTGGATGCCTCGCTATCCTACAGCCGCCACAGGTACCAGTTCGGAAAACCCATTGCCGAACATCAGGCTGTGGCCTTCGCCCTAGCAGACATGGCCACCAGGCTCGAAGCGGCGAGGCTTCTGGTGTACCAGGCAGCCTGGAGGAGGGACCGAGGTCAACCTTACGCAATCCAGGCCAGTATGGCCAAGCTATTCGCTTCCGAGGTGGCCGAACGTATCTGCCACAAGGCGATTCAGATCCACGGAGGCTACGGCTACACCCGAGAGCTCCCCCTGGAGCGCTACTACCGAGATGTCCGCCTAACCGAGATTGGGGAAGGTACCTCGGACATACAGCGGCTGCTCATTGCGAGAAGCCTTCTGCGGAGTCTAGATCCGGCCGTTGACCTGGGATGAGGAGGTTGATATGGACTTCGCCTTTACCGAAGAGCACCAGATGCTCCGTAAGACGGTTCGGGAGTTCGCCGAGAGGCGTCTCGAACCCATAGCCAGCGAGTTTGACGAGCGACAAGATTTCCCATGGGAAGGAGTCCGCGAGGCCGCCGCCATGGGCCTCCTTGGCCTGCTGGTTCCCGAAGAATACGGGGGAGCCGGTTTCGACACCGTGGGCTACGCCATTGCTATAGAAGAGCTCTCGCGGGTGTGGGCATCCTTCGGGGTTATAGTGTCTGTAAATAACTCTCTAGCATGTTGGCCCATCCTCGCCTTCGGGACGGAAGATCAAAAGCGTAGACTGCTGCCAGCCCTTGCCCAGGGCTCGCGTCTGGGGTCGTATGCGCTCACGGAACCGAGCAGCGGCTCCGATGCCGGTAGCTTACAGATGGTGGCTCAGAAAGTGCCAGGAGGCTACCGCCTTCGGGGCACCAAGGTCTTCGTCACCAACGGAGCCCATGCCCATATTACTGTAACCTTTGCGAAAACCGACCCGGAGCGGGGATCCCGAGGCATATCGGCCTTCATAGTAGAGCGGCCAACGGCAGGGCTTACAGTTGTCCGCAAAGAGAACAAACTGGGCATTCGGGCCTCCGACACAGCAGTTCTTAGTTTCGAGGACGTCTTCGTTCCCGAAGAGAACCGCCTCGGGCAGGAGGGTGAAGGTTTCCGGATAGCCCTGGCCACCCTTGAAGGTGGTCGCATAGGCATAGCGGCCCAGGCCTTGGGCATAGCCCAGGGCGCCCTCGACAAAGCCCTGGCTTACAGCCTTGTCAGAGAACAGTTCGGCCAGCGAATTGCCGCCTTCCAAGCCATCCAGTTTAAGCTAGCCGACATGGCGACTCAAATCGAGGCAGCCCGCTTGCTCACCTACAGGGCAGCCTGGATGAAGGATCAGGGCCTCACAGCAATAAAAGAAGCCTCCATGGCAAAACTCTTCGCCTCCGAAACCGCCATGATGTGCGCCAGAGAAGCTGTACAGATATTCGGCGGCTACGGATACACTACCGACTATCCTGTGGAACGCTTCTACCGTGATGCAAAGATAACCGAAATCTACGAGGGTACCTCGGAGATACAGCGCCTGCTCATATCCCGTACCATACTGCGACATGCTGAGGAGGGAGGATCAAGCGATGTTCGATAGCCGTTTCCTCGCAGACCTAGACAGTATGCTGCGACGATGGGAGGAAAGCCGCGTCGGCCCCGATCTGGAGAAAATGCCAGAACGGCGGAGGCAGTTCACTACACTATCCGACATAGCCATAAAGAGGCTCTACACTCCCCTGGAAATAGCCGAGCTAGATTACCAGCGGGACTTGGGTCTTCCAGGCGAATATCCCTTCACAAGGGGCATCCACCCCACCATGTACCGAAGCCGCCTATGGACCATGCGGCTCTTCTCAGGCTTCGGCAGCGTCGAGGAAACCAACGCCAGGTTTAAGTACCTTCTGGAGCACGGTGAAACCGGCCTATCGGTAGCCTTCGATCTCCCCACCCTTTACGGTCGTGATCTCGATGACCCCCATTCCCAGGGCGAATTCGGCCAGTGCGGGGTCAACGTGTCCTCCCTCGAAGATATGGAGATACTGTTCCGCGACATACCCATGGACCAGATAACCACCTCCATGACCATCAACGGTCCTGCGGCCATCATCTGGGCTATGTACATAGCCGCCGCCGAGAACAGGGGTATCCCCCGATCGGCGCTCGGGGGCACCATCCAGAACGACATACTCAAGGAATACATGTCCCAAAACGAGTTCATCTTCCCTCCGGAACCCTCCATGCGGCTGGTGGTGGACACTATAGAGTTCGCCACCAAAGAGATGCCCAGGTGGAACCCTATCAGCATCAGTGGATATCACATTCGAGAGGCAGGTTCCACAGCCGTCCAGGAGCTGGCCTTCACCTTGGCCAACGGGTTCACCTACGTACAGTGGTGCATAGACAGGGGTCTGGACGTCGACAGCTTCGCTCCACGCCTCAGCTTCTTCTTCAACTGCCACAACAACTTCTTCGAGGAGATCGCCAAATTCCGGGCCGCCCGCAGGATATGGGCGCGGGAGATGCGCTATCGTTTCGGAGCAAAAAACCCCAGATCCTGGTGGTTGAGGTTCCACACCCAGACAGCTGGATGCTCCCTCACGAAGCAACAACCTGAGGTAAACATCGTACGCACTACGATCCAGGCCTTGGCGGCCGTCCTCGGGGGAACTCAGAGCCTCCATACCAACTCCATGGACGAGGCCATAGCTCTGCCCTCCGAGAAAGCGGCCCGACTCGCCCTGCGCACACAACAGGTAATTGCCCACGAGAGCGGCGTCACCGACACGGTGGATCCCCTGGGCGGTAGCTACTTTGTGGAGGCCCTGACCAATGAGATGGAGCGACGTGCCTACGACTATTTCGCCAAGATCGAGGAGATCGGCGGGGTAATTGCCGGCATCCACAACGACTATTTCCTTAAGGAAATCGCCGATGCAGCCTATCGGTACGAACAGCAGATACAGTCCCACGAAAGGATAATCGTGGGCGTCAACGAGTATGTCACCGACGAACCCATCGAGATCCCGATCCTGCATATCGATCCCGAAGGTGAGCGACGCCAACGGGCTCGTCTCCACGCTTTACGCCTAAGGCGCGACAACGAAGCCGTCGAGGCAGCCTTGAGCCATGTCCGTGAAGCTGCTCGGGGAAGCGAAAACCTCATGTATCCTATCATCAAGGCCGTGAAGGCCTATGCGACCCTGGGCGAAATCACAGGGGCCCTCAAGGCCGTCTTCGGCGAGCACAAGGCATCCTTGATCGTCTGATATAGGGTTGCGCGAAAGACAGCACGGTTAAGAAGGCAAGGGCACTCTAAACCGCCCTATAACCGTCAAAGCTGAAAGCTACCAACGGGGCAAGGTCCTTCCTCGGATCGACTCGCGGTGCTGAAGCACCTTCCAGAGCACCTGCGCAAACCAAGCCCTGTCGGCGGGAGCTGCCCACTGGAGCGGATCATTTGGATAACGCCTTGCATCCACCCCAGGCACAGGCCCCACATAGTGGAGATAAGTTGCCGTTGCCTGGCGCACCTCTAAAGGTGCACCAGCCATGCCGGCGTACAGGCGAACAGTGCAACTCCCGGGCCGCCTCGGGCACCAAGCCGGGGCAGGCGGATCCACAGGACTCACATCGCTCCGCCAGAAGTGCTCAGCCGTCATCGTCCTGTAGATCGCTGCCAAAGCTTCACCCTTGCTCACAGGTTCCGTCAAAGATCCCCCGTAGATACCCAAACCTATGGCAAGATCCAAGTAATTTTGTCCGGGCGGCGCTATATAGCCCACCGACCTGACAAGAGAAAAGGACAGATCCTCGAGCGACATGGGCTGATCGAAGCCATAGTTGCCCTCGCCATAGCCCGCCGGCAGCCCCGTCAATCCTCGATCGGATAAGGCCCTCACAGCACCCACGGCTCTGCCCCCGGAGTCAGCATCCAGAACCGTTGGCACCCCTGGGGCATAACTGGCCCCGGCAATAGCCCCCAGAAAGAGCAGTGACCCGTCCCCCTTCCGACCCCACAGGTAAATCTCCGGGGCCCGTCTGCGGTCGAACGTCCAGGCCAGCGAAACCCGAGCAGGGTCCTCTGGCCAACTGCCGTCAACAGCTCGAAAGGCAACAACGCGGCGACTCCTGGTAGGGCTGTAAATTTGGCTCGCCCTTATCTCCCTCCATCCAAGGATGTTCTGGGGTAGGTCCACAGTGAAGCGAACGCCGCCCCTGTCTGGCACCACATCTGGGTACATGGGATGGATTATGCCGTAGTCGGGGGCACCAGTGATCCACGCCAAAGCGGCCCCCGAGAGATACGCGACAATTTCGTCGTCTTCGAAGCGGCCCAAGTCTATGCCCAGCAACAGGGATCTTCCAGGCCCCTCACGGGCGACAGCAAGCACGCCAACGGGGCCCACAGCCGCCGTTATCCCGTCCGCAGCTGGCCTCCAACCGTCAGCCGCGGTGGTTTGCCGTACCTTGTACGGCCCCTGTGCCGCCCAGCGGTTCAGGGTAACCGTTACTACCTCCGAAGGTACCATATCCGGGTAGTATCCTTCGATCCCGAACACTGACCCAAGTCCCCCACTCAGGAATTCCGGACCGGCTAGGTCCTCCGAAGCCACCAGTAGACCCCCTCCCGCTTCGAAGATGCCCTGGACCTCCGACGCCCTCGAGAGGATCCCAGATCCACCCAGCCATACCACGTATCTGTGCTGGAGAACCTCCTCTCTTGTAGGCAAACCCGTGGTGGTGTCTACCTGAAGGCCTCGTCGCTCGCCCGCCTCGACAAGTCTACTTAGAACCGGCCCGTCGCTCTGCCGGTGCACCACCAGTAGTCTCGAAGATCTATCCAGGGTGACTGTAAGAGCTGTGTCCGTGATGAGGTCGAGCTCGCCGGACACCGCCACGTAGGAGGGTGCAAGGGCAGAATAGCTGTATCGCCCCTGATGGATCAGCGTCGAAAAATAGCCGTCTTCGTTGCTGTCCACTCGAAGGGCATCAGGTCCTCTCAAGTCCAAATACCCCCTCAAGGGACGTCCTGCCCCATCCACTATCTGCCCATAAAGCTGGAAGCGGGGTAACTCCTGCAGGGTAAGCTCTACTGAAGTGCTGTCAAGGACGCGAACCTGTACCCCGTGTACCTCCGAGGTATAGTGCCGAACATCGGCCACCGAGACAGAGTAGCCGCCTGGGGGAATGGCCAGGCCCACGTGCCCTGACGAATCCAAAACCCCGCTGTGCACGGACCCGTCGATCTCGTGGGTGACTGTCACCTGTGCTCCGGACAGATCAAGCCCTCCGGAGGAGGAGACATCTATCAGAAGGCGACCCAAAACGGCCGTGGAGGTGATGGATCTTAGGGCATTGGGGACCCCCCACCCATACACATTGTTGGGAATGGAAGAAGGACCACTGCCACACCTGTCGGCAATGCCATCGGCCGTAGCCCGCAGCACATTGTAAACCTCTTGCGGTGAAAGGCCAGGGTTAGACTCCTTCAGGAGGGCCAAAATGCCCGCGACATAGGCCGCAGAAGCTATGGTGCTCGACGCCTGGAAATAGGTGCCATTGGTCCACGCCGAACGTACATTCACCCCGGGAGCTGTTAGATCAGGCTTAATAGTGCCAGTGATAGCTCCCCGCCCACTCGAATCCCACACTCTGTCTCCGGCATCCACGGCGCCGACCCCCAGGGTGATCCCCAAGGTCGCGGGCGGGCTAGCGGACCCACACTGGCCTTGATGGGCATTTCCTACAGCGAAGACGGTGACAATCCCCCTCTCATGAAGAGCCTGAATATCTGCTTCGAACTCGTCTGCGAGGGACAGGTCGTCATAGAAGGCGCCCAGCACCACTTCCGGTGCCTTTTCCGGATCGCAGTCGGACCCATCGAGTTTGCATGGGGCTAGCAACCATCGGAAGGCAGCATGGCGCTGCTCCGGGGTCATGGCTCTGACGGCAATCCAGCGGGCTTTGGGAGCAACCCCGATCTGGTTGCCGAGCCCATCGTCGCCCACCATAAGGCCGGTATAGAAAGTACCGTTCCCAGTAGGGTCCGTGGGATACGGTGAACTGCCGGCAAAATCGGCCCAGTTATAGTTGTGATCGACCTCCCCGTTCGGTAGCCTCCCACGATACTGCCTGGCGATGGCCGGGTGCTCGAAATCCACTCCCGAGCCGATGATGGCCACGGTGATCCCTTCACCCTGAAAGTAGGGCCAGACGCGGTCCACCTTAAGACGAAGGATTCCCGGTTCGATGCCTGCTGCTTGAACGTCATGCTGCGCAATGGACCTACGTGGCAATGCCCGTACATCTATGAGCAGCGACCCTGCTGTCATAGTTGCAACTAATACCCCAACGATGGGTAAAATCCGTAAACGACGCCGCACAGTTTGCCGTAGCTCATCTACAAAGTTGCGGGCATGCTACCACACAATATATCGGCTGTCAATAGTTGCCCTAGCTGTAGCGATCCACCCTGGCCTCGGCAAGACTCCCGCAGGTACCCCTGGAAGGTGCAGCAGGCATCCTCTGGAAGCTCAGCCCGTAAGGCTGCTAGGCCGTTCCCTGCAGCACCAAGAAACGCGACCACCGCATTGTTGTCATCGAAACTGGTAAGGAACGCCAGCCAGGTAGAAGCGTGTAAGTCCGGAGGGCTAGTAGTAGCGCAGGTTGGACAGGGCGTTCTTGAGGATATCTTCAGCTGGAAGGTTGTACCGATCGAGCTCTTCCATAATGCCCAAGATTACCTTCACACCCGTCAGTTCCACACCCGCCCCCTGCGTCAGAGCACGTATTATCCGTATCCGTTGGATGTCTTTCTGGGAGTACCACCTCTGATTACCGGGTCCCCGCACTGGCGTCACCAATCCGTTAGCTTCATAGATCCGCAACGTGCGGGGATGCAGGCCCAAGATATCGGCAGCTACACTCGTACTGAATATCGGTTTGTCCAGGGAACTGTCCTGAGGAGACATGGCCGGGGCCTCGCGCTAGCTGCAGGTCAATGGGAATACTAAAGGTCAATGCCCCTTTCTGTCAAGTTCTCGGCCACCTAAGAACGCGGAGGCCCCCAGAGTTATCAGCGCCAGCACAACAGCAGCTACAACGGGTCGTAAAAGGCCCTCCCTAAACAGGGCAAAATCGCTTACATCCCCAGGTGGCAGACCGACTAGTGGGGCCGTGATTACAAGTAGGAAGTGTACTGCAGGATTGTCCAGATTGGGCGGTACGAGGTGGACCACAATCCTGAAGATGACAAGAGACCACGCCAAAGCAAGCATCAAAGTGACTGCGGGAATTAGGCCCCTCCGTACCATTAGCTCGACAATGGAGAATGGGTCAGAATTCCTTCGTACCCTTCCTGTCTGGCCCTTTGCAGGATCTCGCCTACCAGCCTCTCAGCCCTCTCGATACCTTTATCGTCTGCACCGACCATGAGCCTAGCTTTCTCGCCGATCTGGGATGTGAGACGGAAGTTAGCTCCGTCGACGCTTGCTTCGTACTCCACCAAAGGTCTAAGTACGTTCTCAATAAATCGGCGTGTACTCGCGATGGTCCGCCTGCGCACATCTCCATAACCCTTGATCATCTGTCCCGTCCGCGCAACCAAACAGGCAACATCGTAGGAGAGCGGAGAAAACTCCATAACGTTTCGGATATACTCCTCTATCAACTGACTCTCGTGCTTGAAGCGCATGGAGCGGGGCCTTAAGGGCTTCAATAGTGTCAGCCACTTCAGCCACAGATAGCCCCACAGGCCTGTGGTCTTAGGGCGCTGCTCCCAGGTAGCCCGTCTTAGGCCCTCCCCCTCTTTAAACCCTAGCCACCGTGCCACTGCCAGCACAGGCCTCACCAGGCTCTCGGGAAACAGCGCATAGATCTCGTAGGCATCTGGCTTTAGGTAATCGGTCACCGAATACACCTCGCCAGGACGAGCACCAATATGCTCGCGTATCTTACTGAAGCGTTGGCTGCGAGTTTTCAGTTCCGCTACTCTTACGGCATCGTGATAGGCCATCATAGTGGCCAGGGTCTTGGCGAATATCTGAGAAAAGGCGAAGCCCCTCTGATCGCCGCCTATGGACCTATCGAGATCCACGATGCGGCAAACCTCGTCAAGGTATCTCGACGCATAGGCTGGTGACTGGTAGTCGATGAGGCGGGCAATCGCCTCCACCGCTATTGGCATAAGGACTTCTGGCAGCTGCCCTCGGGCCCTATCCACTAGCCGTCGATATTCCCCCCTATGCTTACGGGGCATAGAGCTCTCTTTCCCCCTTATGAGCTGATCGAGCTTTGGCTCAGTCTCAGGGGACAACCTCTTGAGATACTCACCTGAGGCAACATGTTCGTATCCGAGCTGAAAGGCCCTCAGATTCGCTTCGGGAGCGACGCCCACCATCTCTATGGCTCTTTCATAGCTTTCACGCCTTATGGGAAGAAACCCGGCAGCGGCCAGCCCGCCCAGAAGGGCAGCGTTGGCTGTCACCTCGTCCAGCCCCCTGCTCCGCACCAAGCCTATGGCATCGAAGGCCACATATCGGCCACATAGGGCCATCACCATACTTTCCAGCCGGGCGTTGTCGGTAACACCACCGTACATGGGCATTTTCTCGGTCACCGAGTAGAACCGGTGGGTCGATGCCAGCACAGCAGTATTACTGGCGCCATACCCCTGCTGAACAAGTCTGGCCAGCTCCAGATATTCCTGGCCCACCAAGACGTCCACATACCCGGGCACCGGATATTGGGAGAAGAACACCTGATCCAAAAGATGCGGATCCTCTGCTATGGCGATCTCCATGTAGTAGTTGGTAGCTCCTCCCCTTTGAGCCAAGCCTGGCAATGCGATGGACATGGGCCGGTAACCTTCCATTGAAGCCGCATTAAAGATCCACTCGGTCAGCACATTGCCGCCCTGACCACCGATAGCGGCGACCAGCAATGACACCACCTTCACTTCTTCTCCCCGCATCTAGAGCCTCACCCCAAAGAGAACACCCATCAACACCCGGTTGACAGCGAAGGATATCCTGGAAAGCAGGCCCGGATTCCTTGTGACCTTGACCTCGTAAAAGCTGGGACACAGGATGGCAGCATGCGCGACCTCGCCGCAAAGCCCACATCCCACACAGGTATTAGCTATGGTCACAATCTCATCGTCTCGGAGTGGATCAGGGCTTTTCTTCACCGTGAGTGATGGGCAGCCGTTGTAGCGGATGCACGCATGGTCGCCCACGCACACATCCTCATCCACCCCGAATTTCGATTCTTCCACCGGTTTGCCGGCGGCGATCTGCTGCCTTATCCAAGGTCGCAGCCTGCGCTGTCGTTCCAGCTGACACTCTGCTTCCGATATCACCACCTTTAGACCGGACTCAGACGTAGTATATGCCTCCTGTAACACCTTCAGCGAGTGCTTGACGCTGTATGGGTCGACCTTCTTGATCCAGCGAACGCCCATGCCACGGAGCGTGGCCTCTATATTCATGGGAGAAATGGCCTCTCCCCGCATATTTCGGCCTGTGGCAGGGTTCTCCTGCTGGCCCGTCATAGAAGTCCAGAAGTTCTCGAAAATGACCAGCACAGCGTCCTGGTTGTTGTAAACGGCGTTTGCCAGACTCGTGGTAAGACCGCTGTGCCAGAAAGTGCCATCGCCCATGAAGGTTATGGGCCGCTTGCTAAGGGCGCGCCCGATGGCGGAGGCGCTGGCCAGCCCGGTTCCCATCCCCGTTATGGAATCCTGAAAACTGAAGGGGGGCAAACCGCCCATGCTGTAGCATCCGATGTCTCCAGGGTAATAGGTCCGGCCGACTTCCTGCTCCATGATCTTCAGGGCCGAGAATATCGGTCTCTCAGGACAACCTGTGCAGAAGATCGGTGGACGCGGTTTCACGGGCTCTCCCAGATACGCCGCCGCCTGCTTTACATGCTTCTGTAAGGCCTCTATACGCCCCACAAGTTCCGAAGATCTTCCGTTTCCACGGTAGATATGCTGGGACAGGAACCTACCTACGCCTGGCATTAGGTTTTCGGGTGTAAGTTCGCCCGCAACCGGAATAAACTCTTTTCCGAAGATGTCAACGGGGAGGTGTTCTTTCTGGGCCAGGGCCCTGATCTGCTGTTCCAGCAGATTGGGCATACCTTCTTCCACGATAAGGACCAGGTCCTTCCCCTTCAAGAAGGCCACGATCTCCTCGGGCACCAAAGGATGCACCACATTCAGACACAGCACCGGGAAGGCTGTCTTGCCGGTGAGCTCCGCTTCACCCAGGAGGTAGAGCACACGGATCAAGGTGTTGTGGACCATCCCGTGGGTAATAACCCCGACACGGCTTTCGGGATCGGATCCCGGGAATAGCTCGTTAAGGCGATTCTCCAGAATGTACCGACAAGCCGCTGGGACTCTCTCCTCGAATTTCCATCGTTCCTGTAGGGCCATGAAGGGGGGAAGCGTCACGCGCTGGGGCTGAACCTCCACACGGTCCAGCTTGTGCCTCATACTGATGGGCGGCTCTACGTTATCATCGCAAATCATGCGACCCTTCATGTTGCCGGTGCGGGTTCTAAGGAGGTAGAGCACCGGCATGTTGCTGTATTCTGAAAGCTTGAAGCCTTCCTTGACCAGGCGTGCCATTGTCTGAGCGTCGCCTCTCGGATCTATGCAGATCATGGCCGACTTGTGGGCATAGGGCAAAGTACGCTCCGCCACACTGGTGGAGTTGACCCCGTAGTCCTCGCCGACGAAGGCTATGGCCCCTCCCTGTACACCCGTAGCAGCCACATGGGCGAGGGGATCAGCAGCAACATTGTTTCCCACCACTTTCCAGTTCACTGCTCCCCTCATGGGAGTGTGCACGGATGCCTCCAACATGGCCGCCGCAGCAGCCTCGTTCCCCGAACCCTCGAAGTAAATGCCCATGGGTTTCAATATATCCTCATAGGCATCGGCAATGGCATCGTGGAGCGAGCTAGTGGGAGCGCCCGGATAACCTCCCAAGTAACTCACCCCGCTCTCCAACAGGGCCTTGAGAATGATCAAAGCTGTATCCCCGACCAATACCTGGCCCTTGCCGAGCTTTAGCTGTGCCAGATACTCCTTAGAATAATTTCTCCCCATAAGCTACCAGCCTTCCTGTCAGGTTACGTACCATCCAAGGGATTATATGACGCTATATGTCACAGTGGCAATAGTTCGTACGAAGAACACTATATCTCTCGGAGACGTTCAGTGATCCAGTCGAGGATCCTCTCTGCTGCCTGCCGCTTGGCCATTCTAGGCAGATGCTCGACCCGACCGCTGGTGTCCACCAGGTAGATTTCTGTCTCTTCACCCCCGATAGCGGTACGCGCATCGTTGGCCACCACCAGGTCCAGCCGTTTAGCCTGCAGCTTCTTTAGGGCATTGGGTATCAGGTCTTCGGTTTCCGCGGCAAATCCCACCTTGAGCAGACCAGGACGGTCTACCGACCCAAGAATATCGGGCGTGCTGGTCAACTCCAGCGTCATCTCCTTGCGCTCTCGCTTTATTTTGGAGGCTGAGGCCTCAACAGGTCGAAAATCCGCCACCGCTGCGGCCATGACAAGGCAGTCGGCATCCTGGGTCTCCCTAATAACGGCCTCCATCATGTCGGCCGCACTTTCCACCGCCACGGTACGACCCCCCCAGGGAGCACGCATACATGTCGGTCCAGAGATCAAGACGACAGAAGCACCGCGCTCGAGGGCAGCCTCGGCGATGGCATAGCCCATGCGGCCCGAAGACCTGTTGCCGATAAACCTCACAGGATCGATAGCCTCTCTAGTTCCACCCGCTGTAACTACCAGCTTCCGACCCGCCAAAGGTCCCTTTTCGGCCAGGATCAAGACCAGTTCGCCCACGATTTCGTCGACCTCGGCCATCCGCCCCCAACCCGTAGCTCCAGAAGCAAGCCGGCCATAGTTCGGTCCCACTATTCGAACACCTCTGCGCCGAAGTATCTCCAGGTTCTGTCGGGTGGCCGCATGTTCCCACATCTCGTAGTCCATAGCCGGTGCCACCAACACTGGCGCCGTAGTGGAAAGGGCAGTCAGAGATACCATATCCTCAGCTAGACCATGGGCCAACCGGGCCAAGAAGTTCGCGGTAGCAGGAGCCACCATCACGCAGTCTGCCTCCCGGCCCAGGGAGACATGTCCCATATCGCTGCCTATCCATCCTACGAGGGGCGACGTGTATACCTGACGCTTAGTAATGGCCTGGAAGGTGAGAGTCCCGACGAATTCCTGAGCGGCGGGCGTCATGGCCACAGTAACAGTAGCGCCTTCTCTTACGAGCCTGCTGGCAAGCTCTGCGGCCTTATAGGCAGCTATGCCGCCAGTTACGCCCAGAACTATGCGCTTTCCCTGGAGTATATTCACCGGCTATCCTCCGCGTTCATCATGTAGACAAGGCGCAGACCCTCGAGGGTAAGGTGGGGATCTACATGATCGATCACCCTGGTCTCTGAGGCAACCACTTCTGCCAAGCCGCCCGTAGCGATGACCTTGGCCTTCTCCCCCAGTTCGGCCTTGAACCTGCGCACGATCCCCTCCACCAAACCTACGTACCCGAACATCAGGCCAGACTGAATGCTATGGACCGTGTTCTTTCCTATGGCTCGAGGCGGTAGCACCAGCTCCACTCTGGGAAGTTTTGCTGTCCGTTCGAAAAGGGCCTCCACCGAGATGACGATGCCGGGGGCAATGGCGCCTCCCAAATAGTCCCCGTCTGCAGAAATGGCGTCGAAGGTAGTGGCAGTGCCAAAGTCGATCACTATGGCCGGCCCTCCATAGTGCTTGAAGGCCGCAACGGCATTGACAACGCGATCGGCACCTACGTCTCTCGGAGAATCGTACAGCACCCGGATGCCTGTCCTCACGCCGGGCTCGATCAGCAGGGGCCGCACGTGCAAATAGGTTTCGATCATCCCTTCAATGGCCGCCGTAAGGGTGGGCACCACACTGGCAATTACCGCGGCGTCAATGTCCGCCATGGAAAGCCCCTTTAGGTCCATCAGGTTTTTCAGAATGACGGCCCACTCGTCGGCCATACGGTGTCTGGCCGTCGCAACCCTCCAATGTGCCCTCAGCTCTGCACCATCGAAGGCTCCCAGGGTCACGTTGGTGTTTCCGATGTCCACAGCCAACAACATAGCCATCACCCGAGGATAACGTTGTCTATGAGCCTGGTATCCCCTATCCAAACGGCCAGCAAAGCCACCGCCCTATCTCTTACAAATTCCAACTCCTGCAACGTTTCAGGATGTGCAACGCTGACATAATCGACCCGAGCCAAAGGTTCCTCCTCGAGCACCTTCCACATAACAGCTCTGAAGACATCGGCCGATCGCTCCCCACTTTCCCAGCACTGCTGTACTGCCTGTAAGGCCCGGTACAGCACCGTGGCTGCCCGCCGTTCCTCCGGGCTCAGGTACACATTCCGCGAGCTCAAGGCAAGCCCATCGGGTTCACGCACTGTAGGACAAACTACTATTTCCGAGGGAATGTGGAGGTCGGCAACCATTCTGCGCACTACCACGGTCTGTTGGTAGTCCTTCTGCCCAAAGTACGCCTTGTCAGGGCGCACGATGTTCAGCAGTTTGGTGACTATGGTAGCAACACCACGGAAGTGACTTGGTCGAGAACGGCCCTCCAGCACATCACCTAGGCCTTCCACCGTCACGTAGGTAGCATAGCCCTCAGGATACATTTCGCGTACATCAGGGGCAAAGAGAGCAGACACACCGCTGTCCTCCAACATCCTTATGTCTCTGGCCAGGTCACGGGGATAGCGATCGAAATCCTCGCGGGGACCAAACTGGGTAGGATTGACGAATATGCTAACCACCACCTCTTGACACTCGGCCGATGCCCGCCTAACCAACGACATGTGGCCATCGTGAAGGTATCCCATAGTGGGAACGAAACCCACTAAGCCCGAGGCTGCAGCTCTATATGCCCTGACCTCCGCCACAGTCTGCAGGATCCGCATGGCTTCCCTACCCCAGGATAGCTTCCAACTTCTCAGAATGATACGAATGCTCCTCCGCTGGGAACTTGCCTTCCTCCACTTCTCTCCTATAGGTTGTCAGGGCCTCCCTAATGACAGCAGCCACATCCGCATATCGACGGGCGTGCTTCGGTACGAAACCAGAGAAGAGGCCCAGCAGGTCATGCAGAACTTGCACCTGACCATCACAGTATGGGCCGGCGCCAATGCCTATGGTAGGCACCCTAAGTCGCTCCGTTATGGCCCGCGCCAGCTCCACAGGAACCGTCTCGAGCACAACGGCAAAAGCCCCTGCCTCTTCTAAGGCCAGCGCATCATTCAGAATCTGCTTTGCGGCCTCGGGAGATCGCCCTTGTACCTTGAAGCCACCCAGCTGCAGCACTGACTGCGGCCCCAGGCCGACGTGCCCCATCACCGGAACCCCCGCTTGGACCAACCGATGGACTGTCTCAGCCACGTTTTCGCCCCCCTCCAACTTCACTGCCTGGGCTCCTGCCTCTTGAACTAGGCGGCAGGCATTGCGCAAAGTACTGTCGAAACTGCCGTGATAGCTGCCAAAGGGCATGTCGGCCACCACTAACGCCCGCGACGTTCCCCTGACAACGGCCTTGGTATGATGTACCATGTCATCCATAGTCACGGGCACGGTGTTCTCGTATCCTAGCACTACCATACCCAGGGAATCTCCCACGAGTATCAATGGTATGCCCACATCGTCCACTAACCGGGCAGTAGGCCAATCATAGGCCGTGACCATAACGACCTTTTGGCCCTTCCGCTTCATTTCCTTCACATCGCTAACGGTTACCCGCATCTTTAACCCTCCAAGATACTCTCAATAACTTCCCAGCCGCGCTCATCGCCCATTCCTGCAGCCCGAGCCACAGGCAAAGTAAGAACGCCCAAGGTCCTGTAGGCCTCAGCAACGGACCGATGGCCCTCGCCGAGAGCCTGAAGGTGCGCCCTCACGGTGACAGCGTCGCCTCGGGCAATGGGCCCGGTCAGCGCCCTGGGCAATCCCACGTTCTCAAGGTTCGCAACGGTCCCCCTGAGAAGCGAGAGCAAGCCCTTCAAGGCCAGATGTCCTTCCAACCCAAGCTCTACCAGGAGAGCCACCGCCGTGGCTACCAGGGTCACCGTGTAATTCGACACTAAAACGGCCGCCACGTGGTAAAGCACCTTTGCCCGAGGTTCGAGCTCCAGAGGTACGCCTCCCATCTTCTGGACCAGGTCCCGCAGCACCGCCACAGCGCCAGCATCGCCTTCGAGGGCAAACACCACGCCGCGAAGATCCACAGGTCCCTCAGAGAAACTCTGCAGTGGATGGAAGCTAGCCACAGAGCAGTGGAAATTTCGCAGCTCATCTAACACCTCGCTGGTCAGGGCACCGCTGAGGTGGACCACCACTTGCCCCGGCCTCCAGCCTCCTTCCATGCCGATGCGGTGGGCAACCTCAGCAATGGCTGCATCCGGGGTGGCTATAAAAACCAGATCGCCCGCCAGGGCCGTATCCACAAGCGATAGACGGGTACACCCGACCTCTCGGGCCAGCCTGTCGGCCGAGGGCCCCCGGCTAGCGACCGCCACGATCTTGTACTCGGGAGGCATGGCGTGGGCCAGCGCTCTTGCAACGCGCCCAGCCCCTATGAAGGTGACCCTCATCGCGGGTACGCCTCACCCCGATGTGGGCTATCGGGGGAACTCACAGCTCACCTGCGCAAGGGGGCATCACATGCGGGGTTGGTCTTGCCATCTCGGTCACCTCCGATCCAAGTGGCCTATCGCCAAGGGTGTTTACTGCCTGCGTAAGACCTGGCCGCCCTCCCTCAGGGTCAGCCGGACCCAACATTACTGTCATTATAAGGCGGCTCCGGTAAGCTGTTCAAGGCCAGCTTGAATACCCTGCCTTCCAAGAGGTAAAATCGAGTTGAAAAGCCCAAATCGATTGAGGAATCCTCCGGAGGATCCCCTGGTATGGAAAAGTCGACATGGACCACAAAGAAGGGCCTCGCTCAGATGCTCAAGGGCGGGGTCATCATGGATGTAGTTACCCCCGAACAGGCCAAGATCGCTGAGGACGCGGGCGCCGTAGCTGTGATGGCTCTCGAGCGAGTGCCGGCCGACATTAGAGCTGCTGGCGGCGTGGCCCGCATGGCCGATCCCGACCGGATCCTGAAAATAATGGACGCCGTTACCATCCCTGTGATGGCCAAGTGCCGTATTGGGCATTTTGTAGAAGCCCAGGTTCTCGAAGCTATTGGGGTCGACTACATCGACGAAAGTGAAGTACTTACACCCGCCGATGAAAGCCATCACATAAACAAGCACGAATTCAAGGTGCCCTTCGTGTGCGGCGCCAGAGACCTAGGTGAGGCCTTGAGGAGGATAGCCGAAGGGGCTGCCATGATCCGCACCAAGGGAGAGGCAGGCACAGGGAACATCGTGGAAGCCGTTCGCCATATGAGAGCTGTTATGGGGGCCATCAGGAAACTGCAGAATATGCCGCCAGAAGAGTGGATGGCCGAGGCCAAGGCCCTCCAAGCCCCCTACGAGCTGGTAGTGGAGGTGGCACGCACTGGCCGCCTTCCCGTCGTGAATTTCGCAGCCGGCGGTGTGGCGACCCCTGCCGACGCAGCCCTCATGATGCAGCTCGGCGCCGATGGTGTATTCGTTGGGTCAGGGATATTTAAATCCGAGAATCCCGCCAAACGGGCCCAGGCCATAGTTAAGGCAGTAACCCACTTTAGGGACCCAGCCATCATAGCGGAAGTGAGCAAAGGCCTTGGAGAACCTATGCCGGGCATCGATTTGGCAACGCTTTCCCGCGAGCAGCTGCTCGCTACAAGGGGATGGTAGGGAAAGGCGCACGGCCAGCATGCCAAAGATAGGTGTCCTGGCCCTCCAGGGCGACTTCCAAGAGCATATAGAAACGTTGCGCAAGATCCAAGGGGTAGAGCCTGTGGAGGTAAGGCTGCCACAGGACCTCCGAGGGCTCTCGGGGCTCATCATACCGGGCGGCGAAAGCACTACCATCGGCAGGCTCATGGTGGACTTCGGCCTCCTGGACCCCATCCGACACCTCGCCCTGGAAGGCATGCCCCTGTGGGGTACCTGTGCCGGCCTGATCGTCATGGCTAAGGAAATCGTGGGAGGCACGGACCAGCCCCTGCTCCGCCTGATGGACGTACGGGTGAGACGCAATGCCTTTGGAAGACAGGTCGACAGCTTCGAAGCCTATCTCGACATCCCGGCCGTGGGAGCCCAGCCCTTCCCCGCCGTCTTTATCCGTGCCCCTTATATAGAGCAAGTAGGAGAGGGTGTGGAAGTCATGGCAACTTTGCCCGACGGTACGGTGGTGGCAGCTCGTCAAGCCAACCTGATCGGTACTTCCTTTCATCCGGAGCTCACCGACGACCCGCGCTTCCACCAATACTTCCTTGCCATGGGCTGAGTCGACCGAAGGGACGACGTTGGGCTTTTGCCGCACAGTAAGGCTTAAAGACATTTTGAAGCTCAGTGGCCTAGGCCGGAGCCTGCTCAGGCTTGACATACCAGAATCCCTCCTATACCCTTATTCGCCCATTGCCAAAGCCCTCGTCTCCACCTTCTGGCCCTTCGCCTCTGCCAAGATCCTGATACACGAGGCCAAGGACGGTCCCGATGCTTATCTCCTGCTCCGTAGGGCCGGAGGTTCCACTGCCCGAATCATGATGCTGGCGTCGCGCTACGGCCAACAGGACGCGCAGATCCGCGACTACGTATGGTCCATACTCCTGGAAAATGCCCTCCAGTGGACCGGGATGTCTGGCCTCTTCCAGGTGGTAGCAAAGGTGCCCGAGGATCCTGACATCCTTCTCCTCTTCTCTAGAGGCGGGTTCATGCCAGTAGGCCAAGAGCTGCTCTTCGGAGCACCCTTGGCTGTCATCACGGCGCCTTCGACGCCCCTGCCGGGGCGCCCCCTTACTGGGGGGGATAAAGCTTCTTTCCTCCGGCTGTACCGCGATATGGTTGGCAAGCCTGGCCTTGAAGAGCTGTGGCCTATCCCATTACCGGCCCCTTGGAGGCGCAGCCAGATTGAAATCTTCGTATGGAACGACGCCTCGCAGCCAGCCATATTTCTAGCTACCTTCGGCCACTCTCGAAAGATGCTCCGCATCCTTTACAGCTCAGGGTCCCGAGCCCTGCTGCCAGGATCCCTGGCATGGGCGCTCAATTATGTGTCACGCCACCAACCCCGCACCGTGTATGTTACAGTGCGAGAGAACCAGCAGGAACTAGGGGAGATTCTGGAAGAAATGGGGTTCAAGCACTTGCTTACCCAAAGCCTGCAGGTGAGAGACGTAGTCCGAAGGGTGAGGGCTGAAAAGGCAGTTAGGCATGTCCCCGTACGAAGCCTGAGACCCCTAATAAACATGTCGAGGGTTACCCCATGACCGAAGGACAGGTGCTGGTCCGACACAGCGAACAGACCATAACGGACGATCTGGAAGCACTCCTGACAGTATTGCCTAAACGCATAGCCGAGCCTGTGGAAAGCATGCCCGACAAGGCTGATCTACTTGAAATCGTCATGGACCTCGGCAGGCTTCCAGAAGCGAGATTCCCAGGTCGGGAGGTAATACTCTCCGATCGGGAGGTGACCCATGAAGACATCGAATATGTGGTCTCTCGTATAGGAGAGTTTGGCCTAGACAACCGGGCCGGCATAGAAAGGACCCTCCATCGCATCTCGGCTATCCGCAACAGGTCAGGCAGAATCATCGGTCTCACATGCCGGGTAGGAAGAGCTGTCTATGGCACGATCAACATCATAAGGGACTTGGTGGAAACCGGAAAGAGCATACTGCTCCTCGGCAGACCTGGCGTTGGCAAAACCACCATGTTGCGCGAAGTGGCCAGAGTATTGGCCGACGAGTTCAGGAAGCGGGTGATAGTCGTCGATACATCGAACGAAATTGCTGGCGACGGCGACATACCACATCCTGGCATCGGAAGGGCTCGCCGCATGCAGGTCACCCGACCGGACCAGCAGCACGCCGTTATGATAGAGGCCGTGGAAAACCACATGCCCGAGGTAATAGTAATCGACGAAATAGGTACCGATTTGGAAGCCCAAGCAGCCCGTACCATTGCTGAGAGAGGAGTTCAGCTGGTAGCCACTGCCCACGGCAATACCCTCGAGAACCTCATGCTGAACCCAACCCTGTCGGACCTTATAGGCGGCATTCAATCAGTCACCCTTAGCGACGAGGAAGCCCGACGCAGGGGAACCCAGAAGACTGTGCTGGAACGCAAGGCCCCTCCCACCTTCAACATATTGGTGGAGATCCAAGATTGGCATCGGGTAGCTGTCCACCCCGACGTGGCTCAAACTGTAGATGCCATCCTGAGGGGCCAGCCAGTGGCTCCCGAAATCCGTTGGAGAGACGAAGAAGGACGCATACACATCGAGCGGCCGGCCCAGGCACCCGAGCGCTTCGAGGGGCGGCCCATGCCACTCATTAGGCGAGGCGCAGGCATCACAAGGCCTGCAGCCGTTTCCACTGAGGCACCACGGCCAGAGGTGCAGCCTTACAAGCAGCTCAAAATCTACCCCTTCGGCGTCAACAGGGATAAGCTGGAACAGGCTATAGCCACCTTGGGAGTACCAGCCATCATTGTCAAGAACCCCGAGCAGGCCGATGCTGTCATAACCGTAAAGAACTACTACAGACGCAGGCCACAAGCGTTGGCTATGGCCGAAAACCAGGGTGTCCCGGTCTACGTGTTGCGATCCAATACCCTCATGCAGATACAACGGATATTGTCCGATATCTTCCAGGTTCCCGAACAAGCGAATCCAGTCGACCGGGCAGTACAGGAAGCCGAAGAGGCGGCAAAGCAGGTGCTGGAACGATCTGAACCCGTGGAGCTGTCGCCCCAGGTGGCCTACATCCGGAAGCTGCAACATGAAATTGCCGAGCGATACAATATCATCTCCCGAAGTGAGGGTCGGGAGCCGTTCCGGCGCGTGAAGTTTTACCCCCCCGAAGGCTGAACCATGGGAACCTTCATCGTTATCGAGGGCCCGGACGGAAGTGGAAAATCCACTCAACTCCAGCTCCTTGCCCAAAACATGCAGACCTCAGGATTCGCAGTGGTAACCACCCGGGAACCGGGAGGCACAGCCCTCGGTGAACGGATACGCCAGCTGCTCCTGGAACGGTCCTTCCTGCCCGAACCCAGCACCGAGCTACTGCTCTTCGCGGCCGCTAGGGCCGAGCTGGTAGCAAAGGTAATAGCACCTGCCCTGGCCGCCAGTCAAAATGTGGTCTGCGACAGATTCGCAGCCTCCACAGTCGCTTACCAGGGCTACGGTCTCGGCATAAACCTGGATATAATTGCCTCGGTAAACAAACTGGCCACCGGTGGGTTGGAGCCCGACGTTTACTTCCTGCTGGACATCCCGCCCGATATAGGACTCCGGAGGAAACGAGGGAGCGTAAATCGGATCGACGAGCGGGAGCTGGACTTCCATAGCCGAGTCAGGAACGGCTACTTGGAGATGGCCCGTTCGCGACCGGATCTGTGGGTGGTACTCGACGGCTCCAAGCCTCCGGAGGAATTGGCCAGTCAGATATGGGACAGAGTGAAAACTATCCTTTCCGGGGGTTGAATTCCTGGACTCCGAGAGAAAACCAGGAGTGACGCGCTATGCCTGATATCACAAGGTATCTTCCTCTATTACAGTTTGTTCTGGCTGCCCTGGGAGCCTATCTAGTGGCCTTGTGGTTCGCTCTCATCTTTTGGACCTACAGAGATATCCAGTCACGCACGCGGGACATCATCGTTCAAATCATCGCAACACTCTTCGTCGCCATCTTCACTTTCCCAGGACTGGTACTATATCTGATACTGAGACCAAAAGAGACTCTGGACACTATATATCAGCGCACCATAGAAGAGGAGTTTATGCTTCAGGACCTGGAGACCCGAGAAATATGCCCCAACTGCAGGGCACGGGTGAAGGAAGATTTCCTCTACTGTCCAAACTGCCGAACGGCCCTGAAGCGCGAGTGCCAGTTCTGCCATCGACAGATAAGCATTAATTATCAACACTGTCCCTATTGCGGAAAGTGAACCTGCTGTGACACGCCCTATTAGTACCGTCTTCTTCGACCTGCACGGCACCTTGGTGACCTTCGATGTAGACGACGTCGACGCCCGTATCGAAGCAGCTTATGCGGTCTATGCTGCTGGCCCACATTCGCCAGCACCTTGGAGGGATTTTCTCCAGACCTGGAAGGCATGCCGGGAACCCCTCGAGAAAATAGCCAGGGAGGCCCACAGGGAGCTGCAGATAGTCGACGTGGTGCGTAAAGTGGTCCTTACCCTCCATGGCGGGGCTGATGAAGTGAATTCTGAAGTGGTGGAACAGATGGTCCGGGCCTACACAGGTGTGTGGATCCGGAACTTGGCACTTTCCCCCGGAGCCAAAGAAACCCTTTCCAGCCTAAAACCAAAATACAGGTTGGCGCTGGTCAGCAACTACTCCGACACCGCTACAGTCTGGAGGATTCTCGAACTCTTCGCCCTAAAAGATTTCTTCGACGCAGTGGTGGTTTCGGCCGAGGTAGGTTGGCGAAAACCTCATCCCGCTATCTTTTTAGAGGCCCTGCGGCGCACCCGTAGCCTACCCGAGGCTACAGTCCATATCGGCGACGAGCCCCACCACGACATTGTAGGAGCCACAAGAGTCGGCTTGGTCGGCATCCTGTATGATCCCCATGACAGGTATCCGGCCCACAACGGCTGTCGAGTGCAGAGCCTTCTCGAGGTACATGAGTCCATCCAAAGGCTGGAGGATACAGATGGCCCCCGGCCGACTTCTTAAGCACTTGGTCAAGGCCATGGCAGTAGCTGCCGGGCTCTGCTCGCTGCCCTACCTAGTACCGCTGCCTAAGACCGAGGACCGAGATCCACGCGAGTTTGCGCCCGAGACGGAATTCCTGCCCGTGGAGGGCCTTCTGACCCATTATCGCACATGGGGTCAAGGCAAGCCCATATTGCTTATACACGGCTTTTGGTCTTGGTCCTCCACCTGGGAGCCCATGGCAAAGGTTCTGGCAAGATCGGGATACAAGAGCTTTGCCGTAGACCTCAAAGGTTTCGGTCTGTCCGAAAAGCCTCCTAAAGCAGACTATTCCCATCGCGCTCTGGCCCGCTTTGCCTTAAGCTTCATGGAGGCACTGGGCCTCGAGAGGGTACCCGTGATCGCGAGCTCTATGGGAGGTAATATTGCCCTACACCTCGCGCTACGTTACCCTGAACGAGTAAGCGCGCTGGTACTCATAGCCCCAGCTGTCTTCATTCCCTGGACTCTTGCTGGAACCCTTGGGTCCTTTATCCGGTTCCCGCCCTTAAAGCGGACCCTCCAGCACATCCTCCGCAGATATACATACAGTAGCGCCAGTTCAAGGGCCCTCAGTAGCGCCTACTCCGACCCATCGCACCTCACTCCTGAAGTCATCGAACGTTACAAGCTACCGTTTAAGACACCCGGCTGGGACAGCGCCACCCTCCGGCTGCTGGCACAGAGCGGTGAGAACTCCCTTGTATCGAGGCTTTCAGAGATATCGCAACCTACGTTAGCTATTTGGGGAAAGGAGGACCGCGTTGTGCCGCCCTATCTAGCACAACGCCTGGCTCTCAACGTTCCCAACTGTCGGATACAATTTATAGGGCACGCTGGCCACCTGCCCCATGAAGAGCAGCCGGAGGCTGCCGCAAAGGCTATCGAAGATTTCTTGAGGTCAGAAGGTTACGATCCCCTTTGACTTGAGGTAGAAGACCTTGCTTCCCATCAGTGACGAAATACGCGCCCGAACTTTACCCTTTGTGGAATACACCGTCATAGCCCTAAACGTACTGGTATTCCTCTATGAGGTGTCCCTCGGCCGGGGTATGCAAGCCTTCATCTACGGGTTCGGGGTAATTCCTGTCGAGATCGTCACAGGCGAACCGTTGCGCGGAGTTCCCAATCCAGTGCCTACCTACGCCACTATTTTCACCTCCATGTTTGTCCACGCAGGATGGCTGCATCTTCTGGGCAACATGCTCTACCTATGGATATTCGGCGACAACGTCGAAGACAACGTAGGCCACTTCGGATTCCTCCTCTTATACCTTTTCTCCGGCGCAGCAGGATCCTTTGCCCACATACTTCTCAACCCTGGATCCACCGTGCCAACCGTTGGAGCCAGCGGCGCCATCTCTGGAGTTCTTGGCGCATACCTAGTGCTCTTTCCGTCCGGTCACATTCGATCGCTGGTGTTCATTCCGCCCGTCATAACCGTTGCCCGAATTCCTGCCCTAATCTTCATAGGATTCTGGTTCCTAATGCAGTTCATGGGGGGCCTGTCTAGTTTGGAAAACCCTCAGGCCTCAGGCGTGGCCTTCTGGGCCCATGTTGGAGGCTTCTTGGCAGGTATATTATTGGCGAGCTTCCTACGGAAAAGGAGAAACTACGTATATTATGGGTAGGAAGCCGATAAGGCAGCTGCGAAACCACAGACGTAGGTCATCTTCTAAACCATCCAGAGGATGGCTGAGGGTCCTCTTCTTCTTGCTATTCGTCCCGTCGATGCTTGCCCTGATACTGGCCATAGTGGCCGCAGGCACGGCCTACTCATACTACGTTGAGACCGCTTCGGCCTTGGAGAGGTTCCAGGGAGCTTCTTTTGAGACCACCAAGATCTACGACAGAAATGGCGTACTGCTCACCGAGATCTTCGATCCCAGGGCCGGAAGACGAACCCACGTGACACTAACCGAAGTGCCAAAGTACTTCATAGATGCTACAGTGGCCACCGAAGACGCCACTTTCTTCAGCAATCCGGGAGTCGACATCAGAGGCATCCTTAGAGCGGCCTGGGTGAACCTTCAGGGAGGGGAGATATCTCAGGGCGGGTCCACTATCACCCAGCAGCTAGTGCGAAACGTGATCCTGGCCGACGAGAAGTTCGAGAGAAGTCTCTCGAGGAAACTTCGGGAGACAGTGCTGGCCCTTGAGCTAACCAGAAGATACTCCAAGGAACAGATCTTAGAGATGTACGTAAACGAGGTCTACTACGGAAACTTGGCCTATGGGGTCGAAGCCGCCGCCGAAGCGTACTTTGGCAAACAGGCCAAAGACCTCACCTTAGCTGAAGCCGCCCTACTGGCAGGGCTTCCTCAGGCTCCGACCCTTTACGACCCGACCATCAACTTCGACCTGGCCAAGGAGCGCCAGAGACAGGTCCTCAACCTGATGGTCAAACAGGGCTACATTACCCAGCAACAGGCCGACGAAGCCTACCTCCAACCCCTGAGCATCAGGAAGCGGCACGATGTTCAGATGCTAGCGCCCCATTTCGTCAACTATGTAAAGGAGATTCTAGAAGAGAGGTACGGGCCAGAGGTAGTTAACCGGGGCGGTCTTACCGTCTACACCACTCTGGATCTGCGCTTCCAAGAGTTGGCAGAACAGGCAGTACGCAGCAAACTAGAGGAGCTGCGTCAACGTAATGCCCACAATGCCGCCCTGGTCGCAATGAAGCCTGCCACTGGCGAGATACTGGCCATGGTAGGCAGCGCCGACTTCTACGACGAGAGTATCGATGGGCAGGTAAATGTGGCCAACTCTGAACGCCAGCCAGGAAGCTCCTTCAAGCCCATAGTCTATGCGGCTGCTTTCACTAAAGGATGGGGGCCTGGCACCGTTGTCTTAGATGACCGCACTGGCTTCCCTGGCGGCCCCGGCGGAACCCTCTGGTACCCCAGGAACTACGACGGGCGTTATCACGGCTACGTTACATTACGCTCGGCCCTGGCTAATAGTTTCAACATCCCGGCCGTTAAGGTGCTCCAATTTGTGGGTGTGGCGGAAGCCATCGATCTGGCACACCGTATGGGCATCACTGGCCTCAACCGCGGCCTGAGTTGGTACGGACTCTCCCTCGTGCTGGGCGGTGGAGAGGTTAAACTTGTGGATATGGTGAACGCCTACAGCGTGTTCGCCAACTACGGCGAATTCGTTCCCAAGACAGCCATCCTCAAGGTCATCGATCGTAGCGGAAACGTTCTCGAGGAGCTTGACGCCCAAAATGTTCCAAGAACCCGCGTCCTGTCTCCTCAGGTGGCATGGCTCATCAGCGACGTCCTCTCTGACAACAGGGCGCGAACGCCGATGTTTGGGGCCAATTCGCCCCTTCGGCTCAGTCAACCCGCAGCGGCAAAAACTGGAACCACGGAAAACTATGTGGACAGCTGGACCATCGGCTACACTCCTTACCTGACGGCTGGCGTATGGGTTGGAAATTCCAACAGCCAGCCCATGTATGAAGTGGCGGGCGCCATCGGAGCCGCCCGGATTTGGAACGCCTTCATGGAGTCGGTATTTGCCCACCCCGAACTGAAAGCAGTGCTTGCCGACCCCAAGGGCAATCTGCAGACAACCTTTGTACGTCCTCCCGGCCTTGTCTTCGGCCGCTGTGTGAGCGTCATGGACACTCGGGATAGGCCATCTCAGCAAGCCACTCCGGGAACCGAGACGAGCGCGCCAGTGTTCATAGCTTCCGACTGGTGGCCTGCCGATAAGCTGCCCAGGGGCCAATGCTCACCTGTTAGCCAGGGGACACCCAGCGTCCCCAGCCTGGAAGAGCCAACCCCAACCCCCACACCGGAACCCACGCCAGTACCCATCCCGCCCAACATGACCAGAGTGCCCGACGTGTTCGGGCTCCCCGAGGAAACAGCCCTGCGCATGATACGGGAAGCAGGCTTAGTAGTAGGCAGCGTAAATTACCAGACCCAGAAAGATATGCCCCCGGGGGTGAACATCAACATTGTGCCCCCAAGACACGTCCTCAGCGTAACTCCCACCTACGGAACAGTACTGCCCAGGGGCTCTGTAGTCTTTGTGGCAGTAAGGAAGGAATGAAAACAGATAAAGCGCCAGCCATGCACCCCCTGTCGACCCAGCCCTTCCTGCTTACCCGTGCTGGCTGACTCCGACCAGGTTTCCCCACGGCGCCCAGGATTGCCCGCTTACCGTTGCTTCCTTCCGGACCTGGCGGGGTTCACGGGATCCTGCCGCGTAGGACCCAGCCTTCAACGTCGCCCGGCACGGGCAGTCCAACAAGAACCGGCCTCGAGGGGGACTTCGACCCCGCTACAGCGGATTGCGGGTACAGGGCACCGCTAGCTCCCCGTCTAGCATGGCTGGCATATCCATTATAACTGGACCCGCGGTCATCGGCTATCTTGCCGAGAGGACCGCTATGCCCGCGACCATAAGGGCCGATCCTGCCAGCTTCGAAATGGTGCGGCCCTCCTCCAGCCCCTTCGCCCCTAGTAGAACACCGAAAACTATGCCGATTTCCCTGGCTGGAGCCACATAGCTCACAGGGGCCATGGACATCGCCATCAACACCAATATGTAGGCCAGAGGAGATAGCAAGCCAACCGCCAGAACTTCCCTCCGATGGCTACGCCACTCGCTAATTACCTTCTTCCGCGACACCAGGGCTAAGGGGGTCAACAGGAGGACCCTGCCCACATCAGCAGCGTAGTTTTGCAGGAGCGGTGGTGTGAGCAGTACACCCACTGCATATTTATCCCAAACTGTATACGTCCCAATGAGGCAGGCAATTGCCAACCCGAATAACACACCTGGTCGGTCCACTGGATTCTGCCTGGCGGCCGACCAACCTGACACTAGCACAGCCCCGGACAGTACCATGAGAGCCCCCAGCAAGTTTTCAAATCCAGGACGCTCTCCGATAAAAGCTGTTGCCATAGCCGTCGCCATCAAAGCCCCCAACCCACGGGCTAAAGGATATACCACAGACAGGTGAGCTTCCTGGTAGCCGCGCAGCAGCGTGCAATAGTACAGGCTATGCAGCACCCCTGCCCCAGCCATAAACAGTAGGCTGTGAGGCCAGGTACCACCGCCTACGACCCAGAGGGTAGCCAGGGCCATGGGCAGGTACGCAACAGTTGCCCACAGGCTGAAGAGCCAGACAAAACCAACAACCATGCCAGCCCTTCGCGCCAGATAATTCCAGCTGGCATGGCACAGTGCCGAAGCAAGAATCAAAAACAAAGGTCCTAGATGCATCCAACTCGCTCAAGGTAGGCTGCGGATGAGCCCAAGGCCCGCTCAGATCCCAGTTAAGGTCGCGAGGTCCTCAGGACGATCTACATCGACCAGTATGCCAGGATCGTTCACAGTTATCTCAACCACGGCCTCGGGCCACCGTGCTGCCACCTGCCGCCCACCAACATCCCCCTTTAAAGCAGAGAGCTCGGCGAAGAACTTCCGCGGAAAGAGCACGGGGTTACCCCGGCTGCCCTCAAACACCGGCACAATAATGCTCTCCGGATGATCCCTGTGGCTCCTCAACAGAAGGTCCACAGTGCTAGACTGCAAAAGAGGCTGGTCTCCCAAGCAGAAAAGGACCGCTTCAACACCTGGATCGAGGGCGCCTAAACCTGCGCGCACGCTGCTGGCCAGCCCCTCGGCCCAATCACTATTCTCGACGAAGGTTATCGGTAGCCCCTGCAGCACCCGCCTGAGCTGATCGGCCTGGTACCCTCCCACTACAACGACTTCGCCCACCTCGGTGTTCAAGACGATTTTAACGCTCCTGCGAGCCATGGGCACCCCGTCTATCTCAGCCAGCTGCTTGGCACCCCCGAAACGTCTCCCCTGCCCCGCTGCCAGCAGCACAGCCGCCTTTCGACGGTCCACGGCTTCAATGCTGTCCCATGCTACAAGCAGCACCCCGAAAACCCCTGGCCGCGACAGCACCCAATGGGCGAAGTCCAGAGCCACCCGTCTATCCACAAGATTCACCTTGTTCAGCACCACCCATACGCGGGCCTGGCGTGGGACCCCCTTAAGACCGCCTTCGGGGTGGGTGACAGCCAGCGCCACGATCTCCGGGGTGAGCTCATGGCCCTCCTTGAGACCCGTAAGGGACACGAAGGCTTCAAGGCGATGGACGACCTCGTCGGAAAGAGGCATGTTCAGAGCATCGGCGCCAACCAATACCAGTACCTTGTGGGACTTGGAAGGTATCACAGGCTCGTGCTCTGCTGGCACCTTGAGCGGCCTCCTGCGCGCCCCATCGCCCTCTACAACGGTGAGGTCCACGCCCGCTAAGCCCGCCAAAGTCTCGACTTCTTCGGGCTTTAGCCCATGAAGCTTATCATCCCTGATGCGGCTACCGACCACGGTGACATGGCCGTGACGTTGCAACCCGTCAAGTACCGTACCTTGGACGTCTTTGCTCTCATCAGCAATCACAAGAAAGGGACTTTGTGACTTGCCGGGCATCGAAATATTGGTGGTGGTAGTGGTCAATACCTTCCACCCCCTGGACGCCGCCTCGGCTGCCAGCCGAAACATCACTGTGGTCTTGCCACCCCCGCCCACCAACGTCACAATGTCGCCCCGGCGTACGTCCAGGGCCTCCATCAGAGTGGCGTAGTCCATCGGCCTACATTCCGGTATGGGTGTACTAATTATCCAGCAGGATTATAATTCTTCAAAACCACGGGAGCAGCAAGAAGACGGAGCTTAATCAGTCTATCCCACCATGGAAGTCCGCATCGCGTCAGTTCTGCTGCTGAAACAGCCCTTAGAGCCACCCGCTGCAGCAGACAAGGTAAGCTGACCGTCAAGGGGTTCGTTTGCGTCGGGCCTCTGGATTTACACAATGAGGCGGCATCTCTCCCCGAAGGCCTGCCTTTAGGTTTTCCACCGCCAGCATAGCCATCTTCAGACGCGTACCCCGACTAGCACTCCCTATATGGGGCAGCACCACCACGTTCGGAAGTCTGAGAAGGGGATCGTCGGGAGCAATAGGCTCGGGGTCCGTTACATCTAGCCCAGCGCCTCCGAGGCGGCCAGTCGCCAAGGCGTTGTAGAGGGCCTTGTGATCTACTACGGGTCCACGAGAGGTGTTCACCAGAATGGCAGTAGGCTTCATGAGGGCCAGCTCTCTTTCGCCGATCATGTGCCGTGTCTCGTCGGTCAACGGAACATGCAGGCTGACGAAATCTGCTTCTCGGAGCAAATCATCCAGCGGAGCGAAACTGACCCCGAGTTCCCTCTCTGCGTCCAGCTTTCGCGACCTGCTGAAGTAAACTATCCTCATGTCGAAGCCCTTAGCCCGCCTAGCCACCTCATACCCGATACGTCCCAGGCCAATTATGCCCAAGGTCGCATGGTGCACATCGCTCCCGAGAAAAAGGTTAGGCAACCACGTTTTCCAAAGCCCCTGCCTAACGTAATCGGCGGCTTCCACCAACCTACGGGCGACGGCCAGCATCAAGGCGAAGGCTAGATCGGCTGTGGTGTCTGTAAGCACTCCCGGTGTATTCCCGACGTAGATTCCCTTGGATGTGGCCGCAGCGACATCGATGTTGTCGTAGCCAACCGCCATGTTGCTGATAACCCGAAGCTTGGGGGCAGCGTCCATCACCTCAGAATCGATGCGATCGGTGAGAAGCGAGAGGATGCCCTCAGCATCGCGAACCTTAGCCAGCAACACCTCCCGAGGAGCGGGTAGCTCGTCAGGCCAGACCTCGACACCTTCCACGGCAGCCAGAGCGTCCATGGCGGCCTGAGGTAGCGGTCGACATATAAAGACTCGGGCCAAGGTTACAGCTCCGTATACCTCGGCAGATCCTTGTAGAGAGGAAAGGCCTCTGTAAGCTCCAACACTGCAGACCTCACATCGGCCAGCACCGACTCGTCGTCAGGATGCGAAAGGACACGGTCGATCAATCGAGCTATCACTCGCATCTCCGGCTCCTTCATGCCCCTGCTGGTGACAGCCGGTGTACCTATACGAATGCCGCTGGAGACGGCCGGAGGTTTGGGATCGAAGGGAACCATGTTTTTATTGACAGTTATACCGCACCGCTCCAAGAGTTGCTCGGCCTGCTTGCCCGTTATACCCTTGTTTTGCAGATCCACCAACATGAGGTGGGTATCAGTTCCGCCTGAGACCAACTGGTAACCCAGCGACATAAGCTCGTCGGCCAGGGCCCGCGCATTGTTCACAATCTGACGTTGGTACTCTCTGAATTCGGGTTTCATGGCCAAACCGAAACATACAGCCTTGGCAGCAATCACATGCTCAAGGGGGCCTCCCTGCAGGCCTGGGAATACCCACGAATCGATGGCCTTGGCATACTGAGCCTTTGAGAGTATGAATCCTGATCTAGGACCTCTGAGGGTCTTATGGGTGGTCGATGTGACCACGTCCGACAGCGGCACCGGATTGTTGTGCAAACCCGCGGCGACCAAACCTGCAAAGTGAGCCATATCCACTACCAGATGGGCACCTATCTCATCGGCTATCTCGCGGAAGGGAGCAAAGTCGATCTCCCGCGGGTAGGCACTTCCACCAGCTATGATGATCTTTGGCCGGTGTTCCCGGGCCATGGCCACCATTTGATCGTAGTCGATGGTCCCCGTCTCCTTTTTCACCCCATAAGACACGATGTTGAACCATCGTCCGCTAAAGCTCACCGGGCTACCGTGGGTCAGGTGCCCTCCATGGGCCAGGTTCATGCCCATAATGGTGGATCCCAGCGGTGCTAGAGCCACGTAGGCAGCCATGTTTGCCGAAGAACCCGAATGGGGCTGCACATTGGCATGTTCAGCGCCAAAAAGCTGTTTGGCCCTTTCGATGGCAAGGCTCTCTACCCTATCTATATGCTCGCAGCCACCATAGTACCGGCGCCCAGGGTAACCTTCAGCATACTTGTTGGTGAGCACCGACCCTTGAGCGGCCAGCACTGCCCACGGCACAAAGTTCTCCGAGGCTATCAACTCCAGGGTCTCTTGCTGCCGGCTGAGCTCGTCGTCGAGAATCCTAGCAACCTCAGGGTCAACTTCGGAGAGCTTCCGTCCAAGTAAGTCATACATATCATTTACCCTCAACCTTCACTGGTACTGATTGTCGCACACACAGGAGGGCCACGCAAACACTTACAGTTGGTACTATTATTGGTACATCTAGTCTTAAGGGGATAGCCATGACTATCATCGAAGATATTATAGGCAGAGAGGTGCTGGACTCCCGAGGCAATCCCACAGTAGAAGCCGAGGTGCTGCTGTCCGGTGGGGCTGTTGGTCGAGCTATCGCCCCGTCAGGCGCCTCCACAGGGTCGCACGAGGCTTTGGAGCTCCGCGACGACGACAAGGCCCGCTACCATGGCAAGGGCGTAAAACGTGCTGTTCAGAACATCAACGAAACTATAGCCGATCAGTTAGTCGGGCTCGACGCCACCGACCAAGCGGGTATCGATCGAATACTCATAGAGTTAGACGGAACGCCCAACAAGGGCAACCTTGGCGCCAATGCTATCGTAGCCGTATCCATGGCCGTAGCCCACGCGGCTGCCAACGCCCTTGAGTTGCCCCTGTATAGGTATCTCGGCGGTGTGGGTGCCAGAACCCTTCCTGTACCTATGATGAACATCCTTAATGGAGGCAAGCACGCCGAAGGGTCCGCCGATTTCCAAGAGTACATGATCATGCCTCTAGGTGCCCCTAGCTTCTCCGAGGCCCTACGTTGGTGTGCTGAAATTTACCACAACCTGAAGAAGATCCTCAGCGAGCAAGGCCTCCCCACCACAGTGGGCGACGAGGGAGGGTTCGCCCCAGCCTTTGCTTCCAACGTCGAACCCATAGAACTGCTGTTGAGGGCCGTGGAGAAATCCGGCTATAAACCGGGTGAGCAAATATATATCGCCCTGGACCCCGCGGCTTCAGAGCTCTTTCAGAACGGCCAGTACCACCTGAAGCGGGAAGGAAAGCGGCTATCCAACGAAGAAATGGTGGAGATGTACGAAAGCTGGATCGCCAAATTCCCCATTGTTTCCATAGAAGACGGCCTGGCCGAAGACGACTGGGAAGGCTGGAAGGTGCTTCGAACACGGCTGGGAAGCCGCGTCCAACTGGTAGGCGATGACCTCTTGGTGACTAATCCCGACCGCATCCGCCGGGCGATCGCTGAGGATGCCTGCAACGGGCTTCTCTGCAAGGTCAACCAGATAGGAACAGTGTCCGAGGCCATGGAAGCAGTTTCTTTGGCCCAAAGAGCCGGATGGACGGTCATCCTCTCCCATCGCAGCGGCGAATCGGAGGACACTACGGTAGCCGACATTGCCGTAGCAACCAACTGCGGCCAGATCAAGACCGGAGCACCAGCCCGCACCGACAGGGTGGCCAAGTACAATCGTCTCCTCAGAATAGAGGAACAACTGGGCGATGCTGCTATATTCCCAGGTAAGGCAGCGTTCTACAACATAAAGACCGTACTGTAGTTCGGCCGCTACTCGGGCCCAGCCGGCCGATCGATGAGGGAGGCGCAGGTCATCTCCGGGGCTGGGGGCAGAGCCAGCAACTCCAGAACAGTCAAAGTAACATCACAAAGCCGCCGAAGGGGAGGTCTCAAACGCACCTTCCGATAGGGGCTGTCCTCCGGGGCGACAAGTATAGCAGGAGCCGGGTTCATAGAGTGGGCAGTGTGAGGACCACCTGTCAGGGGATCTATCATCTGTTCGGCGTTTCCGTGGTCAGCGGTAACTACCAGTATCCCGCCCAGAGCCAGCGTGGCATCTACCACTCGACCAACGCCCTGATCCACAGCTTCGGCAGCCCTTTTAGCAGCTTCTATTACTCCTGTGTGGCCCACCATGTCACAGTTGGCATAGTTTATGACGACGAAGTCGTACTTGCCCGAACGGATCCTCTCCACGGCCACATCGGTCACCTCGGGAGCGCTCATCTCTGGCTTCAAATCGTAAGTGGCCACCTTGGGAGACGGAACTAACAGCCGGTCCTCTCCCGGGAAGGGCGTCTCGTAACCGCAGTTCAAGAAATACGTCACATGGGCATATTTCTCTGTCTCGGCCACGTGGAACTGGGTGAGCCCATGGTCGCTTATGATCTTTGCCAATGGGTTCTTTACCTCCAAAGATCTGAAGGCCACCAGAACGGGCAAACCCTCTTCGTACTCGGTCATCGTTACGAATAGTAGGTCCTCAAGAGGCTTCCCGCGATCGAACTCGTGGAAATCGGGCAGAACGAAGGCTTTCGTCAACTGCCTGGCCCTGTCAGCCCTGAAATTGAAATGTACCACCGCATCGCCGTCTCTCACCTGGCCTACAGGTTTCCCCGATGCGTCCAGAATGACACAGGGCACTATGAACTCGTCGGTAGTTCCTTCGCGATAAGAACGGATTATGGCCTCCTCCGCGCTCGGGGCGGTGCGACCCACACCATGAACTATAGCATCGTAAGCAAGCTTCACCCGGTCCCAACGCTTATCGCGGTCCATGGCATAGTACCGGCCAGACACCGACGCAATCCGACCTACATCGATTCTCGCCGTAGCTTCTTCCAGCTCCTTTACGAAGCCAAGGCCAGAATCCGGCGGCGTATCCCGCCCATCGGTAAAGGCATGCACGAATACCTTTCGGAGGCCAAACCTCGCCGCCATATCGAGCAGTGCAAACAAATGACGGGAATGGCTGTGTACCCCGCCGTTGCCGATCAGGCCCATGAAGTGCAGCGCGGATTCCCTGGTACGCGCATGCTCCATGGCCTTGACCAACGCCTCGTTGGAATAGATAGTCCCGTCTTCAACAGCCCTATCTATCAGAGTGAGGTCCTGATACACGATGAAGCCGGCTCCGAGGTTCATGTGGCCGACCTCGGAATTGCCCATCTGTCCTTTGGGCAAGCCAACGGCTTCCTCGCAGGTCTTCAGCTCCGTACGAGGATACGAGGCCCAGAGGCGATCGAAATTGGGCGTGTTGGCCAGATAAATGGCATTTCCGGGCCCTGGGGCCGCCAGCCCCCAGCCATCAAGTACGACCAGCACTACCGGCCTATGTAACCTTGCCTCCATTCTTCGACCTCTCCTCGAAAACCCAGCCGTGCATTATACCCCACACTCACGAGAAGCCCGCCCAGCTGCCCGTGCGAATTTGGCCAGAACCTTTGTGCAGCCGAGGCGAGCATACCTCCGGTAATACCTAGCAGAGCAAGAAGGGACAGCATTGAATCTTCCTGCTTGGGGAGATAAAACTAAACGCAAGGCTCAGTGTATGCCCCAGCCCACGTTCAAGTTCGGCCGTGCAGGCTAGAGCGACTAGCATTTTTTTCTCCAGTGGGTCCCACCCTCGGGCCTCATCGGCTGCGAGAATACCTTAAAAAATTCTAGGACGTGGCCTATCTTCCCCCAGCTAACAACTATCGTATCGGTATGTAGTTCCGCAGAATCTGAGCTCTTGGCGCGCGTACGCCCGTGTACGATTGAAGGGCAGTGCCTACTGCCAGACAAGTCAAGCACTGTCAGGGACCTGCACAGTTAACACGAGGGCAGGAAGACGAAAACCGATGGACGTATAGGGTTCGCGGTACGGGCAGCCTCCGAGCTTCGAATGATACCTTTAACCCGTTATATACATTGGTATATTGCCGTTAAATTCTGACGCAATCTTAAAAGATGCTACGCATAATGAAACAAGTAGGCTTTTGCACTTTCAACTCTGGTACAAAGACTTATCATGCCACAGGCGGGAGTGGCGGAGCATGTCCGTGGTGTTTAAACCGGAAGTGAAGTGGGTACCAAGTTACTGTTATCAATGCAACGCGGGCGGACCAGATCTATTGCGCGTTAAGGTAGTAGACGGGGTAGCAGTAGGACTAGAGGGCAACCTTGATTTTGCTAGTGTCCATCCAGGCGGGGCAAAAGTGTGCGTCAAAGCATATGGGCTAATTCAGAAACATTATAACCCAAATCGCGTCAAGGCCCCGCTGAAACGCACGAATCCTAAAAAGGGTCTGGACGAGGACCCTGGTTTCGTAGAGATCACATGGGATGAAGCCATCGAACTGTGGGCCCAGAAACTCCTTGAGGTCAGGAGTCGAGGCATAGTAGACGAGAACGGTTATCCACGTGTCGCCTTCGCTGAGGGGTCTGATGGTGTTTGCCCTTCGTATTATGGCACCCTGCCAGTGATTTTCGGTGGCCTCTCACAGGCTCTAGGGCTCCCTCCCGGGATCTGGGGACCTACCGAATTTACCATGGCGCAAGGGGGCGGCGTGAAGTGTTACCACACCGAGCATCTGCTTGGGGAGCTGTGGCACAAAGGCTTCACGTGTGCTCAAGATACCCCACTCTGTGATTACATCATTGCCATTGGCAGAAGTGACGACACGTCCTTCGGCGTCACGGGAGCGAAGCGCCAGGCTGAGGCCAGAGCCAGGGGATGGAAAAGGGTCCAAGTAGAGCCACACCTATCGGTAACCGGAGCTACATCTGACCGATGGGTCCCCATAAGGCCCGAGACCGATCATGCATTTCTTTTCGCTATGATCCATGTTGTCCTTCACGAAATGAATTGGGCTGAAGTGTGTGACATCCACTTCTTGAAAACGATGACCAATAGCTCCTATCTGGTTGCGCCCGATGGCTACTTTCTGCGAGACCCGGTGTCCGAAAAGCCGCTAGTGTGGGACACCGTGGACCGAGCCGCCAAACCCTTCGATAGGGACGTGAAGGATCCCGCACTTGAAGGTGAATACGAGGTCGCCGGGATCACCCTTGGCCCAGACTCCAAAAGAAGCAGATTCGACCGCGTTTCGGTCAAGCCAGCCTTTCAACTGCTCATAGAACACGTGAAGACGTACACGCCGGAGTGGGCATCAGAGATCTGCGATGTTCCTCCGCAAACCATTAGGGAACTGACGCATGAGTTCATTAGCCATGCAAGAGTAGGAGCAACCATCACCGTCGACGGCATTGAAATGCCCTATAGGCCAGTGTTCATTGCCCTCGGCAAGACCCAGAATAACGGATGGGGCTCCATGCAGTGCGTCTGGGCAGCCCACGTTTTGCAAATGCTCGTCGGCTCGTTGGAAGTACCTGGGGGACACTTAGGGACCCGGGTTCTGTTCTCAGGCCCGCCCAGAAGAACAGCTGATGGATTTCTCGAGTATCCCTTCAACCCGACAGACAAGGAGAACTGGCGGTTTCCTCCTGGCCGTAGGGATGGTGTGCCATCCCTCTGTCCACTGACAGGACCTTTTCTGGGCCCCATGCATCTGGGGTGGAAATGGACCGTGGACCCACCTCCACACTGGCCGGCTCCGAGCGTACCCGACATATTGATCACCTACAAGGTGAACCCGGTCATCTCGCAGTTCGATACACCAACTATCGTGGAGGTACTTCGCAGGATCCCCTTCCATGTGGCGTTTGCCTATACCCTGGACGAAACAGCTTGGTTCGCGGATCTCGTGCTACCAGAAGATGGAGACCTGGAAGCACTGCAGGTTTTCCCCATCGGCGCTACAACCTTTATGGAGAACTTTTGGGAGCATGTCGGACTCGCCATAAAGCAGCCTGCAGTACCACGGGCGAATAACACGCGGAACATTACCGACATAGCGACCGACTTGGCGGAAAAACTAGGAATGCTGGCTGCCTACAACGAGGCCCTAAACCACGGCGCCTTCCTTGGATTTGTCTTGAAGGATACCCCGCACGAATTACAGCCAGACAAGAAATACACAGCGGAAGAGATCTATGACCGAATCTGTAAGGTAGCTACTTACAACCTCAGTAGGGGATCGGAGGAATTCGGATTGGAGTGGTTTAAGGAAAAGGGAGCCTTCTTCGTTCCTTTCCCCAAGGTCGGTCCAGGGATAAGCCTGGGCCCGATTTACATGCGTCCATGGTACCTTTACCCCTACATGCGCCAGTCTGGCATCCGCTTCGAGCTCCCCTACCAGGAAAGGTTGAAGAGGATCGGTGAAGAGCTTCAAGCACGCATCAGCGAGGCCAAGATAGACTGGTGGCAGGCACAGGCACACGAATACCAGGCATTGCCGAAATGGCACAGTACCAGCACAATCATCGACGATGTTATTGCCAAACGTTACGGGAAAAACCCAAATGACTACCCATTTTGGCTTCTTGCTACCCGAAGCATGCAATATGCTTGGGGATCCAACATAGCAGTTCCGCAGATGCATGAAGTAGCCGAGCGCGTGTTGGGTCACACGTGGGTTCAGATGAGCACCCAAGCGGGCAGGCTTCTCGGAATTAAGGATGGGGACGAAGTGTGGATTGAGTCTGCATATGGCAAGGCGCGAGGGAGAGTTAAGCTGAGGGAGGGAATCCGAGCAGATGTTGTGTTGACAACGCAGATGTATGGCCACGTGAAAACCCCGTTCGCTAAGGATCTCAGACTCCCAAACCTCAATCAGATAGCTCCAGCGCTAGTGGAGTTAACCGACGAAACTGGGGGTTCTAAGGATCATGTCAAAGTGAAGGTATATAAGCCCTAAGACAAGGGGAGGGTACTTGCCGTGGCACGATGGGGAATGGCCATCGACCTCAGGAAATGCAACGGATGTCAGACGTGCACCGTAGCATGCAAGATCGAGAATTTCACCCCAAAGGGTTTGCTTTGGGGACAAGTTTACGATTATGAGACCGGGCAGTATCCCACAGTCCAACGCCGCTTCCTTCCCGCCCTTTGTATGCACTGTGAAAGTCCGCCATGCAGAGACGTGTGCCCGACAGGCGCCACCAAAAAGAGAGAAGACGGAATCGTTTATGTCGATTATCAGAGGTGTACCGGTTGCCAGGCATGTGCCTTAGCCTGTCCGTACGAAGCGCGCTTCCTCTACACGGAACGGGATGGGTATTTTGACCGACGCAGAACCCCATACGAACAGTTCCCATACGAGTGGAGAGCACCATCGCAACGGTTTACGAACGGAACCATGACGAAATGTACCTTCTGTATGCACCGGATAGATCAACACCCAAATAAGCGTCCAGGTATAGATCCGGAGGCCACACCTGCCTGCGTCGTTGCCTGTATCACCGGAGCACGGATCTTCGGTGATCTGGACGACTCAGAGAGCGAGATCAACAAGGTAATCCGGGAACGACGCGGCTTCACACTGCTGCCTGAGCTCGGGACTGGGCCTTCCGTGTATTACTTGCCCTAAAAGCGAAGCTCTAATAGGGTGTGTGGGAGGTAAAGGCAGTGATTTCCATCCATGGTCAGAGAAACTGGGGTTTCACGACAGCTCTGGCAATGTTCCTCGAGGGGAGCTGTGGCGCCACTACGGTAAGCGGAATACTTCTAGGCAATCTACCCATGGTAATACTTGGGGTAGCCCTCGGAATGGCAGCCGGCTTGATCCTTTTACTTGAGCTCGGAAATCCGAAAAATGCAATCTGGTTACTTGCAGGCATACGTCATGCTTGGATTTCGCGAGGTACTCTCCTACTACTGTTAGTCATTGTTTTTGGCCTTGCATACGCTCTCGTCGGCCTGCCAACTGTGGGCGCCCCGCCCGTCTTAAGCGTAGTCGCGGGTGTCACCGCTGGAATCGCAGGCCTCTTGCTGACACTGTACCCAGGGTTCCTGCTCGCTTCGTTCAAGCCCATACCGTTGTGGCATTCGGCCTTGTCGCCCATTCTCTCTTTCGGCATTAGCGCCCTAGGCGGTTTCGGCGTAACTTTGGTCATGTCCCCACTGGTAACTGTAAATGCAGTACAGATGACGATTCCTGCAGTGTCAGGTGCAGTGGTCTTTCAAGCCGTGGCGTGGTGGGCATTTATCGACACAGCGCTAAAAGGTAGCGTTACAGAATCCCACGGAGCTAGGGTGCTATTGGGGCTACCTGTCTTCTCAGCTGGGGCCATCGCGGTTGGCTTGGCATTACCTGGAGTAATCATGGTTTTAGCGTGGGCCGCAGGCGTTACATCACTTCCGTTGTATGTCGTAGCAGGGGTATGTCTGCTTGCTGGAAGTCTAAGCGCTAGGTACGCCCTATTAAGGGCTGGTGTGCGATTGCGGTGGCAGCCGGCCTAGCCTGGAACCGAAGGCAGCCTCAGCCTCCATTCTGCCGCGGGACACGCGAATGAGGCCAGGACTGTCCCGGGAGTTATATGGAAGCTAACGGAGGATATCCGAGCAAATCCCCAGATCCATCAAACTAATAGATCATTAACCGGTGAGGCAAAGGGGTTCTTGCATCAGCCGGGCGCTCAGAATGGGGAGCCAGCACCCTACTTGGCTCTGGTGCGGCTACTGATTGGTCTGAGGGGGTCTGACAGGTAGAGTATACCCTCTTCTACCCCCATCACATATCCTTCTTGCTGCTCAATGGCCGATCTCCCCATAAACCAAGTACCGTAATCATGCATCACATCGAGACCATACCAGCCACGCCACGAGGTATCGCGATAGAGCCAAAGCCTAGGTAGCCGTCGATACACATCGGGGGAGGACTTTCCACGGGTTCTAATACGGACTCCGGTTGCTAAGGGTGAAACGGCTCACGGAGGGAGAGCCTCAGGCCAAGGCCATCCACACCAGTAGTGCAGATAGGGGTGCAGTTCACCAACCGTCGCTCAGCTCCTTCAAAGCAAGTTAAGGCGTCTCCATCGTCCTTGGCCCCGACATTGGGGCTCGAACTGAAAGGGATTGACCTCCATGATACAATCTACTGTGGAGTTCGACCCATACCTTTTCGCTAAAAACCCCAAGTCTAGGTAGATGGACTGTGTTGACCCACGCCTTTATCCAGATCCGCGGCCTCACTAAGGTCTATTTGTCAGACCACGGACAAGTGCTCGCCCTCGACGGCATAGACCTGGACATAGCAGAGAAGGAGTTCGCTTCCATCCTGGGACCCAGCGGCTGCGGCAAGAGCACCCTCATTATGCTCATAGCAGGCCTCATACGCCCCACATCGGGAAGCATAACCATAAACGGCAGACAGATCGATGGTCCATACACTGATCTGGGGATAGTCTTTCAGCGGGACGTTCTCCTGGACTGGCGAAATGTACTGGACAACGTATTGCTCCAGATCGAGATCCGCAGGCTGAAACGATCCGATTATGAGAAAGTTGCCCTTCAGCTCCTCGACAGGGTCGGTCTGGGCGAATTCACTACAGCCTATCCCAGGGCCCTGTCGGGAGGCATGCGCCAACGGGTAGCCATCTGCAGGGCCCTTGTCCACGACCCGCCTCTCCTGCTTATGGATGAGCCCTTTGGAGCCCTCGACGCCCTCACTAGAGACCAGATGTCCCTAGATCTTATGCGCATCTGGGAACAGACCCATAAGACGGTACTCTTTGTGACCCACAGCATACCCGAGGCTATCTTCCTTTCCGACAGGATTATCGTCATGTCGCCGCGTCCAGGCCGCATCGTAGAAGACATCCGCATCGAGCTGCCCAAGCCGCGACGCTTGGCCGTGCGCGATACCCAGGACTTCGCCGACTATGATCGCCACATCCGGGAGATCTTCATGGCCCAGGGTGTGCTGGTCGAAGGATAGACGTTTGGCAGGAGGAATGTATGGCTGAAGGTGTCACAGCTGTTAAGGTCGAGCAGAAACCACGGCCTCGCGCAAACCTTAAGGACTACTACTATCCCGTGGCAGCTGCGATCGCGTTCCTTCTCTTGTGGGAGGGAATTGTCCACCTGCTGAATATCAAGCCCTACCTGCTGCCAGCACCGTCAAACATCCTTCAAAAGCTGACCGGCCAGTGGGGAACCATCTGGGACTACACGCTCGTCACCGGATTCGAGGTGTTGCTAGGCTTCCTGCTGAGCATAATCGTGGGCATACCGTTGGGCATGGTCATATTCTATGTAAAGGCCCTGGAGAGGGTTATCTATCCCTTTCTAGTGGCATCTCAGACTATCCCCAAGGTAGCCATCGCACCACTTTTGGTGATCTGGTTCGGTTTCGGTCTTACGCCCAAGGTGATCGTGGCCTTCTTGATAGCCTTCTTCCCCATAGTGGTCGATACTGTGGTAGGGCTGAAAAGCACCCCTCCAGAGATGATCTATCTAGTAAGATCCATGGGAGCCAACAGGCTCCAGACCTTCCTGAAGATCAGTTTGCCCAATGCCCTCCCCAATATATTCGGCGGCTTGAAGGTCGCCATCACTTTGGCGGTAGTGGGTGCTGTGGTGGGAGAGTTCATAGGTGCCGATAGGGGCCTCGGTTACCTCCTTGTGGTCGCCAACGGCTACCTCGATACCCCCCTGGTCTTCGCTGGGATCATTGTCCTCAGCCTCATGGGCATATTTCTCTTCTTCGTCATTGAGATCATCGAACGCCTCCTAATGCCTTGGAGATCCGAAGAGCAGACGGAGATAGTCAGGGGGACCATGTGAGGCAGAAACACCAGCAGGAAGCAGATCTGCTCGTCCTGGGGGAATGGATCCTCCTGTCAGCAAACGATGCCCTACAACGGGGAGCCATAGCGGTACGGGACGGCCTTATAGTCGATGTTGGTCCCCAACGAGATGTTATGGAACGGTACCGCGCCAAGAGGGTCATCGGCGGCGCCGATAGGATCGTTGCTCCCGGGCTAATAAATACCCATACCCATCTCTTTCAGACCTTCCTCCGCGGATTGGGCGAAGGGCTGCCATTGCGCACCTGGGTCGAGCGAGTAACTACCCCTGCTGCCCTTGCCATGACCTGGGAAGACGCCTACCTGTCGGCTGCCCTGGGCCTCATCGAGGCCCTTCACTCCGGAACTACGGCTGTCTTCGAGTATGGGTACGCCTTTCCAGATCCATCCCTGCACGAGGCCACCTTGAAAGCTTTCCTCGATGTGGGAGTGCGTGGCTGGTTGGGGATAGGTGTCAACGATGCTGGGATTGAGTTCGGCGTCCATCCGGCATTCATTCAGACCGTCGATGAGGCTCTGAAGAAGGTGGACGATTTGCGTGTCGCGATGGCCAGGCTTGGCCAGATGCCGGTCCAGTTAGCCCTCGTCTCGGGAAGCATCAGAGGCCTATCTTCCCAGGGCGTCAGGGCCTTCCATGGGTACGCAGAGGCCAACGGTCTACTCTATTCCCTCCACCTCAAAGAGATACCCCAGGACGACGAAACAGCCCTGCTGCGTTTCGGTACCAGGGCAGTGCCGTGGCTCGCTGATTGCGGGGTCCTCAAGCCTAATCTCCTCGCTGTCCACTGCGTGTGGCTCAACCAGGAGGACATAGACCTCCTGGCTGAGGGCCGCTCCTCTGTGTCCCACAACCCCGTCAGCAACATGTATCTAGGTGCGGGGATAGCTCCAGTGGCAGAGTTGCTGCAACGTGGGATCGCAGTAGGCTTAGGCACCGACGGGCCAGCAAGCAACAACAGCATGGACATGCTCCAGACGCTGAAGTTCTCCATACTGGGACAGCGAGCCCGAAAGGCCTCGCCCGATATCATAACCTCGAGGGACGGCTTCCGCATGGCTACGGAGGACGCTGCCCGGGCCTTGGGGGTCGAGGGTCTTCTTGGACGCATCGCTCCTGGATATGTGGCCGATATTGTTGTTTTCCGCACCGATACCTTCCAGGGAGTCCCTTGCCATGACCCCTACGCTACGTTAGC
This sequence comes from Chloroflexota bacterium, assembly GCA_034432775.1. GTDB lineage: Bacteria > Chloroflexota > Chloroflexia > DAOUBH01 > DAOUBH01 > DAOUBH01. Next base: position 47,319 of record DAOUBH010000022.1, read on the forward strand.
CTTCTCAGCCGGTTGTGGCTCCGTAGAGACCGTGATGGTCGGAGGGCGGATCGTTCTAGAGGAGGGTCTGGTCAAGACCCTCGATGAAGCCGACATCGTGGCTAGGGCATCGACAGCAGCCAAGGATCTGGTCCAGCGAGCAGGCATACCCGCAGGAGTGTTCGTGAGGTGATCTCGGGCATCACCATGAATCCCGATGCCGATCCCCAGGTGTTGAAAGCCATAGCCCGACAGGTGGAGGAGCTCGGATTCTCCTACTGCTACGTTGCCGACCAAGGCCTGAGTCGCGACGTATATGTGACACTGTCCAACCTGGCCGCCTCCACCACAAGCCTACGGTTGGGCCCTGGAATCACTCACCCCTATGTGCGGCACCCGGCCGCCACAGCCGTGGCCATAGCGACCCTAGATGAGCTATCCCACCACAGGGCCTTCCTGGGCATAGGAGCCGGTGGCACCCGCGCCCTCGCCCCCTCAACATCGACAGAAGAGAGCCACTCCGCGCCTGCACCGAGGCAGTGGAAATTGCGCGACGGCTCTGGACCGGCCAACCCGTAGACTTTTCCGGCCGCTACTTTCAGCTTAGAGGCGCCCGCATCAACTTTCCTTGCCGGCACAATATAGAGGTACACTGGGCTGCCCGGGGTCCCAAGATGCTACGCCTGGGCGGTGAACTGGCTGATGTAGTTTTCCTCCATGGAAACCCCCACAGCGAGATAGCTGAAGCTGTGCGCCATGTTCGGGCGGGAGCCCTTGAGGCCCAACGGAAAGTGAGGATTCACCTGGCACTGCCAATAATCTATGATCAGGCCTCCTTCGAGAGCGGACGCTTAAGGACAGCTTGCAGGTTGGTCGATCTCACTGAGGATGCCAGGAGGAGGCTGGACATATCCACACAGCTCCATTCCAGGATCAGGGAGCTGGTGCTATCGTCGCAGCTCGAGTCCGCTGCACAGCTTGTGGAGCCTGAACTGGTCAGGCAATTTGTAGTCGACGCCACAGACCCGGAGTCGCTTCGCGATCTGGCCAGGACCATAGCTTCTCTCAACTTGGACGGCTTTATAGTGGAGATCAGTAACCCGTACCTGGCTGCAACTATACTTCCCGTGGCCCATCAGGTCATCGCCAAGACCATGCAGCTGCTCAAGGACCAAACTACTGGTAGTCCACAAACCTATCAGGGAGGTGTCCCATGAGGCGTTTCAGAGGCTTACGGTGGTATCAGATCCTCACACTACTCGTGCTAGGGCTCTTTCTAGTTGCCTGCAGCCAGCCAACACCGGCACCCCCGGCCGGAGCCCAGGCAAGCCCAGCGCCCAGCCCAGCACAGCCTACCCCGACAGCCAAGCCGGCACCCGACAAGGTCACCCTCAGGCTCTCATGGCGGTGGAAGGCCGAGTTTGCACCCCTGGTCCTTGCTGACGACAAAGGCTTCTTCAAGGAAGAGAACATTGAAGTGCAGCTCCTCGAAGGCAAGGGGTCTGGTGATGTAGTCCCCCTCATAGCCAACAAGACCGACACCTTCGGCTACCTTAATCTCACCACGGTGGCGATAAGCACAGCTAAAGGTCTACCCGTAAAGGTTGTGGCCGGTCTTATGGCTAAGAACCCTTCAGCTCTGGCCTTCTTCGCTGAGAAGAACATAAAGCAACCCAAAGACCTAGAGGGCAAATCCATTGCCCTGACACCGGGTGAGGCCTTCGCCGTCATTTGGCCAGCTTTCGCTAAGAAATGGGATATCGATACCTCCAAAGTCACCACCGTCAACCTCGACCCCAGCGTTAAGAATCAGGCGTTCCTGGAAGGACGCATCGATGTACTTCCTGTCTATGTGAACAACGAGCTGCCTCAGATCCGCTACCAGGCCAAGAAGCCCATCGACATCCTCACGCCAGCCGATTGGGGCTTCAACACCATAGCCAACGGGATCATCACCCACGTGGACACCATCAAAGAAAAACCCGACCTGGTACGCAGGTTCGTCCGCGCCGTAGCTAAGGGTTACAAGTACGCAATCGACCATCCAGACGAGGCAGTAGCCGCCGTGTCCAAGCGGTCAGATGCCCTTGCCAGCCAGCCGAAGGAGGTGCTCCTCGAACAGGTCACAATGACCTTGGACTTTATGTACAGTCCCAACAACAAGGGCAAGCCCATCGGATGGATGGCCGATGAAGACTGGACCGCTACCATCGACCAACTCTTCCAGACCGGCGCCATCGATAAAAAGCTTCCCAACGACACCTTCTACACGAACGATTTCGTACCCAAGGAGTGAACTAACTAGAGGCCAGTGGAAAAGAGGTTCGTTAATCCAGCCGAACTGCATGCTCCCTTGGGAGCTGGCTGCCACGTAGCTGTGGCCGGCAGGACCATCTACGTGGCAGCCCAGCTTCCCTTGGACAAAGACGGTAACCTCGTCGGGCCCGGCGACCCTGTGGCTCAGGCCGAGCAGGTGTTCCGAAATCTGCAAGCAGCCCTTCGGGCCGTGGATGCCAACCTGGGGGATGTCGTCAAACTCACAACATATCTGAGAGACCTGGAGCATCGCCCCTTGGTCATGGAAGTACGTAATAGGTTCTTCGGTAGCCACCGCGCCCCGAGCACCCTGGCCCTGGTCGTAGACCTCCCGGTGCCGGGGGCTCTCCTCCAGATCGACGCTATAGCCGTGAAGGACTGATCATGTGGGCCCGTAAAACTATTTCGCCCCCACAGAACCCGAGGCCCACCAGTTACTACTCCCATGGAGTCCTTGCAGGTCCGTGCCTCTATACTGCTGGCCAGACCTCCAGGGACCCCCACGGAAACCTTGTGGGGTCGGACAGCATAACTCTTCAGGCTGCCCAAGCTCTCCGCAACCTGAACAACGTACTGAACGAAGCAGGCATGACACCTTCCGACATCGTGTTCCTTCGTGTGTTCCTCAGGCGAGCCGAAGACTTTGAGGCTGTTTCGCAGGCCCTGAGGGCCTTCTTGGGCAGCCACACCCCTGCTATCACCGTAGCCATCGTAGAAGGGTTAGCATACCCCGAATACCTTCTGGAGATAGAGGCCATAGCCGCAGCAGGGGACCCGCCATGAAGCAGCGGATCTCAGTACCGTCCATACATCGACCGACCACCTATTACTCTCATGCCATCGTAGTAGACGGGTGGGTGTACACGGCCGGCCAGGCTCCGCACCGTCCCGACGGAAGTGTCTGGGAGCCATCGGACCCTGAGGGCCAAATTCGCCAGGTATGGGAGAACATGCGCGAAGTCCTCGAGGCCGCTGGCTCGAATCCTGAGAATATCCTTCGCCTCGTCGTGCTGCTCAAGGACAGGGACCTCGTGCCTCTCTTCTGGAAAGTCTCCAGCGATTACTTGGGGACTTGCCGCCCGGCTACATCGCTGGCCGTGGTGAAGGGTATGGCCGATACCCGCTATCTAATAGAGATGGAGGCCATTGCGCTGTGCCGCTGAGCTTCCCAGCTCAGCTCTTCGCACATCGCTATAAGGCTTACCCAGATCGCCGAGTGAACACAACTACGCACGGGGGAGCAGCACTGTTCTCCTCGCTAGTCCCCCTGGCACAGGACCTCTAGATCTTCCCAGAAGCCAGGATACGAGATATTCACGCACTGAGGGTCCGAGATCGAAGTCTCCCCGTGGGCCACCAGACCTGCTACGGCCAGGGCCATGGCCATCCTATGATCTCCGTAGCTGTTCACAGCTGCCCCTCTGAGCTTCGCTGGTCCATAGATGCGGAGACCATCGGGCAACAGATCTATCTTAGCTCCCATGCGGCCCAGCTCCGTGGCTACAGCCAGCAGTCTATCGGTTTCCTTGTAGCGCAGTTCCTGGGCACCCCGGATGGAACTTACCCCTTCCGCAGCACACATAGCCACGGCCAGGATCGGCACCTCGTCGATTAACCGGGGGACCTCTTCAGGCACAATATCCGTTGCTCGTAACGTGCTACTAACAACGCGTAGATCTGCCAAGGGCTCCCCGCCTGTAGTCCTCAAGTTATTAGTCGTCACCTGGCCGCCCATCCTGCGCAGCACATCCACTACACCTGCACGAGTAGGGTTAACACCTGTGCCAAGCAGCTCAATATCTGCGTCGGAATGTATGCACCCTGCCACGAGCCAGAAGGCTGCCGATGAGATATCGTTGGGAACTACCACAGACAAAGGCTGCAAATCCTTCCCACCTCTCACGTAGATCGAGCCATCCTCGGACCGCAGGTCGGCGCCCATGGATCGGAGCATGCGCTCGGTATGGTCCCTTGAGGCTGTCTTCCCATATATCACTGTCTCGCCGGAGGCCATAAGGCCGGCCAGCAGCAGGGCAGACTTCACCTGTGCTGAGGCCACGGGCAGCTCATAGGATATAGCCTTGAGGTCGCCCCCCATTACAGCTATGGGAAGTCTTTCACCTCCCTGGCGTCCCCAGATGCGGGCACCCATAGACCTAAGGGGAGCCACTACCCTGCCCATGGGTCGCGAACGAAGCGAGGCATCGCCAGTTAGCACCGCGAATAAGGGCTGGGCGGAGAGCATACCCAGCACCAGACGAGCCGTCGTGCCCGAATTGCGGGCGTCCAGTACGTCTTGGGGTTCCTGTAGCCCCTGCAGGCCCACCCCATGGACCCTCACAATCCAACGTCGGGAAGACTTGGCAACTACTTCGAGGGTCACCCCGAGGTGCTCTAGAATTTTCATGGTAGCCAAGCAGTCATCCCCGGGCAGAAAGTTCTCGACTAGGCTCTCACCAACAGCCAGGGCTGGCAACAGAAGTGCCCTGTGAGATATCGATTTGTCTGGGGGCACTTCAACCCTACCTTTCAGGCCCGAGGGCGGCCGCACAACCTTGATGTCCCCACTCATACCAGAGAGTACCTGTCTCGCTTATAGTCATCCAGAAAGACTGCGCAGCTGTCACACAAAACCACATAGCCCTTTCGCATACGGGTGCCGGCTAGGGTCTTGTGCCTGTAGGAGTATCCATAACGGGACACATGGCGCGAGCAGTAGTAGACTCTACATCTGTCACAGGAAGTCAGCGAAAGGCCACCACAACCTTCCCAACCACAAAGCCCTTTGGCGTTAAGGGAAGCGCCCACTTGCCTTCGGCGTTGTTCCAATATTTCCCCGGCCTCTCGGGCCGCATCCCGCCAGAAAGCAGGAAGGCAACCGAGGCAGACCCTCCTGTTGACATCGCCGTGGGCCACGCAGAAGTATCGGCCACAGTAGGTACAACGATCCACGGGCTCACGCCTGCAGGCAAGTACCCGAAGTCGTTTCGTCTCACACGTGAGGGCCATGGCCAGCCCACTTTACAAACGCGCCAGACGCTGACGGAGCCAATGATCGACTAGCACCAGTGCCATCATAGCCTCAGCCACAGGCACCACTCGTGGGCATATGTTGGGGTCATGCCGACCCTTTACCTCTACTGGTACGGCTCTACCGTACCTGTCCACGGTTGTCTGGGGCCTCGAAATAGACGAGGTAGGCTTCACAGCTATACGCACAACGATATCCGCACCGGTAGATATACCGCCCAAGATGCCTCCAGCGTTGTTGGTTCTCGGTAAAATCCGCCCACCTACGTTGGCAAACTCGTCGTTGGATTGGGAGCCCCGAAGCCTCGCTGCCTCAAAACCCGCGCCAATCTCGACACCCTTCACGGCCGGTATACTGAGCATCGCTTTTCCAAGGTCGGCATCCAGCTTGTCGAACACCGGTTCGCCGAGGCCAGGAGGAACGCCCAGCCCCCATACCTCCACAATACCTCCGAGGGAATCCCCTTCCTGGCGGGCTGCTTCGATGGCCTCGATCATCTGCTTGGCGGCTTCTAGGTCCGGTGCCCGCACCGGGTTTTCCTCTATAACGTCCAAATCCACCCGTTCAGCACGGATCTCCCCAACCTGGCGCGTGAATCCTACTATCCTTATGCCAACAGTGGCCAGCAACTTCTTTGCCACGGCACCCGCCGCCACACGGCCTACCGTCTCTCTGGCACTTGCCCTGCCCCCACCACGATAGTCGCGGATCCCGTACTTGGCCTCGTAGGTGAAATCGGCATGACCCGGTCGGTATAGGTCCTTGAGGGGTTCATACTTTGTCGAATCGACGTCTTCGTTCCAAACCAACATGGATATTGGGGTCCCCGTGGTCACCCCTTCGAAGACACCCGATAAGATCTGAACCGTGTCGCTCTCCTTGCGAGGCGTTGTTATCGAACTCTGGCCGGGGCGGCGTCGATCTAACTCTTTCTGAACGTCGGCTTCACTCAGGGGAAGCCCTGCAGGGCAGCCATCGATCACCACCCCGACGGCCGCCCCGTGGGATTCGCCCCAGGTGGTAATTCGGAACACACTGCCAAAGGTATTGCCCATGTCTCTGGTCAAAGCCAAAAGGCATAGAGGGTTTGCATTCCAGCCTCTCTGCGAAACCCGAAGCCTTCGTAGAGCCTGCGGGATACCACGTTTCTGTCCTGGGTGCTGAGATTTACCTGGTGCATTCTACGCAAAGCCAGTAGTTTCACCAAAAACCTCAGCATCTCGGGAGCGAGTCGGCGGCCCTGAAACTCGGGAAGGATGGCAATACGGTCCAGGTGAGCCCAGAAGCCGTAAGTCGCATAGCTGAAATAACCTATGTTCCTTCCTTCAAGGCTTACTAGATAGGCCTCGACCTCAGGCTGATTCAGATACTCTTGAAAGGCCTCGCGCTCGTTCCACCAAAGCCAGGGATATGCCGCATGGTCAATTTCCAGTATATCATCTAACTCGGCGTTTCCTGCCCTCCGGAAGCCCAGTTGTTGAGCCGGGTCTCCTTCGTCGCCCCGAACGCGATATGTGTAGTAAATGAGGCGTTCCCATTCCACAAATCCAAGGTCAAGCCACAGGTTACCTTCCGGTAGAATTCCGTCGACCAGCAACAGCACCACCAGGGTCCCCAGGCTACGGAAGCTCCCCACAAGCGCATCCCACAGTACAGGTATGTCTTTATCCTCCCTACGGTATTCGACCACGTGCCCTATGGCCCTCCGACGCATCCATAGGTCGCCGATGAGATAATTACCGCTGTCTGGCATCCACCAGGCCAGGCCTGGATTGGCCTGTACATGCCGAAGGATATCTTCCTCAGGAATTAGGCTGTACCAACCCATGCCGAGTGCCTTCACATCGTCGGGGCGAAGTGGCAAGGGTCCTTTGAGGCTCACTGGGAAACCTTATAGGCAGAGTCGAGACGAAGAAGGCCAAGGGGAGTCAGTTTTATCCCCTTGACAGAAGGCTTCACCAAAAGGTTCTCCTTTCCGTAATAGATCGGTATCACCACGTGTTCGCTCAGGGCAAGCTCTTCGGCCCGACGCAGGGCCTCGCGTCTCTGATCGCCGGACAGAGAAGCCGATTTCTCGATCAGCTGGTCGAACTCCTTGCTTGAGAAACCCACATGGTTAGCCCCTCCCTTGGAGGCGAGCAGAGGTTCTAGGATAGCGACAGGGTCAGGATAGTCCGCGATCCAACTAGAAATGAAGGCAGGCATCTCACCCCTGTCCAGCAAAGCCAGATAATCCCTCCACTCCACTCTCCTGACCTCCACCTCCAAACCGAGGTTATCCCTCCACTGCGCTGCGATGGCTTCTGCCAGCCGACCTCCCGTAGTATACAGGTGGATGATGGGCAAGTTTTCCGGTCCCATATATGTCGATTCCCGCAGCAGTTGCCTGGCCTTAAAGAAATCCACGTTCTGCTGCGATGACAGGCTGTATCCGGCGAGGCTTGGAGGCACCAGACCCAAAGCAGGCTCCACACTGCCGTGGTATGAAGCCTTAGCGATCTTGCCGCGGTCCACTGCCAGGTAGAGAGCTTCCCGCACTTTGGGATCCTCGAAAGGCTTTGTCCGAAGGTTGAGACCCACATAAGTTACCGAGAACTCATCCACCTCCTGAAGCTCCCGGGAGAGGTTGCTGGAAGGATCTTTCACCCGGAACAGGTCGTCGGCCCCAACCCAAGCTAGATCTACCTTACCAGCCTCGTACAGGTTGAGGGGCTGAAGGGCCTCCGGGGATAAGATCAGCCGCACCTCTTTCACTGCTGGCCGTCTCCGGGGATAGGTGTCCGCGGGCACTAGCCGCATGAGCTCCTGCCGCCTCCACTCTTCCACCCTGAAGGGCCCAGACCCATTCGGTTTCAGGGTCCAGTCGCCCCCAGCCGAAATCTGCTTCCTGTCGACCACGAAGGCGCAGGGAAAAGCCAGCTTGTAAAGAAAAGTTGGGTCGGGTCTAGACAACGCGATCTGGAGCTTGGTGGACCCCAGAACCCGCACGCCATCCAGCCCCGAGGCTTTACCCGAAATCCTCTCCTCGAAACCTTTGATGGTCGATAGGTAAGTGGCTGCTGGTAAGGTGGAGGGTGCATCGGGATAGGCTAGACTCGGATCGCTGGCCCGGTCCAGAGAGAATTTGATGTCCTCTGCCGTTATAGGCCTTCCGTCCTGGAATCTCGCATCAGACCTCAAGGTAAAGGTGTAGACGGTTCCATCTGACGAGACCTCGGGAAGCGACGCAGCCAAGTCAGGCTGAAGGTTCAGATCATCGTCCAAGGTAAGCAGTCCACTAAATACCTGCCTGGCGACAAAAGCTGAGTCTACATCTTTGACCAACGCCGGATCGAGGGTAGATGGGTCATCCCCGAGCGGGATCGACAAAGTCTGATCACCGCCAAGGGTGACTTCAGGCAGCCTGTAGTTCCAGCTTAAATCGGAGCAGGCCCCAAGGAAAAAGGCGAGAAGGGCGAAAAGTACAAGGAACGTCCTGGATCTCAGCATCAAACCTGTTCTGCGAAATGACACGCGCTCAGATGTTCGCCATCGATCTTCCTAAGGGGCGGCTCCACCTTGCGACAGATCTCCTGGGCCATCCAACATCTGGTATGGAACCTGCAGCCCTCCGGCGGACGGAGAGCGCTGGGCACCTCTCCTGTCAGCACGATTCGCTCTCGCCGAAGCCTAGGATTAGGTACCGGTATCGCTGACAGAAGGGCCTTCGTATAAGGATGTTTCGGCCGTGAGAACAAGGCATCCACCGGTGCTATCTCGACCATCTTGCCCAAGTACATTACCCCAACCCTGTCCGATATATGCTCCACCACGCTCAGGTTGTGGGCAATGAAAAGATAGGTGAGGTTGTACTCCCTTTGAAGGTCGCGCAGGAGGTTGAGGACCTGGGACTGGATGGACACATCCAAGGCCGAAACGGGTTCGTCGCATACGATGAACTTCGGACTCAGGGCCAGAGCACGGGCTATCCCGATCCGCTGCCTTTGGCCACCGCTGAATTCATGAGGATACCGGCGGGCGTGTTCAGGATGCAGGCCCACCCGAGCCAGTAATTCCTGTACTCTCATCTCCCTCCAGGCCCTGTCTCCAATTTTGTGGATCACCAGGCCTTCAGCTATGCTCTCGCCGACAGGCATCCTGGGGTCAAGGGAAGAATAGGGGTCTTGGAATATAATCTGCATGTTCCGCCGCAGAGCCTTCAGCTCACTTCCCTTGATCCGAAACAGGGGCTTGCCGTCGAAGAATACCTCGCCCTTAGTGGGAGGAATCAATCCGAGAATGGTGCGGCCCAGGGTAGTTTTACCACAGCCACTTTCCCCGACGAGACCGAAAGTCTCTCCTTCCCGCACTGAGAAGCTCACGCCATCTACAGCCTTGATGTACCCTGCCACTCTTTGCAGGATCCCACGCCTGACAGGAAAGTACTTGTGGAGATCGTTGACGATCAGCAGGTCACGGCCTCGTGAACCCGACCTATCCTGTACCGACACGGCCCCCTCAGCGTGCCCCGTCACCCTTCCTCCCTCTGCACTGCGTGGGCTACTGCTTCGCCAGCCGCTCTGTCATGGTACAGCCAGCAACGGACCCTACGAGTTGCCTGTCCGTTATAGGGAAGGAGCTCGGGCTCGGCCTTGTCGCAGGGCTCAAACCGTTTGGCACACCGGGGATGGAACCTGCACCCGGAAGGAAGGTTCAGCATGTTGGGCACTGAACCCGGTATGACTTCCAGGCGATCCTTGTTGATCCCAAGAACAGGGATAGAGGCCAGCAGGGCCTGGGTGTACGGATGAAGGGGCTCCTCGAACAGAGAATATGCGTCGGCATACTCCACAATCTTGCCTGCATACATAACGGCCACGTTATCGGCCATCTCGGCCACAACTCCCAGGTCATGGGTAATCAGGATTATGGCCGTTCCGTGCCGCTTGCGGAGTTCCTTCATAAGCTCCAGGATCTGGGCCTGCACCGTGACGTCAAGAGCAGTAGTGGGCTCATCGGCAATCAACAGCTCTGGCTCGTTCGCCAGGGCCATGGCTATCATCACCCTCTGGGCCATGCCCCCCGAAAGTTCGTGCGGATAGGCGTGCATACGTCTTGCTGCATCTGGCACGCCTACTTCCTCCAGGAGCATCGTGCTTCTCTGCCAGGCTTCGTCTCGGCTCATGCCCCGGTGCACCATCAGCACCTCGGCTATCTGGTCTCCCACCTTGTATACCGGATTCAAGCAACTAGTGGGCTGCTGGAAGATCATGGAGATGCGGTTGCCCCTGTACTGGAGCATCTCATGCTCGGAGAGCTTGAGCAGATCGACCCCATCGAAGGTCACCTGTCCTTCGACAATGCGGCCAGGAGGAGCAATCAGCCGCAGTATCGAAAGGGAGGTGACGCTCTTCCCGCAGCCGCTCTCTCCCACCAACCCCAGCACCTCGCCTTCTCTCACGACCAGGTCGACCCCGTCGACGGCCCGAACGACCCCTTCGGTGGTGTAGAAGTAGGTTTTCAGATTTTCAACCCTCAGCAGCTCCTTCATAGCTTACTTCAGACCTTCAGTCTGGGATCCAGAGAATCCCGCAGCGCATCTCCGATGAAGTTGAGGGATAGGACCGTCAGGAAGATGCAGGCGCCAGGGTATATGGCCAGCCAGGGGTTGCTCCACATGTACTGCTGAACTCCATAGAGCATGTTGCCCCAGCTGGGAACCGGCGGCTGAATCCCCAGCCCCAGGAAGCTGAGGGCAGACTCTGTGATAATGAAAGCCCCCACCGATAGCGTGGCCTGCACAATAATGGGCGCCATCGAGTTCGGCACCAGGTGACGGAACATGATCCTAATATTGGAGGCCCCCAGGGCCCGAGCAGCCTCCACGAAGTCCTGGCCCCTCAAAGAGAGCACGGTACCCCTTACGAGCCTAGCCGCCGGCATCCAGCCAAATATGGTGAGGATTATGACCATGTTGAGCACAACTATACCAACATGGCCTGTGGTGCCCACCATCTTCGAAAAGATGATCAAAAGCGGTAGGGTGGGGAGCGAGAGCATCAAGTCCACAATGCGCATACTGACAGCATCCACCCAGCCTCCGAAGAACCCCGAAACTACCCCTACCACTGTACCTATGGCGATAGTAAGAACCATGGCAGTGAAGCTTACCAGCAGGGAGATCCTGCCCGCGTACATCAAGCGAGTGAGGGTATCGCGTCCCAACTCATCGGTTCCCAAGAGGTGGGCACTGGTCGGGCCACCGAACATATTGCTGAGGTCCTGCTGGTCATAGGTATAGGGAGATACTAAAGGCACAGCTATAACACCAAGCACGAGGAGGGCCAGAATCACAAGCCCCACCACAGCCATCCTATGGCGCCGAAAGCGCCGCCAGAGGACCACGATGAAGGATGGTTCCGGAGGGGCTAGTAGTTCGACTTCAGCTCGAGCAACAGCCATCTCGCCAGTGACCTCAAGAGTACCGGATCCTGGGATCTACCAGGGCATAGGCTATGTCGGCTATAAGGTTCGCTATTACCACTAGCAGCGCCGTCATCACCAAAATCCCCATGGCCACGGGCCAGTCACTGCTGAACACGGCGTCATAGTAAAGCCTGCCCATTCCCGGCCACGCAAACACCGTCTCAGTGATGATGGCGCCCGCAAAGAGGTCGGGCAGGGCGAGGGCCACTACGGTGATTACAGGAATCAGGGCATTCCGCAAGGCATGCTTGAAGATAACTGTTCCTCTGCCCAGCCCCTTGGCTAATGCCGTGCGGATGTAATCCTGCCTCAAGACCTCCAGCATGGACGAGCGAATGAAACGACTCCAGCCAGCCACGTAAAAGAGGCTCAAAACTACCATGGGCAGTATCAGATGCTTGAGCCGGTCTATTGGGTCCCACTCGTATCCCGGGGTAGCCATGCTTCCAGCTGGCAGCCATCGGAGGGTAACAGCAAATATGATTATGAGCATGAGGCCGAACCAAAAGGTGGGCATAGATATACCCACGAAGGAAAAGGCCGTCACGAGATAATCGAGCTTAGAATATTGTTTCACGGCCGAGTAAATCCCTATGGGAAAGGCAATAAGCAACGACAACACTAGGGAAGACGTCATAAGCAAGAGCGTGTTTCCAACACGGCTTTGGATCAGCTTGAGCACGTCTACACCACGGGCTACGCTCCACGACGTGCCCCAGTCACCCGTCACGATGCCCTTCAGCCAGTCGATGTAACGCATATGCACCGGCTTATCCAAGCCGAGAAGTCGATTGAGACGCTCTATATCTGCCTGGGTGATCCTGGGGCTAGACGCACGGAGGGTGCTGAAAGGTCCTCCAGGGACAAAATTGAGGATGAAAAATATGAGGGCAGATGCGAAGAAAACCACCACCAACATCTGGAGCGAACGCCGTACGAGGTAGCCTGTCAACTTCAGTATCCCTTCACATAAACCTGTGCCTATTTTACATCGCTATATACTCAGGGACGCCGGTGGGGGACGACCGGACCGGTCGTCCCCCACTTACCCCTCTACTTCTTGGGCAGGAACCATTCCTCGACGTTCCAGGTTGGCGGCGTCTGGGTAGGTGTAGGTTTGAAGTTTTGGAGATCGGCCCTCGCAGCGGCCACATTCAGCCTGTAGAACAGCGGCAGCACAGGGAGCTCATCGGTGAAGATCTCCTGCTGCTGCAGATAGAGTGGGAGACGTTCCTGGTCGCTAAGGGTCTGGAAGGCCTTCTGGAGAAGCTCATCGTTCTGGGAGTTGCACCAACCTGGGATGTTCTGGCCCGAGTAGTTGTTTTCAGGTTTCGGTATGTTCTTGCAGGTCCAGAGCTCAAGACCGCCTGGATCGTCGCCAGCTACCCCGAAAAACACGCCAGTCTCAAAGGTGCGTCTGTACAGTGGCCCTTCGCTACCAAAGAACTGCTGGGCAGGTGTGAATTTGAGGTTCACTTCTATGCCCACAGCCTTAAGGTTGGCCTGGATAATCTGGGTGTACTGCTCACGCATCTTGTTGCCAGCCGTGGTCTCCAGAGTGAAACTGAACCTCTGGCCATCCTTCACAAGGATGCCGTCACTACCCGGCTTCCATCCCGCTTGCTCCAACAACTGCTTGGCCTTGTTTGGATCGTAATCGTAGGTAGTGATCTTAGCCTTACCCTTGTTGGCAGGATTCTCGGCCGATGCCCAGTTAGCAGGAGGCAGCCAGGTATTGGCCACGGTAGTCTTCCCGAACAGGACTTTGTCTACGATGTCCTTGCGGTTGATAGCATGGGCAATCGCCTTCCGGACATTCTTGTCCTTGAAGAGCGGATTGTCCAAGTTGAAGTCCAGATGCTCCCACACCATGGCCGGCGTGTAGAACACCTTTACCCCAGCGCTCCCAAGCTTGTCGAGCTCTGGTGCCTGCGAAATGCTCAGCGCGTCCTCGGTGGCCACCTGTATCTCACCGGTCCTGAGCTGGGCAAGGAGCGTGTTGGTATCGGGAATGATCTTGAAAACCACGTTCTTGATCTTCGGCTTGGTGCCCCAGTAGTTGGGGTTCTCGGTTAGAGTTATAGACGCACCCGAAACCCACTCTTTAACTACATATGGACCGGCACCCACAGGCTTGCGGGCGAAGTCGGACTTACCGATGTCCTTGGGCGCTACATTCTTGAGCACGTGCTCCGGCCAGACCAGGAGTCTGTCACCTGTCGAAACCTTGTTGTAGAGAGGATCGACCACAGGATCCTTTTGGTCCTTGAACGCGGTGAACTGAGCCTCAGCTTCCTTGATCTTCCCAGCCTTTATGTCAGCCTGCTCCTGCTCATATTTGGCCCTGGCCTGCTTAGCAGATAAATACTTGTACACAATGGTCTGATCATCCGGGCAGGCCACCTCAGCGATCTTGTTGGTTAGGCTGCGATCCGGAGCTTGGGTATCGGGATTCTGATACAGCTGGTAGCCAAACTGAAAGTCCTTGCAGGTCAGAGGCGTGCCATCGGACCACTTGACCCCTGGCTTCAACTTAAAGGTAACTTCCAGATGCTTGTCATCCCCGTCACCCACAAACTTCGCTCCGCCGTTCTCGACGGTAGGCACACTCTGGGCAAGCTCGGGAACGTACTCGTTCTTGTCGTTCCGCTCGATCAAGGCAGCTTCTAAAGCATTCAGCACCACATGGGACACATAGAGTGTGGTTTCCGCCGAATAAAGGCTGTCAGGTTCTTGAGACATGCCTATAGTGATGGTGTCTACCGCTGCTGGTGGTTGAGTTGGAGCCGGGGCAGCTGTCGGGGCAGCAGTTGTCGGGGCTGCTGTGGGTGTGGGCGTTACAGCTGGCGCACAGGCTGCCACCACCACAAAAACCGCTGACAGGAGCCCGAGGAACCATATCAGCTTCCTTCGATTCATGCTCTACACCTCCAAGAGAGAACACTGCTCCGGTCGAAATACCTACGGGATGCTTGCTGCCTAGATACACCACCTCCTTTCAGGTCAGGAAGACTGGTGCCCCAATCGATGGGTCAAGACTTCCAGAGAAGAGTCCTGCCAACGACGGGTGCTCATGTCCTAGCGCTCCTGTAGTGGATGGGTCCCCCTATCCCAATCCGCTCGATCGAAATCGCTTATTCACGCCTACTGCAATATAGCACTTCCCCTTGCCCACGTCAATTTCTGCCGAGATACGCACCCAACCAGGAACCTCTCAGTCCCAGGAGAGCCACGCCAAACACAACCAACCCCACTAGGAGCAACGTAGCCACGATTCCGATCAGGTCAGCCAAGGTCCCGGCAATGAATATTGGGAAGATCGCCGCCGCATTGCCCAAAGTATAGAGCACCGAAAAGACACGACCTCGCATTCGTTCAGGCGAACGCTCCTGCAGTATAGTCTGGGCAGGAATGGAGATGAAGGCGCTTTCGACCCCCAGCATAACAGCTAACAGCATTACTGCAGGAAGTATGTCCTGGAGGCTACTGTTCCCCCTCACCATACCGTATGCCGGCGGAAGCAGGGCCAACACAAGCACTGTCACACCCACCGCCAACAGACTATAGTGCACCGAGGCTTCTTTCCGATGCCTGCCATATCTGCTCACCAGCCCGATCCCCAAAAGGATGCCAATGCCGGCTGGGGCCATCAGAAACCCGAGGTCGTTGGAGGCTATCCCAAGGACCCTGGTCACGTATCCCGTACCGAGGGTACCTATCATCAGGAAAAGGGCCGAAGCAACTGTAAGATGCGTTATGCTAATGGCCACGGAACGGTCCGACCTTATGAAGGACAGGCCCTCACGCAAGTCGGCGATTACGGCTGCCAACCTGCCCCGCCTGCGCTCGGGGACCTGTACCAGTATGGCCTCCCGGGAAGGTATGGTAGCCACCAATAAAGCACAGAGCACGTAGAGGACAGCTACCACTGCGAAGACTGTCCTGGTGCCTACCAGTTTCACAACCACTGGTCCTAACACGGCAAATCCCGCCAACTGGGCCAGGGTGTAGGTGAGGTTAAAAAGGGCATTGGCCTCCACAAGCCTGTCACGGCCCACAAGCTCCGGTATCACCGCCGCCTCGGCAGGACCGAAAAACTGGCTCACGCTGGAGAACACCAGAGTAACCAGGTAGAATCCGGCCAAAAGCAGGGGAAGGGGCCAGTTTTCCCCGATGGCTAAGTAGCCACCTACAGTAAAAACCCGTAAGGCATTCGTACTCACCAGCACCACCTTCTTGTTGACACGATCGACAAGTACCCCTGCTAAAGCTGAAAAGACCACCGCTGGGACTATGAAGGAAAGCAGTACCAAGCTCACGTAAGTGCTGGAACCGGTCAGCCGCTCAATCTCGACCAAAAGTGTGAAGGTCACCGCGTTTTGGGCAGTCTGAGAGATCGCCTGAGCCGACCACAACGCCAAGAAGGGCCTATTCTTGAGAATCCACGGGCCACGAGTGAAGCTCGGGGAGACAGGTGCCTTCAACCTTCGGGCCTCTGCACTATCTCCCGAAGTCGCCTTTCGAAGTCGCTCCGTGGCAGCATCACCCTCCGGCCGCATGTCAGACATTTGAGGCCTATGTCAGCTCCTACCCTCAATATCAGCCAATTGTATCCACCGCAAGGATGCGGCTTCTTAAGCCTCACAACATATCCGGGATGCACTTCCACAGGCCCCTTCACAGAACCACCACCGCTTCCATAGTTCAAGGGGCATTATACCCAGAAGCCGCCTCTAGTCTTTTGAGACAGTCCACGCTATAATGCCTTTAGAGGTCATGCCTCATGGCCAAAATGGGCATATATCAAAGGGCCTTTCGATGGCTAGCCCTGCTACTGGGCTTTGTGTTGTTGATCCTGTCTGATCGGGTTGATGCCCAGAGTAGCAGGGTCCTTGTGGCAAGTATCCGCGGCCCAATAAATCCCATTGTAGAGTCTTACGTCAATCGGGTCATCACCGCAGCCGAATCCTCTGGCGCGCAGGCCGTCGTGATAACCATGGACACCCCTGGTGGTCTGGACTCTTCGATGAGGAGCATAATCCAACGGATCCTCTCCAGCCGTACGCCTGTTGTAGTCTACGTGTATCCCGCCGGCGCCAGAGCTGGTTCTGCAGGCACCTACATCACCTATGCAGCTCATGTGGCTGCCATGGCGCCCAACTCCAACATCGGTTCCGCAACCCCCGTGGCCCTGGGTGAAGGCGGCGAGCAACAGATGTCACCCGAGATGAAGGCTAAGGTGACCAACGACGCTGTGGCCTTCATCCGTGGGTTGGCCCAGCAGAGAGGGCGCAACGCTGACTGGGCCGAGAAGGCCGTTCGGGAAGGTGCAAACCTTCCAGCCTCCGAAGCTGTTGCCATGGGCGTCGTCGATCTCCTGGCACAAGACATCCCGGACCTTTTGGCCAAGTTAGATGGCCGGAAGGTCGCCACAGCGGCGGGCCATCACGTTCTCCGCACGGCGGGGTCAGAGGTCGTCACCGAGAACATGAATCTCGGAGAGGAGTTTCTGTACGTCCTTAGCGACCCGAACATTGCCTATATCTTGCTGAGCCTCGGGATGTTAGGGATCTTCTTCGAGCTATCCAACCCCGGAGCCATACTTCCAGGCGTCTTAGGAGGTATCTTCTTACTGATGGCCTTTTACGGCCTCGGCATGCTGCCGGTGAACTGGGTGGGAGTACTGCTGATTGCCCTGGCCTTCCTGCTCTTCGTGGCAGACCTGTTCGTAACCAGCCACGGCGTACTTACCGTGGGGGGCTTGGTCTCCTTCCTTCTCGGGTCGCTCATACTCATCAACACCGCCTCGGCTCCGTATCTCTCAGTTTCCCTCCCCGTTATAATCGCCGTGGCCGCATGCGTTGCCGGGTTCTTCTTGTTTGCTGTGGGGGCTGTTTGGAGGGCTAGGCGGCGCAAGGTGGTCACAGGTGCTGAAGGCCTCCTCGGCAGCTTAGGTGAGGCGAGGACCGTACTGGATCCCTCCGGCATGGTCTTGGTACAGGGCGAACTCTGGAAGGCCACTAGCGAGGACGGAACCATCGATGTCGGAGAGCAGGTCGTCGTCACCAGGATCGATGGTCTGAAATTGACCGTCAAACGTGCCAGGGCCCCTGAACCTCAGCCCGCTGTTTCGCCTCAGCCGGGCGAAGCCGCACGCCATTCGGAAGAATCCAAGCCGGTTAAGATGGAACCATCGGCCACCGAGAAAGGAGCCTACTGATGGAGTTCCTGGGTACCGCAGGGGTAGTACTCGTCATAGTAATCTTCGCCGTCATGCTCCTCAGCTCATCTCTCAAAGTCGTTCAGGAGTACGAGCGGGGCGTAGTGTTCAGATTGGGGCGACTCATGGGAGCCCGAGGCCCGGGCCTTGTCATGATCATTCCTATCATTGAGCGCATGGTAAAGGTGGACCTGCGCATCGTAACAATGGACATCCCGGTGCAGGAGTGCATCACCAGGGACAACGTAACCGTCAAGGTCAATGCCGTAGCCTATTTCAGAGTCGTGGACCCCAACAACGCGGTAGTGCGGGTGGCCGACTACTTCCGTGCCACAAACCAGATCGCTCAGACAACCCTTAGAGCCGTGCTGGGTCAATCAGAACTGGACGAGTTGCTGGCCCATAGAGAGCGCATTAACGAAAAGCTTCAGCGCATCATCGACGAGCAGACCGAACCCTGGGGAATTAAGGTCAGCATAGTAGAAGTGAAGGACGTAGAGCTTCCACAGACCATGCAGCGCGCCATGGCCAAGCAGGCAGAGGCAGAGAGAGAAAAGCGAGCCAAGATTATACACGCGGAAGGCGAGTACCAGGCTTCCAAGATGCTAGCCGAAGCGGCCGAAGTTATCTCCAGGAACCCTGTCACGGTGCAGCTCAGGTACCTCCAGACCCTCACAGAGATCGCATCCGAGCGGAATACAACCGTGGTATTCCCGTTGCCGATAGACTTGCTCAGACCGTTTTTGACGCACCTGGTACCCGCTGCACCCACTTCCGCTCCTGTAGCTGGGGGCAGCGACGGTGACCCCGCCGGCCCATCTCCTACCACCTAGGAGCTCTGGCCAGCAGCTATATCCCTCCCTCTAATGGACGACGGGCAACGGCCCTTTCCCAAAGGCTGGAATGCACCGTCTCCCTGGACTGCATCTCGCCAGCCTAATCTGGCTCAACTTAAGTGGCGCCAGGGCGCCCCGCTTCGTGCAACTTGGCAGCCGGTCGCCTGTCTGCTACAGTCAGTCTTCGGATCCCGCTGCCCAATATCTGCCATACATCTGATGGCTGGATGATGCGACGAGCTACAGCAGCTCTCAAACCTAAGCTGCCGGGGTACGGAATAGCTTCACCATGCTTTTGCCATATAAGGTTGTCCGACCCCCCAGTGAAGGGTACAATTACCCCAGCTCCGGAGTACAATGCGACGGAAATGGTGCCTATTATAGCTGTCGCCAACCAGAAGGGCGGCGTAGGCAAGACGACCACCGCTGTAAACCTAGCAGCCTGCCTTCAAGAGCAGGGCAACAGGGTGCTGCTGGTTGACCTTGATCCGCAAGGCAACGCTACCAGCCACCTGGGCTTAGATAAGCATAGATATGGCCGAAACATCTACGACCTGCTGTTGGCCGAGCAACCCCACAGCAAACCGGTTGTGACCGTGCGCCGAGGCTTGGATATAGTTCCATCCAACGCCCACTTGGCAGGCGCCGAACTGGAGATGACCGCACTGCCCGACAGAGAATCGCGTCTCAAGGAACGCCTCTTTCCGTTGACCGAGGGCTACGATGTTGTCCTTATAGATTGCCCACCGGGTCTGGGCCTCTTAACGGTAAATGCCCTGGCGGCAGCCAGCCGCATCCTTGTACCTCTTCAGTGCGAGTATCTAGCTCTCGAAGGCCTCACCCAGATTCAAGAAACCGTGCGATTAGTGCGCCGTAGGCTCAATCCCCAGGCCAGGCTATGGGGCATCTTGATGACCATGTACGACGGACGCACTAACCTGGCAGCGCAAGTAGTGCGCGAAGTACACTCGTACTTTTCCGACATTCTCTTCAATACCGTGATCCCGCGCAGCGTTCGCCTCAGCGAAGCCCCCAGCTATGGGATGTCCATCGTCGATTACGACCCTGGTTCCAGAGGCGCCCAGGCGTACCGTAACCTGGCCAAGGAAGTATTGGAGAGACTGAGTACAGAAGGGCTCTCCAATCTCAGGAGGATGCAACTTGCCTAAAGGCGGATTGGGCAGAGGACTTGACAGTCTTATTCCGGCTGGGGCTGGCGAAGTCCTGGAGGTACCTATCAATAGTATTGGCCCAAATCCTCGACAACCGCGCAAGGCAGTCGACCCAGCTAGCCTGCACGAACTGGCAGCCTCCATCTCTCGTTACGGAATCCTGCAGCCGCTGCTAGCAGTGCCTGTTTCGCCGAAGGTGGGTCCTTCGGCCATACGTTATCAACTCATTGCCGGGGAACGACGGCTGGAGGCAGCTAAGCTTGCCGGCCTGACCCGGGTACCCGTCTTGCTGCTCGAGGCTTCAGCCCAGGAGACTCTAGAGATAGCGCTCATAGAAAACGTTCAGCGCCAAGAACTCACACCCTTGGAGGAGGCAGCCGCCTACTATCACCTTATCAACGACTTCGGCCTCACACAACAAGAAGTTGCAGCACGCGTAGGCATAAGCAGAGCAGCTGTGGCCAACAGACTCCGCCTGCTGAACCTGCCCGAAAAGGTAAGGGATGCCCTTCAGGCCGGCCGCATCACGGAAGGGCATGCCAGGGCCCTCCTCGCCCTGGACACCGAACCTGCCCAGCTGGCCGTGCTTACACGCATTGAGCGAGAAGGTCTGAACGTCCGACAGACCGAAGAGCTTGTCCGGCGGTGGAGTACGAGGTCGGAATCCAAACCGTCTAAGCAGATACCCGACCCAGATATAGCGGCACTTGAAGCTAGGCTCAGCGAGGAGCTCGGCGCCCGTGCTACCCTCCGCCTGAACAAGCGCGGCGGTAGTCTGACCCTGCGCTTTGCATCCCATGACAGACTGTACCAGACCGTAGACCAAATCCTTCGTAACAGAGGGTGATAATGTGAGCAAGGTTCGTAGACCCGTTCAGCAGCCAAAAGGCCGCGGTAGGAGCTCCATTGGTCCCTTATATGTGGCAGCAGCGGTGCTGATCGCCGTCGCCCTGGTCGGGGGCCTCATATTCTTCAGTACACCGCGCCCAACCCAGGTCCAGGACCTCACTGGCATTCCTTACCGCGGCACCGAGCTGGGCGATCCGAACGCTAAGGTCACAGTTACAGAGTATTCCGATTTTCGCTGACCATTCTGTGCCCGTTTCGCCCTAGGTGTGGGGCGGCAGATCATAGAGGAATACGTTAGGTCAGGGAAGGTCAAATTCGTGTACCGCCAGTTTCCGGTACTGGGTCCGTCCTCGGTGGTCCTCGCCGAGGCCTCAGAATGTGCTGCTGACCAGGGAAAGTTCTGGCCCTTGCACGATGCCATCTTCGCCATAACGGCAGACGGAAGCGAGCCTCAGATACCTGCCGAAAGGATCAAACAGATTGCGTCGGGTCTGGGGCTGGTCATGACTACCTTCTCAGACTGCCTCGACAACCATAGGGCTCTGGATAGAGTCAACCAACAGTTGTCCGAAGGCCAGCAACGGGGAGTCCGCTCCACGCCCACCATATTCGTCAACGACCGTATGCTTGTGGGCCTACAAGATTACCAGACCTACAAGCAGGCTGTAGAGGAGCAGCTTGCTAAATCGAAATAGCTACGTCCACCCCCCACCTAGATCTTCTACCCGTGGATCACCCGGCACCTTCGGCCTGTCGGGGCCACAGGTCACCTAACCTGAAGAGATATTACTTTCAAAGTGCCTTGTGGGTGGCATCTCAGCCATGGCGCCCACAAGGCCGCTTCTTATACCAGCGGCCGCCGCCACCAGAGCGTTCTTGATAGCCTTCACATTTGACCTTCCATGGGCTATGATGACAACGCCTTTGACCCCAAGTAGAGGTGCACCACCTACCTCGGCCCAATCCATACGTCTAGCTACGCTATGGATCGCCGGGAGCAAGACGCTGGCCACGGACTTCCTAAGCCACGTTTTAGTAAATTCCCTCCTGAGGGTACCGGTGATCAGGGCCGCAACCCCCTCGGCTGTCTTCAGCACCACATTTCCTGTAAAACCGTCGGTCACCACTACGTCTACGCGCCCTGAAAAGAGGTCACGCCCCTCGATGGGACCCACATAATGTATGGGCAATTGCTTCAGTCTGGATACCGTGCCCTGCACTAACTGATTGCCTTTGGACTCCTCTTCGCCTATGCTCAATATGCCAACCCTGGGATTGCGGATACCCATTATCCTCTCGGCATACATGGAACCCATAAGGGCAAACTGTACCAGATGTCCTGGCCTGCAGTCCGCATTGGCACCAGAGTCTATGAGCAGGATGAAACCATGCTGAGCTGGCAACGGCACCGCTATGGCTGGGCGCTCTACATTAGGCAGTCTACCCAAGTACAAGTAAGCCGCGGCCGTCACAGCACCCGTGCTGCCTGCCGAAACCAGCGCCTGTGCCTGGCCTTCGGCCACCATTTTCGTGGCCACCACCAGCGACGAGTCCTTAAGACGCCTTACCGAGGCTATGGGCGGATCGTACATGCTGATAACGTCCCTGGCATGAACTACAGTCAAAGAGGGCGGCAGATTCCGAAGGCGCTTCAGCTCTGCCTCTAGAAGGTCCCGATGTCCTACCAGTACTATTTCTGCTCCTGTTTCATGGGCAGCCTGAACAGCCCCTCTGACCGTGACGTTGGGGCCATAGTCGCCGCCCATGGCGTCGAAGGCAATGCGCATGGAGAAGTTCAGATATCCAGGTTCCTCACACTCCGGGCATGGGTCTGAATGAACCTTCGCCTAGGAGCCACAGCCTCGCCCATGAGCATCTCGAAGATCTCGTCGGCCTTTACAGCGTCCTCTATGGTGACCTTCAGGAGCGTGCGGGTTGCAGGATTCATGGTCGTCTCCCAGAGCTGTTCAGGGTTCATCTCCCCCAATCCCTTGTAGCGCTGTATCGACACTTTCTCCCTCTGCCAACCTCTGGTCTGCAACAACTGGTCCAACTCAGCATCTGAGTAGATCCACACTCGCTCCTTACCATTCTGGACCCGGTAAAGGGGAGGCATAGCTATATAGAGGTGGCCATGGGTTATCAACGGTTCCATGTATCTAAAGAAAAAGGTGAGCAGCAGCGTACGGATGTGGGCACCATCTACATCGGCATCAGTCATCAGCACTACGCGGTGGTAGCGGAGCTTCGAAAGATCCAGGTTGTCGCCGATCCCTGCCCCTAGGGCTGTAACCAAAGCGCGGATTTCATTGCTTCCGAGGATCTTATCCAGCCGAGACTTCTCCACATTGAGTATCTTCCCTCGGAGGGGCAGTATGGCCTGGAACCTGCGGTCCCGACCTTGTTTGGCCGAACCCCCGGCGGAGTCACCTTCCACCACAAAGAGCTCAGCTTTAGCAGGATCTCGCTCCGTACAGTCCGCCAGCTTCCCCGGAAGCGTCATCCCCTCTAGCGCGCCCTTCCGAATAACCAATTCCTTCGCCTTCCTGGCAGCCTCGCGTGCCCGCGCCGTGGTGATGCACTTCTCCAAGATTCGCCTGGCATCGCCAGGGTTCTCCTCTAAAAACGCACTGAAGGAATCCCCCATGGCGGACTCCACGAGGCTCTTGACCTCTGGATTGCCCAGCCTGGTCTTCGTCTGGCCTTCAAACTGGGGATCCGTAAGATAGACGCTGATAACTGCAGTCAGCCCCTCTCGGACATCTTCCCCCTGCAAGTTTGCATCGCTGTCTTTGAGAAAGCCGTTCCTTCGGGCGTAGTCGTTTAGGCTCCGTGTAAGGGCCGAACGGAAACCCGTAAGGTGGCTCCCTCCGTCCACCGTGTTAATGTTGTTCGCAAAAGAAAAGACGGATTCCGACAGGCTCTCCGAATACTGCAGTGCAATCTCGACAGTTGCACCGTCGAACTCCCGCTTCACGTAGAAGGGCTTAGACTGGATCACCGGACGACTACGGTTGAGATGTCGAACGAAGGAGACTATCCCACCTTCGAAGTAGAAGTTGGTTTCTCTATCGGATCTCTCGTCGACGAAGCGTATCGAAAGCCCTCGAGTCAAGAAGGCCGCTTCGCGAAACCGTTGGGCAAGCACATCATAGTTGTAGTTGATGCCTTCGAAGATCTCTTCATCGGGCCGGAACGATACCGTGGTCCCGGAGCTCGTGCTGCTCCCAATCTTCCGGACAGGCCCCTGAGGATGACCACGACTATACTCCTGTACGTAACGGGCACCGTCCCTATCGACTACTACCCTCATCCACGATGACAGGGCATTGACCACCGATACGCCCACTCCATGCAGACCACCGGAGACCCTATAGCCCCTTCCACCGAATTTCGCCCCAGCGTGAAGCATGGTCATCACGACCTCGAGGGCAGGCTTACCTACCTGAGGGTGGACCTCCACGGGTATGCCCCGACCGTTGTCAGTAACGGTCACACTGCCGTCGGCATGGATCACTATCTCGATCCTTGTACAAAAGCCCGCCAAGGCCTCATCGACGGCGTTGTCGAACACCTCATAGATCAGGTGGTGCAATCCTTTCACATCGGTGCTCCCGATGTACATGCCTGGCCGTCTACGGACAGCCTCCAGGCCTTCTAGCACCTGTATATCCGACGCCTCGTAACTCGACCTAGCTCTTTCCAACTCAGACATCTTCAAGACCGATCCGACCTCCGCCAAGCTCCAACTGCAGTCACATTGAGCGTCTTAGACTTCTCGCGGTAGTACACCATTGTGGCCGCCACGAGCCCTGTACCTATGTAGGCGTTCCCCACGATGGATACAGCCGTTCCTAGAGCCGTGCCCGTCAGATAGTTCAGCGCCAAAGGTATGCCCATACTTATTACGGTAACCACGGCAACAAATCCCAGGGCCGACCAAAAACTACCCCGGACAATCTGATAGCTTCTTATGACAGCCTCCCACGGCCCCAGCCCTCCACAAAAGAGAGCACTCGAAGAGAAATACAGGACAAACAGCGCCCACAGCATGCCGGCCTGCACCACTGTCACAAGCACAGATGCCAGCACCGTAGAAACGGGAGCCAGCAGGAAGCCGATGACGAAGCCTAATATCCCCGTAACGGTCACTACTGCACCGTAGACAAACGACAGGGCAGTCAAACGGAGGGCCAAAAACGGCACGCGCCTCACAGTCAGAGGAAAACGGAACACTTCGCCCCTTACACTCTGAGCAACGGCAGCCAGGTAGAATGTACCTATGACCAAACCTAGAATAAGCAGTGTAACGAGCGAAATAGATATCTCCAGGATGCCGTGAGGGGCAAGTACCAGCATGGGCTGTAGCCGCGAAGCGCCAAGTTCGCCGCCTATGCTCGACAAGGTCGGAAGATACAAGGTGAGGATAACAGCCAGGTTGGCGTCCCGCAACCAGCCAGCCGCCTGCTGGGCCCCCTGCCAGGCTACAAGCGATGACACCAACTCGGCCAAGGGGCCAGCCTTCACCTGTAAGCCGAGCCAGATGCCTAGGTCAGTGAGGAGGGGTATTGCTATAATCCAAAGTCGTCGGTTGATTACGTCGAAACCCGATGTGAGCGCGTCAATAATTCCCAACGTGCGGGCCTCCCGACCTATTTTATCACAGCCACTTGTACCCCAATCGCGTTGTCGCTGGCCTGACAGGAGCCCGCATCTGCTTCACAATGGCTGAGATATCTGTAGTTTTCAACGCCCAGCTACTCCATGGAGGGGGAAGCTACAGAAACGCCGGCATAAGCCGATACATCCGCAACCTGCTGTCATGGCTACCCCGGGTAGATCCCCAGCTCTCCATCACGGCCTTCGTGAGCCCGGCATCCGACCTGGATGGATCGAATGGCCTGCATCCAAGGGTCAGGCCCGTCGTCGCCTCCATGCCTACCAATCATCCGCTAATACGAATCCTCTGGGAGCAGTTGGTGCTGCCTGTCCGCCTGCGCCAGCTGCAACCCGATATCCTGCACTCCCCCTTAAATGTGCTGCCACTCATCGGCGACGTTCCATCGGTGGTCACCGTCCACGACCTCGCCTTTGAGGTCTTCCCGGGGACCTATCCTGCCCTCAAGGGGCTCTACCTCAGGGCAAGCACCCGGTGGGGTACGAGGCGGGCTAACCGGATAGTGGCAGTATCCTATGCAACAGCTTCGGACCTTCGAACGTCCTACGGCATAGGGGAAGAGAAGATCGTTGTGGTACCTAACGGGGTCGAACCGCACTTCAGGCCTGTTCCCGCAGAGCAGCAGACAGCCTACAAGTTGGCTCGCCAGCTCGACCGCTATTTCCTCTACTTGGGGACATTGCAGCCCCGCAAGAACCTCACTACACTCCTGTACGCCTGGGCACATTGCAATGCACGGAGACACGGCTACACCCTGGTTCTGGCTGGGGCACCAGGCTGGAACTACCGCCAGATAAGGGAGACAACGGAGCAGCTTCATATTGCTGAAAGTGTTAGGTTCCTTGGTTGGGTGCCTGATGCCGAAGTTCCAACACTCCTCAGTGCGGCCACAGCTTTCCTATACCCATCCCTCTATGAGGGTTTCGGCCTGCCAGTGATAGAGGCAATGGCTTGCGGCACACCAGCTGCAGTGAGCGACGCGCCAGCCCTCAAGGAAGTGGCCGCCAATGCTTGCCTGGTAGTGGAAGCAAAGAATGTGGCAGCCTGGGCCCAGACCATCGACCAGCTCGCTGAAGATTCCCAACTCCGGCGTACCCTCTCCCAACGTGGGTTAGAGCTGGCCACCACCTATTCTTGGGAGAACACAGCTCGCCTCACCAGTCAAGTCTACCGACAAGTAGCTGGATCATAGGTCACGGAAAGGTGAGGTTAGTAACCAAGGAGCCACAGCAGACCAAGGTCGTCGGCCAACTGATAGGCTCAATGTTGGAGAAGGGCGATGTCATTCTGCTCTGCGGCCCCCTCGGATCGGGGAAAACGGTCCTTGTGAAGGGAATTGCCCGATCCCTGGGCATTGAAGAGGAAGGAGTAACCAGCCCCACCTTCACGTTAGTCAACGAATACAAAGGACGTATCCCCCTGTACCATCTGGATCTATATCGACTCGATAGCCAGCGGCAAGTGGTGGAGATAGGCATCACAGAATATCTGCACTCAGAGCTGGGAGTTACAGTAGTAGAATGGGCAGAGAAGGTCCCTATAGGGCTGATAGACGATGCTCTGGAAGTCGAAATGCATTATTTGGACGACCATGCTCGGGCCATAACCCTGCGTTGCACGGGACCCCGGTCGTGCAAACTCCTTCATGACCTGCAGCCGGCGCTCAGAAGGTTTGCAGAGATGCAACCCAGCAACAACAAGTCAGGAGATTCCGAGCCTTGATCTTGGCTATCGATGGATCAACAGAATGGTGCTGTCTCGCCCTCGCCCGAAAGGGCACGGTCCTCGCCGAAAAGGGTTGGATAACACATCGCGGGCACACTGCAGATCTGTCCCAGGAGATCTTTCACACCCTGAAGCAGGTCGGCGCTGACTTACAGCAGCTGGAAGCTGTAACCGTGGCTACGGGTCCAGGCTCCTTCAGTGGCCTGCGGTCGGCTCTGGCCGTAGCCAAGGGCATCGCCTTTGCCCTGTCTGTGCCCCTCGTGGGCGTGCCTACGCTGGACGCTATGGCGGCCATCATGCACCCTAACGACAGGCCCGTATGGTGCATGATACGCTTGGGCAGGGGCAGGGCAGCGGCCGCGCGGTATAGTGTTGGCAGCCTGCCTCCCCGAAGGTTGGGGCCCTACATAGTTGTAAGTGCAGGTGATAGCAAAATAGACTTACAGCCTGGGGAGCACCTTTTGGGGGACTGGGACGTACTATCGGAGGGTCTCGTGCCCACCGAGAGCACTCTGCCTGGGCCCTGGAAGTCTAGGCACTGCGCGATCCTGGCCTACCTAGGGGAAATCAAACTTCGTAGCCATGGACCCGACGATCTACATGCTCTGGAGCCCATCTACCTCAGCGGTTCTACAGCGCCGGGCAGTGCAGAGCTCTGAGGCATACAAATGATCTACACCATCGAACCTATGACCATTGACGACATACCGGCAGTTATGGCGGTGGAAAGGGAATGCTTTCCCACGCCCTGGCCAGCTTCGGCTTACAAGCGAGAGCTGAGGGACACCAGTACTGCCCGGTACATCGTGGCAAGATACCACAGCACGGCCATTAAGGATCCTATAGAGCCAGCCCCGACCCGCTCCTTAATCCGCATCAGGATACCAATACTGGGCTGGCCACCGCCTCCGCCCGCTCCGCCCAAAGCACCTATTGTAGGTTTCGCCGGGCTCTGGTTGATGCTCGATGAAGCTCACATCACCACTATCGGGGTGAAACCCACTCACCGAGGCCGAGGCGTAGGCGAATTACTGCTCTTGGGTCTCTTCGATGCTGCCCTGGCCATGAACGCCTCTCTGGTAACCCTGGAAGTCAGGGTTACAAACATCATCGCGCAGAGACTCTACGAGAAGTACGGTTTCGAAAGGGTCGGCCTTCGGAAGCACTATTACAGCGACAACGGTGAGGACGCATATATCATGACTGTAACCGACATTCAGTCACCTTCCTACAAAGCCATGCTGCAGGGGTACAGAGCGCAGCTCTTGCAGCGACATCGCCAGCTGGAAGCAGCAGAAGAGAAATCTGTTGGGAACCATGCTGATTCTGGGAATTGAGACCAGCTGCGACGAGACTTCCGCAGCAGTGGTAGAGGACGGAACCTATGTACGTAGCAACATTATCTCCTCCCAGATCGAACTCCATCGTCTACATGGTGGGGTCGTGCCTGAGCTTGCATCGCGCCAGCACATTCGGCTCATCCCATCAGTGGTGTCACAAGCGCTGGACACGGCAGGCATCTCCCTGGCAGACTTAGAAGCAGTGGCCGTCACCCACGGACCTGGCCTGGCGGGTGCGTTGCTCGTAGGCGTGAACTTCGCCAAAGCCCTCGCTCTATCCAGGCGCCTCCCGCTGCTAGGCGTGAACCACCTGGAAGGCCACATATATTCTACCTGGCTCAACTACCCCTACGACGCCCAATGGAGCCCGCCGGAACTGCCTTGCCTCATCCTCATTGTATCTGGCGGTCACACCCAGCTCGTACTTATGAACGACCACCTCACATTTCGAACCCTGGGCCGTACGCACGACGATGCTGCCGGCGAGGCCTTCGACAAGGTAGCGCGCCTCCTGGGCTTGGGGTATCCGGGCGGCCCAGCCATACAAAGGCTTGCCGAAGAAGGAGATCCCGACGCCTATCCCATGCCCCGGGCCAACCTTTCCAACCCCTACGACTTCAGCTTCAGCGGCCTGAAGACAGCGGTGCTTCGCCTCGTCCTTTCTCTGCAAGGCAAGGACCCCAGACAGCCCGACAAGCTGGCCCGCATTACATCTTCCCCGCCTGAGCTACCTAGAAAAATCCTTGCCGACATTGCAGCATCCTTCCAAAAAGCAGTGGTCGATATGCTGGTAGCTCCGACCTTGCAGGCGGCGAGAGTCTTCGGTGTAAAGGAGATCCACGTGGTGGGAGGCGTGGCAGCCAATAAACTGTTGAGAAGTCAAATGCTCCAGTTGGGACACGTAGTCCGCATGCCCCATCTACAACTCTGCACCGACAACGGGGCCATGATTGCAGCAGCTGCCTATCGACTGTGGCTAACAGGTATCACTGCTGGTTTCGACATGGATTTAGAGCCAAATCTGCCACTGCGTACTACGCCTCGGGGGTGAGGATACCCTTCCGCAGAGCGAACTTCACCAGTTCAGCCCTGCTATGCAAGCCCAATTTCTCCATGATGTGCGATCTGTGGGCATCAACAGTTTTCGGACTGAGTACCAACTTTTCGGCAATCTCGCTGCTGGTGTAGCCTTCCGCCACGAGCCGCAGTACCTCACGTTCACGGTCAGTCAAGCTGTCCAGGGCATCGCGGGCCCCTTCGCGCTTCACCCGGTGAAGGTAGTCGCTCACCAACATGGTTACGACTTCGGGATAGAGGAACGTCCCTCCCTTTGCCACCGTCTCGATGGCATCGATCAACTCGGTGTCGGCGGCCTTCTTTAGGACGTACCCCGATCCACCGGCTTGCAGCACCTGGAAGAGGTACTCCTCGTTGGCATGCATGGTAAGCACCAGGACCTTGCAAGAGGGGCATATCTTCCTGAGGGCTCTGATGGCCTCCAACCCGCTCATGCCCGGCATAGTTATATCCAACAACACCACGTTGGGCTGAAGTTCCTTCACTTTCCCCAAAGCCTCTTCGCCAGTGCCGGCCTCCCCAACAACCTCCATATTGGGTTGCCGGTTCAGCAGGAGGCGCAGACCCGCTCGAAGGATACTGTGGTCATCCACTATAAGGAGAGTTATCTTACCTTCACTTGCCATCGTGTATGGGAACTCTCAACTCGACGCGTGTCCCCCTGCCAGGCTCAGACTCGACCCTCAGCGTTCCACCCACCAGCGCCATACGTTCCTGCATGCCGAAGAGCCCTAGGCTCTTAAAGGCCTGGCCATCCGTAAGCGTCGATGGATCAAACCCTATCCCATCGTCCTCAACCAGTGCCCTTAGGGCCCCGTTGGTCCTTGTTAAGGTGACTTGAACCCTACTGGCTTTACTGTGCTTGGCCACATTGGTAAGGGCTTCCTGTATAACCCTGTATACGGCAGTTTCCACATGGGCAGGCAACCTATCAGTCCATCCTTCAACAGTGAGGCTGGAGGCAATCCCCAATTTCTTAGACCACTCTCCCAAATGCCATCTCAAGGCCGGTATGAGTCCCAGGTCGTCTAGGGTCTTGGGCCGCAACTCCAGGGCCATCCTATGAACGCCCTCAAGGGCTTGATGGGTAAGCGAAAGCAGTTCCGACACATACCTGCGGACTTCATCAGGATTCGGCTGCTCTTCCAACACCTTTAGACCCACGGCGATGGAGGTCAGAGCCTGGCCAGTGTCGTCGTGGAGCTCGCGGGCAATTCGCTCACGCTCCTCCTCCTGTGCCTTGATGATCCTTGCCGAAAGGGTCTGCAATTGCTCCGAGTATTGGGCTATGGAACGGGCCCGTTCAGCCAGCATATCGAGCATCTGGTTCATGGTGTGGGCCAATCGTTCCGTACCAGCATCGAAAAAGGGCGAATCGGGCACTCGAGCCTCGAAGTTGCCGGATCCGATCTCCCGGGCCGTTCGTTCCATGGCCACCAACGGTAGCAGGGCAGCTTTAAGGAGTAGAAAGTTGGTGATAATGCTGACAAAGGTTCCAGCTGTGGCCACCACCAGTGTGACCTCTAAAGGCGATTTGTCGGGGTGAATCGATACATAGGTAGCAGTCACCCAGGTGCCCACCACAGCACCGGCTATAACTATAACTGAGTTGGCTATAAGCACCTTGTAAGCTAGGGGGATTCGCGCAATGGTCCTAACGAAACGGACCATGGCCACATCCTGCCGATCCCCGGGCTCACAGGAGACCTGGGATCTTCATACCGCCTGCGATGGAGCTCAGTTTCTTCGCAGCCAACTCCCTCGACTTTGCCAGGGCATCGTTCACGGCAGTGAGAATCAGATCTTCCAGCATCCCTGGATCCTCAGGATCCATCGCTTCCGGATCAATTTTGATGGAGACTATGCTTTGCTGGCCATTAGCCACGACCGTAACAGCCCCTCCTCCTGAAGTAGCCTCCACCCGCTCCGAAGCCAGTTCCTCTTGTGCCTTTAGCACCCTGGCCTGCATCTGCTGCAGCAGTTTAATGTTGGGCTGCATCCCCTATCCTCCATCGCTTCTAAGGAGATTCTACTACGAGAAGGCATGCCTGATCAGAGCACCATTCTGGAAACCGACCGGGCATGTGGGCAGAAACCCTAAGAGGGCAACACTACCCTATGTACTTAGCCAGACCTGCGCCCAGCACATCTGGGACCTATGGTTAGACGATCACGTCCTCCTCACTGCGGGAGATCACGATCTCCTCCGCTTCATCCAGCCGCCGCACAACGTTCACAATGCGCTGCTGGGCTTCCTCCACCGACTTAAGCCTCACGGGCCCCGAAAGAGCAATCTCCTCCTTCAACATTTCGGCCGCGCGGCTAGACATATTGCGGAAGACCTTTTCCTTGAGGTCCTCCCCAGCCGCCTTGAGAGCCAGGGCCAGGTCCTTGCTGTCCACCTCCCTGAGCACCCTCTGAAGGGACCTATCGTCCAGTTTCACCAGGTCGTCGAAAGTGAAAAGAAGTTTCCTGACCTGTTCTGCCAGATCTGGATCTCTTTCTTCCAGGCGCATGAGGATGGCCTTCTCCGTGGCCCGGTCCACCCGGCTCAGCAATTTGGCCACCTGCTCGATCCCGCCCACCGAAGAGTACTCATCTGCTATCAACAGCGACATCTTGTCCTGCAGAACCCGCTCTACCTCCCTCACAATATCGGGAGAAGTGCGATCCATGGTAGCCATCCGTGTCACAACGTCAGCTTGAAGGTCGTGATCGAGTGCCGCCAATATGGCACTAGCAGTGGTGGGCGGAAGATGGGCCAACACCAAGGCTATGGTCTGGGGATGCTCGTTTTGCAAGAAACTTACGACGCTCGAAGGATCGGTCTTCCTCACGAAATCGAAGGGCATCGGGCGCCTGAGGTTGGTTATGCGCCCAATGAGCTCTTCGGCCCTCTCCTTTCCCACAGCTTTTTCCAGAAGTTCGCGGGCATACCCGGCGCCCCCTACGGAAAGATACTGCTGGGTTACAGACATGTGGAAGAACTCTTCCAGTACCCTCTCCCGAATCTCGTCAGGCACCTTGTCCATGCGGAATATCTCCATGGTAAGGCGTTCGATGTCTGTGTCTCGAAAATGCTTGAGCACCTGGGCCGACGCCTCGGGCCCAAGGGCTATGAGCAGTGCTGCCGCCTTCTGAATGCCCCTTAGAGACGATTGGCTAGCCATAGCTGGTGCCTCCGCCACATACCCATTCGCCGAAGTTGATTGCAGTTCAATCCCCATGGTACCAATCGACGCACAACGTCTAAAGCACCACAGGTACTTGTGGACCGGGTACCGAGGTACCCCATTCACCGCGAGTTGCCGGCCTTCCCCACCAAAACTCAGTAAAGCGAAAACCCACGCTCCGCCTAACTTGAGAAGGCTGCTATAATGGCCGCAAAGCCGGCGGGGCTTCAGAGCTGGTTTAAAGGGAGGATGGCTAGCTGAAAACGCGGGCCATTGTACCATTCGTGGGAGTCTTCGCCGTTATGACTGGTCTAATCGTCTCCACTGTAATGCCTGCCATGGCCTTCGACCCTGCTGACCCTGCGATGGAGCGCGTCTGGCAGCGCTACGACAAACCCATCGTGGATGGCGTCGCCTCCAACCGCTCTTGGATGTGGGGCCCCAACCCGAACACCGCCGGGATCTTCGACCCCTACGCAGAAAGCCCTGGCGGTCAAAGGCTCGTCCAGTACTATGGTAAGAGCCGCATGGAAATCAACAGGACCGACATAACAGACCCCAACCACCCGTGGTACGTCACCAACGGGTTGCTCAGCGTAGAACTGATCACAGGTCGTATTCAGAAAGGGAACGCCACCTTCGAAGACAGAGGCTGCGGTGCCGCTATACCCGTAGCCGGCGATCCAACCAACACGTGGCCGACCTACCGGGGTCTTCAGGGGCGCATCAATACGACCGGCATGGGAGCTGCAGACCGAACTGGCCAGTATGTCACAGGAGTCCTGAACCCCGATGGGAGTACCTCGCCTTATCCCGGGGGCAACGACCCAGGGGCCCAGCTAGTCTAACTACGACACAAACCTCGGTCACAATATCCCCAAGGCCTTCTGGGACTTCATGCATGCAACGGGTACTATCTTCTCCAATGGAAGCTACCTAACGGCTTCACCCTGGTTCGACTGGGTATTCGTCATGGGTCCACCCATCGGCGAACCCTACTGGGCACTGGTGAAGGTAGGCGGCGTGGACAAATGGGTACTTTTCCAGCCCTTCGAACGTCGGGTACTCACTTACACTCCATCCAACCCCGATCCCTGGAAGGTGGAGATTGGCAACATTGGGCAGCACTACTACCGCTGGCGCTATGAAGGAGTAGGTGCCACCTGCCCTGGTCCTAGCGCAACCCCCACATCTTCCCCAACGCCTACGGCAACACCGTCCCCGACAACTGTCTACGACTTCGTAGCTAGGGCTGACCACGCATCATGGTCTAGCGGCACCGGAAAGACGCAGCAGCACACCCTCCCCTTCCCAGGTTCAGACGTGGACAGCCGCGGCTTTGCCCTCTGGCGGACCCCAGCCACAATGGAGAATGGCTCTTCCGTATCCAGATGCCTCGAGACTCATCCCAAGTGGGTAGACAACGGTTTCATCCTGGGAACCTATACGGAGCTCTACTCGCCCATAGGTTAGACTGTCAACCCCAAGGACCGCTTCCAGGCTAGGGCGGGCCTGCTGCAGGGAGCGGCCGCGGGCAACGTTCGCTTCAAAGTCATGATCCGTCCCGAAGGTGGACCAAACCAATGCGTCGTAGACATAATCGATGGCTACGGTGACGGGCTGAAGACTATGGACGTGGGCCTCGCCAGTTGGTCTGGCAAGAAGGCCGACTTCATCCTGGAGGTGGAAGCCAACGGGTCCTCGGGTCAGGACTGGGCATGCTGGACATCAGCTGCAATCGTCCGATACCCCTGATATCAAGGCAATAGCAATACGGCCTATCTCGTGCCCAACCTTCAAAGCCGTTGAATCCGACAACGGGGATATTTGGACCCTGCTACTATTACCCCAATGACTCCAGGTCGGTCAAGACCCGTAGCGATCCGAAGGCAAGGCACATCAACCTATTCTGTCTCCAATACCTGGCACAAGGCTTCTGACAGAAGGACGTCGCTCAGCCAGATACCTTCCTGTAGAAGCAGGTCCTATAAGGCACCAGGCCCAATGCCCTCGGGGTTAGCAATATCTCTGTAGAACCCACAAAGAGGAAGCCCCCTGGTTTCAGTGAGGCCACGAAGCCTCTGTACACCCGGTCCTTCGCCTCAGGCGTAAAGTAGATCACGACGTTTCGACATACTATAAGATCGTAGGGCCCCCCATAAGGATCCCTCAAGAGATCGTGTTC
Source organism: Chloroflexota bacterium (assembly GCA_034432775.1). Classification (GTDB taxonomy): domain Bacteria; phylum Chloroflexota; class Chloroflexia; order DAOUBH01; family DAOUBH01; genus DAOUBH01. The sequence continues at coordinate 82,365 of DAOUBH010000022.1, forward strand.
CTTGAACTTAACTTTGGTGCGCAAACGATCGCTAACCCAGTATGACCCCCGTCGCACCTCGAGATAATCGGAAAGGAACCTCTGAGGCACATTTCTTATGCATGTATAGGAATACGGTCCCCCTGCCCGGGCGATCTGAAGGACCGAAGAGTCCACATCTGTAGCGAGGATGCTGTACCTAGCTTGCGGGTTGTGAGCATCGAGGAGCATGGCCAGGCTGTAAGGTTCCGCACCTACAGAACACCCTGCCGACCACACGCCTATGGAACCCGAACCTTCCAGCAGTACTGGAATGACCTCGTCTTCTAAGATTCGGTACTTCTCAGGGTCTCGGAAGAACTCACTTACGTTGATGGTGAGGAAATCCCGAAAGGCAGCACGCTGGCCGACATCCGACGCCAATTTCGAAGCTAGCTCATCGAGCGACCTCAAACCGTTTCTCGCAAGGTAGCCTTCCAACCTTCTCACCAGCTGGGACTCTCTGTAGCCCGACAGGTCTATCCCTAGGAGTGTGAGCACATCCCGCTGGAAACGCTTCAATTCTGTGCGTGCGACAGTTACCTGGCCACTGCCCATGATGCAAGCTCTACAAGCCTTTCAGCAATTCTTGGCAACGGAACGACCTCGTCGGCAGCCCCAGCCTCTATGACGCTCCTCGGCATGCCGAAGACAACGCAGGTGGATTCGTCTTCCGCCAACACCTTCCCCCCTGCTCTGTGGATGGCCCTGGCCCCCTCTGCTCCGTCATTTCCCATGCCCGTCAGTACAGCAGCTACCGTCCTTCCACCGTAGTAGGATGCCAACGATAGGAAAGTTACATCCACCGAGGGCCGAACGCCGTGGACCTTCGGTCCGCTTTCGAGGCGAACACGTCCCCTATCCACCACTAGGTGGATATCCCCCGGCGCCACGTAAACCTGCCCAGTCCGCAGCTCCTCGCCATGGGCTGCCTCCACTACTGGCAATGAAGAGGCCGCATCCAGGCGCTGGGCCAGTGCCCGTGTAAAGCCGGATGGCATATGTTGCACCACAACAACAGCGCAAGGAAGATCTCGGGGCAAGTGCGGGATCACCTCGTACAGTGCCCTTGGACCACCTGTAGAAGCTCCAATGGCTACCACGGCTTCGGCCGCGAGTCCAAGGCCGGGCGTAGACGCAAACGGTTTGCTTTCCGCCCTACGGACCGGCGTCTTATGCAGCCTGCTTCGAGCCGCGGCCTTAACTTTGGCAATGAGATCCTCGCCTAGAGTGACAATGCCCATGGCAGAACCATTCTGCGGCTTCGCTATGAAGTCCACCGCCCCCAACTCAAGAGCCCTAAGGGTCACTTCGGCACCTTCCCTGGTGTGGGAACTCAGCATAACCACAGGGGTGGGTCTATGTTCCATGATGCGTGCCAAGGCTTCCAAGCCGTCCATCACTGGCATATCCACGTCCAGAGTGACGACATCGGGCGCAAGGCTGATCACCTTTTCGACCGCCTCGGCCCCATTGGCTGCCGTATCCACCACCTGGATCTGCCGATCAGCCCCCAGGCGCCTGGATATGGCGTAGCGGATGAACGCCGAGTCGTCCACAACTAGAACCCGTACCCCCATCCTCAGCCCACCATTTTTTTGACCGCTGCCAACACCCGCTGAGGCTCGAAGGGCTTGAGGACAAAGTCTTTCGCACCGCGCTTGAGCGCCTCGATGACCATGGCCTGCTGACCCATGGCCGTGACCATAGCGACACGCGCGGAAGGGTCAAGCTCCCTTATCGCTTTGAGAGCCTCTAAACCGTCCATATCGGGCATGGTGATGTCCATAAGCACGGCATCGGGACGGATCTCCTGGTAGAGCTTCACAGCCTGGAGGCCATTCTCCGCCTCCACCACTTCGTAGCCGTGCTCCTTCAAAAGCCGTGAGCAACGCATCCGCATGAAGGCAGCATCGTCGACAATCATGATCCTCGCCATAGTCCCTCCCAGATTTCAGATCTCCTTCGGAATTCCGTTGGCAGTCTTCACCAACATGATGCCAGTAGACGGGTCGAAACGTACGGTACGTGCGTGCCTGCCCCCTACGTCCTTACCTAGCACAGGCACGGCATTGGCATCCAACACCCGGAGGACTGCTTCTACATTGCGTTGGCCAACTTCCATCTGTTTACCCGCCAGCGGGCCAAGGTCGAGAAGTTTGGCTCCCCCTGAGAGCTTTGCCCTGATCCCCGATGCCGGCACGCCCAGGTCCACAAGCATCTTTTTCAGGGTTTCCACCGCCACATCCGCATATTTCCCTGGCATGGATACGGGCCCTGTCCCATTGGATGGCAACAAGATATGGGCCATCCCGGCCACACCGAGCAGGGCATGGTACATCACCAGCGCCACGCAGGAACCCAGGCCGTATGCGACCAATATCTCACCGGGCGCCTGGGCCAGCTTGACCTCACCGATGCCAACCTCTATCTGCACCGGCCTCATAGTAGACATCGCTCCCTCATTTTGGACATCAGGTTGGCACTGGGCACCACGAGGAACACCCCAGCCATGCTTCGCTGGCCTTCGCCGAAGAGCGATCTCGCCATCAACACCCTGTCGTTGGCAATGACACCGTGGAATACCGCCTCACCCAGCATGGCCCCACTCATGTCGCATACCACTGCCGGAGGTGCGCAGGGCATACCCAAGCCCAGCATATCCGCCATATGTCCTACAAAGCTCCCGGCCATTACATTGCCCACTTCGGCCAGGGCAGATGCTTCTAGAGGGTCGAGGGCCATCATGTCGTGGCATGGCCTATCTAACAGCAGCTCGAGCAAGCTGGAGACACTGTCTGGAGGTAGAAGTAGCACGACCAAACAACTCCCTTGCCCATAAAAGAAGACATACACCCCTAAAGCAGGAGCCTCGGGGCTGCCCAGCATATGCGACAGGTCACTCAGCGGAAGCTCCTCGAGCTTGAACTCCACCACATCGAGGTTCTTTCCGATCATGGCCGACAAAGACCCCAGCGCCCGCTGGAAAGCCCCGGCCATAAGCCTCTCGAGACTTTCGACTTCTCTGGCACCAATGAAGCCCTCATGGATCAACATCTAACAACCTCCATGGCCTTCGGTTCGGCAGTCATAGCGGCGGTCCTGAGGATGCTCCCAGCATCGAGGATGAGACCAACAGTTCCATCCTCCAGGATGGTAGCTCCCGAGACGCAGCTCATGTGAGTCAATGGCACATCCAGGCTCTTAATAACTACCTCCTGGTTCCCTATCAGGGCATCCACCTTCATGGCCAGCTGGCGTCCACCTAAGTTCATCACCACAATCCAAACCTCCCTATCGCGCAGGTGTACAGTCGGCCTGCCGTGCAAGAGATCGTCCAGATCCACCAACGGGAGTGTCGCCCCGCGGTAGTCCGTTATTAGCCTGCCACCGAAGTAATGAAGGGCATCTACGGGTATCTTCATAACTTCTCGCACAGCTGTGAGAGGAATGGCGTAAGTGGTGTCCTTGGCCGACACGAGCAAAGCGTTGACTATGGCTAGGGTCAGGGGAAGTCTGAGTTCCACCTCCGTTCCCCTACCAGGCTCCGAGTGGAGCGACACCGTGCCATTCAGCCTCTCTATGTTCGATCTGACCACATCCATGCCAACACCGCGGCCAGATACCTCGGTAACTTTCGACGCTGTGGAGAACCCAGGTCTGAAGACAAGGTCCAACAGCTCATCCCTTCCCATCCTCTGGGCCATTTCCGGATTTATCAACCCCTTGACCAGTGCCGTTTTCCTCACCTGCTCTACGTCTATCCCTCGACCATCGTCCTCAACACGGATGACGATCTGTCCCTCCTCGTGGCAGGCGACCAGCCTTATAGTGCCCCTCTCAGGCTTTCCGGCAGCCGATCTGACTTCAGGAGGCTCGATCCCGTGATCCACGGCATTTCTCAGAAGATGTATCAGGGGATCCCCCACTCCCTCGATCACAGTGCGGTCCAGTTCAGTCTCCTGGCCTTCAATGACCAAGTCCACCTTTTTGCCACTCTTTATGGCCAGATCCCGAACCATACGAGGAAACTTGCTGAAGACGGTCCCTATAGGCACCATGCGACTCCGGGTAACTTCGAGATGCAGTTCTTCCGTAACACGTGCCATCTGCGTCGCCGCGTCCAGAAGGTCGCCCGCGGTGCCATCAGAACCCATCTCTTCTGCTATTTGAGCCCCAATACGGCTCAACCGCGTTCTCAGGATCACCAGCTCGCCCACCAAATTCATCAGGTTATCGAGCCGCTCCAGATCGATCCTGACAGTTCGTGCCAAACGCGCGGGCCTATCAAGGTTGTCGCCACGAGGAGATATGGGCACAGCCTCATGGCCATCCGGCGCCCCTTCTCCGGCTCCCGTGTTAGCTTCGGCAGCCTTTACAGCTTCTATCGACAACTCGTCGATCTCGTCGACCTGCTTGAGGGCCTCCCTTAAATCCTCAGGAGCAAGGTCAGTGGCTACATACATCACCAGTGCGTGGCCAACCTTCTGGGACTCGATGTCATCAAGTGAGGGAATAGAGGCTACGAGCTCGCCTCTTGCCATGGCCTCCAGGCAGAGCTGGAGTTGGCGGGCGGCGACGAAACTGCTGTCCCGGGAGACACGGGCTGCCACCTTGTAGAGCCGTCGGCCCTCCGACAGATACACTTCGATGCTGGCTCTCTCCAGGGCCGTAAGCTGATGATCCACCCTCTTTGGAGAGCCCAACATCCTGCGAAGCGAGGCCACCAGGTCATCTGAAGAGGGTAGGGAAGTGCCTCCGACGATGGCTTCTCTCATTTCCCTCAGTTTGTCGAGAGAAGCCAGCAGACTGCTGACCACTTCGGATGTCAGTGAGAGTTGCCCTTGCCTCAGATAGTCTAAAACCTCTTCCATGGCATGGGCCAGCTGGGCCATGGGTACAACCCCTGCCAGACCAGCCGAACCCTTTAGGGTGTGGGCAGCCCTGAAGACCCGGTTAAGCAGCTCGGGTTCAATCCCCACTTCCTCCATGCGGAGGAGGTCCTCGTCGAGGGCTTGCATATGCTCGTCCAGTTCAGCTAGAAATAGGGCTAGCTCTTCAGCAGAAAGTCCTTCCATTGATACCGCCACATCGTGTTAATCTGACGTTTCGTCCCATCAAGCTACTTGGGCAACAGCCAGAACCTCATCTTTCTCCGGCTGCGATAGGATACTGTCCAGGTCGGCAAAGATCACGAGTCTTTCGTCGAGACGGATAATACCCTTTAGATACCTGGTTTCCGACGTGGCCACCAGATCGGAAGGCTTCTCCACCATATCTTCCGTGAACCGTAACACCTCCGTCACCGCGTCCACCGCCATGCCAATGGTTCTGCCGTCGAACACAATCACCATAATGCGGCCTGATGCAGCGTCTACAGATCCGGGCAGCCCCAAACGACGTCTGAGGTCGATTACAGGAACAACCTTTCCCCGCAGGTTCAAGACCCCCATCACGAAGTCCGGGCTGCCAGGAACCTGAGTTATGCGCTGCATACGTATGATTTCCTGCACTTTTGATATCTCCACCCCGTAGTGTTCCCCAGACAATGTGAAAACTACCAGCTGACCGTCCATGACCTCTAAGCCTCCTGTACTGCGAGATGTATCTCGAAGGTTCCAAATTCGCCTTCCAGAGGTACTACAAGCCGCCTAGGGGCCAGCGTGGAAATGCGAGTCGGACCGTTGCCGTTGACGATGGCCGGTGGCGATATCTGAAAGGGCCAACCAGACTTGGCCAACCATGTGGCAGCCCTACCCGTAATCACATTACCCAGTTCCGCTATCCCACTGAGCCCAAGTTCGTCCAGCTCGGTGACGGTCTCCCCCGACATTGCCGACAGAACCTTCAACGCAGCCTGCTTGTCTACGGTGTAGATGGCTAGCCCCTCCAATTTGCCTGTCATGCCGACCACTACGCCAACTCCATGGGAAGCGATGGGCCCTGCCTCCACCCGCGGCATACCCATACTCACATCCGACCCTGTTTCGGCCGTCAAAACTGTCTTGGCAGCATTCAAGAAGGCGTTTACCACTTCAGCCCGCACCCGAAAAACCTCCCTAGGTCACAAGTACTCATAAGGTCGCCCGGCTCCCTGCAGTCCCATAACGTGTAGAATGTAAAATCGAAGTCTAGAGAGATCCTCGGCAGTGGGGACATCGAACCTGAGGTACAAAGCTACCGATTCGAATCGCTGGTTTTCCTAATGCCCCTCAGTACCCGTTTTAGCAGGCTTCCATAGGCTGTGCCGCCCTCTAAGGAACAGTGAGGTATATGGATCGACCCTGCGCCTGGGTATACATACCCCAACCCCAGATACCCGCCGTGGTCGTGGCCCGTGTGAACCGCTTCAGGGTTGAGGTGGACCTGAACGGCCTTCTGAGCGCTTACTTACCTAACAGCGGGCGAATGAGGGAGCTCATACACCCTGGTGCGTCCGTGTTCGTGTCACCTGCTCAGAGACCAGCAGCTAAGACAAGCTACGACCTGTTACTTGTCAGGCATGGAAAGGAGTTAGTTTCGGTGGATTCCCGACTCCCCAATGTTCTCATGGATAGGGCATTGAAAGCCAGCTGCCTCCCTGAATTAGGACCACTTGCCCACGTGCGGAGAGAAGTCCGGTGGAGGAACAGTCGCTTCGACTTTTCCTTCCTGCAGGATTCTCGGCCGGCTTTCCTAGAGGTAAAATCTGTTACCAAAGTGATGGAAGGTGTAGGGCTTTTCCCGGACGCCGTGACAGCACGGGGCGATCGCCACCTCCGGGAGCTTATGGAGGCGCACCGTCAAGGTTTTAGAGCCGTGGTATTCTTTATCGTGCAACGGTCGGATGCCCAAGCCTTCGGTCCTGACTGGGCTGCCGACCCCGTATTCAGCGCGAGCCTGGTGGAAGCCCACAGCAGAGGCATCGAGATCTACGCTAGGAAATGCGACGTCTCCCTCACAGAAGTGTGTCTGGCCGACCCTCTGCCCATTATCCTTTAGGAGGAACGTGTGCCTTCTGAGATACTCGCCCGGGTAACTAGAGACAGCACAGTAGAGAGTCTGCACCGGGGATCCCTGGTGATTGCCGACCCCCACGGAAATCTTTGGGGCCACCTCGGTAATCCAGACAGCGCCCTGTTTCTGAGATCGGCCACAGCGCCTTTCGTAGCTATGCTACTGGTGGAAAGCGGCGCGGCTGACGCCCTCCAACTCGATGACCGGGAGTTAGCCCTGGTAGCAGGTGCTCACAATGGGGAACCAAAGCATATCGAGACCCTGAGGGAGCTCCTCCACAAAGCTCAAGTTAGTGAGGAGATACTGGCTTGCACGCCAGCTCTACCCTTGCACGGTCCAACGGCCCTAAGGCTCGCGTGCCAGGGCGAACTACCCAGACCCTTGTACTCCCCGTGCTCCGGCAAGCACGCTGGCATGCTCGCCCTCTGTAACTTTTATGGGTGGCCCACCGCTGGCTACTTGTACCCGGAGCACCCGTTGCAACAACTCCTTCTCGCCACGTACGCACAATTGCTTGATGTGCCACCTGAGCGCTTATTTACCGCTCCTGGAAACTGCGGAGCCCCAAGTCCCTACACACCTCTGACAGCTGTTGCCGCCGCCTATGCCAAACTGGCCTCGGCGAGACCAAATCGCAGCGTAAGCCTGTACCGCATTGCCACTGCCATGCAGGCTCATCCGGACATGGTGGCAGGAAGCGGAAGATTCGACACCGATTTGATGGAGCTATCCCAGGGCCGGATCCTCAGCCGACAGGCCGGTGAAGGGCTACAATGTTTCGCCCTTGTGGAAAAGGGTCTGGGGATAGCTCTGAAGGTTGAAGACGGGTCCCACAGACCGGTAGCCCAGATTGCACGATCTGTCCTGAAGAACCTGGGGCTGATGGACGACCAAGCCCTGACCACCCTCCTGGAGCGCCATTCTCCCCCTGGAAGCTTCTACGGAGAACGCAGCGTGAGCCATGTTACGGCCGAGATCAACCTCAAGTGGACACCTCCCCACGAGATATCGTAATGCCCCATTGGAGCAGAGAACGGCGCTCGATGTAACCCAGTATAAATGCCCCAAAGGTGATGGCAAGGCTCACCACAGAGACGGCCACATTTACCACCGGTACCACAGAGACCACAGTCAGAACTACTACGCCCAGCAGGAGTTCGGCCAACATCCGCAGCCTTCGGCTGGACGGTCCCTCGACTCTTAGAAGCCGGAGGATGCCAGCCCCCACCGCCATACCGACCACAACGTTGCCGAGGGATAGGACAAAGGCCAACACTCCAGTAAGCGCGACGGGCGCTACAACGCCACCTATTATCAGCGTAAGGACGAACAGGACCAGAAGCATAATTGGCGCTATCAGCAGGGCGAGTATTCCAAGCCCGAAGGCCGCCAGAAGGCGCCGAAGCGCTAACTCTGCCACACCGGTTATAGCAGCAGGAAACAGCAGCACCAGGAGAAGACCCAACAGTAACGGGCCGACCATGGACCTCAATCTATCCAGCACTACAGCGCCGACGGTCGGCTGAGTGGCTGGCCCGCCTTCGGGCGGAGGGACCCTCTCGATACCCCCGGCCAGACGTGCTCCAGGGTCTACCCTGGCGTCGCTCTTAGCAGAGTAGGTGATCTTGCCGCCCACTTGGGCCCCAGATCCAATCTCCAGCCTTTCCACATCGGCCCGTACAGGGCCTTGAATTCTCCCTGAGATAGCAAGGCTCTGGCCGCTAGCAAGCACGTCCCTCCCCACCATGCCGTCGATGCCCAGGGTTCCTCCAGCGACTATGACATCTCTGCCAACGCTTCCTTCCCTGGAAATCCATATGTCTCCTCCCACTGCCACTAGATCGTTGCTGATCTTGCCGTTTACCCGAACGTACTGGCCAGCCACCCTGGCGGTGCCCGTTATGACCCCCGCCGGCCCGACTATCACTTCCTGGGCCAGTACTGCCACAGTGCCCCCTACAGCCGCATTGATGTAAACCCTCTGTGCAACACCAACCACGTCCCCATCGATCGGGTAGTTTATCTCCAGGGTCTGACCAGCAAAGTACAGGTCATCCGTTATCGTATCCATAGGCGACTGGGTTGCGAAGGTTGCTGCACTGCCAGCGTCTGCCAGCAGAAACAGTAGACTCAAGGCCAGGTATGTGGCCGCCAGAACCCTTATTATGGATCTGCGGCCGACAGCCAGCGTACGGTGGCGTTGTCGGGCGAAGGCATCAGTTCTCCAAAGTTTCAGCCCCATGGCCGCTCCTCCGTGGCAAACATCCAGCCATTATAGCCGTATCATCAAGGCGTTCGTATAGCCTGTGGGAGCAGCCCTTGGTGAAAAGCTGTATTCCTGAACAGCCCATCTGTATCCGGAGATCCAGAGCCGCGCATCAACCGCATCCGTTGTAAGCTCCTCTCGCCGCATAGGTTCCGTTATTTCAACGACAAAGCAGGACGCCTCCAGCGGAAGCGCCCCTATAGGGGCGCTGCAATGCAACCCAGGCCTTCCCCTTCGATCGATGTCGCAGTCCACAGGAGTAGGTACACGACCATCACCCGTCGGAACCTCATCGGGCTATAATGCTATAGATTTCCAGGTGCCCCCAAGGAGATGGCCCTTGGCCAAGGAACCTTCGTACAGGGCAGCACTGTTGGCCCGTTGCCAACTGTTCGATGGCCTGAGCTTGGACGAACTGACTGCAGTGAGCGAAGCCTTCCGGCTCCGAAGATACTCCCGCGGGCAGGTGATATTCCTCCAAGGCCAACGTGCCGAGCTCGCCTGCATAGTGGCCAGTGGAAGCGTCAAGTTGGCGCAGGAAACCCCCGATGGCCATGAGGTGATCCTTCGCATCGCGCAGCCTGGAGAAGCCTTCGGTGTCGTAGCTGCCATCATAGACGATCTCTATCCTCTCACAGCTATAGCACAGGAAGACGCCACTGTACTTTGTTGTCCGGCCTCCAGGCTCCGCCTCCTAGTAGAGCAGTTCCCCTCCATCAACCGCAAGGCCCTTCAGCTGGTCTCCGAAAGACTGCGGGAGGCCTTTGCCAGAATCCGCGAAATGTCGCTGGAAAGAGTAGACCGTCGGATCGCTCGTTCCCTCCTCCGATTGGTCGACAATGCTGTACGGGTTGACCCCTCGACAAACCCGGTACTTCGCCTGTCAAGACAGGATCTGGCTGAGATGGCTGGCACGACCCTTGCTACAGCCAGCCGAACGGTTGCTAAGCTCCACCGCATGGGCATAGTTCGCGCGGGTCGTCAGAACATCGCCATCATCGACAGGGAGCGTCTCGAAGCTATGGCCGACGAACGCGTAAGCTACCCCGAGGCCTACCGGCATCCTGCCGGCATCGCCCTTTAGCCCCTACCTCCCTTTTGAGCCAGTACTAGCTTAAGCGCGCCCGCACCCAATTCGTGAAAGACTATGCCCACGAAGCCGGCCGATTTAAGCCACATGCGGTAGTCGGCCTCTCCGTAGCAATCCCCGATCTCTCCCCTTAGGCTGATGTCTAGACCTAAGAGCGCAGCATCTAATCCACAGCCGCGCACCCAGTCCACTACAGCTAGGCCGCCATGCCTCATTAGGCAGCGAGACATGTTGTAGAACAGGATGGAACTTTCCTGCCAGCCATACTTGTGGGTTACACCCACCAGCACTATCAGGTCGAATTTTTGGGGAACCGTCGTCCCCCCCGTCATGGACGTTTCGCCTCTAGTCCCGCCAGGTGCATCCGTCCCCAGTTCCCGGATATCTACTACGGCGGTCACACGGATCCCAGAGTTTAGCAGGAAACGGGCCAATCGATCTTGATGGTGACCCACTACCAGCACAGCCCGGGCCTTAGGGAACCTGCTCAAGGCAAGGCCCGCTGCCCTCGCCACAGCGTCCCCGTTGGGGATCCAGTCAGCCCCGACTCCAAGGGGTCGTCTCAGTCCTTCTACTATACGCTCGGCGGTCAGAAGGCCGATCAGTCTTGTATCCTGCAAGGTGAAGGGCTGGCTTGAAGCAGAAAAGGCTCCCATAGGATCTACGGAAAAACCGTATTCGGGGTCGCCCGATAGATAACCAAAGTCCGCCAGAACCTGACACAGGGCCCTTACTGGTCTCTCCCTCAACCCTAGCTCCCGAGCCAGATCCTGAGGCCGCAAGGGCATAACGCCCAGCGCCCCCAGTAGCCCAGACCTCCGTGCGGCATCGAGAAGAGTTTCGACCAGTCCAGTAACCGTGTCGCCCTGCCCCGACATCTCTCATAAAGAATACATCGCGACCGGCACTCCTTGCTGACCCATACCTTCGTGGGAGCTCAAGGGAATATGTTCCAAAGGGAACGTCGCTGGTGCCACCGGAAAACCCGATGCTTTCGGAGCAACCGGTACGGGCTTAGCGCCGCTTCGCCACCACTATCAGCCTATGAGAATAGACGCCATCGGGAACGCAGGTAATGAGGGTCAAGGTCTCGTCAGGGGTAGGAGCCATTACGGAGGTCTCGGAGGGCAGTACAACCTTCGTCTCCACCACCTGATAGAGGAAGGCATCGCTCAAGGTGAAGAGAATTATCCCATCGCCTACCTTGACCTCCGGAAGCCGCTTGAAAACCGAGCCTTCCGTAGGATGGCTTATATGCCCGGAGAGCACTACGTTGCCCGCAGTGCCGGGCAGCCCCGTACCCACGTGATAAGCCACCGCATGATCGGCTGTCTGCCAGATCAACACACCCCTTTTGTCGTAAGTGGTCTCGATGGAAACCACCTTGCTGTCCAGCTCTATAGCCGGTATCACCAGTCTGGTCGGAGGGGACTGAAGGTATACGCCGCCTGGCACTGGTCCCGATTGATCCGCCGATGAGGGAGCCAAAGGGGTCGTTACTATTTCCGGTCTCGGTGTAAATGCTTCCGCAGGGGACACTGTGGGAGTGCTGGCGTTGTCAATGGGAGCTGCCCCAGAAGGCTCCATGGCTAGGGGGACGGTGAGGGAAACACCGATACCTAAAAAGATGCCTAAGACCGACCCTAATCCAAGAACCCAAAGTGCACGCACTAAACCGTCCTGTCGACGAAGGCTGACGCATCGCCCAGGGTAAAGCGATACACGCTGAGCAGTTCCCTGGTCTCCCTCAGCCCCCTGAGTTCATCCTTCAGCTGTGCCAGCAGAGCACCGGCCCCAGCAACAAACTGCCGATCCATCTCAGCGATGGCCTCTAGCTGATCAACAGTAAGGCCCCTCATCTGTTGCAACACTTCTTCTCTAAGCACCAGAAGACGTTCGAGGTCGTCCAGTCGCAGGTCCCTAAGGAGCTCTAGTGCCTTCAAAGTGCACGATCGTATATCCTCGAAGGCACTCATCCCGTAATCACCCCAGCAGCCACCTTGGTCTCTGCCGCGTATTGGGCTTTGCTAGCCTCCTGCCATGCCGGTATCAGCTCTTGGAGGTAACCCATAACTTCCTTTACGGGCACAGGATCTTTACGTACATTGGCTTCAATCAAACGCCTCAACATGTAGTCATACAGGGCATCAAGCTTTAGAGCAATCTCTCCACCCTCAGGATTCAGGGTAGCTCTTAGCTCCCCTATTATGTCTTGAGCCCTGAGGAGGGCCCCATGGGCTGTGGACCAATCTCCCCTTCCCAGCGCCGTTTCAGCCACTGCCAGAAACCTCACGGCACCTTCGTATAACATCACCACCAGCTGTCCCGGCGTAGCCGTCTCGATCTGTGTCCTACGGTAGCTAGCGTACGGATTGTCCATAGGATCCTCCTTGACCCTAACCGTTGGACCCACTCATGTTGGCAAGCTGCATCATGAGTTGAGCACTCTGGGCCTGGTACTGCGCTAGAATCGACTCAAGTCGCGCGAACTGCTGCCTCAGCACAGCTTCTCTGGCATCTATCCTGTCCTGAACGACTTTCATTCGGTCATCTATGTCCTTCAGCTCGCGATCGAAGGCATCTATTTTGTTGGCCATAAGCCCATTGGAGGCCAGCACCTGCGTCAGATAGTCAGTGAGTCGCACGAAGGCCCCCATGTTATCCACCGTAACATCTAAATACTGGGTCGAGTCGCTGAGGGTGGAGTCGGCCGTCAGCGTTACGCCGGGAATGAGGGTGTTGTTGGTGCCACCGGGGGCTATCGTGCCCGTCACGGCCGGCCGCGGTGTACCGCCACTCGGTGTGAAGTAGGCCGAGATGTTTCCCGAAGAATCGGTGGTAATGGTGTAACGGCCAGCCTGCCTAACGCCCAGAGGGCTGCCACTGGCCCCTACTATAGTTCCACCCCCGGAGAGACTGACATGACTGGAAAAACCAGCAAACAACTCTATTACTCCTGCGGGGTTGTCCTGCAGCGCCCTGGTCAGTTTAGCCTCGTCGAGAACCAAACTGTTAGTGCTGCCAGGGGCGCTGCCTATGGGGCCCGTACTGATGCCCACGTCGGCAAGGCTGCGATACGGCCCCGACGCCCCAAGAACACGGTCGGTTATTATGGACCTCAGCCGACTTCTAAGGATGGTGACGGTGGGATCCCCCAGCAGCCTTCCTGCCGTCTTGCTGTCTGGATCGTAGCCTGAGTTCTTGTCGATGATCGAGAGCAAGGAGTTGAACTGGTCCACAAAGCTGCGCACTAGGGAGACCACCGCGTTGGTATCCTGCGATACTGTCACAGTCACGGGATCTGAACTCGTGCTGTTCAACTGCAGGGTTACGCCTGGTATCACTCCAGTCACGGTGTTCGATGAGCTCGTAAAAGTCTGGAAGCCGTTGCCTGTGTCGACAGCAAACTCAGCTGTCTGCCCGGCCTGTTGTGGCGCTCCTAACAGCCCCACTGCCGCAAGAAAGTTGCCTGTGATGTCCGAAAGGCTTATCAGGGCACTACCTGTGTGGGTCGAAGTAAGCTGGATCTTATCTGCCACGGGGTCGTAGGTGGCTGTTACTCCCGCGCCGGAAGCGTTTATACGGGAAAGTATGGCGGAGATAGTATCGTCTGACCTGTAGTTTATGGTCACACCGTTGACGGTGAAGGCTCCAGTGCCATCGGGATTGAGCCCTGTGATGCTGGTGTTCAGCCTCGCCCCACTCAGAGGCTGGTTCACCAGCAAGCTTCCCAGCATGCCCACGCCTTCTATGTAGTCCCGGCCGTTAGCAGTTACCCCAGCTACCAGTCCAGTGCCGGTGCCGGCATCGGTTATGTCGATAGTGTAGGAGGCGCCTGCTGTCTTCTGGGTGAGAGTAATGGTTCCGTCGGCGTTGGCCGTAGCCACCACAGTGCTTCCGGGAGTGTTGTTGATGTCATTGGCGATAGAAACGGCATTGTCGTAGGCCGTATTGGATGACGGTGTCGCCGTGGTAAGTGTAGTAACGCCGTTGATGGTAATAGTGGTTGACGCCAGCGCCCCAGAGGCTACAGGACTTCCAGTGACCGTAGCTGCCGTCAGCCCTCGCGGGGCTGCGTCGTAGATTCTGGCAGCCTGAAGGAAGTTGCTTGTGTCAGCGCCAGAACCCAACCGTATAACGTAGCCCGTCGGCCCTTCGAGCCTCAGGACGTTGGGCCTGCCATACGCATCGTTGGCCAGACGCGCGGTAATTCCCAGGCCTGAAGCATTGATCTTCGCCAAGACGGTGTTCTCGCCAGGAGCATCAGTTCCATTGGAGAGCACGGTGGCGCTGTCCAAAGTTATCACGGCGCTGCTTGTTTGCCCCGTAGTAGGATCCTGGACTGAAATTGTGAAGGTCCCCGTAGTGGGCGCAATGGCAAACCCTGCCGATGCCAGGGGCGATGAGGCATCCACTGGCCTACCCACAGGCCCTGTGCTTGCCACCTTGGTTGCAGTGGCAAGGCGACTGATCGTGATGCGGAAGCTCCCCAATACGGCGCTGGAGTTAGCCGTAGCACTGACCGCCCCGCCACTAGCAACCGCCTGCTTCGCATCGATGTCGGAACGCGTGCTGAGCTTAGATACGATGCTCTGAAGGTTAAGGAGGCTGGTGTTAATGGATCGTATTATGTCCAGGGTCGCCTGTAGGTTGGTTTTTCGCTGTTGCAGTTGAACCAACGGCTGACGCTCGACGGCGAGAAGCTTGTCGATGATCTGACTAGTATTTAGGCCGGAGATAATACCGTCGATGGAGAGATTGCTCATGGCCGCTGTCCCCCTGGAAGGGAACCTGAACCCGCCCTGTGCTTGTGCGCTTCCAGAGCCTGCTGATATGCTCGGAGCTCCGCTGCCATCTTCAAAATCTCTTCGGGAGGTATTTCCCTTACTACCTCGTTGCTGAGCCTGTCCACAATCTGTATCATTACTTCACCTTCTCTAACTACGAAGCGGGCATAGGTGCCCAGCACATCCAACCTGGGCGTCACCTCCGCCTGAAGGTCAGAATCTGCCCTCCTTGGGGTCCTATCAGCAAGCTGACCCGGGTCGTACCTTACGGAGATCGAGTGTCTATAAGGAGTTGTCGATCCGACGGGCTTTATTTCCGAGCTGCTAGTCATGTTTCACATCCCTACTCGACCTGGAGTTACTGGGTCAGGGCGGCGGAGCCCTAGGCACACCAAGAAATGGCTGGAGCCCGGGGCCCCGCTGTCCCAGGCCCCAGCCACTACGCGATCTACTACCTTAGAAGGGCCAGGACGGCCTGAGGTGCCTGATTGGCCTGCGCGAGGATCGCCACGCCTGCCTGCTGGAGGATGCTCGTCTTGGTGAAGTTCACGGTCTCCGCCGCCATATCCACGTCGCGGATCCGGCTCTCCGAAGCAGCCAGGTTCTCAGCCGCCACACCCAAGTTGGCGATGGTGTGCTCCAAACGGTTCTGATAGGCGCCCAAGCTGCTCCGCGTGCTGGACACGTCGGTGATAGCTTTATCGACGCTATTCATCAGATCCGAAGCTGTCGTTGCATTTGGACCGCCCACAAAGGCAGTAACTGCCGCATCCAGGCTAGCTGGCCCGCCGGCCACCGTACCTACAGCTGTGGCCCGCATGTCAGCTATAGTCACCGAGACGGTCTGCCCAGCATTCGCGCCGATCTGAAGGGTGATGCCGGTGCTTGCGTACGTGCCGTCCAACAGCACTTTGCCGTTGAATTGCGTAGTGGTCGCGATCCTGTTTATCTCATCCCGCAGGGCACTGACTTCGCTGGCCACAGCGGCCCGGTCATCGGCACTGAGAGTATCGTTGGCAGCTTGCACAGCCAGTTCCCTCATCCTTTGGAGGATGGAGTGGACCTCATTCAAGGCCCCTTCTGCCGTCTGTATCAAGCTGATACCGTCTTGCGCGTTGCGGATAGCTTGGTTCAGACCCCTCACTTGAGCCCTCAGCTTTTCGCTAATGGAGAGGCCAGCCGCATCATCGCCGGCCCTGTTGATGCGCAAGCCCGAAGAGAGCTTCTCTATGGACTTGGCAAGGTTGAAAGCGGTTACCGAAAGGTTACGTTGGGCATTCAAAGCCTCTATGTTGGTGTTAATACGCATTCCCATTTTTGGCCTCCTATGCCTTTTTGTGGTTAGTTGTATGAGATTGGTGCAGAATCCATTCTGCACATGCGGTCACTTTTACCGCCAGACCGCCCTGCGGCTTGACCAATTTTTTCGTCTGCGTTGATGCTCCTTCCATCACCTCCCGAGGGAATCTTCGGACCGTGTCTCGCGGACTTTAGTCCCTTCTGCCAAAATCCTCGCCAGTTCTTCGAGAATGACACCCGATAGGTTCCTGCCAGGTACCGCCGCATCTCGGTTCACGGCCGAGACCTCATCCACTAACTCGCCTCTAAGCACCTGGACGTCACGGGGTGCCGAAATGCCGAGCTTCACCCTCTCGCCCTCCACCGCGAGCACTGTCACCACGATCTCGCTACCTATGTAGATCCGTTCCTCGGGTTTCCTAGTAAGCACTAACATGGCTATGACCCGGCCTTGGCCGAGAAGACCACGTGCCGCAATGGATATCCACTGCCGTCGAGGATAACCTGCAGCCCCTTAAGGTTCCTCCTGTTTATCACCAAAGGTGCCAAAAGGTTGGCGGTAACTGTCGGTGGATCTCGCCTAACCGTCAGTATGGCCAGCACTACAGCGTCCGACGGATCCCTCAACTCCAAAGTCTCGACATCGGCGTCCGAGAGTTCGATCTCATACCCGTTTACCAGAAGGGCCACCATGGTAACGGGAAGGAGCCTATCGGGGTCTTCTTCGGGCACCAGCAGCATTATCGGCTCACTGTCTACCATGAGCCTGAACTCCTTCCAGTGTTCCAATCCTACTAGACCCTTCGGAAAGTAGAGCCGTACATGGGCATGGAGCGCCTCTGGAACATCAGGCTTCACACTGGTTAAAAGCATGGGGTACGCCTCCAAAAGGTTAAAGAGCTTTATTTGAGGAAGTCCAAGAGGCTGGATTGAATTGACCGTGCCCCTGCTGCGAGGGCAGCCCTATAGGCAGCCTCTTCCTTGGAAAAAGCTGTTATAGCTTCGGCCAGATCGATATCCCTGCGTTTCGAAAGCAGTTCCCTGAGGTTAACGTCCAGGTCTGTCAGCCTGGCAACAGTGTCCTCTAATCTATTCACGCGGGCTCCTACCTCGGCTCTGGCAGCCAGGATTCCATCTAAAGCACCATCTAAGGGCCCCAAGGCCGCTTGAACCGCCGCCGCGTTGCCCATTTGCAGCGCATCCCTGAGCTGTATCAGCGCTGAGAACGCAGGGCCAAAGATCGGTCCCCCAGGCAGGTTGACAGCGACCGTGGCTCCGGGACCGACCTCCCGATAGATCACCCCAGTGTCGCCATTGTAAGTCACAGCCGATGGCGGCGAACCCACGGGTGAAAAGGGAGCCACATCGATCCTGAACCCCCCAAACATGTAAGCATCGCTGTACTGGGCATTGCCTACGGATATCATCTGCTCCAAAAGCTGCTCTACCTCTCGGGCAGCAGCTTGCATATCGGAAACGGCGAGAGTATCGTTTCCACCTTGAACAGCCACCTCCCGGGCCCTCTGAAGGATGTCTCCTGCGCTGGCCAGAAACCTGTCTACTGTGTTCAGAAAGCTGAGGGCACTCTCGACATTTTCTTTATACTGACCATTGATGTCGATGGCACTTTGCAGGTCCATGATGTGCGCCGTCGACACCGGGTCTTCCGAGGGCCAACGCACCCGCATGCCGGAGCTGAGTTGCCCCTGATACTTCTCGAGCCTAGCCACATTGCGCGACAGGTTTTCCAGAAACGTATTCACGATGCTGTTGCTGGTCACCCTCATGGGACCTACTACCTCCCCACCACACCCGTGCCGCTGATGAGTCTGTCGAGGAGCTCATCGAAAACTGTGAGGGCCCTTGCGGCCGCGTTGTAAGCATGCTGGAACTTGATGAGGTTGGCTGCCTCTTCGTCCAGAGATACCCCCGAAACTGCATCCTTCTGCTTCCTGAGGTGGGCCAAGATCGATTCTTCACTAGTCACCATGTTTTGTGCTTCCTGTCCTTTAACCCCAAGAGCCGTTATCAAAGACCTGTAGTACGACCCAACGCTGGTACTCTGACCACCTATTGACACAACGTCACGAGCCAGTCGGGCTATGTTGAGGGCAATGCTGTTGTCCCCTGGGGCATTGGGTTGCCCGGAGGCAGCTATGTTGTTCAGGTCCATCTGGATTGATGCGGAGAGTGACATATTGGCTGCCCCGGTTCCACTAAAGAAGTCGATCCCTGTAGCATTGTTCAGCCCATACCCAGCCTGGTGACGGCTGTTGACCTCTGCTATCACCGCCTGTGCAAGGCTATCGAGGGCGTTCCGCTGGTCTGCCAGAAAGCCGTCGCGGTAGTCCAGATTGGCCTTCACCTCTCCGCCTCCCGGGTCTACCAACCTTCCATCGGAAGCCCAGGCCAGATACACGTTGCCCGCCGCATCAGCTTGGGCCACCAACTGGTTTGCCTTCTCACCGCTCACCAGAGCTCGTCCGTCGACGAAGACATCCACGAAACCGTTCGGTGTCTCCTGGTAAGAAATTTTCACCAGACCCGAGAGTTCATCTAAGAGGAGATCTCGCTGATCTCTGAGGTCGTTAGCTCGGTCACCCGTTACCTCAACCTTGGATATCTGCAGGTTCAGAGCCGCAATGCGGTTCGCCAGAGAATTGAGCTGGTCAACCCTCACTCTAAGATCGTAGTTGATATCAGCCCGTACGCTTTCCAGCTGTGCCGCTAAGTGGTTGAAGGTTGCAGCCAAGCTCGCTCCCCGCTCGGCCACATACGCCCTCACAGCCTGGTTCTGGGGATCTGAGCTCAACTGCTGCCAAGCGCCCCAGAACTGATCCAGTTGACTCGATAACGCGTTTTCACTGGGTTCCCCGAAGACCACCTCCACTTTGCGAACTATCTCTTGGGCCACGGTCCAATAACCCTGCTTCAGCAGTTCGTTACGGATCTGGAGGTCCAAGAAGCCATCCCGAAGGCGGCGGATCTGATCGATCTCTACCCCTGTGCCCAGCTGCCCTGGAGTAAGAAGCCTCGATAAGGAAGGAAGAGGGAAGGGGGTCGACGCCACCATGTGCACGTCCTGCCGCGAGTAGCCCTCGGTATTGGCATTGGCTATGTTGTGGTTGGTGACATCGATGGCCAGCTGTTGAGCCATGAGGGCCCTGAGGGCCACGTTAATACCAAAAAACGCCGACGTCATGGGCCTTCAAACCTGCCTATCTATCAGTTGGCCGCCCGGTGTGGGCGATGTCGCCAGTCTGCCCTCATGCCCATATTGGAAGCCAAGGCTTACGAGCTGGACCAGGAAATCCAGGGTCCCGCGAGTCGCCCTCAGGCGCTCTCGGATCATCTGGGAATTCGACCGGCTCAGAGTCTGAAGCCCTTCTAGCTCCTTCCGAAGGATCATCCCCACCTCCAAAATGGCACCGCCGCCAGGGATACCCCCAGTCACCGAGGCAAGGGATGCCTTTTCGAAACCTGCTGACTGCAACCAATCCAAACGACGCTTGTCAGCATCCTTCATGCGCGCAACCAGATCGAGCTTTCGACTTACAGCAGCCAGCAGGCCTTCCACATCCCCTTCGACTATCGCTTTCCTCTCGGCCAGAAGGACTCCCCTCATCTCCTGGGCGAGAGCTAATTGGCTCTCGAGGATGCGGAGGAGATTGCGCGTGTCGCGTCCATTCATCTTTGCAGCCATATGGGCCTCCTGAAGTTCACTGCCCCTCACCAAGCATCTTCTTAGCTATCTCAATGGCAGGTACCTCGTAGGTGCCCTTTGAGATCTGCCGCTTCAGTTCATCTACTCGTGGCGAAAGGCTGTCTGGCAGCTGCTTCACCAGGTCCATGAGTCTGGTTATTCCCTTCGCTTGGCTGGAGATCTGCACGTCTTCTTGGATACCCTCCGCGGCCGGTGCCGTTGGCGACCCGGTACCATGGGGGCGTTCTACTGTCCCTTTTTCCCTGATCTGCCCTGTAGTGCCCACAGAATGCGACGATACCTTCTCGACTGTCATCAGAGACACCTTCCACTCTACTTAAGTATTCTCAGCCAGGACTTCGTACCGATTATCGACTTTCGCAGATCACCAGTTTAGGGTCAAGTTCGAAGATTTGCCACAAGACCTGCCATCTCATCCAGGGTCTGCAGGGCCCGCAGGTTCAGTTGATAGGCCCGTTGGGCAGCGATCATCCGTGTAAACTGCTCGGATAGATCGACATTGGAGCCCTCAAGAAAGCCTTGCATGACTGTCCCCAGGCCAGCCGATCCTGCCCCCCCAACGACCGGCGGACCCGAAGCTTCGGTCTCGAGAAACAGCCTGCTGCCAACTGCCACCAACCCGTCGGGGTTGACGAACCGTGCGAGCTCCAACCTCCCCGCCTGTACCCTCTGGCCAGTGGCCGGATCCAGGGCAGAGACGCTCCCGTCGGGGCTCACGTTAATCTCCTGGGCACCAGGCGGAAGCTGCACACCCACAAGCGGGTAACCGGAGGAATTGACTAGTCTACCCGATGCATCGACGTGGAAAGCACCATCCCTGGAGTAAGCCACACCCCCATTGGGCAATTGAAGCCTAAAGAAGCCTTCTCCTGCTATGGCGATGTCCGTCGGGTTACCCGTGTGCTCCCATGGGCCCTGCAGGAACAAGTGCTGGGTTCCTTCCACCGTGACCCCCGTGCCCAGGTTCACCGTCTCCCGCCCAGTGCCTTCGGCCACCGGCCTATCCCAGCTTACCTGAACATATGGTAGGTCCTGCAGGCCCACCCTGGTAGCCTTAAACCCGGGGGTTCTGAGATTAGCCAGATTGTGGGCTATAGAGTCGACCACCTGCTGTTGCGCCCACAATCCACTACCCGGTATGCTGAAAAGCGTTATCATCCTCCCTCCTAGGCTGTCCTGCCTACATCGTTTACGCTCTTGCTTAATATTTCGTCCTGCATCTGCAGGAGCCTTAGGCTTGCCTCATAGGATCTGGCGGCTGCCATCATGTCCACAACAGCCTGGGCTACGTCTACGTTGGACATTTCCAGGAACCCCTGATTGACAGCTGAGTTGGCAGCAGCTTGGCCAGCTCCCTGAGCTTCGAAGAGATTTGTTCCCACTTTTCGAAGCTGTCCAGGCTGGAACTCGGTGAGAAGCAACCTACCTACCTCCTGGCCTCCCACCAGCACAGTACCATCGCCGTTGACAACCACATCGCCATCGCCGAGGTGGATGGGGCCTCCCTCACCCAGCACCGGATATCCAGATGCGTTCACCAAAATAGCCTCGGCGCTCCTCGAAAAACTTCCGTCCCTGGTGTACCGCACCCCTTCGGGGGTCTGAACCGCGAAGAAGGCAGGACCCGATATTGACAAATCCAGGGGGTTGCCTGTATCCAGCAAGGGCCCCTGGCTAAGATCTATCCCACCGATTTCCGTTGCCACCCCAGTTCCCAGGGCTCCAAGAGGAGTGACCTGTCCATCGAACAGGCGGGATATATCCAGGCCGGGGCTCTCCCTGAGACTTGTGACATCCTGACGGTAACCTGGCGTGTTTAGGTTGGCCAGATTATTGCTGACGGCCAGTTGTCGTGCCATCTGCGCCAGCAGTCCCGATGCTGTGGTATAGATCCCCCGGATCATCGGCTCCTCCTTACCATGCTGTGAAGCAGTCCCACCCCCACAGCGCCCAAAAGAAGGGTAGCCCCTAAAGCTATTGTCAGCACAGACTTGCTGTCAGAGGTAGGCTGGCTGGGAGCTGTGGGAATCCTGACATCTACCGGTTTCGCAGGCTCGACAGCCGAGCCTCCAGTCTTCGGGAGATCGCTCGGCACCTGCGCCTGGGAATATCCGACAGGCTTAGGGTAAAATCCAGCAATCGAGCGCTTCGCTGACGGTGCCGAAGGGTTTGCCCCCGACGGCTCTACGGAGATCAGCACGAGATTGTAACCCTTGTCGGGTATCTGGTCGAAATCCTTTGAGAAACGTATGGTACCATTTGGGTCCCCAGAAAGGGCACCCACAGCAAATAGGTCCCCAGTCTCGGTGTTGATCAACCATGCGAAATAAGTCTCTCCCTGCAAGGCATCAAGGCCAACAGCGTCTATCTTCACGTAGGCCTCACCAATGGAGACCTCTGCGATTCCGGTGGCAGCCTTGGAACCCCAGTTTGACACTCCCTGCAGATAGGAAAGAGGTATCTTAACCGGCACCCCGTTGGCGACCGCCCAAAACGACGTCACCTGTAATGCCGCAATTACAGCTACTATAAGCCCCAAAGCTCGCTTCATAGCTGGGTCCCCGCCTCGACAGTGTCTTGAAGCTCTCGTAACCTCATCAGCAGTTCCACTTCAGCTCTCGACCTCCCCTGTGCTCTAGCTATATCCACTGGGCTCCCTCCCGTTGCTGTAGTAATGTCCAGGACAGGCAGGCGCGATGCCTTACCTTGGCCCCTAGTAGCTGGTCTCGGCAAAGCAAGGTTGGAAACAAGGGACCTTAGCTCGCCCAGGCCGAGCCTGAGCTGGTCCATTTCGCTCAAGAAGGTGGATTGCTGAAGCATGAGGGCTAATTTCGCTTCCAGCCCTCGTATCTTTCGATCCAACTTTTCTAGCCTGTCCTTGGTCTGAAAGTAGTACCACACTACTAGCACAGCAAAAAGCACCTGAAGGGCTATCACAGGTATGTACGTCATCTTCGCGGTCTCCTCATCACTCTATCGGCTCTCTGGGGTAGAAAACGGTGCATCTTCGTCCTCAGTCTCAAAACTGCTCTGGCGTGAAGCTGTGAAACTCTTGATTCCGACACTCCCAGAATCTCGGCTATATCTTTGAGGGTCAGATCCTCGTAGTAGTAGAGGGAAATCACAAGCCTTTCGCGCTCATCCAAGCCCTCGATGGCTCTGGCCAAGGCTTCGGCCAATTCCTGTCGCTCCAGTCCTTCGAGGGGATCGTCCAAGCCTTCGTCTCCAGTTGTGTCCAGAAGCGTGAGTTCATCGTCGTCGGGGGAACGACCGAGGGGGGAGTCTAGGGACAGGACCACATAGTTCACCTCGCTGAGCATGTGACTGAGGGAAGTTAAGTCCACACCCATGGCTTGCGCCAACTCCTCGTCCCTAGGCGGTCGACCCAAGCTCTGCTCCAACTCACTGTACGTACGTTCCAATCTTCTGGTTCTCTGCCGCGCACTTCGCGGCACCACATCGAGGCTTCGAAGGGCGTCTATGATGGCGCCCCGTATCCGGCTTATGGCATAGGTCTCGAACTTCACTCCCCTGGAGGGATCGTAGCGGTCTACAGCCAGCATGAGGCCCAAAATGCCGTAGGATAGAACGTCATCGGGCTCCAACACGGGCGGCAGTATCAAGGCCATCCTGCCCAACACGTACTTAACCAAGGGGGCGTACCGAAGCACTAGCTCTTCCTTTACTTTCGGATCCCTGCTCTCTCGGTACCTCTGCCAAAGGTGCCTACTATCTGCCAAGACAGTTCCAGCCATATCTCCCACCATCTATCAGGGCTTCGCGGATCCCCTTCCCTTTTCAGAAGGAAGGCGTACATCCACAAGGTTCCCTTTGGTCTTGTCGCCCTCCTGGGTACCTGCTCGTATCAGGTCGACAACGTACACCACTGCCCATCCAAAGAGCGCCACGGCTGCGAAGCCGAGCACACCCCTCAATAGGGCCGCCCCCTCTGCCGACCCAGCTGTCAAGCTCAACCCGGCAACAACTATGCCGGTTCCTACGGCCCCCACCAACACCCAGCTCAAAGCACTGTCACCCATTTCTCCCCCCTCCTACTTAAGTCCCTTTCGCCTCAGGTCTCTCTGAAAGCAAAAGAGCCCAAAGATGATCATGTCCTCTTCTCTCCAGGTCAGCGAGGTGAACTTGCAGCCATATCTATATCTCCTTTCCCGAGACGCCTCAGAGATCTCTGTACGGACGATCTCAGCGTCGGTCACGAAACGCCCAGCGTTGGCCAGCGTGAAATCGATGGACAACACAGCCTCTGCACCAAGCTTCTCGGTGGTTTCCAGCAGCATGCCTCCGGCGCTGAGGTCGACGATCCTACCGAAAAACTGTGAGTCGACCCCCTTTACTTGAAGCCGGTGGACGGTAACGGGAGGGTCGGTGACCCTGAAGAACCTGCGCCGTTGTATGCGTTCAGCTGGCCCGAGCTCTGAAATCCAAGTTATGGCCACTGGATGCAACGACTCGCCCACCACCTTAGCAGATACTTGGAAAGCAGCCTCAGATGTAGCAGCTACGAGCCAGACTTTGAGCCCCACAGGGAAACGCACCAGCCCTGTGGCGTCCATTGGCGTGGCCACCCCCAGCACGCCCGGCTGCACGTCCTCGACGCGGGAGTTATAAAACGCCGACCTACCCGAACTAGCCACCTTAATCTGCACCTTACGGTTTACCGTGAACAGCTCGTCGACATCAGCCATCTCTTCCCGTACTGAGCATTTCAGCAACTAGAAACTGGTTGTCTGCAATCTTGAGATCTTCTGGCACCCTAGGACCGGTACTTAGCAAGACCACTGGTTGACTCCGTTCTTGTAGGAACGCTACCAGCGGACCCAATGCGCTAGCCTCGTCTAACTTGGTCACTACAAGGCCGTAAAGCGGCTCGAAACCGAATACGTCGAGACAGGCATTCATCTCCTCTTTTTGGATTACTGCCGGGACTGTGAGCAGGATGTTCTTGTCTTGCACAGCCTCCAATAGCGCCCTCAGTTCACTGAGCTGGTCAGTACTACGGGGATTGCGGCCTGGAGTATCTACAAGTACCGTGGCACGGCCCCGATAGCGGCCCACCAGTTTTGCCAGTTCCTCGGCGGAGTAAGCTACCTCACAGGGCACCCCTAGCAAGTCCGTGTAGGCCTTGAGCTGAGCCGTTGCCCCAGGCCGAAGCGTATCAGCGTTTATGACAACAACTTTCTTGCCCTTCAAAGCCAAACCCACTGCCAGCTTAGACACCGTTGTCGTTTTCCCAGACCCCGTAGGGCCTGTGACGAACAGCACTTGCGGACGCGAAAGCTCCAAAGGTTTTGGGGTAGCCATGGCGCCCACTAGGTACTCGGTGAGGATCTGCAGCACACGGTCATCCTGCCTGGCCTCGTGAGGAGACAGGTCGTCGCGGGCTTTGAGGACCAGTTCCCGTGCAGCCCCCTCAGGATATCTGTGCTGCAAAAGTCTGTGGTACATTCCCCTCAAAGGCCGAGACAGATGAGCCACCTCCTCGAAGGCCAATGGAGTGCTCAGTCGGTCAACGGCCTGTCTCAGGGCCAACACCTCCGAGAGCAACTCCGATATGGCTTTGGCCTCCCTGGAACGGAACCTCTCGTCCCAACCTGCAGTGCCGTCACTGGTGCCTGCTACCACCTGCACCACCCAACGGCCCATAAGCCCCAGCAGCCCTGGGGCCCTCTTCCGTTTCGTCTCGTATATGAAGGCTTCAGAGCCCAGCTCGGCCCGTACCTTGCCGAAGGCCTCTTCCAGCGTTGCTCCTTCAAAGACCTTACTTGCGCTCATCGTCCAACCCCACAACACCCATGTTTTGGATCTTTGTTCGAGGCTCAATCTCCGGAGGAGAAAGCACTACCAGATTTGGCAAGAACCGTTCCAGCATCCTCCGCAAAGCAAGGCGGAGCCGCGGCCCCACCAAAAGGATCGGCTGATACCCAGCAGCTGCCATCTTTTCCATTTCCGCGGCCACCGCCTGAAGGAAGGTCTCCGTGGAGGTCGGATCCATAACCACGACGACACCGTTCTCAGCCACCTGGATCGAGCCGGTTAGGCGCTGCTCCAAGTGGGGAGCGAGGGAGAACACAAAGATGTTGCCGCTGGCGTCCCTGTACTGGCCGGTGATGGTCCTCGCCAGCGCATGCCGCACGTACTCCGTAAGAAGATCGGTGTCCCTGGTAGTGCGTACATAGGCTGAGAGGGTCTCAAGTATTGTCACAAGGTCTCTGATCGGTACCCTTTCCTTAAGAAGGTTCTGAAGGACCTTCTGAAGCTCTGTGAGAGAAAGCGGCTCGGGCACTAGATCCTCTACGACGGCGGGGTACTCCTGCTTCACATGGTTCACAAGGTTAGCTACTTCCTGCTTGCTGAGGATCAGATGAGCATTGGCCCTGATAACTTCCGTCAGGTGGGTCGTCACCACAGCGCTGGCATCCACCACCGTATAGCCGGCGATCTCAGCCCGTTCCCGCTGGTTCGCTGAGATCCAGAGGGCAGGAAGGCCGAAAACAGGCTCCTTAGCAGGAATGCCCTCGAGCTCAAAGGACGTACTGCCAGAGCTCATGGCGAGATAATGGCCTGGCAGCACCATGCCCCGAGCCATCTCCACGCCTCGGATCTTTATCACGTATGTGTTAGGGTCAAGTTGTAGGTTGTCCCGGACACGTATCATCGGCAAGACGATGCCCAATTCCGTAGCCAACTGCCGTCGCACCAGAGAGATGCGGTTGAGGAGGACTCCTCCCTGATCTGCATCCACCAGGGGTACCAGGCCGTACCCAATCTCCATCTCCATAGGGTCGACCTTCACCATGCTCAGAAGGTTCTCTCTCTCTGCCACAGCTGGTTTAGGTGGTGAAACCTGCGCCGGCATCGAAGTCCGTCGGCTGAGCAGGAAACTGGCGACACCCAAAGCAATGGCGATGACAAAGAAGGGGATCTTCGGAAGGCCAGGCACCAGCCCAAGAGCCACCAGCAACGCGGCAACTATGGCCAGGGCCCGGGGATTAGCTAGTATCTGGCTCGCCATGTCTCTTCCTAAGTTCGATTCCGAAGCGGCCCTGGTCACAATGATTCCAGTGGCCGTTGAAATCAGCAGGGCAGGGATCTGGCTCACCAATCCGTCGCCAACGGTCAATAGCGTGTAAGTCTGTAGCGCCTGCATTATGTCTAGACCGCGCTGAACTATGCCGATGATGAGGCCTCCGAAGATGTTGATGAGGATGATCACAATACCGGCTATGGCATCGCCCTTTACAAACTTCGAGGCACCATCCATAGCTCCGTAAAAATCAGCCTCCTGCTCTATAGCCTTCCGCCTAGCCCGGGCCTCCTTCTCGGTGATAAGGCCTGCATTCAGGTCTGCGTCTATGCTCATCTGCTTCCCTGGCATAGCGTCGAGGGTAAACCTTGCCGCAACCTCGGCAACTCGACCGGCTCCATTGGTGATCACCACGAACTGGATCACCACCAGCACCAGGAAGACGACTATGCCCACCACATAGTTGCCGCCCACCACA
The DNA here is from genome assembly GCA_034432775.1 of Chloroflexota bacterium. Classification (GTDB taxonomy): domain Bacteria; phylum Chloroflexota; class Chloroflexia; order DAOUBH01; family DAOUBH01; genus DAOUBH01. The sequence continues at coordinate 110,068 of DAOUBH010000022.1, forward strand.
AAGTTCCCAAAGGCGTCGATGACGCGGCCAGCGTCCCCCTGCAGCAATATGAGCCTGCTGGCCGAGATGTTCAGTCCCAGTCTGAACAAGGTCAAAATAAGCAGCAGCGAAGGAAACACCGAGAACTCCAACGGCTCGCGGATGTACATCGATACCAGGAGCACCACGAGGGCAGTAGTCATGTTAATGATGATGAGGATGTCTAGCGCCTGTGTCGGTAGGGGGATGATCATCATGGCCACCACCGAAACCACGGCGAAGGCCAGGATGATGTCGCTGTAACGCATCAGGTTGCCCAAAGTGCTTTGAGTACTCGTGGTCTCAGCGGCCATATCGCCTCCTAAGCCTGTAAACGTAGGCCAACACCTCGGCAACGGCCTCGTAGAGGGCAGCCGGTATCTCCATGCCCACATCCACTGCTCTGTATAGCGCCTGGGCCAAAGGAGGATTCTCTACCAAAGGCACACTGTGCTGCCGTGCCAGCTCCTTGATCCGCTGCGCCAACAGGTCTTGCCCCTTGGCTACCACCTGGGGCGCCCGCATGGCCTCAGGAGCGTACCGCAGAGCTACGGCATAATGTATGGGGTTGGTAATCACCACGTCAGACTTGGGAACGGCATGCATCATCCTCCTCGATGCCCACTGCCGTTGCACCTGTCTGATACGGGCCCTAAGACGTGGGTCGCCCTCCGTCTGTCTCAGCTCTTCCTTGAGCTCTTGTCGCGTCATCCGCAGGTTCGCCTCATACCGTCGCCTCTGCCACAGATAGTCGATGAATGCCAGCACGAGGAAGGCTCCTCCACCCTTGAGGCCCATCTCTATGGCCAAAGAGGTCAGTACGCCGGTCGCCTGCTCCAGCGGCACAAAGAAAAGCCCTCCCAGCTGGGAAGCCCGGTCCGCCAGCACACGGTAGAGTACGAAGCCAATGAGCCCGACCTTAGCCAACGCCTTGAGCAGTTCGCCCACGGCCATCCCCGATACCATCCGCCTGAGACCAGACAACGGGTCGACACGTGCCAAACGAGGGCGCAAGGGCTCCAGGGAGAAGAGAAAGCCCACCTGTGCCAGATTCGAAGCCAACGCCACAGCTACAACCCCGATGAGCACCGGTGCCAGGACGCGTAGGTACGTCCAGCCGGCCATGCCCACCAAGGTTCCCAGTTGAGAGCCAATCTCATCCTTACCGAGATGGGCAAATATGTGCCGACTGAACGAAGAGAGGTTCGATGCAACCCAGGAACTGTACCAGCTGATAGCCAGAAAGCCTGCCAGAAGGACAGCGGCACTGCTTAACTCCTGACTCCGAGCTACCTGGCCCTTCCTTCGTGCTTCCTCACGACGTCTGGGCGTTGCTTCTTCAGTGCGCTCAACGTCGCCCATGTCACCTCACCGCCAACATTTGTAGCATGCCGGTCATACCGCCCTCTGCAACCTTGCTCACAGCCCCCACAACCAGGGGCATCGTCACAATCATGAGCACAAGGCCCAAGAGCATCTTGAGAGGCATTCCCAGGAGCAGCAGGTTAAATTGCGGTACTGCTCTCCCCAAAATCCCCAAGCCCGCATCCACCAGAGCTAGCGTGCCAGCCAACGGCAGGGCAATACGAAGAGCCGAAACAAACACCCCGCCGGACAGGCCGATAAGCCCCTCCACAGAAAGCTGTGGGAACTCTACTGTTCCCACTGGCACCAACTGAAAACTCTGCGACAGCCCCAATAGCATCTGGTGATGGCCATCGATAGCGAAAAAGACCACAGTGGCAAGCAAGCCATAGAACCGCTCCACCACTGAGCCCTGGCCGGCAAAGGAGGGATCGAGGACTCCCCCCAAACTCAACCCCATCTGCACAGCCAGCATGGCGGCTCCCATCTGTACGGCTGCAAAAGCGAAGCTCACCGCCAAGCCGAGCAACAGTCCAATGAGAGCCTCTTGCGCCACCTGTAGTAAAAAGCCTTCCAAAGGCAGTTCCCGACTCAGCCCGGGCGACACAAGAAACGCAATTGACGCCGCCAACCCCACCCTCGCCAACACAGGCATTCCCCGATGTCCGAAGGCTGGGGCGGCAACCATGAGGGATACAGCCCGCACCAACGCTAGAAAGAAACCCTCGAAATAGGCGGTGGTCAGACCATCGATAACCATCAGCGCACCATGGTGGCCATCTGGTTCAACAGAGCCGACGTGTAAGCTATAAGGTTGCCCAACATCCAAGGTCCAAAGACAGCCAGTACTACCACTATGGCTATCAGTTTCGGCACGAAAGTCAGCGTCATTTCGTTAATCTGGGTCGCTGCTTGGAAAACGGCTATGGTTAGACCAACGAGAAGGCCCGCCATCAGCACAGGAGCGCCTACCACAGCCGCCGTCACGAGCGCCGATCTTCCCAGTTCAGCCACCAACACTTCATTCACCTCTAGCCTCCTAACCGAAGCTGGCTATCAACGATCGCACCACTAGATGCCAGCCATCTACCAGCACGAAAAGCATTACCTTGAAGGGCAAAGAAATCATCACCGGTGGTAGCATCAGCATTCCCATCGACATAAGGGCGCTGGAGACTATCAGATCGATGATCAGGAACGGGATGAAGAGCACGAAACCCATCTGAAAGGCCGTCTTAAGTTCACTGATCACAAAGGCCGGAATCAGCACGTACGTAGGCACATCGTCGGGTGTTCGAGGTCGATCCATCTTCGACAAAAAGACGAATAGGGAGAGGTCCTTTTCCCGTGTCTGCTTGAACATGAACTGCCGCACGGGCAGCTCTGCCCTCCTGAAGGCCTCTTGCTGCGATATCTCCCCCCTCAGGTACGGCTGTAGGGCTGTCTCGTTCACCTGACTCCAAACCGGAGCCATCACGAAGACAGTCAAAAAGAGCGACAGCCCCAGTATGACCTGGTTGGGCGGCAGCTGCGGCACGCCAATCGCACTGCGCGCAAAGGAGAGCACCACGACGATACGTGTAAAAGATGTCATAAGGGTGATGAAGGCTGGCGCTAAAGTTAGGGCGGTCAATAGGAGCAGCAGCTGCAGGCCGCTCGATAACTCTTGGGGAGAACCCGCTCCAGGCTCGACCGTGATCCGCCCTTGGGGCGTCGCGACCGTGCATGCACTGGTGAGGAGGACTACCACTGCTAGCCCTCCCAGGGCCGACCTACCAATCTTTCCTACCGCGCCTAATACTAAAGACATCTTCAGCTCCCTTCGGCTTGCATTCTATGGGCACCAACGCATCACCAGAAGGGCCGAAGGTTCTCAGGAAGCCGTCCACACGTCCCCAGTGGGAGCCGCCATAAGTACTTTGGAGGCCACCAAGCCGCTTCGGCTCCCACGCTCACAAAAGACAGGGAAGTAACCGGAAATCTCAAACTGGGACCTTATGGGTATTTAGTCCCTAAGGACAACAGTCGATTATTGACTGCAAATCGCACTCATATGAGGATGCGACCATGGACACAGTGCACTTGAGTACGGAGGTACCCACCCGAAGCGTGACCAATGGCATGCTCCGGGGGGACCACATTACCTTCTATAGGGCCTGGCCTTGGCCTATGATGGCTTCAGAGAAGAGGGGCCTTGCCATGATACGAGTCACTACCATGGACGGCAGGCACATCGTAATAAACTCAGACCTTATCGAGACGGTCCAGGCAACGCCTGACACGGTGATCACTTTCATGGATGGCAAGAAACTGATCGTCAAAGACACCGTTGACGACGTGGTGAACCGCATTATCGAATTTCGCCATCGCGTGTTGACCTGGCCAGAGAGCACGGACGTAAGGAGTTGATACGTTGGATATAGCCCTCGTTGTCGGATTTGTATTGGGTTTCGGATCCCTGTTGGCCGCCTTCATCATCGAGGGCGGCAATCCAATACAGCTTCTGAACATCTCGGCTACTCTCATTGTCATCGGTGGAACCATCGGCGCCACCCTGATAGCGCATCCTCTAGAGCTTGTCGTGTCGCTGCCCAAGCTCATAATTAAAGCCCTAACCGGCAAACCGCCCGACGGTGAGAAGATGATCACCATATTGGTCGATTTCGCCCAAAAGGCACGAAAAGAGGGCCTACTCGCTCTGGAAAAGGACGTCGACGCCCTGGACGATCCCTTTCTCCGAAAGGGTCTGATGCTAGTGGTCGACGGCATAGAGCCAGAGACAGTGCGAGAGATTCTGGAGAACGACCTTGAGGCCATGACCAAACGGCACGAACGGGGCTACGGGATGCTTGAGGCCATGGGAGGTTACGCTCCAACCATGGGAATAATAGGCACCGTCATGGGCCTCGTGAGCGTCCTGAGCCACCTGTCGAGCCCCGAGGAGTTAGGCCCAGCCATCGCTGTCGCCTTCATAGCCACCTTCTACGGTGTATCCACAGCAAACATCCTGTGGCTTCCCCTCGGCGGAAAGCTCAAACTGAAGAGCAAGGCCGAGATTTTCGTACGCCAAGCCATGATAGAAGGGATAATGGCGATTCAAGCCGGAGACAATCCGCGTATAGTCGAGGAGAAGTTACAGGCCTTCCTTAAGATCAAGCCAGCTAAGAAGGGCCAGGCGGAGCACGTTGCCGCTGAAGACCTGGCTACTAAACCAGCATGATGGACGCCTCGCCGTGAGCAGACGCAAGCAGGCACATGCAGAAGGACATGTAAACCACGAGCGCTGGCTGCTCACATACGCAGACCTGATTACCCTGCTCATGGTGTTCTTCGTCATCCTCTACTCCATGTCTAAGCAGGATGTAGCAAAATATGCCAAGTTAACTGCCTCCATCCAGAGGGCCTTCAATATCCAGGTTCTAGAAGGCCTCGACCCTACAGCTCTCAACGGCAAGTTTGGCAGCTTCAACTCCGCCCAGCTCCATGACCTGGAAACCATCAAGCAGGACCTGGGTGCCTTCGCTGAACAGCTAGGCCTCGGGGACAAAATTGTGGTCAGACCTAGCCGCGAGGGCATCACTATCAGCCTGTCATCGAGCCTCCTCTTTGAGTCCGGCAAGGCGGACCTTAGGCCCGACAGCAAAAAGGTGCTGGAAAAGGTAGCCACCATTCTGAGCCATATACCCAACGAGGTCAGGGTCGAAGGACATACGGACAACATACCTCCGGCATCCTCCCTGTACCCTACAAACTGGGAGCTCTCTGCCGCCAGAGCTTTGGCGGTAACACGATACTTGATAAGTCTAGGCATACAGCCTGAGAGGCTCTCTGCCGCAGGTTACGGAGAATACCGACCCATAGCCGACAACACCACCAAGGAGGGCAGGGCAGCGAACAGGAGGGCCGACCTTGTGATCATCTACCCCGAAGCTGCGCTGATCTCGGCCCAGTCCGATGGGCAAGGCAAGGAGAGCCACCCATGAAGAAGGTTCTCCTGTTTTTACCTATCGTTGTTGTGGTGTCAGCCGCCACAGCTGTTGGTCTCTATCTGTTCGGACCAGGCCCCCTGCAGGCTCTGAGGGGCTCCCAGGCGGCTTCAGCCCAGACCGCCCAAGAGCCAGAACGAGGCATCATGTTCCCAACTTCCGAAAGGGTGGTCAACCTGGCCGATGCCGTGCCCATAAGGTACGTCAAGGTTGAAGTAGTGCTTGAGCTAAAGGTAAAGGAACTGCCCCCAAATCTATCCGGCGAAGCTTACAAAAAGAAGGTGGATGAGCTCAAGGGAGAGCTCGCACCGGTTCTCCCCAAGATCAACGACACGATCAATATGGTGTTGGCCAGCAAGCACGCCGACGACCTTCTCAAACCCGAAGGCAAGGAGGCCCTGAAGGCTGAACTAAAGGAGAAGCTCAACCGGGCTATAGGGGAGCCCCAAGTAATGGATGTTTACTTTAACCAGTTCATCATCCAATGACGACACCTGAAGGAACCAGGCCCAACAAGGCCCTCACCCAGGGAGAGATCGATGCTCTGCTTAGTTCGCTGGCGAACGGGCAGTTACCCACTCCCAGCGGATCCAAACCCTTGTCCAATGTGCGTCCCTACGATTTCAGACGCCCAGATAAGTTCTCGCGCGAGAACCTTAAGAGCCTTCAGACTGTCCATGAGGGGTTCATCAAGCTGGCTTCCCTCTCCCTATCCACCTATCTGCGTACCACCTTGCACTGGATACTGATCTCGGTGGAACAGGTCCTCCAAGAGGAGTACTTCGCATCCATCACCCAACCTACTCTGCTATTCGTGGTGGAGATGCAGCCTTTGGATGGCGAGATGATCATGGAGATGAGCCTTCCCCTCGCCACCGCCATGGTAGACCGGATGCTGGGAGGCGAAGGTTCCCCCATCGACAAACCGCGAGATCTTACAGAGATCGAGATACAGTTGCTTCGCAACATTGCCTCGGTAATGCTCAAATGTTTAAAGGAGGCCTGGTCTGGCATCCTTGAGGTCAATCCGACGGTGACCGCACTCTCGACCTCCGTCACAAATGTATTGGAGGCCCTCTACAACGAACCCGTGGCTGTCATCGGATTTGAGGTGCGGATGCCAAAGGTGACCGGCACGGTGTCCATGTCCCTCCCCTACACTCTGTTGGAACCCGTACTTCCCAAGCTCACACGCCAGACTGTCTTCTCCAGATATACCCGTTCCTCTGCCGAAGTAAACGGCGAACATGGAAATACAGCGGTCATCGCCCCAGTAAATCTGGATTTGGTAGCGATCCTCGGGACAGCAAAGGCTTCCTTAGCCGAAATACTTAACCTCAGAGAAGGGGATGTGGTGGTTCTCGATCGTTACGTCAATCAGGGCATCTTAGTGGCAGTGGACGGCCAGCCCAAATACACTGCGACACCCGCCCGTCAGGGCAACAGGCTGGTAGTTCAGATCACTGATCGGATAGAAGGAGGTGGGCAACTTGACTGAAGAGATCAGCCAGGAATTCCTAGATCAACTTATGGCCGAAGCCGGCCAGCAGTTTAACCAAAAGGACGTGGCGACCGCTAAGCCGGTAGAATTCGCACCTGTTTCTCCTACAATCGAGGAAGAACCTGCCACGAACTTGGATCTTCTCCTCGACGTGACGCTGGGCATCACCGTCGAGCTGGGCAGAGCCCGGATGCCTATCCGAGAGGTGCTGGCCCTCAAGCGGGGTTCTGTCATACCTCTGGACCGCATGGCCGGTGAGCCGGTGGATGTACTCATCAACGGCACCCTTATTGCAAGGGGCGAAGTGGTAGTGGTCGACGAAAAGTTCGGGGTTCGAATAACCTCGATAGTATCGCCGTCCCAGAGAATAGAGTCCTTAAGATCGAGGGCCTGATGAGCCTGAGCAACCGTGGAAAGGCTATTCTGATATCGCTGGCCTTGGTGGTGGGTGCAGTACTGCTGCTGTTCTCCCAGTCTCTCCCCCTCCCTCAGCCCACAGCCGGGAAAGAGCCCTCGGTGACTGCTGTCCCTAGTCCGCAAGGAACCCCGTACCTGGACTATACCCAGTATGCCTCACAGCAACCCTCTCCGGTGGCCTTTGATGCCAGCGATCTCTTCGGTCTACTTTGGAAGACAGCCCTGGTCATAGCTGCTCTGTACCTCAGCCTCAGGGGACTGCGCTGGCTCCAGAGCCGCAATCTCCAGTCTTCTCCTGTGCCTATCAGCGTTTTGGCGTCCACCCCCCTGGAGCCGGGGAAGCGGCTAGTCGTAGTCAACGTGGCAGGACGCATCCTTGTGCTGGCGACGGCGGGAAGCGGAGTCACTCTACTTACAGAGCTGTCTGCAAAGCAAACCAACGACGGTCCCACTTTCGACCAACTGCTGAGGGAACGGGCAGGAACAGGATCGGCGTCCATTGAGGTACCAAAACCTTAAGGCAAGCAACGGGGATCGCCAACGCAGTGGATAGCCTCGTCGGGCAGATATGGAGCCTCCAGCTGCACAGTAGAATGTTCTATCAGGAACTTCCTCCGAAGTGTTTCCCGGATTTCGATAAGACGATCCTGACAGCCCTCCATACCCAGATCGGGATCTACCACCACGTGGGCGCTCAACGCCACAAACCCTGTAGCTAGCGTCCAAATGTGTAGGTCGTGCACGGAAAGCACACCAGGTACCGCAAGGATAGCCGCCCTCACCTCCCTGAGGTCGATGCCAGAAGGCACGGACTCCATGAGGATGTCACTGGCGTGCCGCAGGAGCTGCCAAGCAGATACTACAATCCCAACTGCGATCAACCCGCTCAATATCGGGTCGAAAACGTAATAGGCGGTCAAATACATTAGGCCAGCCCCTCCCATGACCGCCACGGAACTAACGGCATCGCCCAGCACGTGCAGCAAAGCTGCCCGAACGTTCAGACTCTGGGACCTACCGCCATGAAGCATGGCCAAACCAAAGAGGTTTATCCCCAGGCCGGCTGCAGCCACAATCAACATGGGAAGGGTCTTGATCGCTGGGGGATGCCACAGCCTCTGCCAAGCCTCATAGAGGACAAAGGTGGAAACTCCCACTAGCGCGAGCCCATTCACGAAAGCAGCCAAGATCTCCGCCCGGTAAAAACCGTAGGTCCGCTGAAGGGTCGGTGGCTTGGAGGCATACCAGTTGGCGACAACAGCTAGGGCCAGCGCCCCAGCGTCGCTGAGCATGTGACCGGCATCTGAGATCAGCGCTAGGCTTCCAGTCAGAATCCCACCCAGGGCCTCGACAACCATGAAGGTCGTGGTAGAAAATAGCACTATCAGGAGTCTGCGCCGGTCCTCACGGCCACGTATCATCCCGATATCGAGGTGTGTCCCTGAAGGTGCTGTTCCTGGCAATCACACCTCCGAAAAGGCCAGTAACGGCTCTCTCAGTGTAATATTTGTGTACACCATTATATTGTGCCTCCAGGAAGGTGCATCTATGCTTTTAACACCCAGAGAGCTCGATAGGCTAACAATCTTCACATTAGCCGAACTCGCCCGCCGGAGGAAGCAAAGGGGCATAAAACTCAACTACCCCGAGTCGGCGGCCCTGATATGCGATGAAGTATTGGAAGAAGCCAGAGCGGGCAGGAGCTACGAAGAAGTGGTACAGCACGGCCTGCAGGTGCTTACCAGGGACGACGTAATGGAAGGAGTGCCCGAGATGCTGGCATCACTTCAGGTGGAGGCAATATTTCCCGATGGCACCAAGCTCATAACGCTGCGAAACCCCATCAGGTGAGGTGAAGGGTGATACCGGGAGAAATAGTCTTTGGCCCTGGCCACATCCGCTGCAACGAGGGCAGGCGGACCGTGACAATCAAAGTCACCAACACTTCCAGGTTCCCCGTGCAGGTCAGCTCTCACATGCACTTTTTCGAAGTCAACAAGCGCATGAGATTCCCTCGCCACTTGGCCTTCGGCATGCGCCTGGATGTACCTGCAGGTTCGGCGGTGCGGTGGGAGCCCGGCGAAACCAAAGAAGTACGACTGGTGGAGTTTGCAGGCAAACGGCAAGCATGGGGGTTCAACGGCCTGGTGAACGGTCAGCTCACGCATGAGAGGCTCACCCGTGCACTGAGGAACCTCGAAACCGAAGGCTTCCTCACGGAGGACTAACTGGCATGCCTTTCGAAATGGACCGAAAGTTATACGCATCACTGTACGGCCCCACCAAGGGCGACAAGATTCGTCTCGCCGACACGAACCTTTTTGCCGAAATCGAAGCCGACTACTCTACCTACGGTGACGAACTCCTCATCGGTTTTGGGAAGACCATCCGCGAGGGCATGCAAGCCACGGGAAGGGCCGGAAACGATAGCAAGCTCGACATGATAATCACCAACGTCGTCATCATGGACCCTGTGCTAGGAATATTCAAAGGCAATATCGGTATCAAGGACGGCCGCATCGTCGGCATCGGCTCGGCCGGTAATCCCGATGTAGCCGACAACGTGGAGCTGATAATAGGTACCAGCACCAGCGTGTTGCCAGGGGAAGGCCTTATCGCAACTCCAGGTGGTATCGATAGCCATGTCCATCTTTCTACGCCGGCTGTGGTAGCCACGGCTATCTCCTCGGGCGTAACCACCCTGGTAGGAATGGGCTCCGGCGGAGTTTTCGACGTGGGCGTTAACCCTGCATACAACCTAGAGCGCATGCTTGAAGCCTGGGAGACCATACCCCTCAATATAGCGCTCCTGGGGCGGGGCTCCTCAGTTCACGAAGAGGCGCTCATTCGGAATGTGGAAGCTGGAGCTGCAGGCCTCAAAATTCACGAAGACTTCGCCGCCTTCCCCGAGGTTATCGATAAGTGCCTCACTGTCGCGGAGGAGATGGACGTCCCCGTGGCAATGCATACTGACTCCATCAACGAATCCGCCGAACTGGAAGACACCATCGAAGCACTCAGGGGTCGTACAGTTCATGCCTACCATGTTGAAGGAACAGGTGGCGGACACGTTCCCAACATGTTAGAGATTGTCGGCTACAGCAACGCCCTTACGTCATCCACCAACCCCACGCTGCCCTACAGCGTGAACACCGTCGTCGAGCAGTTCGATATGTTGATGACGGTGCACCGTATGAGCTACCTTCTGGAGACCGATGTGGCAGCCGCCAAAAGCCGGGTCAGGGCCACAACTATAGCTGCCGAGACGGTGCTCCACGATTTAGGCGCCATCGCCATGGTGTCCTCAGACTCCCTTGGCATGGGGCGCATAGGTGAAGTTGTCATCAGGACATGGCAGATAGCCCACAGGATGAAGGAAGTCAATGGCAACGTATCGTCCAACGACAACGAACGTATACTGCGCTACCTTGCCAAGTACACCATAAATCCTGCCATAACCCACGGCCTCGCCCACGAGGTGGGCTCGCTGGAACCCGGCAAGTGGGCCGACATCGTCCTCTGGCACCCGTCCCTCTTCGGCGTCAAACCTCAGGCAGTGCTGAAAGGAGGATACGTTGTCTGGGCCCCCATGGGTGACGGCAACGCTGCCACCCGCATTGCCCAACCCCAGATATACAGACCCATGTGGGGAAGCTATGGGGTAGCTCCAGCATCGCTGGCCATCAGCTTCGTGTCCAAGCAGTCGCTAGAAAAAGGCTTGCCCTGCAGACTAGGCACCAGGCGCCGGCTCAGTGCCATATCTTCAACTCGGAGGCTGAGCAGGTCCGACATGGTGCGTAACACACTATGTCCACATGTGGTGGTCGACCCAGACACTTGGGAGGTATACATTGACGGGCAAAAGGTCGAGCTAGAGCCAGCCCAGTGGCTGCCCCTCTCTCAAAGGTACTTTGCTATCTGACCAGCCATCCTGGTCTGGTAGGGGATCTGCTAAATATCGCGTTCCCACTTGAATCCGAAGCCCCTGCTGTTGTCCAGCCAGCGAACCCATCGCACATCGACGGCATAGACGCGCACCGAGAAGGCGCTTCGGAGGGCTTCTAGGTCGGCAGGGGAGCCTCCTAGCAGCTCAGAAAGGAAGGGGAACTTGAGGGCATATAGATTCAGCCCTTCTTGGGCTTCTCCATCAGGCGCTGGGTAGCACCAGCCAGCCATCTGCACACCCTTGATCTCCGACCAGTGCCAGAACTCACCGTGCACAGTCAGGACAACCGTAGCCCCGTCGCCAATATGGCGGCCGTGCCGTGTATCCGGGTCCGACAGGAAATAAATCCTCAGTCCCCGGCTGACAAAGTAGATGTCGGCTGCCCAAGGTCCATCGTCACCGCAGGTGGCAAGGGTAGCAGTACTGTGGGAACCCAGAAAACGCTGAATCTCAAGGAGGATCTGATCCTCTTGACCATTCATCCTTCTAAACGCAGGACTTCAAGGATCTCATCGTGGATGAGGCCGTTGGAAGCCACAATATTAGGCCCGAGGCCAGTGTACGGTTTTCCCACGGGATCACTGACCCGACCTCCGGCCTCTTCGACTACTAGGGCTCCCGCAGCTGTATCCCAAGGTGCGAGGCCCAGCTCCCAGAACCCGTCGAAGCGGCCGCACGCCACATAACAGAGATCCAGGGCCGCTGATCCATCTCTACGAAGGCCCTGGGCCCTCAGACTAAAATTTGCCCAGTGTTTCAGGTTCACCTTGACCAACTCACGATTGTAGGCAAAGCCCGTGGCCAGCAAACTCTTCGACAGATCGCCAGTCCTGCTTACGAAGATGGGGCTCCCGTTCAACTGCGCGCCGTGACCCCTCTCAGCCACAAAGAGTTCCTCCCTGAGAGGATCGTACACCACTCCCACTTGCGTTGACCCCTCCAACCGAAAGGCCACCGAGACTGATACGAACGGGTATCCGTGGGCATAATTGGTGGTCCCATCCAGTGGATCCACCACCCAAAGCCGGGATGGTGAGCCCACCCGAGAGGCACTTTCCTCCGCCAAAATCGGATCCTCTGGAAAGTAATGTCGTATCATCTCGATGATGCATCGTTCTGAGCGGTGGTCCACATCGGTGACCAGGTCCACCTCCCCTTTGAAACCAACGTACCTAACCCGGCCCAGGTTCATCCTGAGGATCTCTCCGGCCGCCAGTGCTGCTTGGACCGCTACATCCCGCTCCTTCATCCAAATCTCCTAATGCTGCCTGCACTAATATACCACTGGAGGCAGCCATGGCCGGACGAACCCTGACGGTAACCTGGCAAAGCCGAGATGGATCTATCTTGCGGTACCGCTTGGAAGGGGCTATAGCCGAGGCCGTGGCTTCGATGCCAGCGCGAGAGCAGGATTTCCTCTTCGACATCCTCTACCGCATGGCCCGAAGCGACTGGCATACACACCGGTGGAGATACCTCGAGCCGAGGCTAGTGGCAGAAGAGGCACGAAAGGAAGGAAAAATCGACCTACCCCCACAGGGGCAGGTCGCTTACTTCGCCCTTATGGACGCCCTAGCCCTACAGGACGAGCCTTAGCCCTCTATTATTGTCCAGCTCTGCTCCCGAAGGTACTGCTGCAGATAGTACGGTCCGCCGGACCCTCGGCCTGTGGACCCGGATCCTTTCCAACCGCCAAAGGTCTGGACTCCGGGCCAAGCACCCGTAGTGGCACCGGCCCTGCGATTCACGTAGACGACCCCTGCCTCGATCCGGTCCAGGAACCACCGGATCTCCTCGTCGTCCTTACTGTAGAAGCCGGCCGTGAGCCCATAGACGGAGTCGTTAGCCAAGGCCATGGCTTCGTCCAACGAACCCACCTCTGCCAGGGCCACTATGGGCAGGAACAGTTCATCCTTCATGAGCCTGTGGTCCTTTGGCAAGCCATCTATCACTGTAGGCTCCACGAAATAGCCATGGGAGAAAGGCTCCCCGCCAAGTACTTCGCCGCCCACGAGGATCTTTCCATCGCGCCGCGCCTCCTCCATAGCCCTCTGGAACCGTTGATATGCTGCCTCGTTGATAACGGGTCCCATGAAGACGTCCCTCTGGGTAGGATCTCCCACCTTTAGCCTGTCGGTACGCTCGACCAACATCTCTGTAAACTTATCCTTTACGGGTGCCTCAATATAGACCCGCGATGTAGCACTACATTTCTGTCCACTCAACCCAAAGGCAGACCGTACCACTCCCTCCACAGCCTCTTCAAGGTCGGCCTTGCGGCTGACTATCACTGGGTTCTTACCGCCCATCTCACATATAGCTGGTCTCGGATAGACGCGGCTGAAGGTGCGATAGACGTTAAAACCTACATCGTATGACCCAGTGAAGGTTATGCCGTCCACTTCCAGGTTCTCCACCAACTCGGCACCCACTTCGCTCCCCGAACCAGTGACGTAGTTCACAGCGCCGGCTGGAATGCCAGCTTGCATGCACAGCTCCACGAGCCTCTGCCCCACCCAGGGTGTGTCAGATGCCGGCTTGAACACCACTGCATTGCCCGCCACCAGGGCTGCTCCGCCTGGGCCCGCCGCCAAGGCACAGGGAAAGTTGAAAGGTGAGATGACCACCCAGACCCCGTACGGCCGCAGAACGCTGAAGTTTTTCTCGTTTGGCCCCAGCTTGCCCATCTCTCTGGTGAACCCGTTGTGCTCCTCCATTGTGTGGCAATAGTAGCGAATCAGGTCAGCTGCCTCCTCCACATCGCCCAAGGCCTCAAGCCTGCTTTTACCCACCTCCAGGGACAGTATGGCCGCAAGCTCGTACCGGTTCTCACTGATAAGGTCGGCCACCTTGCGCATGATGGCGACCCGCTCCCGCCATGGACGACGGCTCCAGACCGGGAAAGCCGCCTTGGCTGCCCTGATGGCATCTCCAGCGTCGCGCCGGGTACCCTTTTGGAACCTTCCCAACACTATCCTAGTATCAATAGGGCTTCTGTCCTCAAACTCTTCGGCGGCAAACCGCACCTCGCCACCTATATACATGGGATGGCGTTCGCCCAGCCGGCCCTTGACCTGCTCCAACGCTTCATCGTAAGCCTTGTGCAGCTCCTCAGCTTCAATGCCCGCTGTCGCATAGGTTATCTTGAATTGTCCGCTCATGATCTACCCTCCCTGGGTTTTCGCACCAGCTAGAGAAATTATAGTCGCCATCGGAATCCCACCTCAATAATCTCCCTCCAGAGCGCGCATAATTTCCTCTCGTACGTAAGGGTCTTCCTCTCGGCCCCACGCAGCCTCAAGCATCCTTCTCGCCCAGCTCCCGCCGATCCTACCCAGGGCCCAGGCAGCATGACCCCTGATAAGCGGCTCTGGATCCAGCAGTGCCTCGCCCAGTGGACCAACGGCCAGGGAGTCTCCCCAGTTCCCAAGCGCTACAGCGGCATTCCTCAGGAATCCCCGCCGCCTAGCGCGCCATACCGGCCTTTTCCGGTAACGGGCACGGAAATCCTCCTCGTTCAACCGTATAACTTCTACCAGCCTGGGCGCTACAAAGTCTTCGGCTGCGGGGTACAGTTCCCTCCACCGACTCGGGTGCGAAAACTTCACGCTCCAGGGGCATATCTCCTGACATACATCGCAGCCAAAGATCCAGTTCCCCAGCAAAGGCCTGAGCTGCCTTGGAATGGGTCCCTTTAGCTCGATGGTGAGATACGAAATACATCGGCGGGCATCAAGGACGTAGGATTTTGGGAAAGCCCCCGTGGGACACGACGGCAGGCACCTACAGCAGCTTCCACAGCCTATCTTCTCCAGTGGTGGATCAGGCTCCAATTCAGCAGTCGTAAGGATAACCCCGAGAAAAAGGTACGAGCCATGCCTGGGCGATATGAGGCATGTGTTCTTGCCAATGAAACCAAGGCCCGCCTTGCGAGCCCATACTTTCTCCATCACCGGACCAGTGTCCACATACACCCTAAAGGCAACTTCACCCCTAACCTCATGAGCAAGGAAGTCTGCCAGTAGTCGGAGGTTGGGCACGAGAAGATCATGGTAATCCAGACCCCAAGCGTACCGAGCTATCAGTCCTCTGGAAGGGTCGTGCCTGAGCTCGGAGGGCCAAGGAACAGTGTGATAGCTTACGGCTACTGCCACGATACTCCGAACCCCGGGAAGTACCAGGGATGGATCGAGACGACCATCGGCCGTTCTGGCCATATAGGTCATCTCGCCATGGTAACCTTCGGACAGCCAAGCTTTGTACTCTGCCGCGAGGTCTGTTTCGCAGACGGGAGCAACGCGACAGAGGTCGAAGCCGAGCTCAAGAGCCTTCTCCTTTATGTTCTCCTTCAGACTTACAGTGGCCAAGTCAACCTTCTACTAGATAGACCTCGTCCCTCTCCCGCACCGGTGCGTCTACCTTAATGCCGACCTCTTGACCAGAACTCGCACTCTGCACAGAATTGCCAGCTATCTGCATGGAGTTTATGTACTGGTAGAAGTCGGTAGTATGGCCCTTAAAGTGAAGCCTATCCCCGAGGCGTACGGCACCGTCCAGACGCACGGCAGCCACACCAATTCGACTGAAGTAGTGGGTCACCTTCCCGATAAGTTTCTCTCCCATCACCAACCTCCTACACGATGGCTATGCGAAGCCGCTTGTTGATCCGGCCCTTGCTCTCGTGACCAACCACAACGACTTTGCCCACCTCACTGGTATTTCGTACATGTGTGCCTCCATCGGCCTGGAGATCCAGCCCTTCGATCTCCACCACACGCACCAAGGTTATGTCGGCAGGCAAGAGATTTACCTTCGTCCTGATCAGATTCGGTATCTGCAGAGCCTCTTCTCGAGGGAGAAAGTTCACTCGCACCGGTCTGGCTGCTTGGACTTCGAGGTTGACCTTCTCCTCCACCTCCTGCCCGAAGGCGGCGGACATATGCTCCAGCTCAAAGTCCATGCGGGCCTCCAAGGGCTTCATGTTGCCACCGGTAACCAGTGCCCCATAATCTCGGAACACTATGGCCGAGAGGATGTGGAGCGCCGTATGAGTGCGCATGAGGGCGTAGCGATGTTCCCAATCGATCCGGCCAAGAACCCTTGTGCCCACAGGGGGCACCTCGCCGTCGACCATATGCCACACATCGCCGCCGTCGCGTCGAAAGCCAGTCACCGCGCAGGCGGCCCCTGACCACTCCAATAGCCCTTTGTCGGGCGGCTGGCCACCTCCACCTGGGAAGAAAGCAGTCCGATCGAGCAACAACTCCTTGGGTCCGACAGCAACGACGGTGGCTTCAAATTCGGTAAGATAGCTGTCGCTCTGATAGAGTAGATCCGTCATGACACCGCCCCCACTTCTGGATGATCCATCTTGCAGCAGTTTACAACACCTAACTTCGTGAAGACTTGCACTTTCTTTTGGGCGACCCTTATAATGCTATAGACGCCCGAGGAGATTGGGAATCCCTTGAGGGCTGTGGCAACGGTAGGAGGTTGTTAGGAATGACGTATATCATCGCGGAACCCTGCATAGGAGTCAAAGATACAGCCTGCGTCGATGTATGTCCCGTGGACTGCATACACCCCACTAAAAATGAAGCGGATTTCGAAACAGAGCCACAGCTGTACATCCACCCCGACGAGTGTATCGATTGCGGGGCCTGCGAGCCAGAGTGTCCCGTCGAAGCCATCTTTGCAGAGGAAGACCTGCCTGAGAAGTGGAAGCACTTCATCCAGATAAATGCCGACTACTACCGAAGGAAGGGAGCTCTATAAACTGCAGCCCCTGGCTTTATGTTGAATTTGCTCCGGGGCGGTAGAAGTCTACCGCCCCTCACTTGTTTACGCAACAGCGGTGTGTTCCGGCAAGCGGAAGCTGAATATCAGCAAACTTCCGTCGCCGTCACGCTTCAGATCGCCATTGAGCATCACTAACCTGGGAGCCCAATATAGGTACAAGAGACCGTACAGCTCATCCACTGGCTGCACATCTCTGAATCGAAAAGTTATCGTCACCGTACTCAGGCCTTCCCCCCGATGGATGGAGACACCTAAAAGCCGTGACTTCGGGCAGATCCACAGACTATAAGCTATAACCTGGGCAACTACACGATAGATCAACGATTGGAATGCATCTCCGATGTCACCTAGAGGTTGCATGGTCAATCGTGGGGGCCCGTTACCGGGTATCTTCGACCTATCCAGCAGCTCCTCCAGCACGAGCTTTAGGCCTCGCTCTTTTACCGGAGGAGGTCTGAGGACAAACAGAATGTCGCGAAGGTTGTCGACGGCAGACGCCAAACTGCTCCGGAGCTGTTCGAGCTCTTTCTCAACTTCAGCATATCTGCCTATTCCCATGAGCTTGCGAGCCAGCTCGGCCTTGAGCATCGCTGCCCCGAAGGCCTGCAGAACGCCGTTGTGAAGAATATCGCTCAGCTTCGCCCGCTCGTGCTCATCGGCCGTGACAAGATCAACCGCTACTCTGTAAATGTCTTCCGGCCTCATCCTTGCTCCTGTGAAGACAAACCGGCCACAAAGGTCCGCTGGTTTGGATTACCGAAAAGGGTTGCTAACATCGTCTCTAATTCTTCCAACGACCATGGTTTCGGAAGGACATGATCCACGTGTCCACCTAACAGCTGCGGATCGTCGGGCATTACTGCGTACCCGCTCATCAGCACGATCTTCACTGACGGCAAGGCGTCCCTAAGCCGGGCTGCCAACTCAAGGCCATCGCCATCGGCCAGCACCTTGTCGAGGAAAACAACGCTGGGTCTAAACTCAGTTAATGCTTCCAGGGCCTCCTGGTAACCGTGGACCACCCTTGTTTGCAGCCCTTCCAACCCTAAAATTGTGGCAAGGGCCTCTCCCACTGCCACATCGTCGTCCACAACGAGCACGTGCCTACCTGAAGAGGCACTAGGCTCCCCTACAGGTTGCCTTGCTGGGACAGTAACAGAGGCTATGGCTCTTAGCAGCTCCTCCAGCCTGAAGGGCTTTCTAAGAACGAAATCGACACCTTCGGCCCTTGCCGTGCTTTCATCTATCTCAAACGCCCAGCCCGTGGCCAAAATTACGGGCACCCAGGGCCTCAGGGCTTTCACAGCCCTCGCTACCTCCCACCCATCCATCTCTGGCATGCCCAAGTCAGATAGGACAAGGTCGAACTCCTCCTCGCCAAAGCGCCTCAGAGCTTCTCTACCGCTGTAGGCCACGGTCACTGTGTGACCAGCTTTCGTTAACAGACCTGCGGTGGCATCTGCTACCGCCGTGTTCTCATCCACCAGAAGGATCTTCTTCGGCGGCAGTGCGGGGGAAGCCTGCTCTTCATCCTCAACAGTCACAGGCAACGACATGGCAGGAAGAACTACAGTAAAGGTCGAGCCTCGCTTCGGCTGGCTCTCCACGAGGATCTCTCCACCGTGACGTGTCACGATCCCCCAGGCAATGGAGAGGCCAAGCCCGCTACCTCCGAGGCCCTTGGTGGTGAAAAAGGGATCGAAAATGTGTCGTATTACCTCTTCGGTCATTCCGACCCCGGTATCTCGCACTGCTACGTACACCTTCCGCCCATCGTGCCGGGTAGACAGGTGCAGGTCCCCACCGCTGGGCATCGCATCTATGGCGTTGAATATCAAATTGAGGATAACTTCTCGCAGGTCCGAGGCGGAACCCATCACCATAGGTACTGGCTTCAAATCCAGGTTAACGTTGATCTTCACTCCCCTGGCATACGCCGCGTCGCGCCATCGCGGTTTGGCTAGGTCTACGGCAACCTGCACTACGTCGTTGACGTCTACAGTGCGGAACTGGCTGTCTCTGCGGATCCAGGTATACTCCTGGATCCGTTTAACCATCTCCCGACCGTCCAAGGCGGCCTGCTGGATAGCCCTGATCTCCTCTTTGAACCTGCTCTCGAGCGACGACATGAGCAGCATCTCGGTTCGCCCCAGTACGGTGGAGAGAAGATTATTGAAGTCGTGGGCTATGCCACTAGCCATCTCGCCGAGCACTCTCAGCTTCTCAGACCGTATTACAGCTTCCTGAAGGGAACGCTGCTCGGTAATGTCCTTCATGATGGCAACGAAACCCGCCTGCCCGTCGGGAAGATCCAACGGGTACTTGGACAGTTCGAAGACGGATTTTCCAAGGGCGACCTCAGCGCTCTCCCCTGCTGTGAGACCTGTTAACCGTAACGATAAATGGCACCCGCCAGCCTCGCCCTTGCCGCCCCCCAGTCTGTCGGCAAGACAGCCGATCCTGTTGCAGAGCTCCGTGATCCTCGAGCCCACCACCAAGTGGGGCTGCACGCCATACAGCCTCGCGAAGGCCTTGTTGGCCCTTATGACCGTACCCTCGCTGTCCAGCAAAAAGATGGCATCACCGATAGCGTCGAAGGTCTGCTCCCATTCCCGCTTTCCTCTAGCCACTTGCCGAAAGAGAACCTGCCGCTCCATAGCAGCCGCCACCCTCCCGGCCACTACTTGGCACAGGGCGATCTCATGTCGCGAGAATCCGCCTCCCGCCTTTTCTATCTGCAACCTCCCAGCGAGTCTTCCCCGCACCACGACAGGCATTTCCAACCTCTGTGCCAGTCCCTCCCTACCACCCACCCCTACCGCGGCACCAGCATGAAGCTGCTGAAACCGCACCCGCTTGGCCCCCAGCACCTCAGCCAAAATGCGGCACACCTTTTCGGACAGGTCGTCTAGGCTTTCGATCCCAACCAACGCATTGTCGACTTCCACAAGGGCTGCCAGACCACGGCTATGTTGCTCCAGCTCCCTGAAGCGTTGGGCATGCGCCCAAAAGCTCCCACAGTAGCCAACCACATCTGTTAGCGCACGCCTCAGATCAAGGGCTTTCGATCCAAGATCCACATAGAGCCAGGTATCAGGCCTCCTGACGTTGGACACTTTCAGCTGTATGCCCTCCTGAGGATACGCCGGCCCGTTTTCGGACCGCACCCACCGTATAACTGGCTCCAACCCAAGCTCTTCACACAAGGCACCCACAGCTTCGGCAACCAGGTACTCGAAGCTGTCAGCCGAGTAACCCAACTGGTTAACTCGATGGACTGCAGCCACCATGGCCGAAGCCAGCATCCGCTGCCTTTCCAGCCAGAGGATCGGCAGCTGGGCACCGAGCTCGTACAGCTGCTCCAAGGACATACTTTGAAGGGAACACCGGCCCACAAGGCCCACACGATACCGGTGGATCCTCCTCACCGTCATCCATGCATCGGGCCAACCCAGAGCTGCCAGCACAGAAGACCATCGCCACATAAGTTCCCTAGTAAGGGGGATCGGGTCTCCTTCGGGGAGCGAATCTAATTCCTTTCCTATGGGCCACGGCAGGGCCGACGCGCCAGTCAACCTTTCCACGAGATACCATCTTTCCCCATCGTGGAGAACCGCCAGAATCCCCTGCTGGTACAGCTCACTCAGCAGCTGATCCCAATCTTTCCAGGCCCACCCCGCACGATGCGACACTTTCAAACCCTACCGAGCCGGCGTGTCTCCTACTGTGTCTCGATCTGAAAGGCTCTTGGCATAGCGCCAGTCTGGCATTATCCCATGGGTTATGGCATAGATCGCGGCCTGAGTTCTGTCCTGAACGTTGATTTTTTCAAAGAGAACCGAGAGCTTATTCTTCACCGTGCTCTCAGCAAAGTTCAGTTCTCTTGCAATGTCCTTGTTGCTAAGCCCTGCCGCCACTAGCTTAAGTATCTTGATCTCTGTATCCGTAAGCCCGCCGAGGCCATCGTCTGCACCCACAGTCTCCGACAGTCGACGAAACTCCTTGAGCACCTTAGTGGTCATCATGGGATCGAGAAGAGAAGCGCCACGGTACACGGCCCGCATCGCTTCCACTACTTCTTCGGAGCTTGCCGACTTGAGAAGGTAACCTCTCGCCCCTGCTCGAATAGCTTGAAAAACGTAAGCATCCTCTTTATACATGGTGAGAATTATGACGCCGATGTCCGGTCTGCTCCGTACCAGCTCCCGAGTAGCAGCAACACCGTCGACGGTGGGCATACTTATGTCCATGAGAACAACGTCAGGACTATATTTCTCAACCGCTTCCAATACCTGGAGCCCGTCGGAAACCTCGCCCACAACCTCGATATCCGGCTCCATTTCAAGAAGTTGCCTCAATCCCTGCCGAAACAGTTGGTGGTCATCTGCCAGTAGCACCCTTATCATTCGCTCAAACCTCTCCGAAAAATCCGCCGACTGCCTTAAGGTTAGCCTGTCATGCGCCGGAAACCCATAGCACAAGGTACCAACGTATCAAGTACTAAAGTACTTTTACAAAAAAAGGCCCTCTTTACAAGGGCCAAAATGTCGATATTGATAATGACTGCCCACCCGCAACGGAGTAGGGGTGGCAACCGATCGAGACCGGTTGCCACCCCCTCCGCTCTGTAGGGCAGTTAAGATGTCATCCATATCTCACAGCTCGCCGAACTTCCCCAGCACACACCACAAGGCTGCTATGTGTCCCCCCGGCCATAGACCTGCCTCTCCCAAGGCACCCGCTTCATCCTGCAGGTAGTACCGAGTCTTCCGCGGCAAACCTGATCAGCTCGTCTATAGCCGCATCGGAAGTTAGTCGCCGTGCCATCAGCTCGCGAACGAGCCGCTCGACCCGAGGATCGTGTTCCAGGGCCCAACGTACCCGCTGACCGACACGATCGGCTGCACCCCGCACTAATTCTTCATGGAGCTTCTGCCTCTCTCTCGAGACGAGCTCACCACTTTCCCTTAGATAAACGTAGTGGTCGTCGATGGCTCTAGCTAAATCATCGATACCTTCGCCCTTTATGGCAACAGTTTTGATCAGAGGTATCTGCCAACCGCTGCGAGCATCCAGCTGCAACATGCTCCGTAGCTGCTGAAGAAGCCTATCAGCTCCTTCCCTGTCGGCTTTGTTGATGGCTATAATGTCCGCCACCTCGAGGACCCCCGCCTTAATCGCTTGAACGTCGTCGCCAAGGCCAGGGACCTGAACCAAAACTGTAGTCTGTGCTGCGCGGGCTATATCTACCTCGTCCTGACCAACCCCCACCGTCTCTATGAGAACGATGTCTTTCCCCAAGGCATCCAAAATGCGAACGGCGTCGTTGGTCATGCGGGCAAGACCGCCCAGGTTGCCCCTAGTGGCCATACTACGAATGAAAACCTCGGGGTCAGTGGCGAACTCCTGCATCCTTACCCGATCGCCCAACACTGCACCGCCGCTAATGGTGCTGCTAGGGTCCACGGCCACGACCCCTACTTTCAGCCCCTTTCGTCTGTAGTATCTGATAAGCTCAGCGGTGAGGGTGGACTTTCCTGCCCCTGGAGGCCCGGTGATTCCCACAATCCTGGCTCGGCCAGTATGGCCGATCAGCAGCTGCATGGCCCTTGCAGCCTCAGGATAGCCGTTCTCTACCAAACTGATGAGCCTGGCAGCAGCCGCTTTGCGGCCCTCCAGCAGTTGTGCAACTAACTCCTCCACATAGCTCACCGGGCCGGCACTCCTCGTTTACGCACGTTTTCTCGGACGAACCTGACTATGGTTTCCAGCGGTGTGCCAGGCCCGAACACCTCTTTGACGCCTGCAGCCTTCAGGCCCGGTATGTCTTCGTCCGGTATGATGCCACCGGCGAACACCGTTACATCGTCCATCCCTCTATCCTTAAGTAGCTGCATCACTTGTGGGATGAGGTAATTGTGGGCGCCTGACAGGATACTCAGACCTATAGCATCCACGTCCTCTTGTAGGGCTGTCTCCACGATCATCTCCGGTGTCTGGTGCAGGCCCGTGTAGATCACCTCCATGCCGGCATCTCGCAGGGCCCGGGTAATGACCTTAGCGCCCCTATCGTGGCCATCAAGTCCGGGTTTGGCTATGAGTATCCTCAATGGTCTTTCACTTCTCTCAACCATGATTACCCCCTCGATACCTTATCCTCAGGCTTCTTGGCTCAGTTCTATTAATACACCGCCGGTAGCCCTTGGATGTACGAAAGCGATCAACATGTTGTGGGCACCGCGTCTTGGCTCTCGATCGATCAGCTCAACCCCAGCCTCCTCAAGTTGGCGGAGTACCGAGACCAGATCGGTCACCCTGAGGCATATGTGGTGGATCCCCTCACCCCGCTTGGCGAGAAAGCGACCTATTGGGGTGTCGTCACCTAAGGGTTCTAAGAGCTCTAATTTCGAATGTCCTGCCAAGACCGAAATCACCTTAACACCCTGGTCTCCGACCAACTCTTCTGGAAGGACGTCCAAACCCAAGGCATGGGTGTAAAACCTGGCCGCAGCCTTGGCGTCTCTCACTGCAATGCCAATATGGTCTAACTCAGCTCGCACCGATACCTCCATTACACCACACCTGGATCCCGATAAGTTCCGAAAACGTCGCGCAGGGCATCAGAGATTTCCCCTAGGGTGCAGAGGCCTTCCACGCAATCGATAATATACGGCATGAGGTTGTCATCCGCCGCGGCCGCACTCTTCAGCCTCTCCAGGAGCTCGTTGGCCTTCCGGCGGTCTCTATGCTGCCTCAGTTCCCGGAGCCGTTGCACCTGTACCTCCCGGATAGCCGGATCGACCTTGAGGGTTTCGACAGGTTGGGGCTCTTCTATAGTGAACTCATTCACACCCACGACAATGCATTTCTTCTCTTCCACCTGTTGCTGATACCTATAGGCGCTCTCCTGGATCTCCTTGTGGAAGAACCCGGTCTCCAAAGCCTTCAGGGTTCCTCCCATGGCGTCTATTCGGTCCAAGTACTGCTGCGCCCTTTGCTCGATTTCGTCCGTCAACCACTCTACGTAATAAGACCCGGCAAGAGGATCGATCACATCGGCGACGCCGCTCTCATAGGCGATTATCTGTTGGGTCCTTAGGGCAATACGGGCCGCCTTTTCTGTGGGGAGACTCAGCGCCTCATCCATGGAGTTAGTGTGCAGGCTCTGGGTGCCTCCCAGGACCGCGGCCAAAGCCTGAATGGTAGTACGCACTATGTTGTTCTCCGGTTGTTGGGCTGTTAGAGATGAGCCCGCAGTCTGAGTGTGGAACCTGAGCATCAATGATCTGGGGTCTCTGGCTCCGAAGCGCTCTTTCATAATGCGCGCCCAAAGCCTGCGGGCTGCCCGGAACTTAGCTATCTCTTCCAAGAAGTTGTTATGGGCATTGAAGAAAAATGCCAATCGCGGAGCGAAGTCATCGATTTCGAGCCCTTTCGCCAGAGTGTGTTCGACGTAAGCGATGCCGTTTGCCAGGGTAAAGGCTACCTCCTGTACCGCTGTAGCTCCGGCCTCCCTGATGTGGTACCCACTAATCGATATAGAGTTCCACTTGGGGAGATGTCTAGCACAGTAGGCAATTATGTCGGTCACCAGGCGCATGGACGGTTTCGGCGGGAATATGAATGTACCCCTGGCCATGTATTCCTTTAAAATGTCGTTCTGCACGGTTCCCGCAAGCTGGGATGAATCCACGCCCCGCCTTTTGGCAACGGCAATGTACATGGCCAGGAGAATAGAGGCTGTAGCATTTATGGTCATAGATGTGGAAACTCGCTCGATGGGGATCCCCTCCATCAGGTCTTCCATGTCTTCCAGAGAACAGATAGAGACCCCCACCTTACCGACTTCTCCAGCAGCCATCTCATGATCGGCATCATATCCCATTTGAGTAGGGAGGTCGAAGGCACAGGAGAGGCCAGTCTGCCCTTGCTGAAGAAGATAGTGCCAGCGTCTGTTAGTCTCCTTGGCCGTGGCGTATCCGGAATACTGCCGCATCGTCCAGAAACGGCCCCGATACATAGTCGGCTGGACTCCCCGCGTAAAGGGATACTGGCCCGGGTAGCCGATATCTCTCAAGTAGTCGAGTTGGGCAATATCTTCAGGGTCGTACATGCGCTTGAGAGGGATACCAGAGGGTGTCTCGAAGCTCGCCTGGCGTTCCGGCAAGCGCTTCAGGGTGGGTTCTAGAACATCGCGTTCCCATTGGTCGCGAGCCTGACGCAACTCCCGCAGTTTCGGGTCGTCCATCGTCTCACTCCATAACGACTAGTATCCGACCTTGTTCCACCTTTTCGCCCTTGGTCACATGCACGCTCTTTACAGTACCGCTCCGAGGTGCCCTCAGCTCGTTTTCCATCTTCATTGCCTCCAGTATGACCAGCCTTTGCCCCGCCTCCACGGCTTCCCCGGGAAGGATCGACACGTCCAGTACCAGCCCCGGCATCGGCGCCTTTATGGCCACTTCGCCGTGGAGGGCACCGATCCCTCCGCCCACGCCCACCAGACGATGTTCCATCTCCGAGAGAACCCGTACCTGAAACGGTTTGCCCTCCATAAAAAGGTTCAGGCCATCCTCCGTAGCGTGCACGGCTACTTCCAAGGAACGTCCGTCCACTATGGCCGAGTAGAGGTTGCCATCGGAGAATGCCTTCAGGTCCACCAACCGCTTCTCGCCCTCAAGGGTTAGCTCGAGAAGGCCGTCTGCATCGCGCTCGGTAACCTCGACCTCGTACTCGTTGTCGCCGATAACCACGAAGTACTTCATCGAAGGGCATCCCTCCGTGCAGCTATCCTCCAAGGATTTACTGCTCCCACAATTGCGCCATCCCTAACGCGGACCCGTCGCTTCTTTGCCAGGCTATGGGCGATAGCTGCAGCTATCAACGCTACATCCCTTTCGTCCTCGTCGCCCAGGGAAAGCTGCCTATAATGGCGTTCCAGAAACGCTGTGTCCACCTCGCCCTTCAGAAACTTTGGATGATCCAAGAGCCAGAGATGGAAGGGGATGTTGGTACTTACGCCCAATATCTTGAACTCGCGAAGGGCTCTTTTCATGCGCTGTATAGCCTTCGGCCTGTCCTCTGCCCATACAATTACCTTGGCAATCATCGGGTCGTAATACAGGGTAACCTCAAAGCCCTCGAACAACGCGCTGTCAACCCTCACACCAGGCCCCGACGGTTCCTGGACGAAGGTTATGCAACCTGTCGATGGCAGAAAGTTATTATAGGGATCTTCGCTGGCGATCCGGCATTCTATGGCAGCTCCTCTCAGACGCACGTCCTCCTGCTTGATACTTAACGGCTCACCGGCTGCTATTTTGATCTGCTCAGCCACCAGGTCGATCCCTGTTACCATCTCCGTAACCGGGTGCTCGACCTGTATTCTGGTATTAACCTCCAGAAAGTAGAAGTTCCCATGCGGATCGAGCAGGAATTCTACAGTACCGGCATTGGTGTAGCCTGCTGCCCTGGCCGCGTTGACAGCAGCCTCGCCCAGTCTGGCCCTTAGCTCATCGTTAACGGCGGGAGACGGCGACTCCTCAAGGAGTTTCTGATGCCGCCGTTGGATGGAGCATTCCCGTTCTCCCAGATGGATGACGTTGCCGTGGTGGTCCGCCAGTATCTGCACTTCCACGTGGCGAACAGTCTCCATCAGCCGCTCCAGGTAGACTCCACCGTAGCCAAAGGCAGAAGTAGCCTCACTGGAGGCAGCTCGAAAGGCGTCTGCGAACTCTTCGGGCGAACGCACCACCCGCATGCCCTTTCCGCCGCCACCTGCAGCCGCCTTGATCAATATGGGATAGCCGATCTCTGCCGCCACTCTTAAGGCTTCGGATACGTCCTCCACTTCATCGGTCGTGCCCGGCACCGTCGGTACGCCCACCTGCCTCACCGTCTTCCTGGCAGCTACTTTATCGCCCATGAGCTCGATGGCTTCGGGCGTTGGGCCCACAAACACCAGGCCGGCATCCCTGCAGGCCCGGGCAAAATCAGCGTTCTCGGCCAGAAAACCGTATCCAGGATGCACGGCATCGGCCCCTGATTTGCGCGCGACATCGATCAGTTTCTCTATTACCAGGTAAGATTCCCTCGCCGGCGGGGGACCTATGGGATAGGCCTCATCGGCCGTACGGACATGGAGGGAGGATCTATCCACCTCCGAGTACACGGCCACGGTGCGGATCCCCAACTCCCTGCAGGCCCTAAGGATCCGTACCGCGATCTCTCCACGGTTGGCTATCAAAAGCTTGCGAAACACCTTCTGACCCACTAAGCGCAGATTCGAATGGCCACAGACATCGGTTCTGGCCCATACCATCCAATATTAGCATACGGCCTCTCTACGCTATCCAACGGATATCCTTATTCAGCCAGCTGTGACACTGTAAAATGTTAGGATCCGATAGAGATGAGGCAGCGCAATGACGAGCTTCGGCCATCTGCTGGAAAGGTCTGACACCACGGCCGTGGCACGCCCCGGCAAAAGCATGCGCACAGAGCGTCTCACTGCCTGGTATGGCAGCACCATGGCTATTCGGAATGTGACACTCGAAATTAGGCCCAACGTAGTGACAGCCATAATAGGTCCCTCGGGTTGTGGCAAGTCTACCCTCATACGCTGCCTCAACCGCCTGCACGAGCTCATACCCGGCGCGCGAGTCGCCGGCAGGGTCTTTCTGGATGACGCAGACATCTACGATCCATCGGTAGATCCGGTGGAAGTTCGCCGCAAAATCGGTATGGTATTTCAGAAACCTAACCCCTTCCCCACCATGTCCGTTTTCGATAACGTCGCTGCCGGCCTGAAGCTCCATGGAAGATACGACAAGAAGCGCCTGGCGGAGATAGTAGAGCAGAGTCTCCGCAGAGCAGCCCTGTGGGACGAAGTAAAGGACAAGCTGCATGTCTCCGGAGCTGCCCTCTCTGGGGGGCAACAGCAGCGGCTCTGCATAGCTAGGGCCCTCGCAGTAGAACCCGACGTCCTCTTGATGGACGAACCGACCTCTGCCCTTGACCCCATAGCTTCCATGAGGATCGAGGAACTCCTCCATGACCTCAGAGCCAGCTACACGATCGCTATAGTGACCCACAACATGCAACAGGCCGCCCGTGTCTCCCAGTACACCGCCTTCATGCTTGCCGGACCCGACAGGGTAGGCGAACTTATAGAATACGGTGAGACCAAGACGATTTTCACCAACCCCCGGGACCGAAGAACCGAGGACTACATAACAGGCCGTTTCGGGTAATGACCATTACTCGCGTCATTAAGGTAGATCCCCGATCCCCAGATCCTCAAGCCGTAGCTGAAGCAGCACGGCTGATCCGGACAGGGGGACTGGTAGCATTTCCCACGGAAACAGTGTACGGTCTAGGTGCCGATGCCCTAAACGCCGAAGCCGTCCGTCGGCTGTTTCAAGCCAAGGGCCGTCCGCCCAATGATCCTGTCATAGTCCATTTAGCCGACGAAGGCTGGCTAACGTGTGTGGCCAGCCACGTGCCCCCGATGGCATTCCGGCTCGCACGCCGTTTTTGGCCGGGTCCCCTGACACTGATTCTCCCCAAGGCCGCGTCAGTACCGGACATGGTTACAGCTGGTTTGCCCACGGTAGCCGTCAGGGTACCTTCCCACCCTGTAGCCCTGGCCCTGATTCGCGCGGCTGACACACCTGTAGCAGCTCCCAGCGCTAACCTCTTCGGCCACACCAGCCCAACCACTGCAGAACACGTTTTGGCAGACCTAGAAGGGAAGATCGATCTAATCCTCGACGGTGGAGCCACATGGATCGGCGTCGAGTCCACGGTCCTCGACCTCACGGGAGACCAGCCGCAGATCCTCCGACCCGGTGGCGTGCCTCGAGAGGCCCTCATGGAGCTGTTAGGAGAAGTGAAAGTCGCCCGCAAGAGAATAGCCGAAGGACAACCGGCCGTCTCGCCTGGTCTTTTGGAAAGGCACTACTCACCAAGGGCAAGGCTGATACTCGTAATTGGTCCCAGGGAAGCGGCCCTCCAGTACATGCTCCTTAGGATCGAGGAGCTCACAAAGGAAGGCAGCAAGGTGGGGGTTCTTGTGCCCGAGGAGGACCTATCTCACTTTGAAGGCAGGGCATCGGCGGTTCAATCCTTGGGGCCAGCCCACGACGCCGCAGCTGTCGCCAGGGCTCTCTATTCATCCCTACGAGCCCTAGATGGTAGGAGAGTCGATGTCATCTTCACACGGGATCTAGGCACCGAAGGCCTCTTCCTCGCCGTGCACGATAGGCTCACCCGCGCTGCATCTCAAACTGTGCTGCTAACCGAAGAGTAGTTGACATCTCTAACGTAACTCTTATCTATCTCTTACGGAACGCTAACGGGATCCTGCCGTATAGTGGATTCTGGGAAGGGTCCGAGCGGTACCGGGTTAAAGGTAATACCTTACAAAGGCGTAAGGAGGTGAAGTATGGACCTTGGGACCCTGCTCTTCCTAGTGGCTTTCAGCTACGCTATGGGAGTTCTCTGGTACAGCCTCCTCCCTGGCAAGATGCCCGACACTGCGTGGCGGGTCGCTGCTTATCCGTTCCTAGCTTCGGCCATAGCTGAGTCCCTTTTCCCCTTCGGGCCTGCCTTGGGAGGCATCCACGTAATTGTCGCCCTAGTCGCATCGCTTATTGGAGTCATCGTAGACTGGATTATCACTGATCTCAGGCACTATCGCGTCGTCGCTGAACCCCGATCTGCTGAGGCGCGCAGCTGATCCACGGGCCCGCTCGGGCCCTCCCCGAAGGATTGTGCCCGTTTAAAAAGCTACCTGCAGCCCTCCCCCGCAAGGCGCCATGGTACTGCCAGTTGTAAAACCAACCGCTTCCGGGAACACAGGTCCCCGCAGACTGCACGCGTTTCCATCTCCAGCTTGTCAGGGCTGCTCTTGGCGCGATGTCGGGTCTTCCGGTCATACTACGTGAGCTATTGACCGGCTCAGGCAGGAGAGTTACAATCCCTACTAACCAAAGTATTGCCCGTGGCGTCTATTGAAACTAGGAGACGCGCTTGAACAACGGCGGCCCTGGGGGTTCCCAAAACCCATGGAACAGCGGAGAGGTCTACGAGCGCTACATGGGCCGCTGGAGCTCTCTCGTAGCTCGCGAATTCTTGAGTTGGTTGGACGTAGCCCCGGGATGCTGCTGGCTCGACTTAGGCAGTGGAACGGGAGCTCTCACCCGTAGCATCCTCGAGCTAAACGCCCCCACCCTAGTCAAGGGCATCGATCGATCCGAAGATTACGTGCTCTACGCAAGGAAGAGCATACTTGACCGGAGGGCGCTTTTCGACGTCGCTGACGCCCAAGCCCTCGCTGGAGAGCCAGACGGCCACTACGATGCAGTGGTGTCAGGGCTAGTGCTTAATTTTCTTCCCCAGCCCCAGCGAGCCGTCCGTGAAATGGCACGGGTAGCCAAGCCTGGCGGAGCCGTCGCCGCCTATGTGTGGGACTACGCGCGAAAGATGCAGTTCCTACGACATTTCTGGAATGCGGCCACGGCCCTGGATCCCAGCGCTTTCCATTTAGATGAGGGTCGATGCTTCCCCTTATGCCAACCTGAGGCACTGACAGAGCTCTTCCGAAGTGCCGGCCTGCAAAGCATCGAGGTGCGAGCCATAGAGGTATCTACCGACTTTCGAGATTTCGACGATTACTGGTTGCCCTTCCTTGGGGGGCAAGGCCCCGCACCCAGTTACACTATGTCCCTGACCGAAGAAAGCCGCAGGCAATTGCGAGAGAGGATTCGGGCTAGCCTGCCTTTCGCTATCGATGGCTCGATTCCGTTGGTGGCACGGGCTTGGGCTGTACGCGGCCTGCGCCCGAGGACAACCTCCTAGGGCAGCCAGTAGATCAGCGGATAAATATCACAGGCTTTCCAGCATGCGAGGCAGCTGCAGCGGGTCACGGCAGACCAGAAATGCCCACCGGCCGAGCTCACCATGGTGGTTCACAGCCCTTACCCAGCGCCTCGCGGCAACCTCCTTCTGCCGATCCAGCTCGCGCTCGAAACCTTTTATTTCTAGGATTAGCTTGATTTCGCCTCCATCGCGAGCCCTAAGGCGGATGAGATAGTCAGGCCGATATTCATGCCTCACACCCTGCCATTCGTAGGGAATGGTGAAGTCCAGATGATCGTTCCTCGCGTAGGCCACAACTTGGGGGAGACGTTCCAGCCAGTAGGCGATGGAATGTTCCCAGATGGGAGCATCGAGTACTACGTGGCTGATGTGGCTTTTCGTCGTACCCACGGTGGGCCGCAGGGTGCGGAAGAGCACTTCAGCGGTGGAGCCAATGGGCCGAAACCGCTCAATGACCGGCAGTATAGGCGGCTCTCCAGCCTCGATGTCGGGCTCGATAGCTTCAGTCAAACGCTCGATGATGCGCTGCTTATAGTTGAGCAGGGCGATTTCTTCCAGCGGCGTATCGTCCCGTGTAAAAACCCGCTGCTCGAGGTACTGCCAGACAATGCCCAGTACCTGCGGGAACAGTATGTGCCTCGCACTCCAGTCCTCGCGCTTATCTTTTAACCGCCCGGTCAACTCAGCGGCAATCTCATAGACACTTGCCTGAAGCCGTTTCCCCCGATGGAAGGGGTTGCGATCCTGCAACACCTCCTCACCTGGACCGACTCGGTCGGGACGGCCAATGCGGTACCCCACGGCAGGTTTGGCTACAACCTCTGTGGGTTCAGTGGACGGGTCAATGACGAGATAGGGCACATCACTCCAGTTCACTCTAAGCCGCTGGTGCACGTCGAAGACGTACCCTTCCACGCGAGGGAATGTGATCTCCAGATGCTTTCGCTCGGGGAGCGCCCGGACCAGAGTGGATACCTTCTGTAGCTCGGTGCGGCTAATAGGTTTCTTCCTGACAGGAATCACTTCAAAGGGCACACCGTAAACGTCAACGTATTCGGGCTCGGAGAGGTCATCGTAGTTGAGGCGTCTCAGCCCGCGCCCTACCACCTGCTCTCACAAGAGTTGCGAGGTAAAGGCACGCAAACCCAGGATCTGCGTGACGTTTTGCGCATCCCATCCTTCCGTCAGCATTCCCACCGATACCACGCAGCGGATTCCCTTACCCGGGGGTTCTTCGTCGCCTTCCCATTCAGTTTTGCCAACCGTATCAACTATCTTGCGAAGGCGTTCTGCTGCCTGCTGTTTCGTCTCGCCCTCTATAGCGCTTTCGGCCTCTGCCAGAAGTCGCGTGTCAATACGAAAAGTAATCTCAGCCTGGCCCTCACGGTTCTCGAGTTCCGGCAGTACGTTCCCTTTGGCGATGTATTCGTACACGAGCTTGGAAAGGTCAGTGTTGTCGCAGACGACTATCAAGACAGGAGGTATGGGAGAGCCTGCCTGCTCAAAGGCATCGAAAGCCTTCTTCCACTCCGACGCAGGTGTGGCTAAAGCTCCTTCTGCCTCGCGCAGTACTGACTCGGGTTTTGCACGTCGGCGGATAGTCTGGCGTTCGGAGGCAGACAGTTGCCGGTTGATGTTCTCCCACAGGCGAAAATATTTGGGAATGAGTGCCCCCGTGTTGTCGTCTACCGGGACGCGGGGGATCTTCACGATGCCCGACTCTATGGCGTCCACCAGCCCAAAATCGGAGACAATCCAAGGAAAGGGCGCACCCTCGTCATAGCCGCTGCCTTTGATGAAAAAGGGGGTTGCCGAAAAATTGACACAGAAGTTGATGCCGCGTACTGCGTGGATCTTGTCGAGGCCGCCCATCCAAACCGTCGCCTCCTCGCGCTCCTCGATTTGCTCGGGCGAAAGCCGGGCCCGCACCTCCTCTGGCAGGGGGGCGGGGCGGTAGGCATGGTGGGCTTCATCGTTGATGACCAGGACGTTCTGCTTGCTGCCCAAATCCTTCAGCGCGCGGCGGCAGAAGGCGGCGGTGCTTTCCACGCCCCGCTGCACCACGCTGCGCGAGCGGCTATCGTCTTTGGGCTGGAAGACATGCCAGTTAGTGATCTGGAACCTGCCCTGTTGCAGCCGCTCCATCATCCCGCGGGGAAGGAGGTCGAATTTGTCGTAGTAGTTGCCGGGCTTCCAGGGCAGAAGCACTTGCAGGCGTTCTTTAATGGTCAGGTTTGGACAGACAATGAGCACCGCATCGGAAAAGCGCTTGTCCTGCGGGTTAGCAAGCTTGTTCAGGACCTGCCAGGCAACGATCATACCCATCACAACCGTCTTGCCGCTACCGGTGGCCATCTTGCAGGCATAACGGGTTAGCCCCTCCCCAGCCCTCCCCGCCTGCGATGAGGCAGGATCAGTGGGGAGGACGATGCCCTGCCTTTCGGCAGGAGATGCCTCTATGAGCCAGATAAGGGTCTCAGCGGCTTCCCGCTGGCAGAAAAACAGTTTGCGCTCCCGCTCCGGACCGTTCCAGTGGTTCAGAACTTGCCGCGTGACGGGCGTGACGCCAGGATAATTGCGCTGGCGCCAATCCCTGACTCGTTGCCGAATGGTGTTGACTGTTTCCAGAGGCACAAACTGCTCTTCCAAAAGCGCCTCTTGGGATCCGCGCGTTCGAGCTTTCAGGTAGTAGCCTGCAGACCTGCGCCCCTCCCTAAGGACAGGCTGTCCTTCTTCATAAGCCCAGTAGCGCGTCGGCTCTCCAAAGGGCGAATTAACGATCGGGTTGTCAACGATGAGGGACACGCTTATGAACCTCTCAGCTCGTCCAAGAACCTATTCGCCTCTATCGCCAACAGCTGTGCCCGCTGAAGTAAGAACTCCCCATAACGTTTCACATCCCAAATCTCTTGGCTCGTAGCTTCAGCAAATTCGTCAGGGACCAGATGACGTCGCAGCGCCTCACTTTGGATGCGGAATTCCTCGATGTAGTGCCATGGAGCCTTGCCACCAAGCTTGTTGACGTTCGTACGCTCGTTCAGTACAGTTATGTTCGCTATGGCATGGATGTCATCATCCTTGATATCCCGGTTCTTAAGGAGACTTCTCGGGTAGATGTGGTGCCATTGAGGATCAAATCCCGTGATTTTTGCTCCAGTCTTATCGTAGCCGATGAGGGTTCCATTTACCCAGTCGCGGGCCTCCCTACGAAAGAGCACCAGATAAAGCATAAGCAGCAGAAAACGGTTCCCAGCACGGTCGTAACGGTTCAGGAATTCTGCTGGGTCGATTTTTTTCATTCACCCGAAGACGGTGATAGAGGTTCTCCAAAGCCTCGTTAAAGTCTTTCGCCTCTGCGATAGCCCGTACATCTTCGTTGAGGCTGGTGATTGCTGAACCGCTGTAACGCCCATCCCGGTTAGCCAAAAGAAACCAGTTCAGAGCTTTGTTAAAGTCATAGCGAGGCCTACCAGCCCAGTAATAATGCAGAACAAAAAGTGGAATCAGGCTGTTTGTCGAAGGGAGAAGATCGGCAGACATAATGCCCACTCCGGCCAGCCGCTTCAAGACTCCGATGATGCTCTCTTTTGCCCAGCTCCAAACGTCATGCAGATTCTTGGGGTTCCAAAAGTCCTTCGGCACTTCAATAAGCCTGGCACGCCCCTTGCCTATGCCTGTCATCGTGCGGATGAAGATACCGGCGTCCAGGTCCCATCCCCCGTCCTCCAAGTCACCCCGGAACGGCAGGTATTCTTTCCGTACCCAGCCAGGGTTGCGCACTGCGGCCAAAGCCAGCACAATATCGGCTTCCTTTACACGAGTGCCTGCCTGGTTCAAACGGGCGAAAATCTCAGCAACGTCCTCAGCTTCGTGCGCGATTTTTATGATAGGAATATCCCGCTCCCGAATTTGCCAGAGACGTTGGAGCCGCGCGTGCACAGGGCCAAACAGTTCCATCCTCTGATCCGGTTCATGGCTGGCTCGCTTCACGATCTCTTGAGCCAGAGGCGTCAATTCCTCGACCTTTTCCTTCATCAGAACACTACGGACACTGATCCAGCGGGGATCGCGCCGGCGGATGGGGTTAGGCAAGGCGAACTCCAGACGATCATCACTCTGATCGGGCAGGAGATTCACCATTACGTCATAGCGTTCGAGCGCCTTGTTCCAGTCCTGCGCATCCGGCCACCAAAAGGGCTTCATTCCCAACAGCAGACATAGTGCCGTGGTCCGCTGTTGGCCATCCACGATCCAGAAGGAGGCCTGTGTACCCTGCGCTGTCTTGGCCTCCTGATATTCCGAAGAGTCCCAGAGCAGGATGGACCCTATTGGATAGTCCCTGTAAAGCGACTCACACAGCAGCTTTACTTGCTCGGGGTCCCAGACGAATTCTCTCTGGAATTCCGGAATATCCACATTCTTGCTGACGGCTTGCTTCACAAGCTCTCGCACTTTGAGCTGCTCAAGCGCCACACCGCGTCCCTCCCACGTCTAGACTAACCACACGCACCACTTCGTTCCCTCGAAAATCGATCACCTTCACGGCAATGCGGTTGTATTTGCCAGGTTTAAAAGGTAGTTATCCCGTTCACGGTCATAGTCTTGGGCCTCAGGCGTGCCATGGCTGCTCCCATCCAGCTCGATAACCAGACCAGCTTCCCAGGAGTAGAAGTCGGCGATGTAGGGGCCAATGGGATGTTGTCTGCGGAATTTTATGCCTAGCTGCTCTCCACGCAGGGCGCCCCATAGCTGCCGTTCAGCCGGGGTCATTGCGCGACGCAACCGCCGTGCTTGCTCAAAATGCCCTTTGGGTATGTGTCGCCACGTCCGTTCAGCACCATAGGATTGGGTTCGTCTCTGGCAGAGAATGTAGTGGTCTGCTGTCACCCAAAGTGTCTGCGTTGAACCACGATGCTGGATGCCGATCATGGTGCCCCGGTAGGACTTGCGGATGGTGCGCAGGACTCTATGGGGCTTGCCATCGTGCCCCGAGACGAAGTCACCTGGCATAATGGCTTCAATGGGGATCAGCCCCACCCCGACCCTCCCCAACATCAGGGAGGAATGCCCCACCCCAGCCCTCCCAGTCGACGGAGGAGACCCCACCACGGCCCTCCCCGTCGACGGGGAGGGTGCGTCGAAATTCCCCCTGTCGACGGGGGGACTCAGGGGGACCAACACCCGCGTCCCTTTGCGCACACACGTCGGGTCGAACACCAAATCGCCCGGGTCGGTGGTCATCAGAATGCAACGCTCCACGACTTTGGTGTTGGTCTGGACAGCGTAGAGTTTCTCACCGGCCCGAGCCCCCGCAATCACTGTATCCGTCCAGAGGTTGGTCAGTGGTCGCATGGGAATCTCCTCCAGAAAGCGAACATACCTGAACGAATTGCCCACCACAAAGAGCCGCTCCGCATGCCGCAAGAGATCCATGCCCTCTCGGCTCGTTTTCCAATGGCTGTTCTTGCCAGGGTGAAACTTCCGCCCCTCAAACTCATAATCAAAAGTCGTGGCGCCCGCCTCCTGCGACGTCATGTTATCCGCCATGAACACACTTACTCCCGCGGGCCTGGGCCATGGCGACTCCAACTCGGCGCTGGACAGGCGCCGTCGCGTGCCATCGGGTAGTTCCACGTGCTGGTAGCCTTTCGTGCCCTCTTCGCCCAACTCCTTCTGCAAGTAGAGTTGGCGGTATTTGACCTGGGCCTTGTCCTTGGCATACCAGAGCAAAAAGTCGTTGACCACATCCAGCAGCGCCCCGCCCTTCCCGCTCGTCTTTACGAAACCGATGACCGCCACAAAGTTCTCCCGCCCGAAGACCTCATCCAGCAGGCTCCGCACCAGGTGCAGGTTCTCGTCGTTGATCTGGACGAATATGGAGCCGCTCTCCGTGAGCAGTTCGCGGGCGAGCAGGTAGGTGAGGTAGGAATGGATGCCCAGTTTCCAGGTGTCGCGGTAGGCTTTGATCTGCTCGGGTTCGTGGGTCAGGTCTTCGTCCTTGTCCTTGACATCCCGGCGGTCAAGGCGCGGCTGAAAGTTGCTGGCATACTTGATGCCGTAGGGCGGGTCAATGTAAATCATCTGCACCTTGCCCGCCATGCCTTCTTTGACCAGGAGCGAGTTCATCACCAGGAGCGAATCACCCAAGATCAAGCGATTCGTCCAGCCGACTTCGTGCTGATAGAACTCCACTTGCTGGTCGGCGGAAAGAGGCGTCTCGCCGAAGAGGTCGCCTTGAATGGGTTCGGGGCGACAGACGGCCCGGAGGATCGCCTTGGTGGAGATGCGCTCGTGGATATGGAGTGACACCACATCCAACTCGAAGGAGGTGTGTTCGGCCTTGCCGGCCCAGACGAGCTGTGGATCTAGAAAGGGATCGTAGGCGTACGCAGTGGTGCGCCACTCGTCCACCTCGTAAGCGGGTGCGATACCCGCGGGCGGGTTGTTCCCGCGCCTAGCCTCCTTGTGCCGGAAGTCGCCGAGCCCGTCCTCCGAACTCCGTCGCTTCATGGCCGTGCCCCCCGACGATTTGGCTGCAGGCGTACAGCGGTAGTGGCCTGTGTGGCACCCATTGTATCATTTAAGAACCTACGCTTTGCTATAAAGTAACATGTTATTCCATATGTTAGCCTCACCACCCAGGGCCTAGGACGGCACCGATCCAGCAGGCCTCAACAGGGACTCCAACAAGGCCCCTAAAGACCCTCGTCGTTGGGCAGTGCGCGGGAGACAATCTGTCACGGCCCTGCTAACAGCTCGACCCGTGATATCACGATCCCCAGTCGCCGACCGTCGTTCCCTAGCTGGTGGACCTTCTCCGGCACGAGTTCGATTTCCACCAAGCTTCCCGCCGCGAAGCCCCCGGAGACAATGGCCGTCACGTCGGCCCACTCCCTCTGCGGTGCCCGAAGTACCGCCACGGGTGCCCCCGAGACCAGCACCCTAAAGGCAGTTGGCTCGAAGGGGCCAGAAGTGCACCTTATCCTCACAGCAAAGCTCCTGGCCGGTGCCCACAGGCGGATCTTCGCCCTATCGGAAGTCCAACGGTGGAGCTCTTCGTCTGCTTCGGGGGCGTACACCCCCGAAATGTAGCCCAGGTCGTCTTCCCCTACATTTAGCACGCTTCTCGGCTCCAGCGGCAGGTGAGACCAAGACCAGCGAAGGGCAGCCATGGCCGATGGGTAGGCAAGCCCCGCCTTCGGGGACGGCACGCCTCGCATTCTCGCCAGATGGGTTAGCCAGGCCACGGGCCTGGGGTCCTCTTCCCACTCGTTGTGCGCCTCCAAAAGCGTCGTTTCACCGCCAGACGTATCCCCCTGGGCAGCGAGGCTTCGTGCAAGGCCTATATAGAAATCTGGCTGCTCTTCGATGGCGCTGGCTTGCCGGTACAGGAGCTCTGCTTCGGCCCACTGGCCTGTAAGCTCTCTTGCTCTCCCCAGAAAGTAGATCCAGTGGGCATAGAGGTCTCTGGGCAACGCGGGCCATACCAGGGGCAGAGACAACCAAACCACCAGAAGGGCAGGAGCGCCATGGGCCGCCAGGTCCCGCCGCCACCGAAACTTAGTTGCAGTTACCGCGGCCATGGGAAACAGGTAGGGCACCATGCCGAGCTTGTAGCGAAAGGCACTTTCGATGAAAAGGGTGATGCCCAGATAGGCGCCCACCATCAGCAGAACTAGAGTACGATAAGGTGACCCCTTCGCCAGTCCTATCCCAAGGGCCGTAAGGACCACGATGGTTAGATACCACACCGTTCCCCCAGCTGCATAGATGGCACCCACCCACGAAGGTGCCTCCGGAAACTTCGTCCTCAAGGAGATGTACCACTCGGCGTACCTGTCAGCCGTCCAGCTGGAACGCAGCCTACCTATAGCCCTCAGGGCAAACTCCCCGGGATGGCTCACAATCCATTCCACGGCCTTCCTGATACCGTAGACCTGTCTCTCGGCCGGATTGGGTATCTTCAGGAGATCGTTGTAGACCTCCCGCCTAGAGAGGTCGCTGTTGTACTGGTAAAGGTTCACACCTAGGGTGGTGTCCACCAGAACAGGTAGTTGATACTCTCTCCAGTTACGTAGCGTCCAAGGCAGCAATACCAGGACCAACCCCAACAACAGAGCCGCCCCCCAGTGGGGCAGCTGAGCACGGCGTATCTGCCGCAGCACCAACCACAGGACAAAGGCCAGGGCCATGGGCAACAAGGTCACACGCACCAAACAACCTAAGGCCAGGACCATGCCCGACAGCAGGAACCACGGGGTCTTGCCCGTCTTCAGCGCCTTAAGGAGCAACAAGACGCCGGCCAGCCCGAAAGGGGCCGACGGACCTTCCGAGAAGAGATACTGACTTTGAAGAGGGGCCGTGGGATCCAGGGCCGCCAGCATCCCCGCCACCGTCCCTGCCCGGGGGCCCCACTCGTTGGCAGCCAGCAATGCCACCAGAACCGAGGAAACCGCCCCCATCAGAGCCTGGGCCACGAACACCGGGCCAAGATCGTATCCACTGAAGGACAACATGACAGCCAAAAAGGCCGGATACAGAGGAGGTCGCGTCCATGGCCAACGGTCCACGAAAGTGCCCATCTCCAACAACCCCTTCGCCAACGCAAAGTAGTTGCCTTCATCGCCGAAGAGGTCTACGTCCACAAAAGCAAGACCTCCCTTCAGGAAGGCCAGCCGCCACGCAAGGGCCACCAGGAATATCGCACAAAGCCAAAACTTCATGGATGCACCCGAAACTTTTGACTGAGGCGACATCATCCTCCTAAGCCACGCACTCTTCTAGATGTTGACACAAATGCTACAATGGTTTAAAGTCCCCAGTACTGAACGAGTCACAGGACCGCGACGAGACGCTTTGACCAAAGCAGACTTAGGAGGCAAGTTATGGAAAGAACACGGCGAAAGTTGTTTTCTTTAACCCTCTTCGCGGCTGCCCTGGCTGTTCTTGTAGGATGCGTGCAGCCGGCTACGCCCACCCCCACATCGGCTCCTCCCGCGGCTACGGCTCCGGCTGGTACGGCGGCCGCTAGCCCCACCACAGCTCCTGCTGTCAAAGAGGTCAAGATAGGCGTCATATATCCCATGACGGGGCCTACGGCACAGGTCGGCACCGATGCCAAGACAGTAGTAGAGCTCTACATGGACATAGTTAACACCACCCAGTACAAGGACCTCAACGTGCCCCTGGCTGGGGCTGGAGGTCTGCCAGGCCTCGGCGGAGCTAAGGTGGTGCCGGTATTCGCCGATCATCAGGGCTCGCCCGAAAAGGGTGCGGCCGAAGCCGAACGCCTCATAACCCAGGAAAAGGTCGCGGCCATCTTCGGCTCGTATCAGAGCTCTGTCTCGGCGGCCATCGCCAAGGTCACTGAGAAGTACGGCATACCCTTCATGATCCCCGAGTCCTCTTCGCCCACCCTCAATCGACTGGGCTACAAATGGCTCTTCAGAACAACCCCTCACGACGAGCTCTTCTCGAAGGCCATGTTCGATATGATGGCCGACTTCGAGAAGAAGAAGGGCGTCAAGTTGGAGACCATAGCCATCTTCCACGAGAACACGCTCTTCGGCTCCGACAGCGCTAAGGCGCAGCAGGCCCTAGCTCAAGAACGGGGCAAGAAGGTCGTGGAGGT
Source organism: Chloroflexota bacterium (assembly GCA_034432775.1). Taxonomy (GTDB): domain Bacteria; phylum Chloroflexota; class Chloroflexia; order DAOUBH01; family DAOUBH01; genus DAOUBH01. The sequence continues at coordinate 150,612 of DAOUBH010000022.1, forward strand.
AATCTCCTACAATCCCAATGCCACTTCCTTCACAGCCGAAGTGCAGAAGTTGAAGGCCGCCAATGCCGACGTCCTACTTCCCACCGGCTACACCTCCGACGCCATACTCTTCCTCAAGACGGCTAAAGAGCTCGACTACAATCCGAAGATGGTTATAGCCCAGGACGCCGGCTACGTAGAGCCCGACTTCCAGAAGGCGGTTGGGAAAGATGCCGACGGCATCATGAGCCGCGACGTCTTCTCCCTCGACTTGGCCGCGAAGAATCCTTTGGTGAAGCAGATCAACGATCTGTACAAGCAGCGATCGGGCAAGGACCTCACCGCTAACACGGGGCGCGAGTTCGTCGGCATCATGGTGCTGGTGGACGCCATCAACAGGGCTAAATCTACTGATCCCGAGGCCATTCGGAAGGCTTTGGCTGAAACCAACATTCCTCCCGACAAGCTCATACTCCCCTGGAAGGGCGTCAAGTTCGACGAAACTGGCTTGAACATCTACGGACAGGCCATAATCAACCAGTACCAGGACGGCAAACTGCGGCTGGTTTGGCCCTTTGACGTGGCCGTGGCCGACATTATCTATCCAATTCCTAAGTGGAGCGAAAGGAAATAACTGGGAAATGGGTGGGGTGGCTGCCCTAGCGCCACCCCACCTCCCTCGGCCCTATGGAAGCACTCTGGCAGAACCTCCCTCAAATATTGGTCAGCGGCCTCCTCATGGGGTTGGTGTACGCCCTCGTGGCGGTGGGGCTCAGCCTCATCTTCGGCCTCATGGACATAGTGAACTTCGCTCACGGCGAGTTCCTAATGTGGAGCATGTATACGGCCTTCTGGGCCTATGCTCTCTTTCGCGTAGACCCCCTCATGTCGTTGCCCATGTGCCTACTGCTCCTCTTCATGGTAGGTGTAGGCACCTACAGGGGCATCGTCCGCCGAATTCTGAGCGCGCCGCCGCTGGTGCAGATCTTCGCCACCTTCGGCCTCTCTATATTCCTGCAGAGTATGGCCCAGTTCTTCTTTAAACCCGACTACAGGTTTGTGGATAAGCCGCTTGTGGCTGGTGAGATCTCTTTCCTGGGCCTATCGGTAGGCGCGCCAAAGGTTGTAGCTGCCCTTGGAGCTGTAGCAGCCTTCGGCTTCCTCTACTGGCTGATACGCCGCACCCAGCTGGGTCTGGCCTTGCAGGCAACGGCAGAGGACAGGGAGGCAGCAGCCCTCATGGGCATCGATAGCCACAGCATGTACACTCTCGGATGGGGCATAGGGGCCGCCTGTGTTGGCGTAGCCGGTGCCCTTCTGGCCAACTTCTACTATATATTCCCCCAGGTGGGGTTTGTCTTCGCCCTCTTGGCCTACGTCATAGTGGCCCTGGGAGGGTTCGGATCCATCGAGGGCGCCTTCCTGGGCGGCATTATCATCGGCTTGGTAGAGGCCGTTGTGGGATTTCTAAGCCCCGAATACAAGTTCGCGGCCCTTTTCGCCATCTACTTGGCCGTGGTATTCGTCAGACCCCAGGGCCTCTTCGGCAGGTGATAGCATGAAGGTTGCAGCGGCTGAAGAAGAAAAAAGGCGCTTACGCAGGCCCAAGGCCCTTGGCTGGTTCCTACTGGAGGAGGTAGGGAACCTCCGATGGGGTGCCCTCGTGGTGGCCATCATGGCTTTGTTGCCCCTTGTAAGCGACAACCCTACCTACCACCATATCCTCATCCTCATCGCCTTGTACGCCTTGCTGGCCCAGGCATGGAACATCCTGGGGGGCTACGCCGGTCAGGTTTCCCTGGGCCACGCCGTCTTCTTCGGAATAGGTGCCTACACGTCGGCCATGATGGTCTTAAAGTCGGGCATAAGTCCGTGGATAGGCATGCTGGTCGGAGGCATCATCGCCGTTTTGGTGAGCCTGGTCATTGGCATACCGAGCTTCAGGCTGGCTGGCCACTACTTCGCCATTGCCACCATAGCCATTGGCGAGATCGTCCGCGCCATATTCACCAACAACCAGGCCCTGGGAGGCGCCGTTGGCTTCTGGATACCCAACCTGCCCCCTTCCATCGTCAATTTCCAGTTCGGGGTCTCCAAACTGCCCTATTACTACATTGCTCTCGCCCTGATGGCTGTGACCTTTCTGATATCCTTCGCTATCGGCAACTCCAAGCTAGGTTTCTATTTCCGGGCCATAAAGAACGATCCCCAAGCAGCCCTGAGCTTGGGCGTGGATATAACGCGTTACAAACTCATCGCCATAGCCTTCAGCTCCTTCCTCACAGCCGTTGCGGGCACCTTCTATGCCCAGTATGTGCTGATAGTGGACCCAGAAAGCGTGCTCAGTCTATCTATATCGGTGTTGATAGCCGTAGTGGCCATATTGGGAGGAGTGGGCACCTTCTGGGGGCCCCTATTAGGGGCAGCCGTCCTCATGCCTATAGCTGAGCTCACGCGATCATACCTGGGTGGCCGGGGCACCGGGCTTGACCTGGCCATATATGGTGCCCTTATAGTGCTCATATCCATTTTCCAGCCGGGCGGCCTAGCGGACCTTCTGAAGAAAGCTAGAAGGAGGCTCACGAAACGCTGATGTCGCTCCTCGAACTACGCTCGGTAACCATGAGGTTCGGGGGATTGGTCGCCAACGACAACGTAAGTCTCACCGTTGGCGAGGGACAGATCGTGTCGTTGATAGGTCCCAACGGCGCTGGTAAGACCACACTTTTCAACTGTATCTCCGGGGTGTACAAGCCCACCTCTGGTCAAATACTCTTCGACGGTCACGACATCACAGGCTGGCCTCCTCACCGCATCGCGCGGTTGGGCTTGGTGCGAACCTTCCAAATAGTGCGCACCTTTAGGGACATGACTGTCCTCGAGAATGTAATGGTGGGAGCCCTCCTACATACCAATAACGCAGGCAAAGCATGGCAGACGGCCGAAGAAGTGCTGGAATTCACAGGACTATATCCTAAGAAAGACTACCCAGGGTCGGCATTGACTACGGCCGACCGCAAGCGGCTGGAAGTGGCCCGAGCTTTGGCTACAAGGCCGCGCCTCCTCATGCTGGACGAGGCTATGGCCGGTCTCAACCCCACGGAACGACAGGAAGCAGTCAATCTGTTGCTCAAGATCAACGCCTCAGGTATTACGCTCCTCCTGGTAGAACATGTAATGGAAGTCATAATGCCCATATCCCAGTGGGTCTTCGTACTCGACTACGGCAAGAAGATAGCCGAGGGAAAACCCGAAGAGATCGTTAAAAACGAACAAGTGATCAAGGCTTACCTGGGGGAAAAGTACCGTGCTGCAGGTGCGTGACCTAAGGGTAGAATACGATGGCTTGCTGGCCCTTCACGGCATCTCATTCCATGTGAACGACGGAGAGGTCGTTGCCATAGTGGGTTCCAATGGCGCCGGAAAATCCACTACCCTTAAGGCCATATCGGGATTGGTGCGGGCGACCTCCGGCGCTATCGAGTTCGATGGTCATCCCATACATCGCATGCCGGCCCACGCCGTAACCCGCATGGGCATCGCCCATGTGCCCGAAGGGAGACGCCTCTTTCAGAAACTGACAGTACTAGAGAACCTCAAGCTGGGCGCCTACATACATCCCAACGGCGAGCGCTTCGAGAAGAACTTGCAGTTGGTGTTCGAAGTGTTCCCTAGGCTGCGAGAGCGCATGAGCCAGCGGGCAGGTACCCTCTCGGGTGGAGAGCAGCAGATGCTGGCCATCGCCAGGGGCCTCATGTTGTCACCCAAGCTCATAATGCTCGATGAGCCCTCCCTAGGCATTGCTCCCAAGCTTGTCAGCGAGATCTTCGAGGTCTTGGCCGAGCTGAACCGAAGGGGCACTACCATCTTGCTGGTTGAACAGAACGTGCGGGAGGCTCTGGAGCTGGCTCACCGGGGATACGTGCTCCAGACTGGGGAGATAGTTCTGGAAGGCACCGGCGCCCAACTCCTGGAAACCGACCTGGTGCGGAAGGCATACCTGGGCTTGTGACGGATGCAAACTACGGTGGACATCAACTGCGATATGGGCGAAAGTTTCGGCCCATGGCCCATGGGCAACGACGAAGCCCTTATGCCTCACATCACATCGGCCAACGTGGCCTGCGGCTACCACGCTGGGGACCCCCTGGTGATGGACCGCACCGTGCAGTTGGCCCTCCGCTACGGGGTAGCCGTCGGCGCTCACCCTGGTTTCCCAGACCTCATGGGCTTTGGGCGCCGTCCCATGCAACTTTCGCCCCAAGAAGCAGAGGCCTACATTCTCTATCAGATATCGGCCCTCCATGGCTTCGCCCGCTCCTACAAGCTGCCCCTCCAACACGTGAAAGCCCATGGCGCTCTTTATAACATGGCAGCTGAGGATCTTCAGCTGGCCATGGCCATCGCCAGGGCCGTGAAGCGCTTCGACCCAGACCTCATCCTAATGGGTCTGGCCGGGTCCAAGCTCATCGAAGCCGGCGTCAGCCTGGGCCTGAAGGTGGCCAGGGAAGCCTTCGCCGACAGACGCTACAATCCCGATGGCACACTGCAGTCTAGGCGAGTAACTGGTTCGGTTATAACGGATCCCGACGAGGCAGCCCACCAGGCCCTCTCCATAGTCACCAAGGGAGTGGTAAAGGCCCATACTGGTGATACCGTGAGGGTCGAGGCGGACAGCATCTGTATCCACGGCGATACGCCGACGGCCCCAGAAATAGCCAGGCGGGTGAGGCAAAGGCTCGAGGCGTCAGGAATAGCCGTAGTAGCTCTGGCCAACTTCTTGCGGTGACATGTACCGAACCCCCAGATTCCGGCTTCTGGGTGACACTGCTCTTGTAGTGGAGTTCGGCAACGAGATCTCTCCCCGCACCAATCTCCTCTGCCACACCTTTGCGCGCCATGTAGAAGACGCCGCCCTCACAGGCGTCTTGGATGTGGTCCCAGGCATCAGATCAGTGACCATACACGTCGACCCACTACGGTGCGACGTGGAGGCCCTCTTGTCAACCCTGCCAGAGATAGCAACCCGCACCCAGTCGGAGCCCCCTCCCCTAGCCACCCTCCACGAAATACCCGTACGGTATGGCGGCGACCATGGCCCCGATCTGGAAGAGGTCGCAGCTTTGGCGAAGCTAACACCCTCTGAAGTGGTCAGGATCCATTCGGCCACCCTGCACCGTGTGTACATGCTGGGTTTCGCGCCAGGCTTTCCATATCTAGGTCTGCTTCCCAGAAACTTCGCCATCCCACGTCTGCCCGTGCCGCGGCAGAAGGTTCCCAAGGGCTCGGTCTCCGTAGCCATGCGCCAGACGGTCGTTTTTCCTGCATCCCTTCCCAGTGGGTGGCGCATCATCGGCAGAACAGAGATTAGTCTGTTCGATCCTGAGAGGAATCCGCCTGCCCTCCTCAAGCCGGGCGATCTAGTTCGTTTCGTTCCACTGTCTTAGGAAGCCGCTGTGGAAGTGCTTCGAGTCTTGAAAGCCGATTTTCCTTGCACGGTACAGGACCTGGGCCGATACGGCTACCAAAAATACGGCGTACCCCCGTCGGGAGCTATGGATGCCTTTGCCCTTCGAGCTGCCAACCTTTTAGTGGGCAACCCCGAAGGGAGCGCCGCCCTAGAAATTACTCTTGCCGGTCCAGAGCTGCTGGTCACCCGCAGCTGGCTTGCAGCAGTAACTGGAGCAGAGTGGGACATCTATCTAGACAGCATGCCCGTGCCCACCTGGACAACCCTGTTCCTGAGGGAAGGTCAGACCCTCAGGTTCCGAAGACGCCGCCATGGCGCCCGCTGCTACTTGGCCCTCCGAGGGGGCATAGACGTGCCGGTGGTTATGGGGTCACGTTCGACCTATCTGCCAGGAGGCTTCGGAGGTCTAGAAGGCCGCGCCCTCAAACCAGGGGACGCCATAAAGGTGATGCCAAGCCGCATCGATCCTTCCGAGGCAGGCAAACAGTGCCCTGAGACCCTGAAACCCTATCACAACGATCCTCTTCGGATTCTAGCGGGGCCTCAGGCCGACCTCTTCGACAGGGAGGCCTGGAAACGCTTAACTTGCAGCGAGTTCGAGGTCACTCAACAGGCCGATCGGATAGGCTACCGGCTCCAAGGACCCAACCTCGAACACAGAGGCCCTTCGGATATAATCTCTGGGGGTCTGGCTACAGGCTGTATTCAAGTGCCAGCAGGAGGACAGCCTATCGTTCTAATGGTGGATCGCCAAACCACCGGCGGCTACCCAGTTATCGCCGTAGTTATCAGCGCCGATCTGCCACAGCTGGCGCAGAAGCTACCCGGGGACAAGCTTCGCTTCCGTCAGGTTACCCTGGCGGAAGCTGTGCAAGCCCGGAGGGACCAGGAACAGCGGTTGACGAAACTTGCAGCCATACTAGAAAACAGGAGATAGCGGACTATGGCCACCGAAAGGTTGAGGGGAGTGTTTCCGCCAGTACCCACTTCCTTCCAGGAAGACGGGGAACTCGCCCTGGACAAATTCGAGGAGAACTTATCCCGCCTGGCCACTAAGGACCTCTCCGGCTTCGTTGTCCTCGGTTCCAACGGAGAATATGTTCTTTTGTCCCAACGGGAAAAGCTGCAGGTACTCGAAGCAGCCCGAAAGGCCATACCCAGCAGCAAACTCATGATTGCTGGCACCGGAGCTGAAAGTACTAAACAGACCATCGACCTGACCCGCCAGGCAGCCAGCATAGGCGCCGACATGGCCATAGTGGTGACCCCTTGCTATTACAAAGGCCAGATGACCTCCGCTGTCTTTAAAACTCACTATCTCTCTGTAGCCGAGGCCTCACCCATACCTGTACTGATTTACAACGTCACCATGTACACAGGTGTAGACGTCGACGTCGATACGCTGGCAGCCCTCTCCGAGCATCCCAATATTGTCGGCATGAAGGAAAGCAACTCAAACATAGTCAAACTGGCCGATACCATCAGGCAAACGTCCGCTGACTTCGCCGTTCTAGCTGGATCGGCTAGCTTCCTATATCCAGCCGTGCGGGTCGGTGCCACCGGTGCAGTACCAGCCTTAGCGAATGTGGCTCCAGATCAATGTGTAGCCCTATACCGATACGCAGTGCAGGGCCGCGAAGAAGAGGCCAAGGCCCTCCAGCTGCGGCTATTGCCCGCCAACTCAGCCGTTACATCTAAGTTCGGAGTTCCAGGCCTGAAGGTGGCCATGGATATGGTGGGATATTACGGTGGCCCACCGCGCAGCCCCCTTTTGCCTCTGGGGCAGGAAGCCCGTTCCAAGGTGGCCCAGGCCCTTATAGAAGCTGGCATCACTATCCTCCACCCGTGAGACATCCCCACCCCCGGTTTAACCCCCTGGGCCGATAACGTCTGGTCCATGAGCTCATTTAGCGTACACACGCCCCCACTAGGAGCTTGCACAGCTGCCCTACCAACGTAGACCTACCGGGGACACAGGCCCCAAAGGGACTCCATGTAGTTCCTGACCAACCCATTTGGTACCCACCCGTGAAACGTTGTTGACGAATTCTGCGTGTCCTATACTAGATACTTGATCTACACAGAGAACTACCATGGATATGGAACACCGGCCGCAGATACTGGTTGTCGACGACGATACTATGATCACAAACTCCCTGCGCAGGGCCCTCAGCCTCGAAGGCTACCAGGTGGCCGTGGCCTACGATGGCTCAGAGGCCCTGAAAGCTGTCGACGACGAAACCGACCTTGTAATCTTAGACATCATGATGCCAGACATAGATGGCTTCGAAGTCACCCGAAAAATCCGTCAGTTCTCCGACGTTCCCATCCTCATCCTAACCGCCCGTGACGAGACAGCTGACCGAGTACACGGCCTGGACCTCGGCGCCGACGACTACTTGGTCAAGCCCTTCTCCGTGGAAGAACTGCTGGCTAGGATCAGAGCCCTCCTCCGGCGGCGAACACCGCAAGAACGTCCACTCCTCAAGTTTGCCGACTTGGAGGTGGATACCGGGACCCATCAGGTCAGGCGCGGCAATCGCCAGATAGAGCTAACCGCCAAGGAGTACGAGCTCTTGATCCTGTTCCTCAAGCATCCCAGACAGGTGCTCACGAGGGAAGTCATCTTTGAGAACGTATGGGGTTACGACTTCAGCGGGCAGTCCAACGTCTTGGACGTGTACGTAGGCTACTTGCGGCAAAAGTTGGAAGCAGCCGGCGAACCACGCCTCATACATACGGTGCGCGGCACGGGCTACGTGCTGAGGGAGTGAACTCATGAGCCTCAGACTCAGACTCAGCCTCTGGTACACAGCCGTGATGGCTATTACACTGCTTCTGTCGGCCACTTCCCTCTACATTGTTATATCTAACACCATGCACTCCGACATCGACCAATCCATCATGGGCAAGGCCAACGATCTGGTCAGCACCGTCGGCATCAGAGGTGGACTCTCCCCTGACACCAGCCGGCTAGTGCTTCCCAATATAGACCCTTTCACTGGCTTCGACACCTACATCCAGGTGCTAGATGCCTCCGGAAGAGTGGTAGACCGCTCCAGCAATCTGGGATCTGAGTATCTGCCGATATCTGACACCACACTTCGAGAAGCCAGCGCCGACAGGGGATATTTCGAGTACGGCGAGCTGTCTAGAGGCCGCATTCGGGTGTACACAACCCCGATAATCGTCGCCGGACAGGTCTTTGGCTATGTGCAGGTCGCCCGATCCACCAGGATCATGGATACCACTCTGTCCAGTGTGCTGTATGGCCTTGCCGCAGGGCACACCGCCCTTCTCCTCCTGGCGACCCTTGTAGGTTCCGCCATAGCCAGGGCCTCCCTTAGGCCCATTCACAAACTTACCCAGACTGTCAGAGAGCTGGGGCGTTCTGGCAGGTTGGACCAGCGCCTCGAATACCACGGTCCTCAGGACGAAGTGGGACGCCTTGCCACCACCTTCAACGACATGCTGGAGAGCATCTCAAAACTGCTCGCATCTCAGCGCAGGTTCGTGGCCGACGCCTCCCACGAGCTCCGCACACCGCTAACGTCCCTCAGGGTAAATGTGGAAACCCTCAAGAAGCAGTTGGCCGAAAAGCCAGAAAGCCTCGAGGTACTTTCAGATATCTCCGTGGAACTGGAAAGAATGTCACGGCTGGTCAATGGCCTGCTTGAGCTGGCCAAAGCAGACGCCGGTCTTCACCTCGAGCGGAAAAAGCTCGATTTGTCCACTATAGTTGCAGAAGTTTATCAGAAAGCTACGGCCGCCCAAAACGGGGTCCAGGTTACCCTGGACCAGGTGGAATCGGTGGCCGTCCTTGGAAACCCGGATTACCTCCACAACGCCCTATACGTACTGGTGGACAACGCCATCAAATACACCCCGCCAGGCGGGCATGTCTCAATAGCCCTCGAACGCATAGACAACTGGGCCAGGGCCACGGTAGCAGACGATGGCATGGGCATAAGTCCTGAGGACCTACCCCACATATTCGAAAGGTTCTACAGGGGTAAGACTGCCCGAAGGAGAGGTGGCACGGGATTGGGCCTGTCCATCGCCCAGTGGGTAGCCCACGAACACGGTGGCAGGATAACCGTGGAGAGCCACCCGGGAAAGGGCAGCACCTTCATGCTGTGGCTGCCAGCTTACCGAGAAGAAAGCACCCCTACTGTTGACCACCGAAAGAAGCGGAAACCGAGCAGAGCCAAACCCAATTTATCACCTGTGTCCTAGAATGTAATCGAACCTGGCGGAGGAGGTGGCAGCATGCGAGCTCTGCTGGCCGTCGACGGATCCGAGGCCTCACGACGAGCTATGGATCTGGGCGCCGAATTGGCCAAGAGTGGAGCCTTGGAAATCAGCCTCATCCATGTAATTCCCCAGAGTTACGTAGCAGGAAGCCTGGGCGTTGTTACCTCGGTAACCTATGAGCAAGAGGGGGAAGCAGAATCTATTCTACGGTCAGCTCAGAATCATTTGGCTTCCAAGGGTGTCGAGGTAAAAGGTACCTATATGCCCCATGGAGATCCAGCCGATCAGATACTCCAGATAGCCGAAAAGGAGGGTTTTGACCTGATCATGATTGGCAACAGGGGGCTTTCTCCCTTTGACAGGCTCCTCTTGGGAAGCGTATCCCGCAAGGTTGTCGACCACGCCCACTGCTCCGTTTTGGTCGCCCGCAGCTAGATGTTAGCTAGGGGAACAGGCAGGCTTGTCTGTTCCCCTAGGCCCCAATTCTTAGAGAATTCTTAATCAACGTTAATGTCCATCTTAGGTTAATGCCCTAAGCTTGTGCCGTAAGCATTGGGAGGCAACTATGTTCGATATCGGCCCCGGCGAATTAATACTACTGCTTCTCATTGCCCTGCTCATATTCGGACCCAGCCGGTTGCCCGAGCTGGCTAGATCCTTGGGCAAAGGCATCCGCGAATTTCGCGAAGCCATAAGGGGTGAAGGGTCTGCCGCCAACAACCAGGCGCAGAACCAGCCCACAAAGGGTAATGACTGAGTACCGTTGGATGATGACCGATACCGCTCCTCAACAAGGGCCTCGCAGTCCGTGGCGCGTAGGCTTAGCGGCAGTGATCGCTGCCCTAGTGATAGCTGCGGCTTTTGCTGCAGGCGTCATTGCCGATCGCTCTTTCAACCCATCTGTAAGTGTCCCGACATCCGAACCCCCTGAGGTCGCTGGCCAGTTCCAGGTCTTCTGGCAAGCGTGGAATCTCGTGAATCAGTACTACGTGGACAAATCGGCGCTGGATCCAAAGCGAATGACCTACGGCGCCATATCGGGCATGCTGGATAGCCTTGGGGATATAGGCCACACCCGTTTTCTCAGACCAGAGGACTTAAAGGCCGAGCAAGAGACACTCTCGGGCAAATTAGAGGGGATAGGCATAGAGGTCAGCATCCGCAACGGGGTACCTACCGTAGTCGCACCCATCGATGGAACGCCAGCTGCCGAAGCAGGTCTCAGACCGGGCGACGTCATTGTAAAGGTCAACGGTGAGCCCACCAGCAAAATGAGCCTCAGCCAAGTGGTGTCGAAGATCCGTGGCCCTGCCGGAACCCAGGTAACCATCACCATAGTGCACCAGGGCTCTACAGAACTTATCGACAAGACCATCGTCAGGGCCAACATTCAGGTACCCAATGTTACGTGGGCTCTGGTACCGGGCCGTCCGGTAGCTATCCTTCGGATCAGCCAGTTCGGCCAGGGCGAGGCAGATCAACTTATTCAGGCAGTTGGCGATGCCCAGAAGGCCGGGGCAACCAAGTTTGTCCTAGACCTTAGGAACTCCCCTGGCGGCTACGTGGATCAGGCTGTACGCACAGCTAGCCAGTTCCTGAGCAGCGGGATCGTCTACATAGAGCGTGACCGGGACGGCAATCAGAAGCCAGTTAGGGTGCAAGGGAAGGGAACCGCCACCGACATACCCATGGTGACTCTAGTGAACGCCGGTACGGCCTCGGCCTCAGAGATACTCGCTGGTGCCCTTCAGGACAACGGCAGGTCCAAGGTGGTCGGCGAACGCACCTTCGGGACAGGTACGGTCCTATCTCTTTTCCAACTTAAAGATGGCTCGGCTTTATACCTTGGCACCTCTGAATGGCTTACCCCTAAGGGGAAGGCTATACGCAACAACGGCATAGAGCCCGACATAGAGGTGCCTCTGGCCAGCGACGCAAGTCCCCTGGTACCGGGTGCCATAAAACGGATGAGTTGGGAGCAGGTCACCTTGAGCGGTGATAGCCAGCTACTCAAGGCCCTAGACCTGCTCCAGGAGGAGAACCAATGAAAACGACTTGGGCATTGGCAATTTCTCTGACATTAGCCTTGTCGACTCTGGCTGCCGCCTGCTCGCCACTGCTGGACACGCAGCCCTTTCCTGGCGTGGCCGCCACCCCTCCTTTCCTCCAAGGAACTGCGACCCCAGCACCAGCGCAGACACCCACCAGCCAGGGGACAGGAAGTGCAACCCCCCTTCCCCTCGAAGGACCAGGTTCGGTCAAATGGGTGGCTGAGAGAGTAAAGCCAGCTGTGGTCCAGGTAGCCAACGAACAGCTGGTCCTCGACCAGCTGAACCGCCCTGTCCCCATTCAGCAGGGCCTAGGTTCTGGGGTGATATTCGATCCTCGGGGCTACATTCTCACCAACAATCACGTGGTGGCTGGAGCCGAGCAGATCACCGTCTCCCTCCCCGATGGACGATCCTTCAAGGCCAACCTCGTAGGGAGAGACCCAGATACCGACCTAGCCGTGGTTAAGATCGATGGGACGAACCTGCCGGTAGCGCCCTTAGGATCTTCAGCCGCCCTCGCGGTGGGCGATTGGGTTGTCGCCATAGGCAATGCCCTCGGGCTGCCTGGAGGCCCCACAGTTACAGTGGGGGTAGTATCGGCCTTAGGAAGGGCAGTGCAGGAACCGCCCTCGGGCCTCCAGCCGGGCCCCTTCCTCTTCGATCTAATACAGACCGACGCTGCCATTAATCCTGGCAATTCCGGCGGACCCCTCGTGAATATGAGAGGGGAGGTTGTGGGCATAAACACCTTGGTGGCAGGCACAGTGGAGACAGGGTTCCAGGCCCAAGGCATAGGCTTCGCTATAGCCATCGATACCGCTAAACCCATCGCCGAAGAGTTGATAAGCAAAGGCAGGGTAGCCCATGCCTATATGGGCATAAGCTACATTACCCTCTCGCCGTCCATTGCCCTACAGCTCGGGGTCCAAGCCCAGCAGGGCGTCCTGGTGCGACAGGTGGTGCGCGGTTCACCAGCAGCTCAGGCAGGCATCAGATCGGGGGACATAATAGTCGCAGTGGACGGTACCAAGCTGGTATCGGACTCCGATCTGGCTCGCATCCTCAGTAGACACAAGCCCGGGGACACCATATCGGTGCAGTTGGTGCGCGATAGCACCCAGCTGACCGTGCAGCTCACCCTGGGCGAAAAACCTTCGAACCCTTAGTACTATCGCTAGGGAGGTTACGGCTGATGACACGATCTGGTCAAACCCTTTGGAAAGAGGAAGAACAGTTTATCCTTTATCCCGGGGACGAAGAGCTAGAGCCCGAGGTCGATAGCGAGATAGAATTGCTGGAAACATCGCCGGTCATCGAAGATGAGCTCGCTGTCGACGACCACATCCGTCTGTACCTCAAAGAGATAGCTTCCATACCCCTGCTCAAAGCCTCCGAAGAAGTGGAGCTAGCCAAAGCTATAGAAGCAGGAAAGGAGGCAGAGGCCCGCCTCCGGGAAGGCGTCTCCGATCCAACGGAACGTAACCACCTAGAGGAGCTAGTAGAGAACGGCAAGAAAGCCAGGCAGAAGATGGTGGAATCCAACCTGCGGCTGGTGGTGAGCGTGGCCAAGCGCCATCTGGGTCGAGGCCTAGGGCTCCTCGACCTCATAGAAGAGGGCAACATAGGTCTCATGAGGGCAGTGGAAAAGTTCGACTATCGGCGTGGCTACAAATTCAGCACCTACGCCACTTGGTGGATTCGCCAGCGCATCACCCGGGCTATAGCTGAGCAATCGCGCACCGTACGCATTCCGGTTCACATGGCCGATAGCCTGACCCGCCTCTACAGGACAACTCAGAAGCTGGAACAGGAGTTGGGCAGGCCCCCCGTTAAGGACGAACTGGCCATGGCCATGGGCGTATCGGAAGCCAAAATCGATGCCATCATAGCTGCCTCCAACTATCCCATATCGTTGGAGACACCCCTCGGGGAAGATGGCGAGATGCGGCTGGGTGACACTGTCGAAGATCTCACATCCCCCTCGCCCTTGGAGAAGGCCATGGCGAACCTTCTCCACGAAGAGGTGAATTGGGCCCTCAACTGCCTCTCCGAGAGGGAGAGACTGGTGCTCGAAATGCGTTTTGGTCTGAGGGATGGTCACGACTACACCCTCGAAGAGATCGGCAGCCACATAGGCCTTACCCGCGAGCGAATTCGCCAAATCGAGGCCGAGGCCTTGGCCAAGCTCCGAAGTCCCGAGATAGCCAACCGACTTAGAGAGTATTTCGAGGAACTCTAGAGGAACAGCAACCTTAAGCCCACCAGAGCTAGGGCCAGAGACAAAAGCCTCACAATGAGGCTGCCGTGAAGCCGCCTGGAAAGGGCGGCTCCTATTTGTGCACCAAAAAGCACGCCGATGCCCAGGGGCACCGCTGTCCAGAAGTCAACATGGTTCAGAAACACGTGGGTCACGGCTCCCACCGATGACGATATGGCCAAAATGAAGTGGGAAGTAGCGCTGGCCACGTGGGCGGGTATGCCGAAGAGATGCACCATCGCTGGTACGTGGATCACGCCGCCACCGATGCCAAAGATGCTGGATAGGAATCCCACGAAGAAGCTTAACAGCAGGCCGTAGATGCGGTGGTACGAGTAGACGTAACTTACCCCATGACTGTCTACCAGCACCCTCTTCACCATGAATCTGTCCGTCCGCTCAACATCTCCCTCTTGGCCCTCGATCCCGGGCCTAAAGACCAAGAACAACGACAGCCCAATCAGCATCAGACCAAAAATCACCTGGAAGAGATGGGCCGTAAACAACACCGAAAGATAGGCCCCTAAAATGGCGCCCGGCACGGTGGCCACCGCAAATTGCCATCCGGTGCTGACATCTACTCGGCGCTGCCTCAAGTAAGATATGGTGCCCGACAGACCATTCAGAAACACTACGGCCAGAGATGTTCCCACAGCCCGCTGAGGGCTCATATTCAACAGCAGCAGCATGACGGGCACCATAAGGAAGCCTCCCCCAGCACCTATGAGGGTTCCGTACGCACCTACCACCACGCCGAAAACCGCAAGCATCGCGAATTCCCCTAAGCCCCACGCCAATGTGGGCATGCCTAATACCTTGGGCTGCTGCAGACCCAACAGAGGAGGCACCGATATGGCAACAAGCACCACAGCCACGACGATAACAAAGAGCACTGCCGGATCCACTAGCCAGCCCTTCGACGTAGAACGCATTCTTTTATCTCTCCACTAACTCACCGAAATGTCAGCGCTATCAGTATAAGCCATAGTGGGCCCCGCTACACGGGCCACCAGCAGTCCAGCACCCAGGGAACGAAAGGAGATGAGGAGGCCATAGAATACCTTGTATGTTTAAGCAAGGAGTATCTGCACGTAGCCACCACCCTACAACGGCTTTCGTACCCCCTGGACTATAGTGGTATCATGCAAAGATACACACCGAGAGGTGAGCAGGAGAGTCTTAGGGTCCTATGCCACAGAGAGCCGTAGAGTATCTAAGTGAAACCTTGCCAGAGTATCTTGAGGACCTACGTGTAGTAGTGGGAATCGACTCGGGTACTGGCCAGGTGGACGGCATCGCTCAAATAGCTAAGTTCCTGGCACGGCGTCTGACCAGCCTAGACTACTCCGTGAAGATCTACCACGACGATCTCTACGGCGATACCCTCATTTCCCGTCGCCACGGCTGGGGAAGCACCAGAATCCTCCTCTTGGGACACATGGACACCGTGTACCCTGAAGGCACGGCGGCCCAGCGCCCTATGACCGTAAGGGACGGCAAGATTTTCGGGCCAGGTGTCGCTGACATGAAAGGTGGACTTCTGAACGTCCTGTACGCCCTGGACTTCCTAGCGGCAATGGAATCCCGCCCCTTTAAGACTATTACCTTTATATGTAATCCTGACGAGGAGGTAGGTTCCCCATCATCCAGATCCATAATAGAAGATGAAGCTGCCAGGGCCGACTGCGCACTGGTGCTGGAAGCTGCTTGGGAAGACGGCTCGGTGATAAGTTCACGCAGAGGTCGAGGCGTCTTCACCCTCACTGTAAAGGGTAAGGCAGCCCATGCAGGTGCTGCCCCCGAGGAGGGGGCAAGTGCCCACGTGGAGATGGCATATCAGGTGCTAAACCTACACAGCTTGAACGGATGCCTACCTGGCGTCACTGTAAACGTAGGGACCCTAAAAGGAGGTACCAGACCCAACGTCGTGCCGGATTGGGCCGAAGCCCAGATAGACGTACGCGCCGCCACTCTCAGCGACGCCGAGGTCGTACAGAAGAAGATGATGGAGTTGGTGGCCTCTACCCACGTACCGGGAACCAACGCCACGTTAACGGGAAGCTGGACCCGCTTCCCCATGGAGAAGACGCGGCGTACAGCCCAACTGGTCACCTTCGCCCAGCTGACAGCCCGCGAGCTCGGCTTCGAGGTGAGGGACATTCACAGCGGCAGTTCTAGCGACGCCAATCTCGTGGCTGCCATGGGCATTCCCACTCTGGACGGCCTCGGTCCTGTGGGAGGGGCCGAACATTCCCTCGAAGAGTATATTCTTATGGACAGCATCGTACCGCGAACGGCCATGCTGGCCCGCCTCATTGAGAAGATATCGGCATGTTTTTAGCGAGGGATCTTAAGGCCAGTGGAACCATGCAGGAGGTTAGAGGATTTTCGCCCCTAACCTCCTGCACAATCTCAGCTCGCAGCCGCTTGGGAGGGTATCTGGGTGCTGCCGTCGGCTGTAATGGCGGGATAAACTACCTGGAAGGTTAGCTCCTCTCCCTCACCGACATTGACCCGCACCACAGCACCCTGGGTCAACTTGTTCTCTAGAAGCCACCGAGAGAGTGGGTTCTCCAGCTTCCTCTGGATGAGCCGCCTGAGCGGCCTTGCACCGTAGTTCGGATCGTAACCCTCTCTAGCGAGCAGCTCCCGCGCGGCATCCGTGAGTTCGAGACCAATGCCCTGCTCCAGGAGCCGCTTCGAGAGATCCTTCACCATCAGGTCCACAATCTTCACCATGTGTTCCTTAGTGAGGCTGTGGAAGATGATGATCTCATCGACCCTGTTCAGGAACTCCGGCCGGAAAGCCTGCCTCAGAGCATCCTGTACCTTCTCCCGGTACTTCTCTTCATCGAACTCCTGCCCTCCGCTGGCCTTGAAGCCGATGGGCACGTACCGCTTCACATGCTCCGTGCCCAAGTTGGAGGTCATGATTATTACGGTATTCCTGAAATCCACGGTGCGGCCGTGACCATCCGTAAGACGACCATCCTCCAGCAGCTGCAGAAGCACGTTGAAGACCTCAGGATGCGCCTTCTCGATCTCGTCGAAGAGGACCACCTGATAGGGTCTGCGGCGCACGGCCTCGGTCAGCTGGCCAGCATCGTCGTAACCCACGTAGCCCGGAGGGGCACCGATGAGTCTGGAGACGGTGTGCTTCTCCATGTACTCGCTCATGTCGATCCGCACCATGGCATCCTCGGTATCGAACAGGAAGGCCGCCAAGGCTCGGGCCAGTTCTGTTTTCCCAACACCAGTAGGACCCAAGAAGATGAAGCTACCGATGGGACGCCTCGGGTCCTTGAGGCCAGCCCTTGCGCGCCGGATGGCCTCCGCTACAGCCCTGATGGCATCTTCCTGGCCCACAACCCTTTCCTGAAGCTTCCGCTCCATCTCCAGAAGCTTCTTCATCTCGCTATCCAGCATGCGGCTCACAGGAATACCTGTCCATTTCGAGAGCACCTGAGCGATATCTTCTTCGTCTACCACCTCATCCAGCCCCTTCTCACCAAGCCAGAGGTTCCTGGCATCTTCATACTTTTTGCTGAGCGCTATCCGCTCGGCCTTCAGCCGAGCAGCTTTCTCATAGTCCTGAGCTTGAGCAGCAGCCTCCATCTCCTCTGACAGGTCCTCCAATCTCTGTGCCATCTCCCTGATCTCCTTTGGAGCGCTGAAGAGCTCCAGCCTCACCTTGGAAGCAGCTTCGTCCATCAGGTCGATGGCCTTGTCAGGCAGATATCTGCCACTCACGTAGCGGTGAGCGAGGGTGGCAGCTGCCACCAGGGCCTCGTCGGTAATGTGGACGTTGTGATGCATCTCATAGCGTTCTCTGAGCCCACGGAGGATCTGAATCGTCTCGTCCACTGTGGGCTGGTCCACGAATATGGGCGAGAACCTCCGCTCCAGAGCAGCATCCTTCTCGATATGCTTGCGATACTCATCCAGTGTCGTGGCCCCTATGCACTGCAGTTCGCCGCGGGCCAGGGCTGGCTTGAGCATGTTGCTGGCATCGATGGCTCCCTCCGCCGCCCCAGCCCCTACTATGGTATGAAGCTCATCAATAAAGAGGATGATCTCACCCTTAGCAGCCCGGATCTCCTCCAACACGGCCTTCATTCGCTCCTCGAATTCGCCCCGGAACTTGGAGCCTGCAACCATAGCTCCCATGTCAAGGGCGATCACCCGCTTCTTTCGCAACAGGTCGGGAACGTCGCCGGAGGCAATGCGCTGGGCAAGTCCCTCCACAATGGCCGTCTTGCCTACCCCAGGCTCACCTATGAGGACAGGGTTGTTCTTGGTCCTCCTAGAGAGCACCTGCATCACCCGCATGATCTCATCCTCTCGACCGATAACGGGGTCCAACTTTCCTTCCCGAGCTGCCCTCGTCAGGTCGTGGCCGTATTTTTCCAGGGCCTGGTATCGGCTATCGGCATGGGGATCCGTGAGCCTGTGAGCGCCCCTGATCTCGGCCAAGGCCCTGTGTATACGGTCCTGATCGATGCCAAAGCTTCTCAAAATCCGGGCCGATGGGCCTTCTCGCTCCCCAGCTATTGCCAAGAGGATGTGCTCAGTACCTATGAACTCGTCCTGCATCTTGGCAGCTTCCTGCCCTGCCGCGTCGAGAACAGCCTTGGCCCTCGATGTCAGGTAGATGTGGAGCTGCATGGAGTAGTTCCGGAAGGACCGGGGCAGATACTCCAGCTCCTGCTCCACAAGTCTCTCTACGGCTTCGGGATCCACCCCCATCTTCTCTAGGATCTTGGGCACCAACCCATCCTCCTGCTGGAGCAAAGCCAGAAGGATGTGTTCCGTATCAAGATGGGCATGGCTCATCCTCTGAAGTATCTGATGCGCCAGCTCCAGTGCTTTTTGTGCCTTTTCAGTAAACCTGTTTATGGCCATACAACATCAGTCCCTTCTTATACCATCGGCCTATCTTCCGGGTCCCAATACTCGGCTTCGAAGATAACCTCGAAGCTGTGGGACCCGCTTCGGCGACCCAGCTCGGCCTCAAGCTGGGCCACCCTCTCGAGGAGTTCCAATATCTGCTCACGCATATTCATTATAACTTCTACACCGGCCAGATTTACGCCCAGATGATCGGTCAGCCTCTGTATGAGGAGGAGCGTCCTCAGATCTTCATCGCTGTAACGCCTCTGGCGCCCCCTGCTTCTCGAGGGGCGCACTAAACCCAGCCTCTCGTATAGTCGCAGGGTCTGAGGGTGACAGCTCAAAGCCTCTGCCGCATGCCTGATAAGGTAGCCGTATTCTGAGCTCATCGCCCAGCCCTCAATTGCTGAAGTTCTTTGAACAGACTCCGCTCCCTTTCGCTAAGGTGCTGAGGAAGCCGTACTTTCACCCTCACCAGGAGATCCCCCCGCTGCTTCGTATCGTCGATCCTAGGGAGTCCCAGACCCCTCAAGCGGAACAAGGTGTCGTTCTGGGTCTCGGGAGGTATCCGCATCATTACCTTCCCAGTAAGAGTGGGAACTTCCACCTCGCCCCCCAGCAAGGCAGTGTACAGATCTACCTCGACCTCCGTCACGATGTCGTCCCCTTTCACTTCGAAGCGGGGATGGGGCTTCAGGTGGATCTTCACGTACAGGTCTCCTGGAGGACCACCGCCCAGACCAGGCCCGCCGGCACCTGCCACCCGCACCCGAGTGCCCTCTCTAACGCCAGCAGGTATCTTCACCTCCAACCGCCTGTGTCCCCTCACATAGCCCGTTCCTCCGCAGATCGGACATATTCGGGCACCCACAGACCCCATGCCTCCACAGTTGCTACAGACCTGTGGGACCGTTAGGTCCAGAAGGCGGGAGGTCCCTGTAACCACCTCTTCCAGACTCACCTCCACAGAATGCTCGTAGTCCTCGCCCCTCCGAGGCCCCGCCCGAGAGCGCCGAGCGGAGCGGGACAGGATACCTCCGAGTCCCAGGTCCCCAAAGAGGAGGTCGAAGAAGTCCGAAAAGCCAGAAGGCCCAAACCCCGTGTCGAAGTCGCCTGTGGTACGACCGGCCCGCTTTCGGAACCATTCGGCGAAGTCGAAGCCCTGCGCACCCGCACTCTGCTGAAACTGCTGCCACTCAGCTCCAAACTGGTCGTAGCGCTTCCGCTTCTCAGGATCGCTTAGGACCTCGTAGGCTTCGTTGATCTCCTTGAACTTCTCTTCGGCCTCCTTGTTGCCAGGATTCAGGTCGGGATGGTACTTGCGGGCCAGCTTGCGATACGCCGCCTTTATCTCTTTCTCAGTAGCGTTCCGTGGAACGCCAAGGATCTTGTAATAGTCTTTGTACTCCACCCCAGCGCCTCCGGGTCTTACCTCAATTCTAAATTATTGAGTGTATCATTGTCAAGTTTTGCCCCTAGCAAGGGGTATGACCCACTTGCCCGGAAAACGCAAGCCGCGCTGGATTCAGGCCTTTCGGAACAGCAGAAGGTAGTGTCGCTCCGAGAGCAACACCAGTTCCCCTTGGGGGTGGAAGCCAACCGAAGACGCCATGGCCGTAACCTGGTGTGGATCCAGCCTCTTCGATGCCTTGGGTCCTTTGTCCTCTTCCCGTTTAACCCATTCGACGACCGCGAGCCAAGCCCCCGGTTTCAACGCTGGTGCAAGGGAGTTCAGCATCTTCGAAGGGTACTTCAGATCGTGAAGCACGAAGGCGATCAGAGCGCCGTCGAGGCTCGTGGCTGGGAGAGGCAGGGTATAACCCCGGTTCCTTACTATGGCTATGTTGTTGAGCCCGGCTTGGCCGGCCTTCCGGGCAACGACCTCCAGAAATTCCCTGTCAACATCTATAGCGATGACCCGACCCTGGGGGAGGCGTTCGGCCAAAACCAAGGTGAAGTAGCCGGGCCCACAGCCTACGTCGGCAACAGATTGCCACGGCTGTAGCGGCAAGCGGTCGACCACCGCTTCCGGCGGCAATTCTCGACGGCGCTCTTCACTGTCAAGAAAGCTACGACGATCCAGAGAAGCGCTCTCTTTCACCCAAGGGCTTTGAGCACCACCGTTTCCACAGCGGCTAGCTCTGCAAACCTCTGGGCATCAGCCTCGCTCCCCACGATCCTGCCCCAGTGCATAGGCACCGCAATTTGGACCTTCATGTCTCTGGTGGCTGCGGCTGCCTCCTGGGCATTCATGGTGTAAGTACCTCCCACGGGAAGCAAACCTATGTCAGCTTCGACAGAGCGCATTTCTGGTATGTGGTCCGTATCACCCGCGTGGTACAGCCTGCGTTCGCCAACGGTTACGATAAACCCCACCCAGTTCTTGCTCTTTGGGTGGTAGGGTCTGCCAATGTTGTAGGCCCTTATGGCCCTTACTTCCACACCCTCCAGGGCAAGTGTTTGTCCGGGCCCTATTACTTGAACTGGATAAGGCAGTTTTTGGGCACAGTCCTTGACCGTCACTACCTGCGTAGCCGCTGCCCTGATCCTCTCTATATCCTGGGGCGAGAAGTGATCGTAGTGCTCATGGGTCACCAGGATCAGGTCCGCCGGTGGAACGTCTTTGGGGAGTTCCCAGGGGTCCAGGTAGATCCTCACTCCGCCTACTTCCCACAGGAAGCTGGCATGGCCGAACCATGTCAGTCCCTCTAGCACCTCTGACCGTTCCATTTAGTCCTCCGGTATCCTCAAGACCGCGCCGGTGTGCGCCGATGTGACGAAGTGGGCATATCGCCTCAACCATGGGCTGTTAACCCTCGGCCTGAAAGGCGGCAAGGCCTCCAGCCGCCTCTGGATTTCTTCATCTGACAGCTCCACGTCGAGGCGGTAGTTCTCGATATCTATATGTATGATGTCACCGTCTTTAAGGGCTGCTATCGGTCCGCCCTCCGCAGCCTCGGGAGAGACATGACCGATGCAGGCACCGCGGGTGCCGCCGCTGAACCGCCCATCGGTGACGAGGGCGACCTTGTCCCCCAAGCCCATCCCCATTATGTTAGCCGTGGGTGCTAACATCTCTTGCATGCCAGGGCCCCCCTTGGGTCCCTCATAGCGGATCACGACCACCTGCCCAGGTTCGACTTCTCCGTTCAGGATGCCCCGGTTGGCATCCTCCATGGAATCGAAGACTTTGGCAGGACCCGAGAATTTCCACAAAGCAGGGTCCACGGCGCCGGCTTTGACTACCGCTCCCAAAGGAGCAAGATTCCCGAACAGCACTGCAAGCCCACCCCTATGGCTGTAGGGGTTTTCCAGAGGCCGTATCACCTCATAGTCCCTGATCTCGGCGTTAGCGATGTTCTCGCCGAGGGTAGCCAGGGTAACTGTCGGTTGATCGAGATGGAGGATGCCGGGCCTCTTGGATAGCTCTTTAAGTATCGCGCTAACGCCGCCAGCCCTATGCACATCTTCCACATGCCAGTGGGATGCCGGGCTCACCTTGCACAAGTGGGGAACCCGAGCAGAAACCTCGTTCAGGCGTTGCAGCGGATAGTTCACGCTCCCCTCACTGGCCAAAGCCAAGGTATGGAGTACAGTATTTGTCGAACCACCCATGGCCATGTCCAGCGCAAAGGCGTTGTCTATAGCTTCGGGCGTCACGATCTTTCTGGGCGTAAGGTTAGCCTCTACCAGCTTCAGGATCTGGTATCCAGCCCGACGGGCCAGCTCCCGCCGCTCCTCACTGGTGGCGAGCGCCGTCCCGTTTCCTGGCAGAGCCAGACCCAGGGCTTCCATGAGACAGTTCATGGAGTTGGCTGTAAACATCCCCGAACAGGACCCGCAGGCAGGACAAGCATACTGCTCCAGCTCCAGAAGCTGCTCCGACGTGAGCCTACCTGCCTTGTATGCCCCCACACCCTCGAAGACCGTGATGAGGTCGATAGCCCTTCCATCGCGGGTTCGGCCAGCCGCCATGGGTCCACCCGATACAAATATGGTAGGGATATCCATCCGCATGGCCGCCATAAGCATTCCCGGCACTATCTTGTCGCAGTTCGGGATGCAGACCATCCCGTCGAACCAGTGGGCTCCCACCATGGTTTCAACGCTGTCAGCTATCAACTCGCGGCTGGGCAAGGAGTACTTCATTCCAATGTGGCCCATGGCAATGCCATCGTCTACCCCGATGGTGTTGAACTCGAACGGTACGCCCCCTGCCTCCCGTATGGCCTCCTTCACGATTTTCCCCAGTTCCTGAAGATGGACATGGCCTGGGATTATATCGACGTAAGAGTTACAGACGGCAATAAAGGGCTTCTTAAAGTCCTCCTCGCTTCCTATTACGCCCGTTGCCCTCAGCAGCGCTCGATGGGGTGCCCGCTCGAAGCCACCCTTTATGACATTCGACCGCATCTTCTACCTCCTCGCCCAACCGTGTTACTTCACGCTATTCTACCCCCAGAACGTCCTAGAAGGCGGTCCCGTCCTTAGGCAACAGCGAAAGCAGCTCCCTCCAGCTCTGAGAAAGGGGTTTCGGCCCAGTAAGGCACGCCAGAGCTACAGGCGTGCCTTAACCTGGCTCACAAAGGCACCTGTAGTCAGGGTACCGCCCAAATCGGGGGTGGTTTTGCCAGCCTTCAAGGAGTCCCAAAGGGCACCTTGCAGCCTGGCTGCTTCATCGGCGTAGCCCAGATGGTCCAGCATCATGGCAGCAGCAAGTATGGCGGCTGATGGATTAGCGACACCTTTTCCAGCTATGTCTGGCGCGCTCCCGTGCACAGGTTCGAACAGGGCTCTTCCATCTCCAATGTTGGCCGAGGCTGCGATCCCCAGCCCTCCAGCTACTCCCGCCACAACGTCGGAGAGAATATCTCCATACAGGTTTGTTGTGACCAGAACGTCGAACCGGCCGGGATCCATTACCAGCATCATGGCAGCTGTATCTACCAAAAGTTCATCCACAGCCACGTCTGGAGCCGACCTCGACTCTTCGAGGGCAGCCTCTCGGAAGAGGCCATCGCTTTTTCTCAGTACATTCGCCTTGTGGACCACAGTTAGCCTTCGCTGCCTTGCCCGCGCAAGGCGCAGCGCAAAGCGAACTATCCGTTCCGATGCCCGCCTGGTAACTACCCTCACGGCCTTTGCCTCTTGTCCGTTGCACTCCTCCAGTCCAACATAAAGATCCTCGGTGTTCTCCCTGACTATCACCAAGTCGAAGGGCGGTTCCTTCCAGGGCAAGTTCCGGAAGGGGCGTACGTTGGCATACAAATCCAGCTGCCTCCTCAGGGCAACGATCGGGCTGAAGTACCCATCCACGTTGGGCGGCGTAGTTACAGCTCCAAAGAGCACTGCATCACAGCTTCGCGCCAGCTCCAAGGTCTCCTGGGGTAGAGGCGTTCCCCACCTCTGAAAGCACTCCCACCCAGCCTCAGCGAAACAATAAGTAATTGGTACATCGAGAACCTCTAATACCTCTAAAGCCGCCGGCACTACCTCCTGACCGATCCCATCGCCGGGCACGACACACACCCTACACATCGATCCCCTCCGTCGGCAAACGTCCGTATTTGCGGACATAGCCAACAATGCCTCCTTCCCTCACTATGGCTAGCACGAAAGGCGGCAACGGTTCGGCGGCCACCGACCCACCATCCTTCAAGTGCACGGTGCCACCAGCCAGATCCACCGATACGGGGTCCCCATCTTCCACAAGGGGATACACCTGAGGTGCCACGAGGATAGGAAGCCCTATGTTTATGCAGTTTCGGTAGAATATCCTGGCGAAACTCACGGCGATCACTGCCGATATACCCGAGGCTTTTAGGGCCACCGGTGCATGCTCGCGGGAGCTACCCATGCCGAAGTTCCTACCCGCCACAATTACATCGCCCGGCTGAACCGTTGCTGGGAACTCCGGCCTTGTCTCGCAAAGGCAGTGCTTGGCAAGCTCCTGAGGGTCTGTTGTGAGATTGTACCTCCCTGGGATTATGTGATCAGTACTCACGTTGTCGCCTAGTTTCCATACTCTTCCCATCACAGATACCTCCTGGGGTCAACTATCTTTCCCTCGATGGCGCTGGCCGCAGCTGTAGCCGGACTCGCCAGGTAGATCTCTGCCGAAGGGTCACCCATACGTCCCGGAAAGTTCCGATTCATGGTGGTGAGCGCCCTTTCACCCGGTCCCAACACGCCCTGATGCCGACCGATGCATGGACCACAGCCTGGGTTGGTAACCATAGCCCCAGCTTCCATCAGTGTCTGCAGGTAACCGCGACGCACCCCATCCAGATATACCTGCCTCGAGGCAGGGGTGACGATGAGCCTGACATTGTCGCTGACCTGGCGGCCCTGCAGGATGGCGGCAGCAACGGCGAGATCTCCCAACCGGCCATTGGTGCACGTTCCAATGAATATCTGATCTAGCTCTATTCCCTCCACCTGCGTGACAGGCACCACATGGGCCGGGTGAGGAGGACAGGCCACCAGGGGCTCCAAGCTCGACACATCGATGCAGTAGGACTGCACATAGCGGGCATCCGCTACCTTTATGCGTGGAAAAACGTGGTCCGTACGTTGTGCCAGGAAGCGGTAAGTCACATCGTCGGGTTCCACAAGGCCAGTCTTGGCTCCCATTTCCACAGCCATATTCGCCAAGGTGATCCTATCGGCCATGCCCATCTGGGCCACAACGTTCCCGCCAAACTCCACTGCCATGTAGGTGGCGCCCTCCAATCCGAGCCTGCCCATGATGCTGAGGACGACATCCTTGGCATAAACGCCGGGAGGAATCTGGCCCACCACGTCGACACGAACCGTCTCGGGCACCCTGAACCAGCTTTGGCCGGTCGCATAGGCTATGGCGATGTCGGTGGACCCCATACCGGTAGCGAAGGCTCCCACAGCTCCAGCCGTACAGGTATGGCTGTCGGCCCCAACTACGACCATGCCTGGCCCAACGAGACCCTTCTCGATGAGGAGCTGGTGAGAAATGCCTTCCTGATAGACACGGCCTATGCCCTCTCTAGCCACGAACTGCCTCACTCGTCTGTGGAGCTGCGCCACCTGTATAGTAGTGGCCGGTACCACGTGGTCGAAAGCAACCACCACCCGCGACGGGTCTTTGACTTTCATTCCTAACTTCTCCAGGGCCTCGATGGCGAGGGGAGTAGTGGTGTCATGGCTCATAATGAGATCCACATCGACCACCACCAGGTCCCCGGCAGTTACCCTTCTACCCAATTTGAGGCTGAAGATCTCCTCGCTGAGCGTTCCCATAGCATAGGCTCCTTATTTTGTCATCGATCTCTTGGAGGCTTATCGGTCGGTTTTCAGCTGTAGCTTTCACCCAGAGGACCAAGCTTGCCAAGGCATCCGGCCCCAGCATGTAGCCTAACTCTCTGGCACGCTGGGCTAAAGCGTTCCGCCCCGTAAGTCGATGGGCTATGTCGAACCTCCGTTGCAGGTTGAAGTCTTCAGGACGAAGAACCTCGTAGCTGCTAGGATCCCTACTGACGGCCTTGGCATGGACGCCAGCCCTGTGGATGAAAGCTGTCGGACTGGTGATCGGGAGGTTGAAGGGCACTTCCATCCCCAGCCACCGCGCCAGCTGCCCTTCCAACTCCGGTAGCAACGTCAAGTTGTACTTCGATACTAGGGTCCGATGGGTTGTGTACAGCCGAGCTATGAAGCCACTGAGGGATGTGATCCCGTTTCGTTCCCCCACGCCCAACAACGTGACATCGATACATCGGGCCCCAGCCTCGAAGGCTGCATAGGCATTGGCCACAGCACAGCCTGTATCGTTATGGCCGTGAAACTCGAGCTCTATTCCCGGATAGCGGTCGGCCACAGCGCCCACCACATCCTCTACTTGACGCGGCGTCGCCACACCCACTGTGTCCGGGAGACCAAGCCGGTCGACCCCAGCCTCCACCGCAGCGTCGAAGACCCTGAAGAGCTCTTCTGGCTCCGATCTGAAGGCATCTTCGGCACTGAACCTCACCGACATTCCAGCTTCCTTAACCTCGCGCACACTCGAAGCGACCAAGCGCACCAGATCGGCGCCATCAAGCCCGTGGCTGTTCAGTCTTAGGTTACGGGATGTACCTAAGAAAAGGTTTATCCCTTGAGCGCCCGCTTCGATCGCCCTGAGGTAGTCGTCCCTGTGACACCGACAGTGGACCAATACCTTGCATCGCAGTCCGAGGTTACTCACGGATCGTATCTCGTCGGCAGCGCCAGGGGAAACGGCTGGTGAAGGCAGCTCGATATAGTCGATGCCGAAGGCATCGAGTTTCTCAACCAACCAAAGTCTTTGGTCTCGCCTGAGGAAGGCTCGATGGAACTGCTCACCTTCACGTAAGGTAGTGTCTAATAGTCGTACCTCATCTCCGGCCACGGTGAACCTCCTTTGCAAGGCTTCACCGGCGCTGGGGGTGCAACAAAAAAGACGCTGCGACACGAGGACGCAGCGTCTTTTGCGCGTGGTACCACCCCAGTTTACCACCGCCTCACGACGGTGGCCTCTTCGGGTACGCCCGTCAGCTTTCGCCCGGGAAATACCCTAGCTCTGTAACGGGAGCTCCCGGCAAGGGTCTACTCCTGGCCTACCAGCCAGTTTCTTCCTGCAGCTCCGGGGTCTTCTTCAGGCCCAGGTATTGCCTACGGGTCTCGCACCAACCGCCCGCTCTCTGGAGGCGCTTCCCAAGCCCTACTATGTCCCCTTCAGCGCCTTTGAAACCCCATTGACTTTCCAGAGATTCTAGCGCCCTACCGATGTCTTGTCAAGCCCGGTACCCGAGGCTGTGGCCGACCAGCAGCACAACCATCTCCCCTCCGCCCCAACGCCCAGAGCAATAAAGCAGTCTGCCAGGAGACGGCAGACGACTCGAGCCCCTTGCAGATCCCTGCTGTTCCGCGCTTAAGGAACTCCGCCACGAATTCTGAGGCTTGGTCCCTCAAAACCTTTCCACCAATCTAAACAGCGGCTCGAAGGCTTCGAGCCTTTTTCGGACAGCCCCATAGCTCAGTTCACCCAGCTGCAACCTGCAAAAGGCCTGCCAGAAACGATCGCTCCAACGCATCACAAGGAAGAACAGGGTCGGCCACAACCTGTACAGGTAAAAGAAAAGCCGCCCATGCTTCAGCTCCGACATCAGCTCCCTGTCGATCATGGCCTGATATCCCTGGCTATCGATATCCTCGTGGCCTAAGGCACGGGCAAGCCATTGGCCCGCCAAACGCCCACTCCACAGGGCATAATATATTCCTTCCCCAGTGAACACATCTACTAGGCCGGCGGCCTCTCCTACCAGCAGCACTCTCCCCCTCGCTATAGGGCTTCCAGGCCGCCTAAATCGCAGGATATACCCCTGCGTTTTCTCGGGTAATCCGTCCAATCCCATCCGAGACAGGTAGGCCATGAGTTCAGCTCGAGCTCCCTGGCTCCGTTTCGCCACTTCCAGTCCCACCGAAAGATGCTGACGTTTTGGGAAAACCCAGCCATAGCCCCCGTGCCCGTTCAACTCCAGGGCCACACTGCTCCTGTAAGCCCCAAGCAACTGGGCGGAAACCTCTACCTCAGCCTCTACAGCGCCGATTTTGGAAGCGTCCCTCATCAGGCCAACCGATCTCGCTACGGTGCTTAGAGCCCCATCGGCACCGACGACAGCCTTGGCAGCAAGCTCTGCTCCAGCGGCCTGCACAACTACCCACTTTCCTTCCTCCCTGACCCCCTCCACAGCAACTCCATCGGATACATCCGCACCGGCAGCATGGGCCTTCTCCACGAGGAAACCATCGAACCGGTAGCGCATCACCATGTGGGCAAAGGGTTCCGGATAGCTACGCTCGAAGCTCCATTGAGGTCTGTGCTGCAGGCTCAGGCGAAGAGTATCCACGGAGGCATCGATTACTGGAGACACGTCGAAGGGCAGCAGCCGCAACACGCGAGCGGTAAGGCCCCCGGCGCAGACCTTGTGCCGCGGCAACGCCTTCTTCTCTACCAACGCGACACGCCTTCCAGCCCGTGCCAGCTCGTAAGCAGCCATGGCCCCGGCAGGGCCTGCTCCCACCACTACAGCGTCATAGCAACGCAAGGCAACCTCTCTCCCAAAAGTCCACTGTGAGGTTTAGAACGGCCCTGTCACAGGCTCAGCTGTGACAGGGCCATGCAGCCTCCCACTCCCCAGGTCCACAGCTAATCGGCCGAGACTAAGCCTACGTAAAATCCGGCCACATAAGCATCCAGGTTGAGGGAACTTGCAACGCCGATTCCACCCGTCAGCACTCACTTTGCCCAATATTTTTCACGGAGCACCGCTTTCAAAATCTTACCGGTTCCGGTCTTCGGCAGGCTGTCCACGAATTCTACCGATTTCGGCACCTTGAAGCTTGCCAGCAATCCCCTGCAATGTTGCAGTATCTCTTCGGCCGTTACCTGGACATCCGGCTTTGGAACCACGATAGCGTGAGGCACCTCCCCCCAGTATTGATCGGGAACAGCGATCACAGCCGCCTCTAGGACAGCTGGATGTTGATATAGTGCGTTTTCGACCTCTACGGAGCTGATATTTTCGCCACCACTGATGATAATGTCCTTCTTGCGGTCGACGATCATCACGTATCCCTCATCGTCCCACACGGCCATGTCGCCCGTGTGGAACCAGCCGTCCACTATGACGCGGGCCGTCTCTTCGGGATCTTTCCAGTAACCCTTCATTACCATATCGCCGCGCACGATGATCTCGCCAATGGACTGTCCGTCCTTGGCCACATCGTTACCGTTGTTGTCGACTACCCTCAGTTCCACACCTATGACAGGGATCCCCGTCATAGTCTGCCGGCGAAACTGTTCCTCCTGGGGCCAGGACCGCATGTAATCCTTCAGGTTAGCGATGGTGAGGATCGGCGATGTCTCCGTGAGACCGTAACCTACGATGTAATCCCAGCCAAATCTATCCCGCACAGCCTTCGCCAGGGCTGGTGGCGATGCTGCACCGCCCACCACTATTCGCTCCACACTCGATATATCGTATTCGCTCCAGTTAGGGAAGTTAAGGAGTGCATTGACCATGGTAGGCACCATCGCAGCCAAGGTTACCCTTTCGTCCTGCATGAGCTGAAAGACCTGGTCCGGCCGAAAGGCCTTGAGCATAACGTGCACGCCTCCCACTGCCGTGAGGGCGTGGGGCGTACCCCATCCATTCACGTGAAACAACGGTATAGTGTGGAGCTGTACATCTCTGTCTCTCACATGCACCCCAGTAATATAAGAAAAGGCGTTGGCATAGAGGTTTCGGTGAGTGAGCATTACTCCCTTCGGTTTCCCTGTAGTCCCACTGGTGTAAAAGATCTCAGCCACATCGTCTTCGTCTAACCCCGGATCGGCGGGTTGTTCCGAGCTAGCAGACGCCAACATGCCCTCGTAGTCCAGCCAGGAGCCTTCCACTGCCGGCTGGGCATCCAACATGACAAAGTCCACCACTGTCTTCAGCTCCGACTTAATGGGTTCAATCAGACCTATGAGCTCCTTCTCAAGGATAAGCATCCTGGCCTCAGCATGGTTGATGATGTAGCTGAAATCCGCCGGGGTCAATCGAATGTTAAGAGGAACCAGAATGGCTCCGATCTG
This sequence comes from Chloroflexota bacterium, assembly GCA_034432775.1. GTDB lineage: Bacteria > Chloroflexota > Chloroflexia > DAOUBH01 > DAOUBH01 > DAOUBH01. The sequence continues at coordinate 181,145 of DAOUBH010000022.1, forward strand.
CACCACACCGTAGTAAGCCTCCAAGAGCCAGTGCGTGTTGAAGCCTAAATATGCTATCCTGTCGCCCTTTCCCACGCCTCTCGCTCTAAGGGCATTGGACAATCTGTTGACCCTGCTGTGGTATTCAGCGTAGGTGAAACGCTTCTGGCCGTCCACAATGCCGATCTTGCGTCCGTAAAGTTCAGAAGCTCTATGAAGAAACCTAACAGGACTCTGGGGCACCTTCATCGGTATACCTCCTCCTTCGACCTCTGAGACCGGACCTGAAGGGGAAACCGAAGCACTCGACCGATGCCATTATAGCACTCGGCCTTCCACGGCAGACAGGTGAAACCCGACCCCTGACAGATCTGGCCATGAAGCGTCCAACTATCGGGTCAGTACAAATGCCTGTAAGAGAGGCTTCAGTAGAAGGAGAACCCCGCGTGGCCAGGGCAACGGAACACGCGGGGTGAGGGTGGGGTGGGGCAGAATTCAGTAACCAGGTGAGCCAGCGCTTTGGACCACAATCTTTCCCTTCATAATCTGCGGATGCAACCCACATTCGAACTCGTATTCCCCGGGCATGGGAAAAGTGTAAGAGACGTTGTCACCTGGCTGCAGCGGTTTACTCTGGAAGTCAGCACCCTTCGTGAACTTCACACTGTGGGCGATGTCATCGTCGTTGACCCAAGTAACCGTCGTTCCTGCCGGCACCTGCAGCACCGAAGGTTCGAAACGGTACGACTTGACCATAGATACCCGGTAAGCACTCGGCTGCCCATAGGAAGTCCCTCCAGCCGTCCCACAAGCCACTGCCATTAGGATGGCTGTCCCAACCATCAATACGGGTATCCATTTCAACTTCCAAACCATAGGCCTATCCCCGTACGCAACTATAGAGCGTCGCCTAGCAGCCCAACGCTGCGCGGATCTCCCCCCGACCTCCAAAGCGGCAGCAGGAGGCAAGCTTGGAGGCACAGTTACCCTACCACGGGTAGATACGCAGGCCGGTTACAGTCTCTACCTGCATCACCCCTGTAGGTCATAGAAGCCACCCCCACAAACCATACCCCGCCCGCCACAGCTCATCTCCAAGAGGAGTGCATCGAACTGCTATGGGGATCTGCAAGGTCAAGCACAATTAAACTGGAAAAGCTGCACCCGCCGCTGGCCCCCAATAGGCCGTACAGGTGCCTTCGCGATACCTGGGCCTTCCCACGGCTACTGGAGGGTCAGAGTCAGTTGCTATTGACAAGCCAGAAGGGGGCCTGTATCATTTAAGTGCGGGTTTTGACGGTTGCCGCCGAGAAAGGGAAGGGCCGTGAAAGCTTGGCAGCTTTTGGCTTTCACGGCCCTTTTTGACCATAAGGTAGTAGCCGGGGCCCCGCTAGAAAAACACACAGAAAGGCTGTAAAACTAGTGAGGAACATCATGAAGTACAAGGGCACCGTTAAGTGGTTCAACGACTCCAAGGGTTACGGATTTATATCCCAGGACGATGGCAAGGACGTTTTCGTTCACTTTACTGCCATCCAAGGGGAAGGCTTCCGATCCCTCAAGGAGGGCGACCGGGTCGAGTTCGACATCGAGCAGACACCCAAGGGGCCCCAGGCTGTGCGGGTCACCAGGATCCAGCGTTAATCCACTAACTTGAACCTGATTCGGGGAAGGTAGCTGCCGCTTTCCCCGGACCATTCAATTTACCGCGCCAAAGGGCTACGGAAACCAGGCTCAGTATACTGCCCAAAGTTCCGGCCCCTAGGAAGACAAGCTTCAGATCCACATCGTCTGCAAGGAACCCAGCCAAACCGTTGCCCGCTAGAACAGCTACATGGACAAGGGTGTGGCGCAGGCCAAACACACGTCCCCTCATGCCTGCGGGCACCGCCAACTGGAGCAATGTCGTGACGGAGACGTCCACTAGTAGGCCAGCCGCCCCTATGCCCACGTAGCCCACACTACCCCACCAAAGGTCTACCCTTACACCGAGCCATAACATGGCTGAGGCGGCCAATCCCATGCCTATAACTAAGACCGGCAGGCTCCCAAGGGATGCCGAAAGAGTACCAGACACCATCATTCCGACCGTAGCCCCAATGCCCAGTGACATCAACAACTGGCTGTAAGCCTCGGCGCCCGTCAAATACCGTTCTGCATAAACCACCGCCAGCAGTTGGTAAGTACCTATAGACAAGAGCAGGAGGCTCTCGAGCAATATGGCACCCCACACGACAGGCCGGTCGATGGCATACTTCAGTCCCTTCGCCAGGTCCGTCATCACAGCTCCCGGGGCCCGTATCGGGCGTTCCCGCACTACCCCTAAAGGGGCGAGAGCGGCCACGGCCAATAAACCAAAGGCCACCAGGAGAGTTTCGGCTATGCCCGCCTGGGTGACCAAGATCCCGCCTACTGCAGCTCCGAACAAAAGGGTCACAGTTTTCGTCACAGACATCAAGGAGTTGGCCGGAGCTAACCGGCCCTCTGGAACTACCCCCGGCAGTAGGGAGGCTCGGGCAGGATCGAAGACCACCAATAGAACGTTCAGTGCAAGCACTACTACATAAATGACCAGTGGCAGTTTCAGGGGCATCAGTGCCAGCACCAGCAGTGCCCGCAGACCCGCTGACCCAGCCATGATCCAACGCTCGTCCCATCGGTCCACCAGTACCCCGCCAAGAGGACCCAGGACCAACATTGGCACGGCGTGGCAGGCCCTCAAGACAGCCACCGACATACCGCTTCCCGTCAACTGGAATAACAGCAGGCTGAGGGCAAAGAATACCAGCCATTCCGACAGGTCTGAAAGCGCTTGGCTCAACCATAGCAGCAGGTAAGTGCGGTGCTTAAGTACGCCCATGTACTCAGCTCTCATCGTCTATCAACCACAGATCCATTCCCGGCTGGAAGATTCAGCATCAGTCGAAGGATATCTTCCGGAAAGTATGGGTTCGAAAGCATGGCGCGCCTTCGATCGAATAGGGTTCGAAGCCACATTGGCGGGCCAACGCAGTCACATAGAAGCCGGGTAAATAGTGCGGATCCGCCATCATCTCGGTAATCGACAGCAACCCTCCTGACTTAAGCACCCTGTGGATCTCCTTGAGGGCTCCTCTTCTGTCCGACACCTCGCCCAGCACAGTGACCATAAGGGCGATATCGACACTCCCATCTGGCAGAGGGATAGAACGGGCATCGGCAAGGAGCGGCAATATGTTAGCCACCTGAGCCCGCTCCGCTCTCATAAGGAGCTTGCCCAACATGGCGGGGCTGATATCTAGGGCGTACACGGTGCCCTGTGCCCCCACAGCCCTGGCCACTTCCACCGTGAACACCCCCGTTCCGGCCCCCACCTCAAGTACAGTCTCTCCGCCTTGGAGCGCCAACCGCTTGAGAAGTTGACGCGGCCCTCCCAAGGCCAACCGGAAGGGGCTTTCTAGCAGAAAGGAAAGCTCCCGGGGAAAAGGCTTCGGGAAAGCCAAAGCGAATGCGCGCCAAAGCACTTGCCCCACTACGATCGCCAGCAAGGCCCGACGCCAAAGGACTCGCATGAAGCCTCCTAGATCAGCGCTCATTGTATACCAACTAGCGAAGTTTAAGCTGCAGTATAATGATTTTGTCCAGCGGCAACGAGGAGGCACAAGGGCGGATGTTCGAAAGCATTGAAGACGTACAACACTCCATGGAGCGTTTCGGCTATATCACAGATAAAGCCATGGCCACCACTGTCTTCCTTGCCTATAAGCTCCAGAAGCCCCTCTTTCTCGAAGGAGAGGCGGGCGTGGGCAAGACGGAGGTGGCTAAAGTGATCAGCCAAGTCTTCGGTACACGCCTCATCAGGCTTCAGTGTTACGAGGGGCTGGATGCCGGACACGCCCTCTACGAGTGGAATTTCCCCAAGCAAATGCTGTTCATACGAGTTCAGGAGGCCCTTGGCGGCAATGTGGCGGACGCTAGCCGAACCATCTACAGCGAGGATTTCCTCATAAAACGTCCGCTGCTCGAGGCCATCAGCAGCGACGGCCCACAACCGCCGGTGCTCCTCATCGACGAGGTCGACCGGGCCGACGAAGAGTTCGAGGCATTTCTACTAGAAGTGCTATCAGACTTCCAGGTTACCATTCCTGAGATAGGCACTATAGCCGCAAAGCAACGCCCCTTCGTCGTCCTCACCTCGAACCGCACCAGAGAGGTTCACGATGCCCTAAAGCGCCGATGCCTCTACCTTTGGATATCCTACCCGAGTTTCGAGCGCGAGTATCAGATAGTCCGTACCAAGGTACCTGGGATCAAGGACACCCTGGCGCGCCAGGTCACCGCCTTTATGCAGGAGATGCGCCGCTACGATTTCTTCAAACGGCCGGGCATCGCCGAGACCTTGGACTGGGCCATGGCTCTGCTTGCCCTCAACCGCGAGGAGCTGGACAAGGATACTATCGAGGCTACCCTGGGCTGCATCTTTAAGTACCACGAAGATGTGGAGAAGGCCAGAGAAGAGATGCTGGAACCAGCCCTGGAGAAGGCCCGTACCCAGTAAAACCGAAAGATGCCCGATATCATCTCGGCAGAGGTCAGGGACTTTCTCGAGTCAGCTAGGCGAGGCCATCTGGCCACCGCTGATCTGGCAGCCCACCCATTGGTTGTGCCCGTCTGCTACGCCCTGGTAGGCCAAGTGCTGTACGTGCCTCTGGACGCCAAGCCTAAGGCCGTCCCACCTACTTCCCTCCGGAGGGTTGCCAACCTCGCAGAAAACCCCCATCTCTGCCTGCTGGTTGACCGTTGGGACGAGGACTGGGCCAACCTGGCCTACGTGCTGATATGGGGAATGGGCCTGCTCACGGATGCCTCGGATGAGAAGGCCCAGGCGATTCCTGAGCTCCGCCGACGCTATCCCCAGTACAGGTCCATGGCCATCGAAGCGAACCCTCTTATCCGGATAATGCCCTACCGCGTCAAAACCTGGGGAAAGCTCTGAGTCATCCAGGCCACCGCCTGTACACCTTCTGCCCCGACACTACATCGGCCACTATCCAACCTTCTGCCACTAGACTTTCCAAAGCCCTCCAAAAAGCGGCAACTTCGTCGTCCGTGGCCCCTTCGAGAAACATGGTTACCAGGCGATCTTCGTAGACCCCTGCATCACCGGCGAACTCAAGCTGCTTTGCTACGGCCTTCTCGAAATACTCCTGGTCCCGTCGAAACACGGCACGCGTTCCCCCTAAACTGCGCTTTTAGGATAAAGTATAGTTGGGAAGGGCTGCGAAAGGAGCGTCCAAGACAGTGACCGGCGAACGGCGCACAATCAAGAAGGGCAGGGAGCTTACTGAAAACCTCATACGCTTTGCCAGAGCCCTGAGGGATGAAGGGGTGGACATCACTCCCGGTATGATCATCGATGCTGCCAGATCCCTGGAGTATATCGACCTCTTCGACAGACTACAGGTGAAAGGTGCCCTCAGAGCAAACCTGATCTGTCGCCACGAAGATTTAAAGAAGTTCGACTACCTCTTCTCCCTCTACTGGGAGATGCCCCAGGACGTCGAACTGGTTACCATTCCCGTCCTCGGAGAACCCACGGAAGAAGAGGCGACTGAACCGCCCGACGGCTCGGCAGCAGAGCTGCCCACCCAAAGCACTGTCGCCGTCGAAGAGGTTTCAGAGGAAATAGAAGGCGAGCCCAGCGGCCAGGATACGGAGCCACAGAAGGTCACCGTAATGACCTACAGCCCCACGGAAGTGTTGGGCGAGAAGGACTTTTCGGAATATACGGAGGAAGAAACCCAGCTGATTCACCGCATCATCCGCGAGTTCGCTGCAGCCCTCGCCAACAAGATGAGCCGACGCTTCGAAGCAGCTACCCACGGCTCCGACGTAGATAGACGGCGTACCCTCCGACAGCTGATGCGGCAGGGTGGCGAGACACTCCAACTCCAGTGGAGACGGAGGAAGCTTAAGCGACCCAGGATCCTGTTGCTGGCCGACGTGAGCGGCTCTATGGAAAACTACAGCAAGTTCCTTATCCAGTTTATCCACGGGCTTCAACGGGAACTGCCCAATGTGGAGACCGTTGTCTTCAGCACTCGTCTGACCCGTATAACGCCCATACTCCGGCACCATCGGCTGAAGGAGGCCCTCGACCACCTCTCCAAGGTGGTGAAGGATTGGGCCGGAGGTACCACCATAGGCCTCTGCCTGGAGAAACTCAACCGCGGCGACGTGGGCAGGCTTGTGAATGGACGAACCATAGTGATCCTCATAAGCGACGGATGGGATAGAGGCGACGCCCAGCTGCTGGAACGAGAGATGCACCGCCTCAAAATGACTGCTTACCGCTTGATATGGATGAATCCTTTGCTTGGAAGCCCCAACTACCGGCCTATCTGTAAGGGGATGAGAGCAGCTATGCCCTACATCGATTTCTTCCTGCCGGCCCACAACCTGAGGGCTCTGCTAAACATGGGCAAGATCCTTCAGGAACTGTATCACCGTGCCTCCATGATCTCAGCAAAAGGGGAGAGGGAGCAATGGGTAACATTCTCGCCGATGCCGTAGAGCACTACATTCGAGGCCTGATAGTGCCGGAAGATCCCCTTCTTGCAGAGGTGGAGGCCATGGGCCGTAAACGCTCCATACCTATAGTAATGGCCGATACCGGTATGCTGTTACAGCTTTTAACCCTTATCCGCAGACCCTCCAGAGTCTTGGAAGTAGGTACCGGGGGCGGATACTCGGGCCTATGGATCGCCAGGGCCCTAGCGCGTTGGGACGGCCACCTGGAGACCATCGAAACCGATCCCGAAAGGGCTGAAGTGGCCCTCGAATACTTCGGTAAGGCTGGACTGCAGCGACATGTAACCGTGCACGTGGGCCCTGCCCTAGAGATCCTTCCTACCTTGAAGGGCCCGTACGGTATGGCTTTCCTCGATGCCGTGAAGACCGAGTATATGGACTACCTGAAGCTGGCACTGCCCCTCCTGGAAACCTACGGCGTCGTGGTGGCCGACAACGCCCTCATGGGCGGTATGGCAGCGGACGACAGCCTCCCTGGCCACTGGTCACCCGAATCTATAAGTGCCATACGGGACTACAACGACTTCGTGTGCCGACATCCCCAGCTCCGGAGCATGGTACTGCCGGTAGGCGACGGGGTAACCATCAGCGTGAAGTTGCCCTAAAGGGCCTCAGCTCTCTAAGGGAAGACCCTTAGCTGTCCAGGCCTCAGTACCCCCCTCCAAGTTGAAGAGGTCGTGGTTCCTGCCCAGGGCAGCAACTATCTCGGCAGCCAGGGCACTGCGCTGCCCAACCGAACACACGAACAAGAGCCCACCATCGGCCGGAAGCTCCTTGACCCGCGCCATAATTTGGTCCACAGGTACCAGTTTCGCACGGGGGATGTGCCCCTGAGCATATTCCTCAGGTGTCCTCACATCGATGACATGCACTTTGCCGCTGTCTATTAGCTCCTTCGCCTCTTCCACCGACACCCGTCGGAAAGGCTCCTCGTATCGCCGCGGCTGAATTTTCCAGGCCATATCTACCTCGTCTTTGGGTTCTTAAGTTCTTTAGTAGCTATACTCAATTATACGCAGGCTGTCCAAAGTGCAACAACCACAGCGCGCAGTGATCAGGCCGCAGCCGGCCAGCCCCTCCGAACTAACAGAGCGCCTCAGGAATAGCCCCAAATTCCCGCGACCTCACGAGAAGCCCTTGACATAGCATAAGTAACTCGTATATATAACCTATATGCTGATTATACTAATATGGGGGTGTAGGTCCATGTATCAGAGGCAGACCGTAGCAGCGAAAGCCGCGGACTGGCGCTACGTATTCCTTTTGACGGTCACCCTTGCCTCCATCGCCGCCGTGTTGCTGGCCTTAGTGGACTTCCGCCGGGGCTTCTTGTTACCCTCGTACCTCGCGGTGACACCTTACTTCGCCTTCCACCCAGCTCAAATCCTCCTGACGATCCTGGGGTTGACTGGGGGATACCTTTCGTGGCGAGGGCTTTCGTCGTGGGAGGCCGAACATTGCCTATCGGGCGTTGACGGCTATCTCAAAGCGTTCATCGCGGTCCTTACGGTGTTGTTGGTCGCAGACCTTTTCACCTACAGAGGTGTCGCAGCCGCCCGAGCGGCCTTATCGGGCAAGCTAAGCGCCAGCTGGTTGGAAGCTTTCGGGATCCAGGGCCCTCTGAGGCCCGTTGCTCTGGCACTAAGTTACCTAGCCACCGTATGGCACGCGACTCTGCTAGGGGTATTGATTGCAGGATTAGCAGCTACGGTCCTCGCCAGGTTCAGGCCTACCCTGATGGCGAAGAAGGGATTCGCGGCTACACTCATGGGTGGTTTATATGCCCTGCCGCAACCCTTTTGCTCTTGTTGCGCATCGGCAATAGTGCCGTCGCTGGCCTCTCGAGGCGCATCCAGCTACTTTATGCTGGCTTTCCTGGTGGGAGCTCCAATGTTGAACCTCACCACCCTTATCCTTGCAGCGGTTCTCCTGCCGTCTCCCTATGCAATCTTACGTATCGTGGCGGGCATCGGCATGGTAGCCCTCGTGAGCTACGCTGTAGCGCGGCTGGCAGAAAAATGGCCTCTGGCAGCACTGCCACCGTCGTCGAGCTGGCTTTCGTCCATATCCCGAGTAGTTGAAAGGTATTTCGAGCTGCTCCAGCTGCGGCGGATATTGCCCCAGGAGGCCGCCCTAACCCCATCCCAGCTAGTGCGCCAGTGGCTGCGAACAAGCCTCTGGATAGGAATCATCCTGGTCCCGACGTTGTTCATAGGTTCCGTACTCACCTCGGCCGTAGTGCAGGTTCTGCCTTCGGCCGTGGGCAACAACTGGCTCGGGGTGGTCGCTGCAGCTCTCGCGGGGACCCTCTTGATGGTCAGCACATGGACCGAGATACCGGTAGCATTGCAGCTCCTTCAGGCAGGCCTAAAGGCCCCTGCCGCCGTGGTGCTGGTCACCATGCCTCCTCTGAGCGTTCCCTGCCTTTTGGTTCTGGCAGGTACCTTGGGTAGGTTCAGAGAAGCCATCATCTTCGCGCTAACGGTCTTCGTCCTAGGCCTAGTGGCCGGTGGTCTATTCCTACTGGCGCCCATTTGACACGCTTTCCGCAGAGTAGTATAAAGTGCTAGGCTATAGCCACTGAGGAGACACGGGCATGTTGATATACAATCCCTTGGACCCCAACATAGTGCAGATCGGGCCTTTCCTGCTTACCTGGCACGGTCTCTTTACCGTTCTGGGCGTCTTGGCAGGGGTATGGCTCGCCGAAAGAGAGATCCGTCGCAAGGGCATGGAAACGGAATGGGTGTGGACAGCTGCCATATGGGTGCTTGTAGGCGGCGTGATAGGCGCCAGACTCTTCCATGTCATCGACAAGTTTCCTTACTACAGTCAGCATCCCTGGCAGATATTTCTGGTCAATGAGGGTGGCATGGCAATATGGGGCGCCATCCTTGGAGGTGTAGTGGCCCTTCTAGCATACCTCGCGTACAAGCGTATAGCCGTATGGCCTGTCCTCGACGCCACCGCCCCAGGCCTGATCCTCGGGCAGTCTATAGGGCGCGTCGGGTGTCTGATCAACGGCGACGCCTGGGGAGGTCCGACGGGAGGAGATTGGGGCATAGTTTACACTAATCCGAAGGCTCTACTTCCAGCTGATCTGATCGGGGTGCCCACCCACCCCTATCCCATCTATGAGATAGCCTGGAACATGCTGGTCCTCGCGCTGCTGTGGCGCTTGCGGCGTCGTTCCATGCCAGCAGGCACCCTTTTTATGACCTACGTAGTCCTGTACTCGCTGGGGCGTTTCTTTGTAAGCTTCGTCAGGCAGGAGGTCGTGGTGGCCTTCGGCCTACAGCAGGCGCAGGTAATCTCTTTGATCGGCTTCCTGGCTGGCCTTGCCTTCATGGTTGTACTTTGGCGAAGGGCACCAACGCCCGCCCCTGGAGACAGCCCCTCCCGTTAACTGGTCCGTAGCCCAAGTGTGACCACCTCAGACTCGCCTCTTGCCGGACTGGTGATAGGGGGCATATAAGCACCACACAAAGTTGCCGACTGAACCCTGGTCCAGAGACTTAAAGGGGATCAGAGCTTCGGCGTATATCCTGTTACCTCATGGCGTTTTGAACTGAACGCCACTGAGGCCGTTTGTGGTGTTGCCGCTGGCATCCTTATAGGCCGAAACGGCCCCGCCACCTTGGACCCCAGCCAGCTTCATACCTGAACTGGATATGATGGTGAAGTTCCCCTCAAAGGTGTGCACGTTGCTCCCCGTCGTACCCACCTCGCAGACAGTGCCAGCCTGCTGGGCAGTGAAGCTCCCATACCGGGTATGAGTTACCTGGAACTCTCCCACGGCTGGAGCACAGTAACCGCCGTTGCCGTTATCTGTAGCCTTGTTCCAAAACACCCGCAGCGTCGACGTCCAGTTCCACGGTCCTGCAGGCAACCCCGTGATGGGACCGAACTGCGCGGTACCTTCGAAGGCAACGTCGCAGTATCCTGGATTGAACTGACAACCAGGTGTCCCCGACGACGTCTGCGTGCCAGTGCCTGCTAACAGCAGGGGTTTGATGGTTCCGCGTCTAGGCAGACCGTCGGCCGCCCCCACCACTGCCACCAGGCCAATGGCAGCCACAACCGCTGTGACAACTGCTACACCGATCCACTTGCGCATATTTGCTACCTCCTGTACGCCCCAAGTTATCTGGCCGAAGCCCCGATCCCCAAGGCCCGAATCCATAGGGAAGTCGGTCCACGGGAATACAGCCCTTCCCAGCCGGGAGATTTGTGCAAACTTTTCGGCAAGGTACTACACCCTTACGCTGTCGACCTATCTTTGGCAGTCCCTAGCCGCCGGGGCCGCAGGAATTGTGAGGTTCACCCCCTCAGCCTCCTCGGCCTCCCAGCTCGGGCTGACCTTTACTAGGTCAACTTCGTGGAAAGGCTCCTACCGAAGGGCCAACCTAATGCATCCATCCGAACCAGATCCTCTGAAAGTACGCCCTATGGTCCAGAAATCACGGACTGCTTCCGGCACACGTCACACATCAGCGAGTCAGAACTGCAGGTCTCTTATGCCCAACGGTTAGCGCATAGGTCTCACGACGAGAGCCTATCCCCGATTCTGTGAAAGGAAGCTGCATCGCCTGGCAGATAAAGACACCTCAGAAGCGCGGGATTATACAAGGATCCCCTTCAGGAGGCCCATAATGGCACCGCCGGCTATCAGCCAGGTGGAATTCAGCCTGAACCTGACGAGCACAGCGAAGGAGATGAGGGCAATGGCCAGGCTCAGTAAGTCAGTTAGCGAGGCCCGACCCAACTGTAGAGTAACCGCCGCCATTAGGCTCAGTGAAGCCACATTCACGCCGTCCAAGAGCCCACTTGCCCACGACGAACTACGGATTTTAGGCACGAGGGGATTGGATATGGCTACGAACACAAAGGACGGGAGAAAGATCCCCAGGGTCGCCACGAGGGCCCCAGGGATGCCACCCCACAGGAAGCCGATGAAGGTGGCAGTCGTAAAGACAGGACCCGGTGTTACCTGCCCTACAGCCACGGCATCCAGAAGTTGTTGGTCCGTAAGCCACCCGAAACGCACTACGAAATCGGCACGTAAGAAGGCAAGGAGCACATAACCGCTACCGTACAGCACAGCGCCGATCTTCAGGAATGTGAGGAACAGCTGTACCAAACTAAAGGGAGTGGCAGCGCTGGCCGCGATGCCTACGGGAGGCAGGGCGAGCATGGGGGGCAGAAGAAATCCCTTCAGGCACTGCCACTTCAATCGGCCGAGGTTTGCCGCCAACATCACCAACAATCCGCCGGCGAAAAGGAGAAGTATCTCGTTGACGCCGAAAAGATACAACAGGAGAACGCACAAACCCACAACGCCTAGGAGTGCCCCCTTCACGGCCGTCCTGCCTAAGTTCCACAGGGCTTGAGCAATGATGGCCATGACTACAGGTTTGATTCCATATAGTGCAGCTTCGGCTTGAGGTGTAGACCCGAATCGCACATATAGCCATGCCAGCAGCATAACTATCAGCATCGCCGGGGCTATGAAGCAGAGACCACCGACGATAAGTCCCAACCATCCCGCTCGTACAAAGCCGATATGAATGGCCATCTCCGTAGAGTTGGGACCAGGTATGAGGTTTGTTGCGCCCATCAAATCGAGAAATCGTTGCTCGTCGATCCACCTTCGGCGATGCACCACTTCGTCGTGCATCATGGCGATGTGAGCAGCAGGGCCTCCGAAGGCAGTGGCTCCTAACCTGAGAAAAAGCCCAGCCACCTCCAGCAAATCCGGCCATGAACTTCGGCTAGCGAAGCCGAGGCCAGCCACATCAGACTCCTTCGACAGTAGCTGACGTTGTCCGGGTCAGTCCCTCGTGACAGCTTGCTGTGCAGCTTGCCGATCAGCACCCCAATGGGCAGGGGACAACAAAGGCACCATAGGAGATTGTAATACCAATGGAACGGTTGCGAACTACCGCCACAGGGCCAAGCCGGTTCCTCGGCCTAGAGGATCCCCGACCAAGTCCTCTACGCGCCTCGCAACTGCGTAAGCTCTTACTTCCAGCAGGGCTCTATCATCGACCGATAAGTCTCAGCAGACCCATCATGAGCCACGGTTCCAGCAAGAGGTTGATAAGGCCATGGCCTATGGCTGGCGGCGTGAGACTGCGCCCACCGTAAAGGTAAATTCCGGCCAGAGCAAGTCCAAGGATGAGCGTGAAGGACATGCCCGTCAGAATCACGGGATCTAGCCAAAACAACCTAAACCCGCCGTGGATCAGCGCAAACAAAACTCCCGAGGCCAAAACCTGCCCCCATGGGCTGACCCCGGCCGAATCAAGCTCCCACATTACAAAGCCACGAAATACGGTCTCCTCCACCAATCCTCCCACAACACCCACCAAGGCACCCCAGGCCTTAAACCAACTGAGTTCGAGGGCGTTGGACCCAAACACAGGGGAGCTGAGCGTAAAGCCTGCATACAACAGAGCTACAAAAATGCCCAGGCCAACCGGGCCCAGGCGAACCCTCCGACCCCAGCCGAGGTCTGCCAGGGAACGACCTCGATATCTCAGCCATATGACGAGGATCCCCAGAGCAGCCAGCTCCGCAGCCAAAACCATACCTAGGAACACGGACGTCCTCGTGCGGAGGTCGGATCCGGCTGTCAGCCGCAATGTAAGGGGGACGCCAAGGACCAGGACCAGATTGTAAAAAACGGTCGGTATTACAACTCTCAGCCAGGTCATCATTGGGGATCACCATGTTCCAGTGCTACAATGGCACCATCGGTACTTACGAAATAGATGGTATCGCGGCTCACCACCCACGTAGCGTACTCGCTCCAGTAACGGTCATACACTTTACCCTTACGCCAATAAATGTAAAACCCGCCCGGCCAAGGACGCGTGTTGAACAGCCCCGATCCACAATAATGGCGCGGGCTAAACCCCGAGCCACACACATCCTCGTCCTGCGATACCACCACATGTGACAGGTCTGCTGTCAGGATACGGTTGTTCCAGGTTCCACGGCCATTGGAACGATCCACAATCTCATGGGCTACTCCGACCTCGAAATGGCCTGCGAAAATGTAGTTTCCTGCCATGGACAGATACGGCTGCTCGTCGGTAGGGAGAGGAGTATTGCGCATCATGCGAACCTCCCCAGCCCTGAAGGGCGGTGACGTGGTTTCGTCCAATACCATTTCGGCTAAGTGGGAATCTCCCCTTCCGTCGCAGGATTCTGGGTTCAGGTCACAGGGACGAGACCGCATCACTACGTAGGCAACTTCCGTATTGTCATCGAAGACCTTGACAACAGGCATGGGACCCATGGGCAGATAACCTCCGTCTCCGAAACCCCCGTTGAGCACGTTGGGAATAAAGCCCTGCTCTCCGTCACCTAGACGGAGCGCAAAAAGGGGCTGCTCCGATGGGTTATCTTGCAGGAACTGGCGTATCTCCGCATTACTCGTAACTGGTGGAGCACTCCACAGAGTGTTCCAATCCAGCCGATACCGAACGAAGACGAGGCCATGTTGGTCCGCAACTACTGGCCAGCCGTTCCCCGCCGCGGCCAAGTCATCATCTCTCTGGGGCGTCCCTGGTTGTCGGGGTGTGGGCTTGACCCTCCAGACCTGCGAACCATCGGCAGCCCTGACCGCATGCACATATAGGTCCTCTGTGACCACAACCAGCAAGTCGCGGGCTGCCGAGTAGGCAGGAGGTGTCTGCACGAGGGCGCCCGTCGAATATCTCCATGCTAAAGTTAAGGTGGCCTTATCTAACCCAAAGAGAGAGTTGCCCATGGAAAAGTATACCCGATCCCCCACGAGGAGAGGAGGCAGGGGCAAGTTGCTGCTCGAACCTGTCACATACTGGCCAAGCACGCGGCCATTCCTTGCGCTCACCCGATACAGACGCCCCCTGGTGGAAAGCACATACAGTGTGTCCGTTTGACCATCGTAGGCAGGTGTCGATACTACAGCCCCGCTGAAGGACCTCCTCCAAAGTACCTTACCCGTGGCGTTGTCAAGAGCGTAGACACCCCTGGTACCGGCAGCTACATAGACCCGACCGTTGCCGGTAACGGGCTGACTGTTGCGCGGCAACCTGAACTTACCCGGGGCGATTCCTCCCCTGCTGTTCGATCCGTTCCAGATCCACTTTAGGCGCCAAGGAGGAGGCACCGAGGCAGAAACATAGCCAGTCCGCTGGGCATCGTGGGCAAACTGGTGCCACTCTTGGTCGCGAGCAAGGGCACTAAAGGGCGTGTCTGTAGAGTACTCCGGCCCAGCCGGGGAGCCACCATAGCGGCAAATACCTTCGGACACTCCAAAGCGCGAAAAATCCCTGATCGAACCAGTACAAGGTCCAACAGGGCCTTCGTCGAAGTGGTAGAGGGCGACCGTGGCACTGTCTTGGACGAAGGGCATTGCTAATGGTGTAAAGTCCGAATTGTACCTAACGATCCGCGATATCCTCAGATCGTCTATCCACCCCGAAAAGGAGGGATAATCGGGCCCGGCATCGTGCTTTTCAGCGCCGAGAACCAAGAACGGGTCGCTATTGGGGTACGAGGTTCTCCTACCGTTACGGTAACTGATGTCTCCCGTAGGACCTGTTCCCTGGACATCGAGCTGGCCATCCACGAAAATGGCCATGGCACCGCTGGAGGATTGTCGTGTGACGGCTATATGATGCCAGTTGCCATCGTCCACCGGGCGGTTCCCACACAGCGTAGCCCCTTGCGAGCCTCTGGAAACGCCAAAGGCTATCCGACCGCTGTACAGCGAAATGCCGTAGTCGCCGTAGTCTCCGGGGCCGTAGACGTCCCGATCGAGAATAATGTTCCCATATATCCAGCCGCTCTCGCCGGCGTCGCATCTAGTTGCTGAGTTCTCTCCAGGCAACGCCTTCAGCCAGAATTCGATGGTGAAATCAGCCCCCACATCTATGGGTCGGCTGGGCCCATCGAGGCGAAACTTCACCCTATCGATGTCCCCTTGGCCGTTCCCGTAAAAGCGCAGGCTATAGGCTGGTACCTGGGCCAGCGCCGCAGGCATGGCAGTGACCTCGAAAGCCAGGACCACAACCAAGACCAACACGGCCGCAGCGGCCAGACAGCGGATTAAAGCACCACCGTATCTATGGGGCCGCTGCAGGTATCGCATCTCGAAATACCGCCCTTAAAATGATCCACCGGTCCCCTTAAAGGCGGACAGCTCGCCCATTACATATCAACCGGTATCGGCTAGGTCCTACTATGGTACCACCATCAGCCGGCATCTCATCCATGCTATGGAGGCCGGAGCTACGATAGCCCACAGCCTCCACTGTAGGGACACCTAATGCCAGGCCCAAGAAGCATGGGAAGGTTGCAGACCTGCCTTTAGCCATCTCGTAGCGCTTCAGCAAACCCGTACAGGCTGGTTCCGCCGAGGTCTCTAGGAGGCCGCTTTGGGGCGGCTCCCTAAGGATGCCCTTGTGCGCCAATGTAGGCAGTGTCCCCGGCCAATGCCGCTGTGGCCGCAACCCAAGCAACTACAGCTATCCCAAAACCTGCTGAATGACCATCAGGGCTCCCCCACGCGACAGGAGCTGATCCCGCTCATCTTCCAAATCTGCTTTGAACCGGGTCACCACGTCGTCGTACGCCTTAAGCAACTGGGCCGCCAAGGCATCGTTCCGCAGGCGCAGACGGCTCTCCATGCGCGCAACCGTATCTCTCAGCTCTTCTACCGATACCCGAGGACTCATCTTACCTGCTCCGTTTCTACAGCTGATCCTCCAGAAGCGCCGTACTCTAACCAACTAATTCTAGCCACCCGACGCCTCGGGCAGCCTATGGGCACTGTGTGCCGCACCCTGACTACGGCAAACTCCGCGCGGACTCTTAGTGCTGGCCGCAGGGCGCGTCCGCGGTTACCCTCGTGCCCTAATAAGGTCTGCGTTTTGCCGGCACCGCTTGCAGTGGCACACCACATGGCCAGCCGCACGGAGCGCCAACCTCAGATCCACAGGCGACGAGGCATCAACGGCGATCGCAGGCCGTAGGCCAGCCCGAGAGCGTTTGTCGCAGTTCACTGCTTTTCTGGTGGGTTGCTTATGGCCTGGAGACGGTTTCCATCGGGGTCATAGAAGGTGCAGTAAGTCAACAGACCGGGCACATCCACGGGCTCCTCACAACGTACGCCCCGCCGTCGCAACTCCCTCACCAGGAGACGGCAGTCGTCCGTGTTGAAAACGGGCGTAGTTCCGCCGCCTGCCCTGACGTCATGGCTGGCGACAGTGACCGCGACGTTACCGCCCTTGCCGGGCCCGCCCCACTCGATCCAGCCCAATGCCTCGTCGTCGAACCACGGTTGGCCCAACCCTAGGATATTGGAGTAGAAGTCGCGTGCTCGGGCAAGGTCCGACACGGCAATCGAAACCACATTCAGCCCCTTCAGCAAACTCATATGTACCTCCAAACAGTAATGCCATAGACTGGCGCTGAGTTCTCCAGCGTGGTGCCATGAGAAGCTTCGTAGCTGTCTCAAAACCCTGCGCTGTCCCGTGGATAAGTGCACGCCATCACACGTTGGGTCGGGATAGATGTCCTCCAAACCCTATATGGAACAATCGACCTCTGCAAGTTCGCAGTAGACTTGAGCACCCTAATAGGTATGTCGAAAGTCATACATCAGCATGTCGGCTATGAGTGAATATACCCTCTTGAGCACCCTAATAGATATTTCGAATCTCTTCCCCCGGAACGCGTGGCTTCTCAGGGCCTGAGCGCGTCTTCATCTAACCCAGCAAGGACGACCCCTTCGCCAGGTTCTTGCGGCTGTGCCGTGGGGTTCTCCAGTTGCGGAGATGGCTAGTTTCTAACGGGCGTAATCCGGTACTTCGAAGAATCGGACTGGCTCCACGCGTTTTAATCCCCTTGCGGAGATGGCTAGTTTCTAACTGGCTCCCACGTATGGCCCTTAGTGATGCACTGAATTTTACTCGATTTTGCAGACCTGTCTACAAGCCTCTACTTTTGCTGCAGCGCTTGATCAGGTTTGCAAAGACCCATCCTTAAATTACGACTACTCTGGGTGTCCTTGTTACTTCTGGCCCACTCACTACCTCTACCTGTTTAACACATTCTGAGCAAAGCTTGTAAATGCGCAGCGAGTCTTCCCCCGGCTTGATTAACCGCTCAAGCCTCTGCCTGAGCTTCTTCAGCTGCTGTGCTGTCAGCTCTGCCTCGAACACGCTTTCCTGTACCCGGTTGCCGAATCCGAGGCACACCTTAGCGGCCCTACCCCTTCGCCTATCATCGCCGATATCGTAACACACCACTACCCACATCTCTTCTAATCGACAAAACTTACCCAACTCAATGAAATAGGTTTATATTCTCTTTGTTTTCCACAGATCACTCTAGCCAGCTGCCTGGCTTGCAGCTCTAGGGCTCGCCTTACGGGTACGGCTCTGTCCTGCCCAGGCACCTTGAGCGGCTTCGCCATCATCCTCTCGTAGTCCCCTACGTATCTTCTCCGCGCCTCGTCGGTCAACAATACCGCACCAGGATTCTCCTGCGATTTCCTGAAATCCTGTTCCTTGTACCGTCCCAAATTAACACCCCACAGCACAAGCCTATCCACCAATGGCCGGAACTCCTCGACCAGATCTAAAGCCAGACTAGGGCGCGAGTAGTATAAGCTGTGCAGGAATCCACAGTAGGGATCGAGGCCCACAGCACGGATAACGTTTTCCGCTGCCGAAGTAAGAAGCGTGTAACCGAAGCTCAGCAGTGAGTTAATCGGATCTTTAGGGGGCCGGCGCGCACGCCCTTCGAAACCCAGTGGGTTTTTCAGCAGACCCTTGAAGAGCCGAAAGTATAGAGCCGATGCCTGGCCTTCCAAGCCCCTAAGGACCTCCAGTACCTCCTTGGCTCCTTCCTCTTGGCCCAGAGCATTCGATACCAAGGCCCCCATCCTCCTCGCTATCTCTACCAGAGGGTACGTATGCGCCGCAGGAACCCGACGCGCTTTCAGCAGCTGTACCTGATTGGTCACCTTCCCGATCGCTAGCGCGCCCGCCAACCGCACGACCGTGGCCGGATCGTTATAGACACTGTACTGATTGACCCGCAAGGCGCCGTAGCCAGTTTCGCTGCTCACCAATCTCCCGAAATAGTGTCCCTCCTGCGACAGCAACACACACTGGATGCCTCTAGCAAGCATATAAGCCATGGCAGGTGTTGTTACACTCACATTGCCAAATATAAAGACTTCCTCTACAACGCCCGCCGGAAATTCCGCCAGTACTGTGCCGTCCTTACTAAGGATCAGCCTGTCTCCTTCCTTCGAGAGCCTGCTCCCCTGCTCGCTGAGGTATATTACCAATCCCGACCCTCCGCGTGCAGCCCATCCCCATGGAAGTCTTTATCCCAACACTCGCAAACTTGGCATAGTCAGCCAGAAGATTGATACCCCTGCTCCAATAGGGATCGTGTTTTAGGATGTAAAAACCGCACCTGCCTACGAAGGAGGCATGTCTACCACCCGCCACGTCGAGATTCCATGCCTTCAGATCGTAATAACTAACGGCTACCTGCTCGCGGGCAAATTCCTTTAGGTCTTGGGTCAAAGTAAAGGGCGAATACAGGTTCCACCTGTCCAGCAGCGAACCAAACACCAGCTCAGGCAAGGGCAGAGGCACCACTTTGTTGCCCGATTTAAAGGCCGTGGGGGTCTGGAACAGCAGCTCTACCCGCCTTTCCACACTCCCCTGTGGGAAATACCTATCGAATAAGTTGTCATAGCCCGCTTCTTCCCAACGTATCTCTACCGCCTTGAATACTGCATCGCCCAAGGCAACTTCGGGTAGGCCGCTTTCCAAACCCTGGCGAAGGGCACTGGCCGTACGATCTTCCAAACCATTTATGATTACAGTGTATCGACGGCCCGAAACCACGTGACTGCATGGCGGTCCTTCCGGCGACAACAGCGGACCAGCAACTGTAAAGGGCTTGAGCTGCTTTTCGCCGTGCAGCTCCTTGGCAAGAGTTGGATCCCCCCTAGCAATAAGGTCCAGCGCAAAGGCATGCAAGGGTCTGCCTAAAAATCTCACTTTCCCCAAACTATCCAGCGCCACTAGATCGATCTGCAACCTAAGCACCCAACCCTCCTTCAATCTGCCTCTTCACGATCTCCAGCATGACCTTCTTGTGCAGTTCGAAGGGATCTTCGGCCTTCGGATCTAGCTTCTTCGCAAGCTCCTTAAGCCATTCGGCCACAGGGTCGGCCTCATCGGGAGGATGCTCCGAAGCTGCGCGATCAGCTGCGGATGTCTCGGACATCTCCCTTCCGCCTTCGCCCCCCGATGAGTAGATCCCAGCACCGCCCATTGGGTTGCGAAGGTACTCCTTGATACCGTGCTCCAGGTCTTTCCGTGTAACAGGATCGAACCCGTGGCCCAATATCGTACTGTTGCGCTTCGTAGCCAACCAATTCAGAACACCATTGTCTAATACCAGGGGCGCGAAATCTTGCACAGAGGTCAAATCCAGACCATTGGGCCGTACTTCCAGCAAGGCCCTTATTGTGTCCATGAAGACTCGCCGGTTTAGACTGTTTCTAAGAAAGTCTCCTTCGCCACAATATTGCTTAAAGACTGGATGGCTTGCTAAACCTAACTCCTGTATCCGCCCCCAGTATCTCTGTCGAGAACCATTCTGTTGCGGGTAGCTGTCATCGGTCGGAAACCCGAGGCTCTCAAGAAGATAGCGCAGAAGAGCCTCATGGAGCCTGTAAATCCGTCCCAGAAAATCAATGTCCCGGCCGGTCCTCCAGCAAAGGCGAGCGTTGAAGATGAGCTCTACAAGGAGTCCCTTCTGCCGTTCCAGTTGATTGCCACTCTCTTGTAGCCTATACAGGCCCTCCCTAAGCTTGGATACCCGTCCGTTAAAGGGAGGATCCAGATCCCGCAAGGCTTCACTTAACAGACGTTTAGTACCTTCGAAATCAAATCTAGATCTTGCTAGTCCCGCCTGTGCCAAAAGTTTGAGAGGCCCCTCGGGAGCCACCGCCACAGCCCCTGCCATGTCCAAGGCTTCGACCCTGTCTTTGAGACGCATCGTCAGCAACAGTTCGTGGAACACCCTTGGTACCGGGTTCTCAACGGGATGGGAAATCGGGCTTTGGTAGAGGCTGTGGACGCGACTGCCCCAGCGAAGGACTGAAGCCAGTATCAGTCCCAGGGTCATGGCGGGCGTGCCCGACACAGGCGATATCCAAACCTTGTCGGGTTCTATGTCGCGCAGGTTTTTCATATACCACTTGAAAACCCTGCCGTGGTCCGAGGGATTCACCTCTTTCATCACAAGCTTTTTTAGCGCAGCTTTGCCCAAAAACTCTTTGAACACACCGGACGGTTGGCCACCCTTCCACCGTTCGAAGCACTGTTCAAGAAGATCGAACAGGGGGAGCGTATCAGTCTTCCGAAACTCCGGGTCGGGATTCTGGTCGGTGACCACCACGTATATACGGGAAAGAGACGCCTCACCCTGTTCCTCGGACAAGAATTTCAAGGTCCTCTCAAACTGAGGGAAACGTATTCGGTCAAGCTCAGACCTGTTTTGGCGAACTGTCTCGGTAAGCTTCTTCCATTCCTCTTGGCCTACCAGTAGCTGGCCATCCCACTGGAGATCGCGGTTGCCCAAGTTGTAGATCAATATAGACCCCCCAGACACAGCTCACCTCCACAAGTGCTCTCTTTCAGCCTCAGGGGAGCTCCTCCACATGCAAGGCTATCCAGCCGAGGGGCAGCAGCCCCGCTTGAGTTCTCACCAGTCTCCGAGAGGCTGGAAAGATAGATGGAAAGTGACGCCCCTTCCGCCACTTGAGGCGGAATTGATCTTGGATTTCCTTTACTTCCTGTGGCAGAAGCTTCAAGCCTATGGTTTTGCTCCACCACCCGCCTCCCCATCCCAGACAGGCCAAGGTTCTGCGATCCTTCGCCAACTCAGCCAGATATCCGGCTATGCCGGTCTGTCCATGCTGATTGAAGAAATTCATCTGCCTGTTGAGCAGCTCCTTGCCGAACTCACCAACTATGGTCCAAAGACCTTTTATCGCGTCTATCTTATGGTCGTCATACCGGAGCTCCTTGGCAACACCAGCGCCCATCAGATGCTTATCTAAGGCTACAGTCCCCTGGAATTTCCAGCCCGGAGGTGTTACCTCCAGGTACTCCCATCTACCCCGCTTGGGCCCCACATTTTGAAGCCTTTGGTTGCGGTCCAAAGAGTGCAGCTCGAAAGGAGCGACCCACAGCTCCTTGGTCGTGTCGATTGCCACCATGTCCGACACCTTAAGGGTCCTCATGACACTGTGATGAGGATCCTCGCCAAAGAAGTTGGCTTCCAACCGCTTCGCTGCCTCCTTTGTGTTTCTTTCCTGCTTCTCTAGCATGTTGGCCAGTGGGCCCCGATAGCGCTTCCATGCCAGAGCAGTGTGAAACAGGCCTTTGAGGCTAGATCCCGGCAAGTACGGGCGACCAGTGGGATCTTTAAGTGTCGGTTTTACCCTGCTCGGGGCGCTGCGGTCAACCAACTTGGCCTTGTATCTGACGTAGCGGTCAGTAGGCCTACGGAGCAGGCCCGTAGGCAAGGGTACCTCTCCCTGCCCGTTCCACAGTTCAGCATAGAGCCGATCCAGATCGAAAAAGTACACCGTATCGTCCCTTACGTCGAAGTCCCAGTCCCGCTGGAGGTCCACTCCACCGTTCCAAATGTGCAGAGGTGTGAGTACCTCTATCTGGACCCGATATACCTCATTCATGGCTTTATCCCCCTGACCCAACGGCCCACGGGAAGGCAAATCCGTACCTGTAGACCCTGTGAGCGACCATGCGTAGAGCGCCCGGAGTAACGTCTACTAAGTGCCCATATACCTTATGGGCAGTCTTCGCAACTACAGAACCTTCCTCCAACATGTATACTGCTCGACGCCGTACTGGCCCATGCCAGTGGGGGGAGGTAACGAACCCCTCACGGCGCACAAGCCTGTAGGCAGCACCTCCGCCCAGCGCTCCAGCCCCCACCTCAGCCTCCGTGGGGTGATACAGGCTGAGGGTGACGAATCTCTCGCCCTCGTGGGACCACTCCTGCACCACATCCCAGGCACTTAGAGTAAACCTGCCGTAGCCAAGGCTCCGCTCGCCGCCTATGCCCTGTTCGCCCAAATACTCCAGGGCCTCTCTGAGCTTTTCCAACGTCTCCTCGTCGTTGGAAGCTGCATAGCAAAACAGCCCTCCCTTTCGTGGAAACCTGACCTGCCCCACGTAATACAGGTTGGAGGCCGAAGTCACGCGGTCGATGGTGACTCTCGCCACGTTCTCCCTCACATATAGGGTCAACACCTCGGTGCCTCCCTTCAGAGACCGTGCTTCCTCAGGTAGCAGCCACATGTCATCCTTCAAATTGTCCGGTTTGGCAAAACTGGACAGGTCTACGCCATCAAGCCAAAACTTGAATATGCCCTCTGACACCCATCTGGTGTCCTTCACCCTTTCAGCAGCATCGGCCTCCAACTTGGGCCTTAAAAGAGGCCTCGGATAGAACCGAATGGTCCCATAGAAGGGAAAGGCCGAAGAGATGAGGAAAGGGGGGCTGCCTTCCCGAAACGCTTCAAGGAGCGCTCTCAGGCTATCTTCTCCGAAGATAGCGGCCCAAGCGAAGCACAGCGCGCTGAAGAGTGTATCGGATCTGGGAAAGGTACTGGTGGCTTCCAGCCCGATGCCGTGCTCGCCCAGATGGAGAGGTGCAAGCATCTTCAACGTTGCACGCCTCACGATCTTCATCTCCATGGCTGGCCCTTCAATCCTTAAACTTAGTGCGCAACCACTCGAGGAGCTCGTCCATCCTCGCAGCCAGATCCTTGAGCTGACTAACTGGTTCCTCGGAGAATGGAATGGCCTCGGTGTAGTTCTGAACTTTCCTCAGTTCGATGCGAAGGGCCTCGAAGGCAATGCGCCCACTGCCTCTGGAACCATGGCCTCCGAGATAGTCGTCCTCGAGAAGCTGCATGGCTTCCACCACGTGTCTGAACCTATCCACGTCTTGGTGCTGAAAGAAGGTAAAGACTAGCTGGGCAGGCCCGAAGACGGCCCCTGCTGGCACGCGCTCCAACTGCCTAGGATTAGCAGCTGAGGTTATGCGGTCTATGGCTACCTCCCACTTCACCTCCGCGTATGGCGCATCAAGGTCTAAGTCTCTAAGTAGTTCGGCAGAATGATCATCTAGGTGAACATCCCTCACCAACAGCCGCGTAGGTTGCGCGTGGGCCTGCTCTCCTGGGATGCCGAAGATGGGGCAGACACTACACTGTGAGTAGTCCTTGGCGCTGTTGCAGATGTGTATACGGCTCTGACCAATATGTTGGTTAAGTGGAAGACCATAACGTCGTTCCAATAGGGACCGTAGCTTGCCTTTTAGAGACGAGCCAGGAATATAGGGCCGTCCCGTAAGGGGATCTCTTACCACCGGATTGTCGACGCCGCCTATTTCGAGGGTGCCCCGACCTGCCCCTATGTGGAGGCCGGTAACTACCTTGATATTGGCGTGAACTATGGTCCTCCCCATAAGCTTGAAGCTGTCCCCAAGATCAGACACCGCCATGGTCGCACCTCCCAACATGCTAATCCTCTCCGCCATGGAACTTGTGATATGCCAATATGGCTTCGAAGAAATCTACAAAGTTTGCGATAGCGTCACGTTTTTTATCCCGATTATTTACAATAATTTGTATACATTCATCGAGTACATTTCTTAACTCGTCCATCCCTTCTATCCGCTTAGCTTGATACGCTAGTCTAGGCCGCAGCAGCGTGAGGCGCCTGGTAAGCTTCGCAAGCTCCTGAGCTTGTCTCAGATCTGCCTGTATGCTCTTCAGCTCGCCGAAGATGCGACGTATCTGAGAAGCCTTAAGTTTCACATCTTTCAGCCTTCTGCCCAGCTTTTCTGCCTCGTCTACCAGCAGCTGAGCATTGCCTTCCTCTAGAATAGCCCTTAGAGCTTGCTGCTTGGGCTGATAACTCGGCACCTGTGGATCCCGCCCGTATTGCCGGTTGCCTCCTGGTCTGCTCATGACTCACTCACCTCCTTATAGCGCTCTTGCGTCAACAGTTCTGCCCAACGTGCAGCATAGGCCAGTTCCTCCAACATATGTGGATCCTTCGTTATACTCACAGCCCACCTCCTGAGCTCAGCCTCCAACTCACCATGGCGTTCAGCCGTACGCGCCAGGTAGTAAACAGCGCGCCACACCCAAGGACCGTAGTGAGGCCGACCTCTCTGGTTCCGTATCCTTAGCCTGTCCATCTCCTGAAGCCAGTAAAGATGCCCGACTTTGTGAAGCACACTCCTCGGCAACTCCGCTGCTTTGACACGATCCCTTAGAAACTCGCCCCGAGACTTTACTTCCTTAAACGTTGACCAGCTCCAGGTTTTTCCGAGGAAATTCACAGCGTCCTTAACCACCTGGCCGTTTTGGGTGCGTGCCTTGGCTGCCTCCAAAGCCAACTTTGCCCATCCCGCGGTCTGGTAAAGGGGTAGCTTTTTTGGAGCCAAGAAGATACCGGCGGAAAGGGTGAGATTGTCGTTGCGTGTGAACCGCCTGAATTCATCCCGAATGGTGAGGGCCAGTTCCGGCATCAGATGCCACGATCCCACCACGAAGACGTCATCTCCACCAGAATAGATCAGATACAAGTGGCGCCCCTTTGGATCCAGCGAACTGCAGAGTTGGCCTATCCATCCCTCGAAGAAGATCCGCATCAGAAAGCTCAACGTTGCCAGCCGCGAGGGGCTAGCCCGGGACCCAAGCCCTGCCCCGAAGACCCGACCTAGGTTATCCACATCCAACCTGAGGACGCCCAAAAGGTCCGATCCTTCTGATGCCTCGGCCAACTCGGTGAAGGACGCGATCTGATATGAGATTTCCCTTACCCCGGGCCCTCCCGGTACTCTTGGCACGACTTTCGGTAGAAACCTGAGGGCGAGGCTGGGCCTCTTCCCGGCAGGTAGTCGATTCACCTCCTTTAGAAGCGTAGGAAAGACTTGAGATGGATCTCCGATGCCGATGATCACCTTGGCCGAGCCTGAAAGCTGCGGGACTGCTCGTACTTCGAAGCCCAGGAAGGGCCATAGGCCACCGTTGCTGACATTGCCGGCTTCGTGCCTGCCAATTTCCAAGAATTTGGCATCGGCCAGGTCTCGGCCAAGTTCAGCCAGTTCGTGGCATGTCCTGCATATTTTCCGCTGCTGTTCGTCATCGGGCAGGGGCACCGAGGCACCTTCCCTACCACAGATGGCACATGGTTCTTCTCCGTTTCCCAAGGTTCCAAAGGGCGCATATGCTAGCTCAGCAAACCTACGGGATTTAGTTTCGGCCAATGCGCGACCCAATCGTTCGGTCCATATCTTCGCGTATCCATCTCCCTGACCTATAAGGATTTCGGCAGCAGAGAAGGAGCTTCTGGCTAAGGCTAGATAGAGGCGCCCCTCGAAGGCCCGCCAAAACTCCGTCGCGAGTTGCTGTCTCAGCTCTGAGAAGGTCCTGTCTGCCAGGGGATAAGAGAGCACATAGAACCTGCCGCCGCCACTATAGATCATGTTAGACAAGGGGAGCCCCAGTTTCTGAAGCACCCATCGGCCGGTCAGCTCGGTCAACATGTCCAAGTAGAAGGACCGGCCCTTTAAACCCCTGGCTACAGCCTTGGAGGTGAGGGTATACAGGAAGGCCTGAAGGCCCGATATATCTCCGATGACTAAATCAAAGGAAATATCTGACGCCGAGCTGTCATTTCCCGCCAAGGCACCAGCTATCGCTGTCGCTTCGA
Organism: Chloroflexota bacterium; assembly: GCA_034432775.1. Lineage (GTDB taxonomy): Bacteria > Chloroflexota > Chloroflexia > DAOUBH01 > DAOUBH01 > DAOUBH01. The sequence goes on from DAOUBH010000022.1 coordinate 207,544, forward strand.
GGCTTTGGTTAAGCCTCAAGGCAGCGGAAAAGGCCGCTGTAAGCCTCAGATGCTCAAAGAGCGATACATCGGCAGCATCTCTATAGTAGGCCGAAGGAACCGACCAAAGCCAAATCTGGAGCGCCGCAAGAAGGCCCTCGAAGTAGTTCTCAGGGTTTTCAGAATATAGGCCTTTGAGCTGAACCAGGTCGGTCCTCAGGCCATTCCAAAGCTCCCGATAACTTTTAGCGGGTTCGTCCGAGACCTGCTGAGACGGGAATATAGTGTGTCCCTCAAGCGAGAGGGGTTTTAGAGGAAAGTACTGGGGCATCCCCGCCCCGTTCATCAGATCCGAAAGCAGGGAACGCAGCCGCTGGCTTCCGTCCTTGTTCTCCTCAGCTTGCTCTCTCTCAGCTGCTGAAAGCCTGTCGGCTAACGCCACTATCTGGACGTCGGTGGTGAGCCTAGAGGCGCGATGGTGGGACCCCACGATGTATGCCGCGCCTCTGAGGGCATCGGGCAACAGCTCTAAGGCCTCTATCTCCCCCAACATGGCATGCAGATACCCGTACTCGGCGCTGCACTCCCTACAACTGCTGAAGTCCGCGTGGGGCTTAGACCCACGACAATATTGGCGCGCCTTGGCCTGCACCTCGGGCAAATCCGTCCTCAACACAACCTTGCCTATGTCGTGTAAAAGAGCTCCCACTACCACCGGCCACAGATCGTCCCGTAACATGATTGCTCTCCACTGCTGAAATTCCCGCTGTTGACACCAGTATAAGATCGACAGATTTCAACATCAATATGGGTAGAATGTGAAATTTTTAGCAAAATACAACGTCACGAGTGACATAGCTGCATGTCACCGACCTTCCCCTCCGAGGCTCCCATCCCAAAGTCAGCCCCCTACGGACTCTCACGGGGACCAGTGTGTCTTCAGAGATCAGCCGGGGGGAATGCGGTAGTCCCTAAGTGGACTACATCCTTAATTGAGAAACCTAGACCTTTGTCCGACTTCTACTTACGCCTGCGCTACAGCAAGTTTAAAGACAAGCACGAACTACTCCGGAGCCGGCAGTCGGATAATATGACTACCCTCAGCTAACAGCTCGGCGCATCGTGCCTGGCAAGTAAGCACTATAACCTGGCGGTCCCGAGCTAGCTCCCTGACTAGTGATGCAGCCAGCGCAAGCCTCTCGTCGTCATAGGTGCAAAATGCATCGTCGATTATGAGAAACGGACGACGCTCAGCCCCGCAAACGAGCTCTGAAAGGGCCAAACGCGCAGCGAAGAAGATCTGGTCTACTGTCCCACGCGACAGCGGACCTTCCTCGGCCTGTACGTAGTCGCCCTTGTCCCGGCTGAACACTTCCACAATAAGACGATTGTCCTCCAGCCTTACATCAACCAAAGCGTAGCGATCGCCTGTCAGCCGGGCCAGGTACGTCTGAATGCCAGTCTTGAGCAAATCACGGGCTGATAACAGCACGGTTTGTCTCGCGTTGGCAATGTACTCCCTAAGAAGGCTGTAAACATTGCGACGTTGCTCAAGATACCTGAGGTGGTTCTTAGACATCTCCAGCTCATCTTCTAGCTCTTCCACTGGGCCCGGCCACTGTTTCTCGAGCACCTCCAGCCTCCCGTGCAATCGTGCCTTTTGCTCGGAAAGTTCGGCCTCGAGGGTTTTCAGCCTTAAGAGACGTTCCTTTACTTTGCCATATCCCTCAGTATCCAGAGGGTTCGCGTGCGTGTTCCGTTTGATTTCTTCCCTGAGATTATTGACCTGAGCCGAAAGCTCTAGGTACATACTTTGCAACTCCTCGACACTTCGACCCCCGAGAATGCCTTCCAGACGAGCCTCCAGTACAGCGAGCTCACCAATAACCTCGCGTCGGCGGCCGACACCAGCTTCCAGCTGCGCTATGGTAGTCACCCCTCTGGGTCTGAGAACTTCTACCAGGCGTGCCTCCGTAGCCTCGACTCTTGATTTGACGGACTCAAGCTGCCGTTCAAGCTCTTCCAGGGCCGCTAGCTTAAGTTCCAGCTCCGCTACAGAGCCGACGTGGCGGCGCCTCAGAATGGTCTCAAGCCTCTCACGCTGGGCAGCCGCTAGACGCCAAAGCTGTCGATGTCGGGACCACTGCCGTGCCAAGTCCAGTACCTCCAACCCTAGCCCTGCCAAAAGCAGAAGGAGCACAACAGTGCTCCATCCGCCCACCGAGCCTAGCAATGCAGCGCCCAGGAAGCCCAGAAAAGCGGCCCCGAGTATTCCTAAGACGGCAAGGCTCCGCCCGATCGGCCACCAAGCTGACCGATCTAGCCTCTCTATCTCCTCCGATATAGACCGGGCATTCGCGAGGTCCTCGCTACCTCCACGAAGGTGATCTCTCTCGTGGACTCGACCCGTCAGTTCGGCAGCCCGAGCCCGCATCTCAGCCAGCGTCTGGTCGAGCTCCCTTGCGAGCTTAAGGTCCACCTCGGCGCCTTCCCATTCGGAGAGCCTTTTAAGCTCGGCGCGTAACCTGCCCAACTCCTGTGTCACGTTAAGAGCCTGCACCACCCGATCCCGCAGGCTTTCAAGTTCCTTCGAAGACCGTTCGAGTTCTTGCACCTTAGCTAAATGACTTTCCAACGTATCGGACAGCCTTTGGAGCCTCCGCCGCCGGGCCGTGACCGTATCTAGCTTCGCGTCAATCGCAGAAAGTTGTCCACCAATCTCGTCCAGCTCTCTGCCCCACTCGCGGGCTCTCTTCAACTCATCTTCTAAACGACTCACCTCCTGTTGAGCACGAGCCAAGTCGCCAAGGTTGCGACTTGGTCTGTCTAGGCCTTGCTCGAGTCGCCTAACAGCAGCATCCAGACGTTCCAGAACCGCCATTGCCCTGCTATCATCGGGTGCCCCGCTCACTAATCCCTCCAGAGCATCCCCAACGCGCCTAGCCTGGATCTTTTCTAATTCAGCTTGGTCGACATAGATAGTGCTCCGGAAAATTTCTTCTGAGTCAAGGCCAGTGAGTTCCGCCAGCCGCCGATGAACGTCGTCCGACTCCACAGTACGCTTTCCGTCGGGACAAATTAGCTGAGACAAGCCCCGCCCAAAATCTTTCGTGAGCAAGTAGTTCCCACCTTTGTCGTCTTCAAGCTCTAGTTCAACCCAGAATGGTTGTAAGTCGGACCAGGAAGCAAAGCCCAGCCACTTGCTTGCTCGAGTAGTAGGCTTCACGAAGAGTCCCAAAACAAGGGCCAAACAGAGGGTAGTCTTACCGGCCTCGTTAGGACCTATAACTACATTGAGCCCGTGGCTGAAGCCGAACTGAGCCTCTCGAAACCGTCCTAGCCTTTTTACCGCGATCCTGCGCAAAATCAAAGCTTTACTTCCTGCCCAGACAGTAGCGCCACACCCAGGTGCAGGACCTCTCTGAGAAGCTGACGTTCCTCCTCAGTTCTGGCCTCCTCAAGTCGTTGGGACACCCGCAACACAAAGGCCCCAATCACAGTGGTCGGCATGAGGTCTGGGAGGGAAGGAGGTACCGGTACAGACTCATCAATGACCCGCAGACCGAGGAACTCGGGCCTATAGTAGGATTCAAGCTCCTCGGAGGAAACGATCAGACTCGGGGGCCTCAGGCCCTTTAGCTTTAATTCTAGGATCAGCCGTGGATCTCTCAAGCGAGCTAAGACAGCATGTACTTCCTCCAGCCCAACTGCCCGCGAAATGTCTAGCTCCTCGTACCTGGCCCTGGCTTCGCCAATCTCTATTTGACGAACTATCACCCCCTCAGGTCCTTCGCCTAGGGCTACCTCTAGGAAAAAGCCTGCCCCCACTTCCCCGAACTTGATGGGCTCCGGAGCCCCCGAGTACCAAGCAACAGGCCGGCATGGCCATACCTGGCAGCAAGAATGCCAGTCGCCAAGAGCAACATAGTCAGCAAAGGTGGATGCCAAATCGTCGTCTCGAATAGAAGGCCGATTTGGATAAGCCCGATCCGAAATAGCATAGGGACCGTGAAATACAATCACGTGATGCGAATATCCCGACCGTGGCCGAAAGCCGGCCAGGGGAGGTGTCTGTGAATCCGGCACACCTTGCCCGTAAATCACCAGGTCAAAATCCGGAAACTCAAAAGCTTCGGGCTCAGCCCCCTGGAAAATCCTGACGTGGTTACAACGGCAAGCTATCTCCCCATAGGGGTACCCTGAGCCAGGGATCGGTCTGTCGTGGTTTCCCGGCAGAAGAACGGCTGGGATCCTAAGCCGATTAAGCTGCGCAATAACAAAGCCTAGGGTATCGTGATCAGGCCTCCTCGAGTCAAAAAGGTCACCAGCCACGATAAGCAGACTGAAACCGTCCTCATTGGCATGGTCGATAATACGGCCGAAGGTGCGTCGGAGGCGGTCCCGATGCGCCTTGGCAGTAGCACTGGGCAAGAAAGCAAAAGGGCGTCCCAAGTGAGTATCTGCCGTGTGGAGCAGCTTTAGCTGCATCGTGATAACCCTTACTGTCCTTGTCCCTCAAACCTAACCTGCAAGGCCCTCGAGCCACTTACATTATGGCGCTATAGCACCCAGTAAACTTTAGATCCCCCAACAACAAACCTGGCCATACTAATTACGTTGTGCCCAGGCCATGGCCCACGATGGTCGTTCAGTGTGCAGCGATACACAAAGGAACACGCTAGCTGAATAAGCAACTCAATCCTTCACTAACACGTTTAATCGCATACGGTGAAACCTGGACTTGCACCCTACACCCATACTGGAGCTTTATACAGATTGTAGAATACTGTGCTTAACCTATTTCGACAATAGCGTGATTCTAACATAAGCTCAGTGTATTTCCTTATGGTTCCGAGGCCGCCGGGCATACAAAACTGTGGAATTGAGCCCTGGACTGTGCAATGAAGCTTCATATCCAACCCACCGCTCCAGGCCCTTTACAGATCCATCGAGATGTTTTAAATTTCTATGAAATCGGAATATCCGGGAGTGATAGGAGGGCTCTCCCATGGCAGGCAACCTTAACGATCCACCCATATCGGCGCTTTTGAGGGAGGAGAGGAGGTACAGGCCGAGCGAGGAGTTCAGGGCTCGGGCCAACTGGAGAGATGCGGGGATCTACGAGAGGGCGA
>DAOUBH010000023.1:0-41729 GCA_034432775.1 Chloroflexota bacterium
GGACATAGCCGAGGGCAGGGTCCTGGGAGATACCACTACCCTGGCAGACCCTACCGTCCTCCAGGAGATCAAAAAACAGTACGAGGAAAGAGAAGGATAGATTCGCGCATATCCCCCAGCAGTTCCTCGCACCCAAAGAAGAGAACGACTTCCGTGCCCCAAGCCCTTGCCGGCAGGGGACTACGGGCCCGTCGTCTTTAACCCATCCATGCCGGTTAGCTCCGAGCTTCCAGCAGATCGGATGGAACGCCTCCGTTCCATGGAGGCCGGCCACTTCTGGTTCCGTGGCAGGTGGGCCCTGGTAGAGCGTTGGCTTTCCCAGCATCGCCCCGCAGACCCCTGTAAACTGCTAGATCTAGGCTGCGGCACCGGGCACAACCTCGTTGAGCTCTCCAGAAGGGGATACGAAGTGGTGGGTATCGACCTAAGCCTGTTCGGTCTACAGATGGCGGCCGCTCGCCTGCCAAAATTCGCTGTGGTGCAGGGCAACGTAGAGGAGCTACCTTTCGCTGACCGCACCTTCCATGCCCTGATAGCCCTGGATATACTGGAGCACGTGGACGACGCCAAAGCTGTCAGCGAGGCCTACCGTGTGCTAAAGCCCGCAGGCCTAGCCCTATTCACTGTACCTGCGTGGCCGTCCCTGTACAGCTATCGCGATCGGGCCGCAGGTCACCTTCGGAGGTACCGTCCCAATCAACTCCGCCAACTGCTGAAAGGTACCGGCTTCGAAGTGCTCCAGGTACAATACTACATGAGCCTTCTCTTTCCCTTCCTGGCCCTAGGTCGCATGCTCGCCCGTTCTAGTAGGCGATGGAGGGACATAGAAGATACACCACATCCCATCATCAATGGGCTTTTGAGTAAAGTAGTCTCTGTAGAGGTCAGGACCAAGCGGTGGCTGAACATACCGTGGGGATCCAGCTTGGTTGCGCTAGCCCGTCGGCTCCCGTAGCTGATCCAGAGACGCTCCGCCCCTCAAATAAATCATGAACGGAGGGCCTCAGAGAGCATTCGACTTATATCTGTTCACTACCAATGTGCATCTAGCCCGAGAAGTAGTAGGAGCGGGGGTCCGAGGACTCGTAGTAGACTGGGAGCGCAGGGGCAAGGCAGAACGTCAGCATGGCTACGACACCGCCATCGGCACGGATACACCCGAGGATCTCCTAAAGCTACGGCAAGCCGTGAAGGCACCTGTACTGTGCCGTATAAATCCTTTCGGGGATTGGACCGCCGAAGAGGTGGAGGTGGCTATTGAAGCCGGGGCCACCGAGATCTTGCTCCCCATGGTTAGGACCCTCAGTGAGGTCCTGGAAGTGCTGGAACTTATCGGAGGAAGGTGCCCCCTTGGCATCCTCATCGAGACCAGAGAAGCTGTGGCTTCTGTGGACCAGCTGTGTCGCCTACCTATATCTAGGGCCTATGTAGGCCTTAACGACCTGGCCATCGACCGCGGCATACGGAACATCTTCTGGCCGCTGATTGACGGAACTTTGGCCGCCTTGCGACAATCCATAAGCGTACCCTTTGGTTTCGGCGGCCTCACTTTGCCCGAGCTGGGCCATCCAGTTCCGACCCGTCTCCTGATGGCTGAGATGGCAAGGTTACACTGCCAGTTCACCTTTCTTCGCAGATCCTTCCTCAGGGATGTAGCAGGAAAATCTCTCTCTGCCGAGGTGCCACGCATACTCCACGCCCTTGACATGACCTTCGCCCGCCCTGCTCATCAGATAGAGCAGGACCGCCAAGAGTTGTGCAGGGCTGTGGCTGCGGCCACAGTCTATTTCCAGTATCGGGGTGGCAAAGGGTGATGCTGGGCAGAACCGGGCCCAGAGTCCTCATTACGGGCGGCAACGGGTTTATGGGTTCCAACCTGGCCCGTAGGCTCCTCGGCGAAGATGCTGACCTCTTTGTCACCGTAAGCCCGGGATCCGAGCTGTGGCGGCTGAAGGACATAGCCGACAAGTTAAAGATACGCTGGCTCGACGTAACAGACCTCGAGGCTGTCCGCCAGACACTCTCGGAAGTAGCTCCAGACATAGTCTTCCATACCGCTATGCGCCACGGTCACCCCCGAACTGCTGAGGAAAAACAGCTCACGCTACTAGTTTCGGCAGTGGGCACATTTGCCTTGCTGGAGGCATGCTCCCAAGTGGGCGTGGCCCGCTTGATACACCTGGGCGGTTCAACGGAGTACTGCCCTAGCCTCAGGGCCATGGGGGAGAAGTTACCTCTGGAGCCCAATAGCTTCCGGGGCATGGCCAAGATGCTTGCATCCCAGATAGTTAGCTACTACGCCAGGGTGCATGAGCTACCCGTAGTGGTAATACGGCCTTTCACGGTCTACGGACCGTGGGAAGCTTTCGACCGTTTCATTCCCAGACTTCTGGTGAAGGCACTCAATGACGAAGAGATCGCCCTGGCTGGACCAGGGCTCCGACATGACTATGTGTTTGTCGCCGACGTGGTTGAGGCCCTGGTGAGATCTTCAGTGGCGAACCTATGTCCAGGCCAAAGTATCAACATCGGTTCAGGCCAGGAATACACCAACGAGGAGGTAGCAGAACTCGTTTCGAAGTTGGTAGGGAGGCCACTCAGGGTGAGGCTAGGTAGCTATCCCCCCAGCCCCACTGACAGACCCCACTGGAAGGCCGATATCACGCTGGCTCGAAGGCTAATAGGATTTAGGCCACAATATCCCTTGAGGGAAGGCCTCAGGGTACATCTAGAGTGGCTGAGGTGCTACCTTGGACTGTAAGCCCGCGGAGATCTCCGTAGTGAGCCCCGTATACCGCACCGGAAGCTTTCTAGAAGAGCTAACAGAGCGAGTCGAAGAGGCCCTCAAGCCTCTCAACCTGCATTACGAGATGGTGTTCGTGAACGACGCGTGCCCGGAGGGCTCGGGACATGTGCTCAGGAGAATCGCGGAGACCAGGCCGCGGCTGGGGGTGGTCTACCTGCATCGCAACTGTGGACAACATCGAGCAATCCTCTTCGGGCTGACATTCACCAGCGGTCGCTATGTGGTGGTCTTAGATAGCGACCTGCAGGACCCGCCGGAGCTCATACCCAGCCTATATGCCCGGGCTGTCATGCCCGACAGTCCCGATGCAGTACTCGTGACACGAGCAGGCAGATATGAGTCCTATGGTCGATTGCTGACAAGCCGCATCCTCAAAGGGCTGCTGAAGGTCTTCCTGGGTACCCCTATAGATGCAGGCTCTTACTGCCTGCTGAGCCGTCGCATGGTGTCGTGCCTCCTAAGTATGAGGGTGAGGGAACCATATCTGCTAGCCATGATAGGCGCCACTGGTCTGACCATAGCGACGCTTAGAGCCCCTAGACATACAAGGCCCGGCGGAACTTCTGGCTTCGGAGCCGTAGGGAGGGTTAAACTTGGTCTTGCGGCCTTGGAAATAGCCGGTAGGTCTAAGCTCGGCTATTGGTCCAAATCCTCGACCATTGAGGAGCTGGGCAAGGTGCCCCTTACCTACTACGGTACCCTTTCAAGGATACTCCATTCGAGCTAACAGGAAGGCCCATTGGATAATATCGAAGCCCACAACCGATACCAACAACTGTACTTCGGCAGGGGCATCAAGCCTACCATGTTGCCGCGGAGAACCCCCTACGTACTGCGTCATGTTGCGGAAGTCATAAGAGCCGGAGATCTGCATCCAGGCGATCGTGTGTTAGAGGTAGGCTTTGGGATGGGCCGCCATGCATTCATCATGGCCGATATGGGCCTGCATGTCGAGGGAATAGAACTCTCTCCCTTCCTCATCGATCAGTTCCGGCGCTTCAACGCGGGCAGATACCAGATACCTGTGTATCAGGGCGACCTCCACCGAATGCTCCAGAGCCTCTACTCAAGGTTCAGCGCTGTGGTGGGCTTCTTCGTGCTCCACCATGCTGCCGACATCGAGGTAGCTCTTGCTGAGATGGCCAAAGCCTTGACCCCTGGGGGCCGCATGATATTCGTGGAACCCAACCCTTACAACCCACTCTTCTATATTCAGATACTGATCACCCCGGGTATGAGCTGGCGCGCGGAAAGAGGTATCACGCGACTGAGACGATCCGTCCTCGAAAGGGCCGTCGAACGCGCAGGCCTAGAGGGACCTTTCGTACGGCATTTCGGTCTCTTCCCGCCGATTCTCGCCAACCGGAGGTGGGGTGCTGGCCTGGAAAGGATGCTGGAAAGGTTGGGACACTGGGGGGCGCTTTGGGCTTTTCAGATCATCAGGGTTAACAGGCCTTGAAGCCGATGCGTACCTTCCTCCCTGGTGCCAGTGTAGCGTACGTCCTTGTAGCACTGGCCCTTTTGATCCCCCAGCCCTTTCTGCGTGACACAACGCCGGATGAGGCTTGGTTCCTGCAGGTAGTACGGCGCCTCATGGCCGGTGAGGCCCCCTATAGGGACTTCTTCCTGGGAGTTACACCCTTTTCGCTCTATCTGACCGTGCCCTTGGCAACCCTCTTTGGAACCGAAGTGCTTGTGCTCAGGGTCCTGCAGGCAGGTATAAAGGCGCTGACTTCCCTTCTAATAGTACGGTGCGCCACCATGCTGGGGCTGAGCAGACTATCTGCCCTGCTGGCCGGGTTGGTCTACCTTATCATCGCGCCTCCCATGGCCGATTCCCTCTATTCGCCCACGGCCAACCTGTTCTTAATGGCGACCCTGGCCCTCTCACTGCGTGGACACCATTCTGGACAATTAAAGGCATGGGCGATGGCAGGACTCACCTCGGGGCTAGCCTTTGCTTCCAAGCAGAACATCGGCCTGTATGCCGTAGTGGCCGCGGTACTTGCCGCATGGATCTCCCTGGGCCGAAGAAACCTGCCTTGCGTCCTTCTCACTCTTCTTCCAGGTTTTCTTTTAGGGTCCCTCGTGCCCCTTTTACCCGTGGTCTTTCAGGGAGGTTTGCTCAAGTTCATCGAATACGGATTTCTGAAGGAAGCCTATCTCCGCTATGCACAACTGAGCTACCAGGAAGCCCTCGTGGAGGGTATAAGGATACTGCTGGCCGCTCCCGGAGGGGCCGAGCAGCGGCTGTGGTACGCGTCCTATACGTTCATATACCTGACGATACCCATGACCATCATCAGTCTGGCCCTCGTCATGGCACTCAACGCAGCCATGAGAAGAGAGCTAGCTGTCCTCGCCCTCTTCTCTGGTGCCGCGCTGCTGGGTCTGTATCCCAGGGCAGGAATAAGTCACGCCGTAATCTTCGTACCTTACGCCGTACTAGGGCTCACCATAGCGGCTAGTTCACTGGCCAATGCGCCGAGAATGGGCAGGGTGCTCCAGGTGTCGCGTCGCCTGGCAGGTGCAGCCTTGCTGGTCTTCATGGTGGTCTTCCTCTCTCTACCGCCATTACGCCTGGCTTCAGGGCAGTGGTTATGGTCCGACTTGCCCCATTTCAGCACAATACCACTCCCTCGGAGCCGCATTGAAGCTGCCCGTGCAGTGGTTGGCTATCTCACGCCTCAGCTGCGGCAGGGCCAAGTCTTTGTAGCCGGTGAGTGGGCATCCCTGTACTACCTGGTGTCCGATGGACACAATCCTACGCCCTTTGATTTCCCCCTGGCTACCGCTATGGGGATCAACGGGCAGGAGCTAGTGATAGAGGCCATCGCCCACGGTTCCATCAGCCAAGTGGCCGTATGCGACAGGCCAGAAAGCTCTCCCTTGGCTCCCAGGCGAGTGCTAGTCTACGTTTACACGTCTCTGGTCCTTCTCAGCCGGGCAGGCCCCTGTGAGCTCTATGGGTCACCCCCAATGTTGGGCTCAACTTCCCGAGCCTCCTTCGGCTTCCCCCTGCACCCAAATTCCAACTTTTAGCATGTCGCGAAGCTGTTGCCAGGCTGCTCTGGCTTCCTCCACAGTCCCCTCTTCCTCAATGGTCGAGATGTCACCAGGGTCCCGGTCGAGGATAACGGCCTTGAGCACCCGGCGCATGATCTTGCCACTCCTGGTCTTAGGCAATGCCCTCACAAAGTTAAGCTCTCCAATGACCGCCACAGGACCCAGTTCACGCCTCACGGTCTCCAGCAGTTCCCGTTCCAGTTGCTCCGAAGGCTGATACCCCTGTTTGAGGGCTATAAAGGCCGAAATCACTTCCCCCCGCAGAGGATCTGGCCTGCCAGTAACGCCTGCTTCGGCTACGGCAGGATGCCTCAAGAAGGCATTCTCTACCTCTATCGTTCCTATCCTGTGGGCTGCTATTTTAATGATCTCGTCGGCCCGTCCTGCGAACCACACGTATCCGTCCTGATCGATCATGGCCGCATCGCCGGTAAAATAGACCCCTGGGATGCGCTCCCAATAGTCTCGACCATACCGATCGGGATCCCCCCAAAGGGTAGGCGTAAGGCTGGGAAAAGGCCGCTTAATGACCAGGATCCCCCTCTCTCCCGGGCCACAGGGTTGCCCATCGGGTGTCATCACCGCAACTTCCATTCCGGGCAGCGGAACTCCCGCAGAACCTGGTTTGATGGGCAGCATAGATATCCCATAGGGATTGCCAACCACGGGACCGCCCGTCTCTGTCTGCCACCAGTGGTCGATCACCGGTATTCTGTCCTCGAAGACCTCCTTCTGCAACCACTCCCAGGCCGGTGGATTCAGCACCTCTCCTGCGCACACTATCCGTTCCATGGAGCTCAAATCGTATTTTCTCGACGGCTCCGTGCCGTACCGCATAAGGAGTCTCACCGCCGTCGGGGAAGTGAAGACGCCTGTCACCTGGTTGTCTTCGACAATGCGATAGAAAGTCTCAGGGCCCGGGTGGTCCAGAGCACCTTCGTAGGCCAAGGTGGTGCACCCGACTAACAGCGGGGCATAAACGATGTAACTGTGCCCCACCACCCATCCAATGTCCGAGGTGGACCACCAGACATCGTCAGGCTTCAGACCGAAACACCATTCGCCAATAGCCCGGATGCCTACCTGGTAACCACCATGGGTGTGAACGGCCAGTTTGGGCTTAGCTGTGGTACCCGAAGTAGCCAGAATGTAGGCAGCGTCGTTGGACTCCATCACGGCATGGTTGCTGGAATTGCCACCCCCTAGCGCCAAAAACTCGTCCCACCAGATGTCCCTGCCCTCCTGCATGGGGACATCGACCTGGCTTCGCCTAAGGACCACAACAGAACGTACAGTTTCGGCTCCGGAAGCAAGGGCCTCATCCACTATGCCCTTAAGGCGAACCTCCTTCCCCTTGCGCCAGGTGACATCTGAGGTAAAGAGCACCTTGGCACCGCTCAGGTTTATCCGGTCAGCCAAAGCCCCGCTGCCAAATCCAGCGAACACCACTAGGTGGATGGCCCCGATGCGCGTTACCGCAAGCATGAGAGCTATAGCCTGAGGGCAAGTGGGCATATAGATGGCAACGCGGTCGCCCCTCTCTATACCTAGGCCCCTTAGGGCTGCAGCCAGCCGCTTCACCTCCTGTAACAGCTGGGCATAGGTGAAAACCCTTCGGTCTCCCAGTTCGTTCTCAGAGATCAGGGCCGCGTGCCCCCCTCGACCCCTGACCACTTGGAGGTCTAGACAGTTGTAACTGAGGTTAGTAAGCCCGCCAATAAACCAGCGAAACGTCGGTGGCTCCCAACGAAAAGTCTCCTCCCACGTCCGAAACCAGTGAGTGTCAGCCGCGGCCTTGGCCCAAAAGCCTTCGGGATCCTCTCTCGCTTCCCGTTGCCAGCGAGCCACCACCGGATTCACTAGATCCATGACCTTGCCTCCCGCGTGATCATATCAGGCCCTGCGCCCTTGCCTCTCACCTTATTAGGCTAAAGTATAGACGGGCACCGAAGGGAATTAATGCCGTTCGCCCTTTACCCAGTGTTGAAAACGGGCCAATTCAGGCGCCTTGCCTTTTGGGCCTCAGGCATAGGGCCCCCTCGAATGTAAAAAAAGAAGTAGGATGCAACCATGAGGGTAAGGTTTTGGGCGACATCGTGCAGCTGAAGGCCATATCCTTCCTGGGAAAGGTCCCTCCTTTCCAGTTTCTAACCGAGGCTAGCCTTCGGAAAGTGGCGAACAGTGCCGAAATACGCTTCTTCCCCAAGGGCTCAGTAATAGCCCGACGCTCGGGTCCGCCCAGCCAGTACCTCTACGTCATTGAAAAGGGAGCCGTCAAGAAGTCCCTCAAGACACAGGCTGGGGAGGAGGTAATTGTCGAAATAGCTGGAGAGGGGGACATGGTGGGCGTACTCTCCACATTGGAAGGGGATGTGGGACGCCTCGACGATGTGGCCATCGAGGACACTGTCTGTTACGCCATACCCAGGGGCCTCGTAGAGGAGCTGATGGCTTCCGAGCCAGCCTTCACCAAGTACCTGGCACACTTCTCCATCCGCCATTTCCTGGATGCCAGCCTCGAGGCCATCCGCCGCGGCATGCCCCTGGCCGAATTGAACCACCAACTGCCTCTGCTGGATAAGGCGCGTGACCTTGCCCATGGCCCCGTGCTTACATGCCCCACCACAGCCTCCATCCAGGATGCAGCCCGTTTGATGACCTCCCATCGCATGAGCTCTATTGTGGTGGTGCATGCCCAAGGGCACGCTGTAGGCATACTTACCGATTGGGATCTCCGGGAGAAGGTAGTGGCGGCCGGATTGGATCCCAGCCAACCCGTGGCCACCGTTATGAGTAAGCCCCTCATAACTATCTCGGGCGAAGACTCCGTGGCTGACGCTGTGCGGGTAATGATATCCCGCAACATCCACCACCTGGTAGTGGTGGACAACGGAAGGCCCGTGGGCATGATCACTGACCACGACCTTATCGTCAGGCAGGGGACCTCTGCCCTCTTCATCGCTAAGTCGGTGGAGCACCAGAAGGATGTAGCAGGTCTGCAACACGTGTTGAACCAGATGCACCAACTTCTGCCCTTTCTGCTCTTCAGGGGCGTGAGGGCAGCTCAGCTTGGACGCATAGCTGCCGAAATCAATGACCGGATCATCCTTAGGCTTGCGTCCATCTTAGAGACCGAGCTTGGGCCCCCTCCCGTGCCCTACTGCTGGATCGTCCTCGGCAGCGAGGGTCGCCGCGAGCAGACCATAAAGACCGACCAGGACAACGCCATCATTTACGCCGACCCCCAAGGAGCTAACGCCGAAGCATGCAGCCAGTATTTTCGCCACCTGGGCCAGCGCATGGTAGCGGCTCTAGTGGAGATAGGTTTCCCGCCCTGTCCCGGCCGCTATACCGCCGACAATCCTCATTGGGTAATGCCTATAAGTGATTGGAAGCGTCAGTTCCATAGTTGGGTAACCATTCCAGAGCCCGACGTGGTGCTCCATTCCCTCATCTTCTTCGACTTCCGCGGGGTAGTTGGCGACCAAGCCCTGGCCCAGGATCTTCGCCAACATATAACCAACCTTATGTCCCGCAATAGGCCTTTCCTGGTCCACATGGCCAACATTTCCACCGCTCAGTCTCCTCCCATCGGCTTTCTGGGTCAGTTCATCGTGGAGCGGAGCGGAGAACACAAAAATCAGTTAGATCTCAAGCATAGGGGCACTTCCACTATCGTTAATTTGGTGCGGCTCTTCGCCCTTCAACATGGCATCGATGAAACGAACACCTTCGACAGGATCGACGCACTGAAAGCCTTGGGCAAGATCCCGCCCGAACTGGCCGATGACCTTTCGCAGGCCCTCGATTTTCTCCTTAGCCTTCGCTTCCGCCATCAGTGGGATGAACTGCGGCAAGGGAAGACACCGTCGAACTTCGTCGATCCCTCTCGGCTTTCCTCTCTGGAGAGGAGCCTGCTGAAAGAAGCCTTCAAGGTAGTATCCCGAGCGCAGACTGTGGTACGCCAAGAGTTTCATGGAGAGGAGTGACCATGTCCATCTTGGCCCTTCGGCAGCTTAAGCCCCTGGTAGAGCGCCTCCAGCCGTGGCGAACCTCAGCTACGCACCACCTTTCGGAGACGGTTTTCACAGTCATCGACACCGAACTTACAGGCCTCGATGCCCGGAGGGACGAGATCCTTTCTGTTGGGGCGGTACACATGAGAGGTGCATCTATCCTCATCGGGCAGACGTTCTACCGTACTGTGCGACCACGGCAAGGGGCTTGGCACACCACAGTTGCCATCCACGGTATTCGTCCCGTAGACGTCAACCAAGCGCCCGAGCTGCTGGAGGTGATGCGGGAACTCTCAGCGTTTTGCCAAGGCACGGTCATGGTAGGCCACAGGGTAGAAATAGACAGGCAGTTCCTAGAGAGGGCAAGAGCCTCGGCGGGCCTACCACCCCTGTCCCGCCTCTGGGTAGATACGGCCCGGGTGGCCAGGTGGCTGGCCACCGATGGAGGCCGAATCCCAGGCGGCGATGGCATTGAGGAAAACCTGGACTTACTGACCCTGGCCCGCAGGGAGGGCATCACCATCATCCCAGACCATCACGCCCTCACCGACGCCATGGTAACCGCCATGCTTTGGCAACGTCAACTGCTCAGGCTCTCGAGAAAAGGGGTGGAACGGGTCCGAGATCTACTGCTCGTAGGCCTGGTCTAGCCGAGAGTCAACTTCATTAGAGGCAGCAAAGCCAGGCGCAGCAACATTAAGCCCACTATGGCCATCAGGGGAGTGTACCTCTCGGGAAGGGGAAGTGGGACCAAGGCTCTAGTGGCCCGATAGACCGGATCGGTCGCCCTGATGAAAAGGTCGGAGAAAAAGTTGCGCTGACCTCCCGTTATGAGATTCAAAAGCACCCTACCAATGATCAGCCAGATCATCATGGAAAGGGCAACGTTGATCAGCTGAAGGCCCAGGGCAAGCATCTTCACCTTTCTCTGCGCCGTACTGCACCGCAGAGCTCGACAGCTCTCCTGATGCGCCATCGTAAATTGTAAAAAGACATCGACCCCTGAGTCGAGACCTCGTCGGCCAAGGGTATAAAAGTGCGGCCTTTATGCATCTGGATGGCGCAGAATGCAGGAGCCCCGACAGACTATATGTTTACCCCAAAGCTCAAGCCGCCGGGGATGCCAGCCGTCTGGGGATATACAGGCAGGTTGGCTCGCTAGCCATGTAATCGCCTGTAAGGGCGTACGCCCTGGCCCTGGATCCTCCACATATCTGACGGTACTCGCAAAGACCGCACTTACCCTTCAGCAGCTCCGGCCTTCTGAGATTTCTGAAGATCTCCGAGTTTTGGTAGATGTACGATAGAGGCTTCTCCCTCACGTTTCCCGCAGGTATCTGAAGGAAACCACTGGGGTACACATCGCCCACATGGGACACAAAGGCGAAGCCCTTACCATCGTTGATGCCACTATGGCGGTAGGGCTCCTGATCCAGGAAAACGTACCTCGGAGCTGTGGCTGCTCCCTGCCGCCTTTGCAGCACCACCCTTCGATAAGCCGGTGCCGCCGTCGTGCGGATCTGGAAGGGCGCCTCCAGAGAAAGATCGAAAAGCCAATTGTAGACCCGCTCGTGCTCCGATGGCGCTATCATGTCCTTCAGCTGTCCCCTCCCCGTAGGCACCAAGAAGAACACACTCCACATAGACACCCGGAAGCCCTTCAGCAAGTTAGCAATGGAGGGCAAGCCCGCGACATTGTGTCGCGTAACCGTGGTTCCGACCTGAAGCTCGACATTCATGTCGCTGGCAATTCGGAGCACCTGCATAGTCCGCGCGAAGGAGCCACGAACACCCCTGAATCCGTCATGCACCTGTGGGGCGTGCCCATCAAGGCTTATATGAAGCATAGTCATGCCTGCGTCCCGCGCCCTCTCCAAAGCCTCCCTGCGTAACAGGGCTGTTACACTGGGAGAGAAACCCACCCGCAGACCTCGCTCTGCTCCCCGCGCTATAAAACGGAAAACGTCCCGCCGCATCAGGGGATCGCCGCCCGTCACTACCAATACTTTGGCCCCCATGTTGGCAACATCGTCGATGAGCTCGAAGCCCTCCTCCGTAGTCAGCTCCCGGGCGTCCCCCCGCGGCTGTGCCTCGGCCCTGCAGTGTCGACAGACTAAGGCACACGCTCTGGTTATCTCCCAAGCTACCGTGATGGGTGCTTTTTCAAAGTCGAACCCCCTGCCTTCAGGAGACATGAACCACCTCCTCAGCCGTTAGGTAACATCCTGGGTCCATTCCCCAGTAATTGCCTGTGGCACCCCAGGCACGCGCCCTGAAGTTGCCGTTGCACAGGTCCAGAAAGGAACACCGCTGACAATGTTCGGGCAGAAGGTTCCGCCTGTACCTCAGCTGGGTCAACAGTGGATGTCCAGGCTCGAGCCATATCTCTCTGAAAGTCTGCCTGCGCAGATCGCCCACCACCTGGCTCCAAGAGAACTGATCGGGGTGAACTTTGCCAAAATTGTCGATATGTACGAGGGCTACCCCCGAGTTGTTCCCACCGTTCCTCGTCAAAAGGGCCCTGACCCTTGTTGCCCACTCTACGCCGAGACGCCTCCTGACCCACAGATAGAAATAGGCTGCATCGGCGTGATTGTCTACTGTAAGTACCTCTACGGGGACTCCTCGTCGTAGCCACAGCAAGGCCCTTTCGAATATGGCTTCCACTGCATCCCTCGTCTCCTCTTTGCTGAGGGCAGCATCCCTTAAGCCCCTCCCTCGTCCAGAGTAAACCAGATGGTAGAAGCATACCCTTTCAATCCCCTCCTCCTCTATCAACCCGAATATTCCTTCCAGATCTGCGACAGTATGCCTCGTCAGAGTGAGCCGGAGACCAACCTTCTGTCCAACAGCTCGACAATTCCTTATCCCCGCCAGGGCCCTCCGAAAGGCACCTGTCCATCCTCTGAAGAAATCGTTCGTGCCTTCAAGCCCATCGAGACTGATGCCCACGTATCTGAAACCGGCCTTCTTTATCCTCTCTGCCATCCTTCCGTCGATGAGCGTCCCATTGGTCGAAAGGGTTATAGGTATGCCCATATCGGTGGCCAGATGAGCAATCTCGAAGAGGTCTCCCCGCATAAGGGGCTCTCCGCCCGAAAGAAGCAATGCTGCCACACCAACTTGTGACATCTCCTGCATGACCCGGGCTAACTCCGCGGTGGTCAGTTCGCCCGAAACTTTGCCCCTGACGGCATCCGCATAGCAGTGTATGCACTTCAGGTTACAGCTTTGGGTAAGGGTCCAGACCACTACAGGCCTTCTGGGTACTTGACCCAGGTGACCGTACCTTAAATGGGTAGCTTCGTCAAAGCGCTGATCCAGTAGCCTAGTAACGTCGAGCATAGCCCGCCTCCGAAAACTTCTGCCCAGCTCGAGGGATTAAACGCGAATTTGGAATGTAGGGGGATCAAATAATATACATCCTGGATCTCTCCTGTTACAAGCCTCGGCGCTGGTTCCGCCCTCTCCAGGTCAACCGACCGTTCACGGCAGGCACGGGATAGGTCATGAAATCTGCCGACAGGAAGACGATGCCCCTGTTATGCTGTCGGAACCCTCCGAAGGGTCAGCTGAGTCGCCTAGCCCCTGACGAGGCTCCGCAAGAAGAACACCAAGTTGGCGGGACGTTCAGCCAGACGCCGCATGAGATAGGGATACCAGTTCTGACCGTAGGGCACATAAATCCTCACCCGGTATCCTTGGTCCCGAAGTCGACCCTGTAGCTCCCGACGCACCCCGTAGAGCATCTGGAACTCGTAGGAGGAGGGCTCTCGTCCATAGATATCGGCCAGTTCTTTCGCGGCCTCTATCATCCTGCCATCGTGGGTGGCCACGGCAGGATAATTCCCCTGCTGCATTAGCTTCTCGAGGAGCACCAGGAAATTCCCATCGGTGTCCCTCTTCCGCTGATAGGCTACCTTCGGGCTTTCGGCATAGGCACCCTTGCACAGCCTTACCCTCGCCTTCATCTCCAGCAGAGTATCCAAGTCCTCGCCGGACCGATAGAGGTAGGCCTGAACCACCACGCCTACACGATCACCGTAACCTTCGGACCACAGCTCGCGGTAAAGAGCCAGGGTAGCATCGACCGTAGAGGAGTCTTCCATGTCCATGCGCACGAAGCTGTCCAGATCCGCTGCAGTGGCCACGATGCGGCCAATCACCTTGCGCGCCAGTTTAGGATCTATGCGCAGCCCCAAGTGGCTGGGCTTTACCGATACGTAGGCAGAGATCCCTTGGGCCGCTATGTCCCTCAGCAACTCTACGTAAGCCTCGCCTGTGGCCTCAGCCTGGTCTGGTCTCCGCACATCCTCCCCCAACTCGTTCAAAGCTACGAGGAACCCAGCCTCGTTGAGACGTTTGGCAACGGCCAGCCCCTCCTCCTTAGTTGGTCCAGCCACGAACCTCAAGGCCAGTCCTCGAGTAACGCCGTAACGCATAACCATATCGTGGACCCAGGACTGTCTTGCGAAATAGAGCAGGAGATGCCTGAGAGGGTTCAAGGCCCTACCACCCTGAAAGATTCCACGGCCAGCGGGCTCCCCTGCATGCAGTAGCTCACCACCTCGACAGGGTAACCCCTGACACACACCCGCTTATCGATGGCCGACTTCACTTCGGGAGGCACAGGGCCCCTGAACACCAAAAGATACTCCTTGCCATCCTCCGCCTCAAGGATCAGACAGCCGGCCTCAACACCTGTCCTGAGCACTCCACAGATCTCCCCCGAGGCAGTGGGTGCCGGAGGCGGGGTCCCTTGCGCTCCAGGCTTTGGGGTAGCTGGGAAAGTGGGCGTCGGTACCGGAACTTCAGGGCTAGGAGAGGGCATCTCGGATGGCGCAGCTGCAGGACTGGCCGAAGGCGATAAGGCAGGGCTTTCCGTCGGTCTCGAGGTGGGAAGTTGCCCGGAAGTGGGCGATCCAGGGGAGGATGGCGTCATCGACACACAGGCACACAGCAACACCGCTAAACCCACGTACAGGGTAGCTTTCAAGATACACGCTCCCATACATCTTCAACTTCAGTATAATCCCATAGCAATGGACGCTGCACTGAACCCTATCGCACCGACGGCTCGTTTTCCCTCCAGGGGCTTCCTTATTCTGATGGGAGCCACGCTGCTGTCCTTCAGTAGCTTCTACAGCCTGCTGGCCACTCTTCCTATCTACGTGTACTCCCTAGGTGGCAGCGATATAGAGTTGGGGCTCATTATGGGCCTTTTTTCTCTAGGAGCCATACTGCCCAGACCTTTTATCGGCCGCCACGTCGACAGCCACGGTTCCAAACTTGTAATTGTGGCCGGCACCGCAGTTTTCACCATAGCAGCCATCCTCTACAACGTTGCTACCTCCGTGCCGCTTTTGCTGGCCCTACGCATCTTTCACGGTGTGGGCATCGCCTTCTGGACTACAGGTGCCATATCGTTGGCCGCCGACCTGGCGCCCATGGAGCGCAGGGGAGAGGCGATGGGTCTATGGAGCATGGCCCTCACATGTGCCATGGCTATCTCCCCATGGTTGGGATGGCAAGCCATGGACCTTGTCGGGTTTTCCGGACTGTTTCTGTTGGCATCTGTGGCGGGCGCGGTTTCCTTCATCATGGCCCTGTTCCTGCCCCATGTAAAGCCGCAGGCCAGTCAGTCAGCTTCAGGGCCCCTCCTAGAACTTAAAGTATGGCCCACTGCCTTAGGAGCCACAGCCCTCACCATAACCTACGGCGCTGTGGTATCCTTCGTAGCTGTGTTCGCAAAAGCCAGGGGTATTGAGGATCCAAGCCTCTTCTTCACGGCTTACGCTGTCACCCTGATCTTCAGTCGATGGCAGGCAGGCAAACTGGCCGACAGGTTTGGTCGGTGGTCTTGCATAGTCCCCGGATTGGCGATCTTATCCATAGGCCTGCTGATACTGCCATACCTTTCAGGTTTATGGATGCTCCTAACGTCAGGTGTGCTCTACGGCCTCGGCTACGGCCTGGTCCACCCGGCTCTGATGGCGCTCACCATCGACCTATCCCCCGTAGGGAGGCAGGGCGCTGGGATCGCGACCTTCACCTCCAGCTTCGAACTTGGCATAGTGTTGGGGTCGGTGATCATGGGTTCTCTTGCTCAGAGCTACGGCTACGGCCTCATGTGGGTAGTTACCGGACTCATACCCCTACTCTCTATAGCCATCTTGCTGGCAACGGTGCGACGATAAATGCTCTGGATGATATCAGGTACCCTCATCAACCTTGCAACTGTGATCACTGGCAGTGTCACAGGACTTCTTATAGGATCGAGGCTGCCAGTTCGTCTTAGCAACGCCGTCATGCATGGCCTCGGCCTAGTTACTATGGTAATAGGCATCCAGATGGCCTTTTCCACTAAGAACATACTGATACTCCTCGGGTCCACCCTGCTAGGATCCCTGCTAGGGGAAGTCCTAAATATCGAGGGTACGCTGGAGGCTATCGGCAGCCGTTTGCGTTCCCGCTTTGCCGCGGGCCATTCCACCTTCACTGAAGCCTTTGTGACGAGCAGTATAGTCTTCTGTGTTGGCCCCATGGCCTTCTTAGGCTCCATACAGAACGGGCTCACAGGCGACTACAGGCTTCTGGCCACGAAGGCCCTCCTCGACGGCTTCAGCTCCTTCGCTTTCGCTGCCACCCTCGGCCCAGGGGTGTTGTTCTCAGCCCTAACCGTACTTATCTACCAAGGTGGGCTCAGCTTAGGTGCTGGGCTGTTCCGCAACGTCCTCACCGAAGCCATGATAGGAGAAATGACTGCCGTTGGCGGGGCCATCGTGCTGGGTGTAGGCATCAAGTTGCTCGGCCTGAAGCCCGACCTAAAAGTGGCCAACCTCCTCCCTGGTATAATAGTGGCACCCGCGGTGGTTGCGGCGGTACCGCTCCTTCCGTCACTCATACCGATCCCCTGAGCGGTCGCGTCCATTGCCCAGATAGCATAATCGGTGTATCATTCCTTAAGGTGAGCGCGAGGTGAGCGCTCGATGGCCCTTTATGAAGAACCCTTTCACTGGTGGGGCTGGCACTGGTACCCGTCGGTTCCCCTCTCCATAATCCAGCTCATCGAAGCCCGTAGCCTCGACAGCCGGTTGGCGGCTCTGCTGTGGCTCTTCGCTGAACGGAAGGCATCCATTGTGGTAGCAGCCGAGCCCCCCTCTGCGGGCAAGACCACTACGCTTACGGCACTGGTTGACCTAATGCCAAGCAATACCAAACTGGTATTTACCCAGGGCCTTTACGAGGACTTCAGCTTCACCCAGATATATAGGCCCGAAAACTGTTACTTGTTGTGCAATGAGATCAGTCCCGACCTACCTGTCTATCTCTGGGGAAGGAAGGTGGCACGCCTCTTTTCCCTTCTCAAGGATGGTTACGCCCTTGGAACCACGATGCATGCCGCCAGCGCCGCCCAGGTGATGGAAATGTTGGCGGGACCACCTAACTTTGTTCCTGCCCACATGCTGGCAGAACTGAGGCTGATAATCTGCCTACAACTGGTAGGGATTAATGGTTCTGTGGCCCGGCGAGTGGCCAGCGTCGACCTGGTTACACCCAGCCACAACCGATATGCGCTGTTGCCCGTGGCCCGCTGGAACAGCTCTGCCGACAAGATCGTCCACCTATGGCAGAACGCCCTAGGACCTATTACTCAGTGGCTCGACATGGAGGCAGACCAACTGGCAGGCACGCTGGAGGCCCGGATGAACTTTTTGGAGAAGCTCAAACACGATAGGATACGTAGTCCTGCAATGGTGCGGGAGGCAGTTGCCCGGTTCCGGGGCGAGGTAGACGTAAGCGCTCCATGGCCGAGCTTGCCGCCCCGCAACTGGTACGACGAATTTTGAAACGGTCTGCTTACGGAATACACAGATCACAAAGGGAAGGAGTGACCCAATTCTATGAGCAAACCCAAAACCTTAGGAGAGCTTAAGAGGTCAGGATACCGACCTCGTACAGTAAAAGAGGAGATGAGACAGAACCTCATCCGCAAGCTCCAGGCCGGAGAACGGCTCTTTCCAGGCATCATAGGATATGAAGATACAGTGCTCCCCCAGATCGAAAACGCTATCCTTTCGGGCCACGACATGGTGCTCCTCGGGGAGAGAGGCCAAGCAAAAACCCGCATCGCCCGCAGCCTTGTGACCCTCCTCGACGAGGAGATACCCGCCGTAGAGGGCTGCGAGATAAACGATGACCCCTTCAAACCCATATGCCGCGCCTGTAGAGAAAGGCTCGAGGAGATGGGCGACGACCTTCCCATCACATGGCTCGACAGATCTCACCGCTACAGCGAGAAGCTTGCCACGCCCGACACCACCATCTCTGATCTCATCGGCGAGGTCGACCCCATCAAGGTCGCTGAAGGAAGATACCTCTCCAGCGAGCTCACCATACATTACGGGCTCGTCCCCAGGACCAACCGCGGTATCTTCTGCATCAACGAGCTTCCTGACCTGGCGGAACGGATACAGGTGGGGCTCCTCAACATCTTGGAGGAAAAGGACGTCCAAATCCGCGGATACAAGATAAGGCTCCCACTAGATCTATATGTGGTGGCTAGCGCTAACCCCGAGGACTACACCAACAGGGGCCGAATAATCACGCCGCTAAAGGACCGCTTCGGATCCGAGATCCGAACCCACTATCCCAAGACCCTCCAGGCTGAGATAGCCATCATGGATCAAGAGCGCACCCCCTTTGAGACCGATAGCCTAAGCGTTAACGTTCCCGACTACATGAAGGAGATCGTAGCCGAGATAACCCATCTCGCCCGCCGCAGCGGCGACATCAGCCAACGATCAGGCGTCAGCGTTCGCGTAAGCATATGCAATTACGAGAACATCATAAGCTCGGCTGTTAAGCGGGCCATAATCCTGCGCGAGCCCGAGGCAGTGCCCCGCATAAGCGACTTATCGGCCGTTCTACCATCTACGAGCGGCAAAATAGAGCTCGAGACGGTGGGCGATGTACGCGAGGACAAGATCGTCGAGAAGATTGTTCAGGGAGCGGTGCTCAACGTCTTCAACCGAAGATTTCGGCTCTCAGAGTTCCAGGGCCTCCTTGCCAGCTTTGAAAACGGCCTCATTGTCGAAGCCTCTCCCATGATGCCCTCAGCCCAGTACGTACAACAGGTAAAGGGGTCCGACGAGCTACGAAAGGCCGTGAACAGACTGGGCGTAGGCGAATCGCCTGCCTGCCTGGCCTCGGCCATGGAGTTCATCCTCGAGGGGCTCCACCTCCACCGCAAGCTCAACAAGGACCGGGCCGACGGCCAGAGCTACTACCGGAGGTGACGGCGTGGACTTGTTCTACTATAGGCGTTGGGACGGAACCCAAGACGTATCGCCTTTCCAACCCGGAGAGCTCCTCGACCAAGTAGCCGACCAACTCATCGAAGACGGCGATATTGAACGCATCCTTCAGCGCATCTACCGGTGGGGAATGCCGGGTCTCCGCCATAAGGGTGGCCTCCAGGACCTCTTGGAACGGCTCCGCCAGCTTAAGCGGCAGCAGCTCAACCGCTACAACCTCGACTCCCTTATGGAAGACCTCCAAAGGCAGCTGGACGACGTCATTTCGACCGAACGGGCGGGCATCGAACGACGCCTCGAACAGGCTCGCTCCGAGGATGCCCCGGAAAATTTGCGCAAGATCCTGGAAAAGATGGCCTCAAAGAAGCAAAAGTTCTTGGACGAGCTGCCCAAAGACTTCGGAGCTGCTGTAAAGGCGCTCTCCGACTATGAATTCATGGAGCCCTCAGCCCAGGAGAAATTCCAGCAGCTCTTGAAATCACTCCAGCAACAGGTCTTGGGCCAATATTTCCAGGGCCTCTTGAACTCCATCCAAAGCATGCGGCCAGAGGATCTGGCAGAGATCCGAGAGATGGTGAAAGAACTGAACCGCATGCTGGAGGAACGAATACAGGGTGGAGAGCCCGACTTCGAATCTTTCATGCAAAAATACGGACACTTTTTCGGACCAGGTATCAACAGCCTCGACGACCTGGTCCAAAGCCTTCAGAAACGCATAACCCAGATGCAAGCCCTCCTGAACAGCCTCAGTCCAGAAATGCGCCAACAGCTTCAGGATGCCATAGATAGCCTCCTCCGGGACGACAGGCTGCGCTGGGATTTGGCCCGCTTGGCTGCCAACCTCGATGCCCTCTATCCTATGGAAGAGCTGGTTCAGGGCTTCAGCTTCCGTGGCCAAGAGGATATATCCCTGCAGGAGGCCATGCGCCTCATGGCACAGCTGCAGGACATCACCGAGCTCGAGCGACAACTGGACCCCGATGAAGGGAGGATAGACCCCCAGCAGCTCGACCTCGACAAGATCCGCCAGCTCCTCGGCGAAGAGGCAGCTAAGCAGGTAGAGGAACTAAGACAATTGGAGAAAGCCCTGGAAGAGGCCGGCTACATAGAGCGCAAGGGCAACCGCATGGAACTCACCCCTAAGGCCATACGCCGCATTGGCCAGAAGGCCCTGCAGGATATCTTCAGCAATCTGAAGGCAGGCTCCTTCGGCAACCATCCTACCTCCAAGGAGGGCACCGGCGGAGACCGCTCCGACGAGTCGAAACCCTATCAGTTCGGCGACCCCTTCCACCTCGACATCGAAGACACCCTGATGAGTGCAGTGGAGCGGGAGGGACCGGGAACGCCCCTCCGTGTGCAGCCCGAAGATTTCTACGTTTACCGGACCGAACGTCTGACCCAGACCTCTACAGTCTTGCTGCTGGACATGAGCCGTTCCATGTTCCTGAGGGGATGCTTCACAGCAGCCAAGAAGATGGCTCTTGCCTTGCACTCGTTGATCAGAGGGCAGTTTCCAAGGGACAGCCTGTACCTGGTCGCCTTCTCTCAGAGGGCGAACCCCATACGCCCTGAGGACTTGCCCTGGCTGGATGGACTCGACTACCAGTACGGAACAAACATGCAGCACGCCTTCCAAGTGGCCAGGAAACTCCTGGCATCCCATAAGGGTGGAACCCGGCAGATCATCCTTGTAACCGACGGCGAACCCACTGCCCACATGGAAGGTGGCCGGGTCTATTTCTCATACCCTCCCACCTACCGAACTATTCAGGAGACCCTCAAGGAGGTGATGCGCTGCACCCGTGAAGGGATCACTATAAACACCTTCATGCTCGAACGGGGGTTCTACTTGCTCGACTTTGTGGAGCAGATGACCAAGATCAACAAGGGTCGGGCCTTTTACACAACACCTGAAAGGCTCGGCGAGTATGTGGTGGTAGATTACGTGCTGAACAGGCGCCGCCGCGTGCGATGACCTTAGTTCAGGGAGTAGCCACCTGACCCTTCCTCTTCCCCCCAGTCATCCTCGGCGCCCAAGTGGACTGCGAAGAACTTCATCAGTTCCTGTTCACGCTTGATTAGCTTCATGACCTGCTGAAGCCTCACCACCGCAGAGCGCTGCTCCAACAGGCCCTGCTTCTCGTCCAGGGAGATGTCCAGCCGGGCAGCAATGCTGTACGCCACTATGTCTGGCCTGGAAGATACCGTCAAAGGCGGAGCTGGCCTGTTAGTGAGACTGACAGCAAGGTTCACATAAGCGTTGAACAGCTCCATTGCCTGCCTGATCAGTTCCCGAGCGGTATCGACATCTTCGTCAGGGACTTCGGCCACCTCGGCCTGCAGGTACGGTCTCAGAGCCACAATCCTCCTAATCACAAAGCGCTCTGTCCCCTGACAAAGCACTTGGAAACTGCCATCTCCCAACGGTGTGACCTGCTCGACCCTGCCGATGGTCCCCACAGAGTGAGGCTCCGCGGGCCCTCCCACTTCACGGCCTCCCCGTATGAGTACAATGCCGATCTTTCCGCCAGCCCCTCCCACATCTCGAAGCATCAGCTTGTAGCGAGGCTCGAAGACGTGAAGGGGCAGCAGTGTCCCCGGGAAAAGCACAGTACGCAATGGAAAGAGGGGCAACAGGTTAGCCCGACCCGCCATACCTACACCACTGGCACTTATTCTATTCTATAGTAAACCTGTAGGGCCAGGCATGACGCCCGTAGGGTTAGGATGCGCTACCCAGTGTCCCAAACCTCCGATGGTGGCCAGACAACTGGGCAGCAAACCTCAAGGGGAGCATACCGTAACGATACCATGGCTAAGGTCCTTGTAGTTGACGACGAACAATCGGTAGTAAACGTTGTACGCGCCTACCTGGAACGTGAAGGCTTCTCGGTAGCTACAGCCTCCGATGGCCAAACGGCTCTCAGAACCTTTCGCCAAGAGAGGCCCGACCTCGTAGTGTTAGATATCATGCTCCCAGGCTTGGATGGCCTCGAAGTGCTCCAGCAGATTCGGCGCAATTCCGATGCCTATGTTATTCTCCTGACAGCCCGTACTGAGGAGATCGACCGCATCATTGGCTTGAGCATGGGCGCCGATGACTACGTGGTAAAGCCCTTCAGCCCGCGGGAGCTAGTAGCAAGGATCCGCGCCGTGTTACGCCGTTCCCGAACCTCATCGCCAACTCGCTACCTGCAATTTCCTTCGTTACGTATCGACCAAGCAGGTCGCAGGCTCTGGATCAACGACAGAGAGATAGAACTCACCCAAATCGAATTTGACCTGCTCCTAAGCTTGGCCCGGCACCATGGCCAGGTTCTCAGCAGGCGACAGCTTATGGACATGGTCTGGGGAACCGACAGCTACGTCGACGAACGCATAGTAGATGTCCACATCGGCAAGCTTCGGCGCAAACTAGGCGATGACCCTTCCGACCCTAAGCTGATAGCTACCGTCAGGGGCGTCGGATATCGTTTTGAGGAGCAACCGTTGTGAGCCGCTTCGTCCAGAGCCTTGCCGTGAAGATGTTCCTCTCCTACCTGGCAGTAATCTCTGTGGGTGCTGTGGTGATATTCACCGCAGCTCAGGCTGTGGCACCCATGGCCTTCGCCGCCCACATGAACAGCATGCAGATGCACATGGGCAGGGGCATGGCCTTGCTTGCCAATACCATGATGGCCGACCTCTACGAGGATTTCCGCCAGGTAATGACCCAGGCCGTCCTCATTGCCACAGGCGCCTCCGTCTTTGTAGCCGTACTGGTCAGCGCTTTCGTGACAAGACGGATCGCAGCACCTCTGCGGGCCCTCGTTGCCGCTAGCCGGCACGTGGCCGCTGGCGACTACAGTCATAGGATCGAGTATTCCAGCTCCGACGAAATAGCCCAGTTAGTCAACAGTTTCAACACCATGTCGGCAGCCCTGGCCCAACAGGAGCGTCTGCGTCACGAGTTCGTTACAAACGTGGCCCACGAGTTACGCACTCCCCTCACCGGGTTGAGAGCCTACTTGGAGGGCATGCAAGACGGCGTTGTGCCTGTGGATAGCAAAAGCCTCGGGCTCGCCCTTTCGGAACTGGAACGTATCACAAGACTTGTCGAAGACCTCCAGGAACTTTCCCGTATCGAGGAGGGGGCCCTACAGATCCATCGCGAGCCCGTCGCCATCGAAAACCTCCTCCAGACAGCCGTAGAGAGGTTCGGCCCTGCCTTCCAAGACAAGGGCGTCCATCTGAGCCTGAAGATCGATGGCCGTTTGCCCCACGTTTTGGCCGACAGCCACCGCATCCTTCAGGTGCTCGACAACTTGCTTTCAAACGCCCTCCGCGCAACCCCAGCTGGTGGCTCCGTGGTGGTCAGCGCTATCAGAAATGGCCCTTGCGTGGTCGTAACAGTCCAAGACACAGGGGAGGGCATACCCCCCGACGAGCTGGATCGTCTCTTCCAGCGGTTTTATCGCGTCGACCGCTCACGCACCCGAAGCACCGGTGGAAGCGGCGTTGGCCTCACTATAGCAAAGCACCTGGTCGAAGCCCATGGAGGCCGAATCTGGGCCGAAAGCAAGGGAAGGGGCCACGGAGCAAGCTTCCACTTCACCCTCCCCGTTGCCACCTGAAACCTTTACCAAAACTTCAAACATCCCTAGTTGAAGCTTCATCCATCCCAATTACTCTGTCTAGTGAAACAACAATAGGAGGCAACTTCCATGATGTGGGGACCAATGATGGGATGGGGAGGCATAGGATGGGGTTGGATTGGCTGGATAGCCATGATACTTTTCTGGGTACTGATCGCCGGCCTAGCTGTCTGGCTGATAAGCTCCATCGTGGGCTCGGCCAGGACAACTCGACGCGACAGCGACCCGAGACAGCTCCTCGACCTGCGCTTCGCCCGAGGTGAGATAACCGAAGAAGAATATCGAAAGGCCAAGGAACTGCTCTCCAAGGATTAAGAGCAAGTTCCAAGTGGCAGTGGAGGCATGACAATGACAAGGACAGCCAAAGTAGCAATCGGTGTGGTAAGTGTAGCCTTGCTCCTGGCAGTAGGGGTTGCCGTGGTAACAGCGCAGCAGCCGTACAATTATGGACCCTTCCCGCCACCGAACGCCCCATCGTCAGGAGCAACCTCCCAGCCAGGCGCCTGGCCAGGATATGGTCCCTGGGGCATGATGGGACCGGGCTGGATGCACGGCGGCGGAATGATGGGTTATTGGGGAGGAAGGACCCCTAGCGGCACGCGCCTTACCCTTCAACAGGCCAAAGAAGTAGCCCAGCAGTACGCCAAAGGGATCAACACTGACCTGGAAGTTGCAGAGGTCATGGAGTTCAACAACCACTTTTACGCTGAAGTGAGGGAAAAATCAACGGGGATTGGGGCCTTCGAAATTCTGATTGATCCCATCACCGGCTCCATCGGACCCGAGCCAGGGCCCAACATGATGTGGAATCTGAAGTATGGACATATGTCCGCCTTCTCAGCTCCCGCCGGCGACATGCCTGTAGGACCCGACCAACCCGTTCAATACGCCCAGCAGTGGCTAGACGCATATATGCCCGGCTATACAGCCAGTCGAGAGGCAGATCGTTTCTACGGATACTACACTGTCCACGTGGAGCAGAATGACAAGGTGGCTGGCATGCTAAGCGTCAACGGCTATTCCGGACAGGTCTGGTACCATGCCTGGCACGGTGCCTTCGTGGGCATGATCGGCGAAGAGGAACAGCAGTAATCCTGGCACCGCTGGAGGGGGGAGGCCTAGAGATGCCTCCCCCCTCTCGGCGATCTCTGGAGGCTAGTGCAGTGTCAAGGTATCTCGGCATCGCCTTACCCATTTCACTGGCAGCGGCCGCCCTCGTGGTCGCTTTCCTGCTCCTGAGGCCTCAGCCCAGTGTGGCCTCTGGAGAACTGCTCTATCAGCAGTACTGCGCCTCCTGTCACGGTGTACGGGGAGAAGGCCAGCCAAACTGGCAAAAACCCCAACCCGATGGTACGTACCCAGCTCCACCCCATGACTGGACAGGCCACACATGGCATCACAGCGACACACAACTGCTCAAGATAATCCTTGACGGGGGAGCGAGCGTGGCACCACCAAATTACAAGAGTGGCATGCCTGCCTTCAGGGATCAAATAAGCGAAGCAGAAGCTCGAGCCATCCTCGCCTATATCAAAGGGTTCTGGAAACCCGAGCAACGTAGCTATCAGTCCCAGTTAAGGTAAACCCTTTTAGAAAAATCGAAATTGTTGTAAAATTCCTGCAGGTGATCTGGAGACGCGAGGGTGAGCGCTGCATCCAAACTACCGCAGGAGATACTCCTGGGCGAGGTCGATATCGTCGTCAGAGATCTGCCCAATGTATCCAAGTTCTATATGGATCTGCTTAAGCTTCGCGGACGTTCCTCCGACCAGCAAATAATCCTCTATCACCCTGGCAGGCCTGAAATTCCTCTGGTAATACTTCGCCAAGACCCCAAGGCAAAAGATCCCCATCCGAGGGCGCCAGGTCTCTACCACACAGCCTTCAGGCTCCAAGCCAGAAGAGAGTTGGCCAAGGCCTTAGCAAGGATGGCCACCCTGGGGATCCACCTGGATGGGGTAGCCGACCACCTGGTGAGCGAGGCATTGTACCTGCACGATCCTGAACGGAACGGAATAGAGATCTACGCCGACCGACCCAAGCATAAGTGGCCCAGGGAAGGCCTGTTGATCCAAATGGACACCCTGCCTCTGGACCTGGACGGTCTGCTCGCGGAACTGCGCTCCACAGACGGCGACAACGAACTGGTCGAAGTAGGGCATATTCACCTGAAAGTATCGGATCTGTCCAGCGCCGAGGCCTTCTACAGTGGTCTACTGGGGTTCCAAGTAAAACTGAGGTGGCATGGAGCCCTTTTTGTTGCAGCAGGCGACTATCACCATCACCTCGGGCTGAACGTCTGGCACAGTCTCGATGGCGGACGGCTCGATCCCGCCAGTGCTGGCCTCCGTGGGTTTACTGTTTTTCTTCCGTCAAAAAGTGAATGGCAGGAGCTAGTGGCAGCCGTGGCAGCAGCTCCGGGGTTGCATATTGACGGGGATACCGCCTCGCTGCTAGATCCCTCGGGTATTACAGTTAGAATCAAGCCGGTGCCCTTGGGAACAGCCATTACCTGAAGGCCGGCTCCTCAGCTTTTAGGCACCGGCTTCTATTTCAATATTGATGCTCTTTGTATGGGTAAACTCTAAAAGTCCCTCAATGCCATACTGGCGGCCGAGGCCACTCTCCTTATAGCCGCCTACCTCTACCTCAGGATAGAAACGGTTGTAGTTGTTTACCCATACTGTTCCGGCCTTTATTTGCCTGGACACCCTGTATACCCGATCGAGGTTACGCGTCCATAGTCCCGCAGAAAGGCCGTAAGAAGTGGCATTTGCGAGCCCTATGGCCTCTTCCTCAGTGTCGAAGGCCTCTACCGCCAACACAGGTCCGAAGATTTCCTCTTGCACAATGGGGGAGTCAGATGGCACTTCGTCGAACACAGTAGGTGCCATGAAGAAACCCCTATCCAACTCAGGCCCAGAAAGCCTGGTGCCACCGCAGACCAGCTTGGCTTGCCGCTTGCCTAATTCCACATAGCCCAGTATGCGATCGAGCTGGCTGGCAGAAATGATGGGGCCCATGTCGACGTCCTCCCTCAGGCCCGGGCCCACTTTCAGCTCCTTGGCTATATGGATCAAACCGTCTACCACGCTGTCCTTGATGCTTCGTTGCACCAAGAGCCGAGACCCAGCCGTGCATATCTGCCCTGAAGTGGTAAAGATGGCATCGGCCGCAGCGGGAAGGGCCCGCGACAGATTTGCGTCGTCAAAGATTATGTTCGGAGATTTGCCTCCCAGCTCCAGAGCCAACTTCTTGAGTGTAGAAGCGGCAGCCTGCATGATCGACTTACCCGTAGCCGAATCTCCCGTAAAGGCAACCATATCCACCAGAGGACTCGTTACCAGTTCATCGCCAACGGAGCTCCCTGGACCCGCCACAAAGTTGACCACACCCCTCGGTAGCTCGGGATCTTCCAACAGTGGACGCAGCACTTCGGCAGAGATCAAGGGGGTGTAACTGGCAGGCTTCACTACTACGGCATTTCCCGCTGTAAGAGCGGGAGCCAAAGACCGGATCAGCAGTGTCACGGGCCAATTCCAGGGCACGATCACAGCCACAACACCTACAGGTTCCCTGTTGACCATGGAGAAGGTCCTAGGGCCCAACTGAAGGGTGCGTCCGTAGATGGCCCGTGCCAGACCGGCGTAGAAGCGGATGGCGCTCCCGGCACGGCTTGTTTCGATGCGCGCCTCACGGATAGGTTTGCCGTTCTCTCGCGTCAGTATCCGGGCCAATTCCTCGGCCTGAGCTTCTATCCGCTGAGCCCAGCGCCACAACACCCTTGATCGCAGATCAGGATCCACCGCCCAGCGGCTGCCTTCGAAAGCTTCCTTAGCAGCGCCAGCGGCAGCGGCTGCATCTTGCCGGGAAGACAGAGGCGCTGCAGCTACCGGCTCACCGCTCGAGGGGTCCAGGGAGAGGAATTCCTCCCCCGTGGAAGCCCCCACCCATTCACCAGCTATGAAATTCCGCACCCTCTCCAACGGCATACTCCTATCCGCACTGGGTGGGACGCGACTGAGCTACCTGAACTGTAGCTGCCGGCCCGCCCGGGGTTCGTAAGGGTATCATGCAGAGGAACCTCATGGGCTTAGAACCCGTGTTCCTGAACTGATGTACTTCCCCGGGAGGCACGAACACCGCACAGCCCTCTTCGAATGGTATGGAGCCCTGTTCGCCTACCAGCTCCCCACTCCCTTCCAATATGTAGACTTCGTGCTCCCACTCGTGGGAGTGGAACGGTGTAAAGCCGCCCGGCTGAACTGTGAAGTGCCGCATGGCAAAGGTCGGAGCACCCTGCTCCTCGTTGATCAGCACCTGGATCCACACACCCTGGGCCCCCTCTTCAGATACCGGCCGCCCAACTACCTTGTCCTTCGGTATCACCTGCATGGGTACCTCCCGTGCCCGAAAATTCGGTCCCTCAGAATTGTACACTCCCGCTCGTGCTGTTACAGCCATCCCATATGATTTAAGCAGTTGAGTTTAGAATGGGCTCGCTTCGGCAGCTATCGAGGCGGCTCTTCCGATGATGTTCGGGAGCAAACTACCATGGTTGGCCAAACGAGGCTAAGGATAGCAGGGTCGGTCCTCATTATACTGACGGCCTGCAGTGGTCTACCTGGACCTAGCCCGTCGCTAACCCCTACTGCCTACAGCCTGCCCACGCCGGCATTACATCCCAATCCCTTCGGCCTTCATCTGCCTACCCTTGGACGATCGCCCCAAGGCATTGCCTTTGCCGCCGGCTTGGGAGTCGCTTACTTCCGACCCGAAGCCATCTTCTTGGACCGTTGGAACGGACAGTGTCCATCTTGCGATCTGGCCTTGCGAGCTAACCTGAAACTGGTTTTAACGGTACGAAACAATGGTCCCCGTGCGACATCGCCCCCCAAGGACCTAGCCACCTATCGACGGAAACTGGGTGAGGTACTTGCGAAATATCGGCCAGCCCTACTAGTGGTGGAAAACGAGGAGAACTCTGAGCTGTTCTATGCAGGTACCCCAGATGACTACAGGACCGAGCTGACCGCAGCTTGCCAGGTGGCTCACCAGAAGAGCATACCCTGCACCAACGGCGGCCTCGTGAGCACGCTGGTGGCCCTGCTGGTCTACGACAACTACCTCGGATCAGGCGACGTGACGGCAGCCGAGAACTTCAGGACCCGAGCCTTCAACCCCGATCAGTGGCAGGCACTGCAATCGGGCCAGGCCCGAGAACAGCTAGAACGGGGAAGGGTCCTTCTTACAATGTACCGCACAGCCAGCATCGACTATGTGAACTTCCACTGGTACATATCCGACGGGATTGCCTTGGAAGAAGCGGTACGCTTCCTCAAGTCGCAGACGGGCCTCCAGCCTGTCACCAACGAGGTTGGCCAGCTAACTGAGGAGCCGGAGCATACCAAGGCCATTATGGCTAAGATAACGGAGCTCCAGATCCCCATTGCGGTCTGGTTCGGCCAGGATGCCCTCCACGCAAGGGGCCTTGTCGATGCCAATGGCCACATGCGTTCTACAGGAGAGGCCTTCCGGGAATTCATCCTGCAAAACTATCGGTAGGTACGGAGGCACGACAACCCTCGACTTACCCAAGAGGTTTAGATATGCCAAGAGCAACCCAGTTCTCCTTTGAAAACTAGACTGAGGTGGATGAAGTTGACCTGCTTCATTGAGGCCGAGTATACTGCCCAGAGGACAACACACAGGTAACGCTGAATGTCAAGGCACGACAGGCGAGTGGTGGTCACGGGCATGGGAGCTATCACGCCCCTAGGCAACGATGTGTCCACCACATGGCAACGGATAATCAGGGGCGAATCGGGCATCGACCGAATAACCCTCTTCGATCCGGAGGGGTTCGAGACCCAAATAGCTGGCGAGGTTAAGGGCTTCGATCCGGCCGAGTATCTATCGCCTAAGGAGGCGCGAAGGCTTGACAGAGTCTTGCAGTTTGCTGTGGCCGCAACGGTGCAGGCGCTGCGCCATGCTGAACTTACCATCACCGATGCCAATGCCAACGATGTAGCCGTACTGGTGAGCTCGGGCATAGGCGGGCTGATGACCTTGAGCGAACAGTTCAGGGTGCTCTTCGAACGAGGCCCGCGGCGTATCAGCCCCTTCCTCATACCCATGATGATCATAGACATGGTGTCCGGTCAGATATCGATCCACACCGGTGCCAAGGGACCCAACTTCTCGGTGGTGTCAGCCTGCGCCACCGGCGCTACCTCCATCGGCGAGGGTGCAGAGCTCATCCGGCGAGGCGATGCTCGGGTGGCCATAGTGGGAGGAACTGAGGCTTCCATAACCCCAATTGGGATCGCTGGCTTCAACGCCATGAATGCCCTGTCCACGCGCAACGACGAGCCAACGCGCGCCAGCAGACCTTTCGATGCCTTGCGCGACGGTTTTGTAATGTCCGAAGGAGCAGGGGTCTTGATTCTAGAGGACCTCGACTATGCTAAGGCCCGTGGTGCCCGCATCTATGCTGAAGTGCTGGGGTACGGGGCTACCGGCGATGCCAGCCACATCACCCAGCCAGCCGAGGGAGGGGAGGGACTGGCAAGAGCTATCGGCATGGCGATGCGAAAGGCCGGGATCTCGCCCCAAGAAATAGACTACATAAATGCCCACGGAACCTCCACACCCCTCAATGAGAAGTACGAGACCTTGGCCATCAAGGCGGCCCTGGGAGAGCACGCATACCGCGTGCCCATCAGCTCCACCAAATCTATGACAGGCCACATGCTGGGTGCAGCGGGCTCAGTAGAAGCCATCTTCTGTATACAGGCCATATGCACGGGGATCATCCCTCCCACGATCAATTACGAGGTACCGGATCCCGACTGCGATCTCGACTATGTACCCAATGTGGCCCGCCGGGCTAAAGTAGATGTAGCGATGTCCAACGCCATGGGCTTCGGCGGCCACAACGCCGTCCTGATACTGAGCCGCTTTGAGGGATGAGGGCTCACTCCTTGCGGGGCAGCCAGATGTTCAGATAGTCCCTGTATGCCAGGTAATAACCCTCCCAAACAGCCCGCTGGGCCTCAGGACTAAGGCGCGAAGGTTCCTTTTCGAAGAGCAACACCCCGAACTGCCTATCTTTAAGCATTCTCACAAGCTCAGAATCGTCCCAAAGCCCACTCCTGGCTGCCCATGCCATGAGAAATGTGTCATCAAAGATTACCTTCTTGCCAGCTAAAAGCAGGACTTGACTGTTCTCGGAGAGCGCAGGCCCCGGCTGTTCAGCCACCAGCCTGACCATCTTCGCATACTGGTCAGCGTGGACCACTTCCGGCATTCTGCCCATGCTGTACCAGTGTTCTAACCCAGAAGAGGTGCCAGCTGCCAATACCATCCCCAAGCCCAGCACGGCCCCCCATGCCTTCCACCAGCCCTGGGAGGCAAGAAGCACTCTGGGCATCACAGTACTGAAGATTACGAGGGCGGGCAAGCCGGCCAGAAGCAGTCCATAGTTCACCCCTGCCCTCCCGTTTATCGCCAAAGTAGTCAGCAGAGCGCTGAAACCGTACAAAGACAGCAGCATCAATCTCCTTTCTCTCCACGAGAGCAGCCAAGCCACACCTCCACAGACCACGAGCCATCCATTGTTAGCAACAAGCTTGTTCAGCTGGTTTTCCAGCTGTGTCCACCTCCAAGGGATAGCAGCCTGAAATGCCGCCACGTGAAGCAAGTAGTAGCCGCCAGTCATAGCCTCCAACATCACTACGCCCACCAGAACCGAACCTGCCACAAGAGCCAGCCATCTGAAAGCTCGAGCCCTACTTTCCCAAAGTAGGTACAGCGCAACAGCTGCAACGCCCGCAAGGGCCGACTGTTTCGTGAAAAAAGCCAAAACGAAGGCCACGATAGCTACGTGATGCCACAGCCCTTTCCCCATAGCGAACAGGGCAAGCCCTGCAACCTCCAGCGCCAGGGCCAACATGTCGGGTTTCTGAAAACTTCCCCAAACTCCCACTATCCCGTTTCCCAGAAACAGAGCACCGGCGGCAAAGGCCCCAAGCAAGCCCCCACCGTGTCTGCCCACCAGCCACGCAATGGCCAACGACGCCATAAGGGTCGCCGCCAACGACACAGCACGCCCAAAGCTCATATCCAAGCCCACCCATCTGTACCAGGGAGCTAGCAGCAGATAATACAGGGGTGGGTACGTGCCCGACACAAACTCCGAAGGCTTCAGCCCGGGATAGGGGTTGAGGCCCTCAGAGATCAAGTAGGCCGAATGGAGCACAACCCCCTCATCGAAGTCCACCTGCCAAGGGAAGGTGACCATGGCCAAAGAGTGGCGAACCGAATCCAAAATGTGAGGGGCAATGAGGATCGCAACAGCGAAGCATGCCACAATCCACAAAGTTTGCCCCCAAGGCACCCTGCCGATCCTGAACCGCGCCACCACTACACCAAACCAATCTTCCTCAGGCCAAGGATCTCAGGTATTATCCCATTGGACACTAACAGGAGATGTACTATGGGAACCAGATATTCCCTTGTAATAAGGAATGCCCGCCTCCGCGAGGGCAACGAGACCACAGACATCGGCATCCTTGACGGACGTATCGCCGAAATTCGAAGGGGCATCGAAGGCGCAGATACGGAGATCGATGCAGCAGGAGGACTTGTAACCGAGAGCTTCGTTGATCCCCATCTGCATTTATGTAAAGTCTACACTTTCCACCAACTGGGTGCTGACCCCCTCATTCAATACCAGCGGTCTGGGATGGGCGGAGCCATGACCGCCATAGAGCTGGCGGCGGCCATCAAGGCGCAATACCGAGAAGACTGGATCTACCAAAACGCCCGAAAAGCCTTGCTCGAGGGCCTGAAGCATGGGGTCACCCACGTCCAAGCCTTTGTCGACGTCGACACCAAGGCAAAGCTGGAGGGTGTCAAAGCAGTGCTCAGGCTCCGGCACGAACTTCGAGACATACTGCATATGAGGGTGGTGGCCTTCCCCCAGGACGGCCTTCTCAGGGATCCTGGTGCGGAGGATTACGTGCGGCAAGCGATCCAATCCGGTGCCGACGTTGTCGGCGGTATACCCTGGATAGAGTATACCGAGGACGACATGCGAGAACATGTGGAGAGTATGTTCCGCTTGGCAAAGGAGTACGATCTGCCTGTAGCGATGTTGGTGGACGATGCCGGCGACGCGGGCCTCCGCACAACGGAGATGCTTATAAGAGCGACCCTAGGCCTGGGCTGGAACGGGCGCGTCACCGCCTGTCACGCCAGGGCCATGGCCCTCTACCCCGAACCCTACTTCAGGAAAGTGGCCGCTCTGGCCCGAAGAGCTGACCTGAGGTTCGTAGTTGATCCCCACACTGGTCCCCTCTACGCCCGAGCCTTCGACTTGCTGGAAGAAGGTGTTACTGTAGCCCTTGGGCAAGACGACATTGCGGACGCCTATTACCCTTATGGCCGGCACAACATGCTGGAAGTGGCCTTTCTAGCCACACACCTAATGTGGGCCATGACACCCCGCCACGTCGAACGCATCTACGACATGGTGACTACACACGCCGCCAGGGCCATGGGCGTAGAACACCACCGGCTGGCACCTGGAGCCGAGGCCAACGTAGTGGTGCTCGGGGCCTCAGTCACTTACCAGGCCCTTGCAGAGCATGAACCCCCTAGATACGTGATCGTCAGGGGGCAAATACGTGTAGAGAACACTTCACATACAGCTCTGCATCTGTAACCGCCATCGCCGGGGGAACCAGCACAGTATAAACTACGGTCTAAACTATCGGGCTCAGGAGCTGCGAGGTTACGGCCCTAACCGAAGGATACGGTTGCCCCGCATATCGCTGAACACGATGCTTCCGTCCCGATCCACAGCAATCCCATGGATCGGCCCAGCTACTTTGGCCAACTGGGTGAGTACGCCGTCGACTTCCCTGCGAAGGAGCCTGCCATCCAGCAATACCATGACCAACCGACCGTCGTCGGTCAGCGCAACGTCGTCGACCCCTGACACTTGGGCCACCAATCTGCTACGGCCCGACGCATCCACTGCGTATACCCCCTGACCGAATTCGTCGGCCACGTAAACGGTACCATCAGGTCCCACAGCCGCCCCAGTGGGCCTCACGAACCCCTCCGCCATCTGCCGCCATTGGCCGGTGGATGGATCCAGGCGCAGAAGCCGCCCATTGGGGCTATCCGGCACGATAATGTCGCCCGATCCCCTATCGTAACCGAGACCGTCTATTCCCGCCTTCCCTGTCGCATTCGGCATCTCGGCCAGTAGAGCCCTTCGACCATTGCTTCTGTCTACAATCCAAAGGCGATTAGTACCCTGTTCGGCCACCACCAGCCGTCCATCGGGCAGAACCACCACGCCCTCCGGCACTCTGAAACCCCTGGCGACAACCTTAAGCGTACCGTCGGGAAGAAGTTCGTTGACGCCCGAATTCCCCTGATCCGAGAACACGACGATCCCATCGGCATCGAGGTAAAGGTCGTCAGGCGCCCCATAGCCAAACCCCACCACGGCCAGACCAGCTGTAGGCCTGGAAGTTGCAGCTTCGGCACTAACCGTAGGCGTGGGAGCCACTGTGGCCTCGACAGTTGCGGTGGGCAACCGTGGGGTGGCAGGGGCAGGTGGGCGTCCTGGGGAGGGCAAGCCGACCGTCGGCTCCACTCCCACCCTTCCGCCAGTACATGCAACCGCAGTGATAAGCAGTATCATCCACAGCACCGGGCCGCTACTGCCCAGCGACCCCAGCCCTGAACCTTTGGACTTCAGCCACCCGGAGCCCATGCGCTGAAACTAGCTCTCCTCGGAACTAATCCCGTAGGCCGCCGCGTGGGGTTCAGGTCGACATACTAGACATGGCAGCCTTATGGGCCTTTCGCCAACGCATATGCCACCTTGAAGCCTGTACAAGTCCGGCAGCTTCAACCTCCCCGCTGGGCCATATACAGCTGCCTGGTGAGCTCGATATGCCCGAGATGCTCCGACTGGTGCGATATTATGTTGCCCAGGACCCATCGCACCGTCTGCTGCCCAAAGGTCCGCGTCGTCACCATGCGGTCCATATCCTGAAAGCCCAGACTCGCGATGAAGCCCTTTGCCTTGGCAAAGCTTTGGTCGAAAAATTGGAGCAGGGAAGCAGCATCGCCGCCCGAAGCCCTGAACTCGGCATCCCTATCTCTGCCAACATCCTGGCCGCCGATCACTTGATGGGTCCAGTACACTATGGAGCCTGCCATGTGGTAAACGAGGGCGTAGATGCTGTTGGTGCCCTCGGGCGTTGGCCGCCAGTTCAGACCATCGGGATCAAGGTCCGCTACGGCCGCCCTCACCCTGGCCTGGATCTGCGACACCAGAGAAATCCAATCGTCGGTTCGTCCCATTTGCACCCTCCCCAGCGTTCGACAGCTGATAGGGAGATAATAGCATGACTACCTACCAGAACGCCCACAAACCACCTCGACATCCCAGTTCTGAGGTGAATGTGGATCCTACGGCGTCAAAGCTCAGGCGTAGGTTCCGGCCTACTGGGCACCGCTCGTGGAAGGCGTTGACCCCAGATCCTCAAAGGGGCTGTATGAGGACTTAAATCAGAGGAACAAAAAGGCGGCAACCATGGTTGCCGCGGCGGAAGCGACGGGATTCGAACCCGCGATCTCAGCCTTGACAGGGCTGCGTGTTAGGCCTCTACACCACGCCTCCAGCAATTGCAATTATACAGGTCCGTCATCTCTGCTGCAACTTAGACCAGTCGATCACGACAGGCTCCTTGCAGCGTATTCAGCCCTAATGGTGGCTCGCGCAGCTCCGCTAAGAGTGTTAGATCTTTAGCGCGGAGGCTAATACCTCCAGGTTCTCTAGGTCATCCAGGTAGAGCCACTGCAGCATAAGACGTTGTACTCCGGCTTGGCGGAGCTCGGCCACTTGATCGGCAATTTCCGACACCGTACCCACCAAAATGCCCCGCTCCCTCAGCTCCGCCGGATCGCGACCCCCAAGTCGCTCCCTGAGGCCAGCTTCGGTCCTATGGAAGACAAGGCCCGTCATGAGGGTCCTCCTTATCATTTCTGGGCTACGGCCCACCCAGCGGGCAAGGCGATCCAAAAGGGAACTCAGCTCTTGGAAACGTCGAGCAGGTATCATGACGCCATTCCATTCATCCGCGTACTTGGCGGCAAGGGGCAAGGTGACCCGTTCTCCGTTCCCTCCTACCACTAGGGGCGGTCGATGCGAATTCGAAGTCCGGAGAAGTTGCGCCTCCCGGAGCTGGTAAAACCTTCCCGAATAGTCCACTGGAGCATCGCTTCTGAGAAGCAGATAGACTACTTCAAGGCCCTCCCGGAAACGTGCAAAACGGTCCCGTTTTTCAAGCAGCGGGAGACCAAACTTCACGTGCTCACGCTCCTGCCATCCAGCCCCAACACCGAGCCTCAGGCGGCCTCCAGACAGCTCATCTACGGAGAGGGCTGTCCAAGCAGTGATGACTGGGTGGCGAAAGGAAAAGGGTGCCACCAGGGGACCGAACTCTATCCGCTGAGTGTTGTCGGCCAGCCAGGTTAGGGAAGCCCATAGTTCGAGGGCCTCCTTGTCGGGCGGTTGGGGATTAGTGAGATGGTCGGAACGGTATAGGCCAGCGAAGCCCAGTTCTTCGACGGCCTTGGCTATGCGCTTCCATCGTTCCCAGGTGAGCCCATCTTGACCCTCTATCATAATGGCAAAATCCATGGGTTCACGCCTCCCTGAACCTTGAAGTCATGAGGCCCCTTGGGGATCTTCGCGGAGCCACTGGATCATGTCCACAAGGGCATCTTCAAGAGTGTAGCGCGGCCTGTAACCTATAACTTTACGGACGCGAGTGAGGTCCGGCACACGGCGCTTCATATCTTCGAACCCTGCTTCGTAGGCTTGATCGTAGGGCACCAAACAGATCTCTGACGCAGAAGCCGTGAGCGTCTTCACTTTCTTGGCGAGCTCCAAAATTGTTACTTCTTCTTCCGAGCCCAGATTGAAGATCCCGCCCTCGGCAGAAGGGGTCTCGGCAAGGCGAACCAGGGCATCCACCACGTCCCTGACATCTGCAAAACATCGGGACTGGTTGCCATTACCGTAGACCGTAATGGGCTCGCCCTTGAGGGCCTGCGAAACAAAGCGAGGGACCACCATCCCGTAAGCCCCACGCTGCCTTCTCCCTATGGTGTTAAAGAGCCTAACTATCACCACCGGCAGGCCATACTGACGCGAATAAGCCAGCGCCAGGTACTCTTCTATTGCCTTAGAGGAAGCATAGCTCCAACGGTTCTTGGTGGTTGGCCCCAGCAGGCAATCGTCCTCCTCCGAGAACGGCACCTTCTCCAGCTTGCCATAGATCTCCGAACTGGACGAGATCAACACCTTCTTTCTGTAGCGGTTCGCCAACTTTAGAACTGCCCTGCTACCGAGCACATTGGTCTCAATTACACGAACGGGGTCGCTTACTATGAGCTGCACCCCTACGGCAGCGGCCAGGTGAAATATGACATCGCATTCGCTGGCCAGCCTGTCCATCACTACTTCGTTCAATATGGTCTCTATGGCCAGACGGAAGCCGGGCTTGCCGATGACACTCTGCAAATTGCTCAAGCGCCCTGTCGATAGGTCATCGATCACTGTAACCTGGTGGCCCAGCGCTATCAACCGTTCAGCCAAGTGGCTGCCGATGAAACCCGCACCACCGGTGATGAGTGCATGCATGGGCCTATGCCTACAGCTTCAGGAGTTGTTCCAGAGCTGTGGAAGCCGCACCCCTCCTGGAGGCAAGCTGCCCACTCAGGAGGTCTATATCGGCTTCCAGCTTGTCCAAGGCCAGGTTGCCC
This sequence comes from Chloroflexota bacterium, assembly GCA_034432775.1. Lineage (GTDB taxonomy): Bacteria > Chloroflexota > Chloroflexia > DAOUBH01 > DAOUBH01 > DAOUBH01. Next base: position 37,700 of record DAOUBH010000023.1, read on the forward strand.
GGGGCGCCCAGGTGACGCCTCTGGGCCAGGGCTAAGGAGACGTCTGGTAGCTCGAGATCCTTCAGCCGCAGGGCTACCTGCCGGTAAGCCTCCCTGAAAGGTATCCCTTGCCTGACCAAATCCAAAGCTGCATCTGTGGCAAACAGCTCAGCGGTGCAAGCCTCCCGCAACCCCTCCCGGTCGACCTCCAAGCCTTCCAGTACCTTGAGACAGACCATCAGGCTCAGACCGACCTGGCGAAAACTTCGGAGCAACGGTCCTTTAGTTTCCTGTACATCTCGGTTATAGCCAGAGGGCAACGCCGCAATAGTGTGCAGAACCTGCTGCTCGCAGCTTATTATCTGATGGGTGCGGGCTCTGAGGAGCTCCATTACATCTAAATTGAACTTCTGAGGCATGAGGCTGCTCCCCGTAAGTAGCTCCGTCGACACCCTGAAGAAACGGAACTCTGCCGTAGTGAACAGCAGCAGGTCTTGGGCAAAGCGGCTCATGTCCACCATTATCTGGGCAAGACCATGAAGGATAGATGCCTCTATCTTCCCTCTGGAATTCTGGCAGTAGAGGGTATTCCGCTGGACTCTCGAGAAACCCAAGAGCCTAGCCGTCAGCTCCCTATCGATATCCAAGGGCACCCCATAGCCAGCTGCCGAGCCGAGAGGGCTCTGGTCGTTGAGATCGTAGACAGCCATCAGGAGGCGCACATCGTCTACCAAGGATTCGGCAAAGGCAGATGCCCACAGGCCCACCGAAGAAATCATGGCTCTCTGCATATGGGTGTACCCCGGCATGGGCACCGTCTCGTGGGTCCTAGCGAACCGTACGAACCCGCGAGCCAGCTCCAGCGCCCTAGAAGCGACGTCCAGAATTTCCTCCCGGGCAAAGAGCCGGAGGTCCACTAGCACTTGGTCGTTTCTGGACCTGCCAGTGTGTATCTTCTGCCCGAGAGGGCCCAACTTGTCCGTAAGGAAGCGCTCCAGGCGACTATGGATATCCTCGTCGCCTTCTTCCAATACAAGGTTCCCTGCTTCAGCCAGCTTCAGAGCTTCCACAAGGGTCCCCTTGAGGCGGCTAAATTCGTCCTGCGTTAGGATGCCCGCTTGGTAAAGGGCGTGCGCGTGGGCTATCGATCCCAGAACGTCGGCCCTGGCCAGCATGTTGTCTAGGGTGGCATCCTCGCCGACCTCATACTCCTCTGCCAAGCGGTCCAGTTGGTAACCCTTATCCCAGAGCTTGCTCATTCTGGAGCTAATATTACCCGAAAGAAGTCGGTCGCAGAAACTGCAGAGTGGTAGAATCTCGTTGACCTGAAGGAGGCACGGTGTCTCTGGGAAGCCGTATACGCGAGTTGCGTGCTGAAAGGCACCTAACTCAGATCGAGCTCGCCAAGAAGGCTGGTCTCTCACCCAGCTATATCAGCAAGCTGGAAGCCGACCGGTACCGTCGGCCGTCGGCCGATGTACTTCTTAGGCTAGCATCTGCTTTAAACGTAGTGGTAGAGGAGCTTTACAGGGCAGCCGGTTATCCCGTACCAGCCGATGAGATCCCGCCAACCGACCCCGAGTTAGCCCTCTATCTCTCTCGCATCGGTAAGCTCAGCTCCCACGATCAGAAGATCATTAAAGACGTTATCCGCAGCATGCTTGAAAGACATGGAGAGGCATGATATCCCCACCTACTCTTGCAAAGGTCAGGGAGCTAGTGAAGTCCACGGGCATCCACCACGGGATACCAGTGGATCTTAGTCCCTTGATCGAGGGCATAACGGTAGCCTATCTGCCTCTCAGCCAAAACCTCATGGGTTTCTCCATAGTGAGACCGCCGCAGACCTTCGTCGCCATCAACCAGGGTCTCGACCATGTCCACCGCCGCAGAGTCCTTGCCCATGAGCTCGGCCACATACTGAGCGATCACCCCTCAGCCATCCACTATATGGATGACCTCACCTGGCTCGCCCAGCGGCTAGAGGCAGAGGCCGAAGCCGTAGCTGCCTTTCTCCTGGTGCCCTGGCCCTTGCCGTCCGAGACCCGCGGGCTAGACCTGCCATCCCTGGCTGCCTTATTGGAGATCCCCGTGGAGATACTTCAGCTGAGGGGAAAACTAGCCGCCAAGCTGGGGATTTGACAGAGCGGCTTTCAACCTTCCGACACCAGCACGTAGACGCCGTGGATACCCGTGGCCCCGCTGGGATACGGGTCGGTGAAGTCAGCTGCCTGCCACTGACCCGTGCCATCTTTAGCCCGAACCCTTATCATCCGGCCACCGGTGCGATCTGACCTCCACTCAGCAGTCCAAAGTACCCACGTATAGGGGCCCAGAGCCGGCTTCAGAACGGCCTCATGCCACGTTTTGCCGTCGTCGAAGCTAACCTGTACCGATGAAATCCCCCTGTCGCCAGCAAAGGCTATGCCCCCTATGCTGACAGGAGCCAGGGCAAGTGTAGCACCCATCTGCGGCACGTCAATACGCGACATAGTCTTAATGAGGGCTACGTCGTCCCAACCTTGTCGCTCCCAAAATCCCCTGTAATCGTCCCCCACGGCCTCTATTGCTGTCAGCCATTTCACATTCTTCATCCCGTAGATCCCGGGGACTATCAGTCGCGCAGGGTACCCATGCCTCATCGGAAGCGGCTCGCCGTTCATCTCCCACGCTACCAAAGTAGAAGGATTCAGGGCCTTGTCCAAAGTAATGCTGTCGGAGTAGTCATCGGCGGCCCTGAAGACTATGTCCACGACACCGTCCTTGAGGCCAGCCCGCTCAAGCAGTAGCTTCAGGGGAACCCCTTTCCATAAGGCATTGCCGATGAGGTCCCCGCCAACCTCGTTGCTTATGCACTCGAGGGTAGTGTACTGGGTAACCGAAGGGAGGGATGTGAGTTCTCGGTAGGTCAGCTCGAAGGGATTTTCCACCATTCCACCTATGGAGAGCTTCCAGTTCTGCCCCTCCACTGAGGGATCAACCACATTTTTAGATACAAGGTAGAAGTCGGCATTGGGGGTGACCTCCGGCGGCATCTTTCCGTAAGAGCTAGAAGCCGCAGGTCGTCCCCTGCCCACATCGGCCAGAAGCTTTACCAGCCCTCCAGCCACCGCCAGAACTCCAATCCCACCGACGGCGAGCAGAACCAGGCGGCGACGTCCGGCCTGAACCTCTGGGCTGGGGGTCCGCCCCATCAACCAGCCTAGCGCCGCCCCGTAGCTCGCCATTTCCACCAACAGGGCTGCCGTCCCGAAACCGGCTGGACCACGGAAGTATCCGGGAGCCAATGCCGGAAGCAGGCTCGTCACAAGCAGACCCCACACGCCTACCGACGACACTAGGCACGCAGCCATGGTACGTTCGGGCGATGCCCCAACTGTCAGCCTCCAAGCCCGAACGATAGCCATGGAAAGGAGGCCTCCCACTGCCATCTGCACCAGGGCAAGGCCCACTATCAGCAGGGGCTTACCGTAATAACCCAGAGCATCCAGCAGCTCAGAGAAGATAGGTCCCGGCAGCAGAAGAATGAGGCTTTCACCGAAAGCCTCGGGAAGGGTGAGCACACCCAGCGAGACCCGAACCACCACCATCTCCACCAACGCCACGGCCATGGCCGCCGTCCCCATTAGAAACGCCTTCACTGTTTCCCCTCGCGCCAAATTCAAGCTGGAAGATGTCGCCAGGTACAGCGTGACTAACTGTGCTCCCATGGAGTATACGGCAGGAGTTACTGGGATAGTTCTTGCCGCACCTTGCTTAGGTCGACTGCCCCTCGCCGCAAGCACAACGGCTCAGCGTGTGGGTCGCAACTTGCTCATGCCATCTGCCTCCGGCCCTTGACATGCTTTACAATCTGTGGTATATCTGCCTACACAGGCCTAGCCTCCTGGGCCTCCATGTGCCAGGTGCTTCGCCCGTAGCGGCAGCCCGGACCTTGGAAGATAGCTCAGGAGGTAACCATGAAAGGCATACGCCTTGCCTTGGTCTTTGTCTTGACTTCGGCCCTCATGTCCCCCATCGCTGCCTCAGCCCAAGCTCCCACACCTCCATC
>DAOUBH010000024.1:0-119291 GCA_034432775.1 Chloroflexota bacterium
CCTCCTCCTCCGCCGCCTCCACCACCGCTCCACCCGCCACCAGACCCACCCGATGGGCGAGGGGTGCTCTGGAACACTTGGGACGCAGTATCGATCATCGCCATGAGGTTGTTGCTCATGGACTGTAGGCTTGCGGCAAGGGAGTCACTGGCGGTTTGTAGGTCTGGCAGGGTTCGGCCCGGCGTTCCCGCTGGCATGGGCCTGCCAGCATATGGGCTGCCTGCATAGTCCCGATGGCCAATTGGCCTATACCACTCTGGCATGGGCGTTCCCACCGTAGCGAAGGACTCTATCCACCTCTGGGCCAAGCCAAAGGCTGTAGCGTAGGGTAAGTATTGCTCGAAGAGGTTCTTTGCCATATCGAGCTTGGCATAATTCTTTATGTTAGCCAGGTAGTTGCGGAAGGCTTTCCAGCGGTTCGCTTCTAGAGAGCCCTTGCTGCTCTTCTGAGGCATGAAGGGTGCTAGGCACCCCAGCACCACCGCCGCGAGTGCTGTCCCTAGCCCCACACCGTAAAGACCCCAGAGATCGCCTGCTACCATGGTTGCCGCAATGAACAGAAGGACAGCTAATAACGCCACCACAGCTGCGGCACCTGCAAACCTGGCTTTGACCTTGAGCGGGTTGTTGGTGAACATGCCCAGGTCGGTCAGTTCTCTTAATGCCTCCTCGTTTAACCGCGGAAGTACCGCGTAAAACTTTTCTTTCTGCTGGCTCAGCCGGGCCTCTGTTCGCTTCCCGAAGAGCTGCATTAGAAGAAGTTCTTCAAACGGTTGCAAGGGCACATCAGCATTTTCCTTTCGGAAGGACCAGTCCCCCCCATGATCTTCAATTACGATCACTCCACGTCGGGCGAGGTCAAGGAGTGTGGCGACAGCGTCACGTACATCGAACCTCTCATCTAGAAGCGTACCTACAAGACCCGGCGTTAGATTGCTGGGAGGCTCCTTCAAAATGGATGCAGGCACTACTGACGGGCGGTCTCGTCCATGGGTAAACCAAACTAGAAATCCCCCAGCTATAGACAAGATACCTACCAAGAGGCCAAGGAAAACCAAAAGCAGGTTGGCCATGACAATGTACGGCTCGAGAGCTGCACGTCGATCGGCCTCCACCTGCCAAGGAGCCGGGGTGCCGGCTACTAAGCCATGTGGAAATTGCACTCTCACTTCGAGACCGTCCCCTGGAGCGATGTTGGATGCTGCGAATACTACCGTGCGCCCGTCTGGTCTATCGATCCGAGCGTTGGCTCCGTAAGAAGCAACCTTCAGCTGATCCTCTGATAGCTCTGCTGGCAGGTGAACTGTCACCGTAGCATGCCGGATAGGCACCGTGATTTCCGGCGACACGGCTCTCCACCAAAGCTGGTCGCCGGCCTCGTAGTATCGTAGACCTCCCACAACGAGGTACGACAGTACAAAGCTCCTGGTGCCATTGGTTGTTGGTGGGTACCACCACGTTATCGTGAGCAGGCCGTTGTCACGTTCCACAATGAAGGTACCTGGCAACCCTCGGTACGCACTTTGACGATAGACATTGCCGCCCTCTTGAACGGTCACCTTCGTAATATCTACAACTTTGTCGAGGGGTATGTCGGCATAGGCGTAGGTGAAGGGGCCACCCGTGAAGGAAAACTGTTGTTGCTCCTGTACCAGGAAAGTGCCATCACTGTTTATAGTTATGTCAACATCGAAGGCGGCGAAGGAGTACTCTTTGGTCTGTCCGCTGGCAGATGCGAAGCTAACGGCCAAGGCGATGACTGCAAATAGTATCGCGAGGCGATGACCCATCCCGCTCGACCTCCGTTGCTTCTAGTATCCAACCGACCCAGTGACATGTCAACGGACAAACCTCTTGACGAACCGGCTACAGGCATATTATATTGAGACTAAGTATCAATAATCGGGGGCGTTGCGTTGGGATCTACTGTGCCACGTAGGCCTCGGGTCTGGCTGAGACAGACATTGGCCCGCAGGGCAATCTTGGAGGCTCTGGCCAATCTCCAAGGGCACCCTTCAGCTGAAGGCATCTTCCAGGCCGCCCTGAAACGGTCACCTCGGATAGGGAGAGCCACTCTTTTCCGGGCGCTGCAGCACCTTGTAGCGCAGGGTTTTGTCAGGCCTATGGCGTTGCCAGGGGGCCGAACAGCGTATATAGTCATGGCAGGCGGTGGTCACCATCACTTCGTCTGTCTCGGGTGCGGGGCCACCGAAGAGTTGTCCTCATGCCCTGGATGCTCGCAGGCCGTGGAAACGGCCGACATGGAGATCAGGGGACACGTGTTAGAGCTCTTCGGTCTTTGCTCGAGATGCAAAAGTTGAACGGCGTGGACCATCTCCCGAGTCTAATTTTCAGGAGAAAACCATGTCCCACATTCACATACCGGATGGAGTCTTGCCACTCTGGCTTGTGGCCATTGGTTGGCTGGTTACAGCTACGTTGCTCGCTGTCGCCCTGAGGGGTCTAAAAGAAAACGTTACGATGCGCCTACCGCTTCTGGGCGTGATGTCAGCCCTTATGGTCGTCGCCATGAATGTGGAGATAGCCCCGATAGCCTACCATATCAATTTGACGGTGCTGTCGGGCATAATACTGGGCCCGGCTTTGGGGCTGTTAGCTGCCTTTCTCGTGAACGTCGTTCTGGCCCTTATGGGCCATGGTGGCATCACGGTTGCTGGTCTCAACACCTTGCTGTTGGGAACCGAGGTGGTGGCTGGCTGGGCCCTTTACCGTCTGGCTTCGAGGGCTGTCGCTAGGCCTGGGCTTGCAGCTGGGGTTGCCACCTGGGTGAGCTTACTCCTTTCAGCCTTAGCAATGATTGGTATTGTAGCCCTTTCCAATATAGATGTGGGACCCCTGACACCCCATGGCGCTTTGGAGCCCCAGACACTCCAGTTCCGTGACCCCTTTGGCGATGGAGTCCTCCGCATCGAGCTTGGAGCTGCCGAGCACGAGGATACGGCTCCAGGACTAGGCCTGTGGGCGTTTGCCCGACTTGTCTTGATTTTGGGTTCAATCGGGTGGACACTGGAAGCTTTTGTGACCGGAACAATTGCGGGGTATCTCTCTAAGGTAGCTCCACATCTCATCGAAGGGAAGGTAGCCTTCTCACAATCCCAGGGCTAGCCTAGCGCCATCCCTCAGGAAAGCGACGTCGCTCGATAGGCCAAAGAGGTTGGCGCCAAAGCTCTGCCAATACCGGGCAACGTCGATATTTCGCGCATATATGCCGGCCGTGAGTCCCTTTTGTCGTGCAGCCCGTATAATCTTCTGACACTGCGAGGCCACCTCGGCTGCCTCTGGGCTTCCTGCATATCCCAACGACCATGCAAGGTCGTTGGGACCAACAAACAGCCCCGTCAATCCCAACACTTCGAGGATGCTCTCCAGGTTTTCTAGCCCCCGTTTAGTCTCGATCTGGGCAAATATCACAAGGGCTTTTTCTTGCTCCCGGGTGGCTTTTAGCATGTTGAGGGTAGCGTATCCTCCCAGCCGAGTAGTGCCGTCGACGCCTCGGCGACCGTGAGGGGGAAAGCGCGAGAAGCCAACCAGGTCCCGTGCCATTTCGGCTGTCTCGATCATGGGCGCCATGATTCCTGTGGCTCCGCAGTCTAAGGCAACCCCAATCTCCCTGGGCAACAGGCTTCTGAGTCGCACAATGCTTGCAAGTCCGCAACTCTGAGCCGTGCGGATGAGGCTTTCCACCGCTTCAAAGGAAAAAGTCCCGTGTTCCCGATCTATGATCACAAAGTCGTAGCCGCAAGCGGCTATGATCTCTACCGCTGCAGGTGAGTTCAGCTTCAAAAACGGACCGTAAACGGCCTCACCAGCAACAAGTTTCTCGGCAAAACGGGTCATGGGCTCTGCTCCGCTATGACGGGGTTGCGTAAAGTTCCAACCCCCTCTATGTCAACCTCCACGATATCGCCGGCCCTAAGGAATACCGGTGGCTTTCTAACGTAGCCGACGCCAGCCGGGGTTCCCGTGGCAATTACGTCGCCGGGCTCCAGGGTCATCGATTTGGACAGGAAACTGATGAGTCGCGCCACGGAAAAGACCATCTGAGATGTGTTGGAGCTTTGCATCACCCGGCCGTTCAGACGTAGCTCGATCTTCAGGGATTGGGGCTCGGGCACCTCATCCCGTGTGACGAGGTACGGTCCCATGGGCGCGAAGGTGTCACAGCTCTTTCCTCGGAACCACTGACGATCGCCGAATTGCATGTCGCGGGCACTCACATCGTTGAATGCCATGTATCCAGCTACATACTCCAGCGCTGCACTTTCCGGAATGTGTTTCCCCCGCTTACCAATAACCACGGCCAGTTCTGCCTCATAGTCCACCTGCTCGGTGATCTTTGGTATCACGATGGGATCGTAAGGTCCGGTGGCTGCGTTGGGAGTCTTGGCGAAGTATATGGGTGTCGGCGGCACTTCCACGCCTGCCTCGTGCGCATGGTCCGTGTAGTTGAGTCCCACGGCGATCAGCTTATAGGGTTTCGGGACTGGTGACAGTAACTTTATCGAGCTGTGGGAGAGCAGGGGAAGTTTCCCGGCGGCCACTGTGTCGGCTAAGCTATGTAGCATAGGGCCGTACGTGTTCCAATCTTCCAGCAGGGAAACCATGTCCTGCGGTATCCGCCTATCGACATCGTTGCAGTCCAGCACGCCACCGGGAAACCACAATCCCACAGTTTTTCTACCCGAGTACTTGAAGGATACGAGCTTCATTGCGCCTCCTGAGAAGTCGCGGGTCTACCTAGCTGTTCTACCAATGTTGAACTGTAGTGTTAGCCTGTCAAGTATACTGTTGCCAAGGCATGGACGGCAGGAGGAAAAATGCTCAAAAGACTAACGCTCGTGATACTGGTTTTAGCTGCGCTGGCGGCTCTCGGAGCTTTGCTCCTCAGACCGGTAACCACGGGCATAGCGCCTGGCCAGAATACCCTAGCCGCCGATGCCTACGACTCTTTAGTAGTTATACCCGAAGATGGGGTTCAGCCCCTGGCACAACTTATAGACTCAGCTAGGGAAAGCGTCTGGGTCTACGTGTACATGCTCAGCGAGCGCAGGGTGGTCGACGGTCTTAAGGCTGCTGCTGGGCGCGGCGTGGACGCGCGTGTCATGCTGGAGCGGGATCCCTTCGGAGCCACTGACTTTAACGATCCAGTACGCGATGAACTCAGCAGGGCAGGGGTGAAGGTGCAGTGGCATAATCCTGCCTTCAAGCTGAGCCACCAAAAAGTAGTCTTAGTGGATAGACGGCAGGCCCTAGTAGCCACCTTCAACTTTGTCAAGACTGCCTTCACCACCAACCGTGAGTTTGGCATCATAACGCAGGATCCTGCCGTAGTTAACGACCTGTACGCACTGTTTGATGCGGACTGGCAACGGACCTCTTTCAAACCGCGGTCCGACCGTCTGGTCATCAGCCCGAACAACTCGCGGACAAAAATCGTGGGAGTGCTGCGAAGTGCAAGGAAGGTCCTCTACATGGAGCAACTCTCTTTGCAGGATGCTGAAGTAGTAGCTGAGATAGCTAATGCTGCGCGACGGGGTGTGGAGGTTAAAGTCATTATGTCGGTGCCGCCGAGCAAGAGTGACCCGGATGCCCGGGGCCGGAAGGCCGTCGTAGATGCGGGCGGTAAAGTAAAGTTCCTCGCGGGCCTCGACGTCCATGCTAAGGTGATCCTCTCCGATGATGTGCTCTTCGTCGGAAGTGAGAACCTTACTGCACAATCCTTAGATCTCAATCGCGAGGTAGGTCTGATTACTACTAACAAGGCTGCCGTAGATAGGTTCCTACGAACCTTCGAGAGGGACTGGGGAGAAGCTCGGTGACTGGTGCGTCTTTGGATCTACACGGCCTAGCCGAGGTCCTGGACTCCACAGGATGGGACGTAAATTTTAGCGATGGCCTCGTGGCTGTCCGTTCTGGTGCCCAGGGGGTTGTGCGGCTCAGTGCAGATTGGTCGGGTAGACTATTGCTTACTTACACGAGACAAGTGGGACCTGAAAAAGAGTTCAACGTGATGTCGGGGAAATCAAGGTTTAAGGGTTACTCTAAGATCATAGAGGAGATCTCTATCGCTTTTGTCGAAACCGACGTGGCTCAGGCCGCACACCACGTGGCCCATCTGTTCCAGACCCTTCGGGAGGGGATTGAGGCGACATGAACTACTTAGATATCGTAGCGCGGTACGTACACGTCTTAGCTGTTATAACCTTGGTCGGGAGTCAAGCTTACTCTTCTACCCTGCTCTCAGGTATGGTACAACGGCTTGCACCGGAGGAGGCTTCAAAGCTTTACCTGGGGCTCCTTCGCGGACAGCCAGCTTTCGTGTGGGGCCACTTGGCGGCGATCGTCGCCTCAGGGTTGGTTTTAGCTGGCCTTCGGCTTTCCACCATCCTAACCTTCGGCCCCTATGGAACAATTTTGCTCGTCAAACTCTTGCTGGTGGCCGTGTTGCTGGCGATCGCTGCCTTGAACAGCTTTTCAGTAGTACCGCGTCTGATGCGACTTATGGTTTTAGGTAGCAACGATCCTCAGGTGCTGGATCAGATACGCTATCTGGCGCGGCTGTCCAACCGACTGGTGAGATTCAACGTGGCCGTGGCGGCCGCAATCGTGCTCCTGGCTGTAGCCTTGACTACCTTATAGTTTGCCGGGACAACTGGAAGTGTTGTAAGCTAACCTTGAGCGCCTTGGAGGTCCCAAAGGTGAAGTTCGGATCAGGCGACAACGGTTGGACACGCCTTTTCAGCGGCGAACGGGTGCCCAAATACGATACCAGGTTGGAGCTTATTGGTACATTGGACGAGGCCACAAGCTCCGTAGGGCTGGCCAAGACCCATCTCTCTGAACAAGAGGCGGGGCACCTGATCCGCATGCAAGAGACCTTTTACTTGATGATGGCCGAGGTGGCCTCCGATCCAGAAAGTAGGTCGAAGTACGGCTTTCGCGTCGTCCTTGACCACTTGCGAGATTTGGAAACGACCCTGGAAACATACCTGGAGAGGATTGAGCTTCCTAACAAGTTTATTGTTCCGGGGGCATGTGTGGAGTCAGCGCTCCTTGACTTGGCGAGAACGGTGGTGCGGCGAGCTGAGCGACTGGGCGTCAGGGCCAGGGATGAAGGTCTGGTAGATAATCCTCACTTGATAGTCTATCTGAACCGGGCCTCCACCCTCCTATATGTGCTGGCCCGATTTGAAGAAGCCAAGCGGGGACTAGGCTATGTCACGCTGCGCCTGCAGCAGGGTCGTGCAACTACCAGCAGCGAAAAACCGAAACCTGTTCTGGAGGACTGATCTTGGCTATACCGGTCGAACGTAAGCCCGAGTGGCTTAAGGTGAGGGTGCCTCAGGGTGAGAACTACATGGAACTCAAGCGCATAATGCGGGGTTTGGGTCTCAATACCGTCTGCGAGGAGGCCCTCTGTCCCAATATTGGCGAGTGTTGGAATCACCGCACTGCGACCTTTCTCATTCTCGGAGACATCTGCACCCGGGCCTGTGGCTTCTGTAACATTACTACGGGGCGTCCTCTGGGTTTGGATTGGGGCGAGCCCTTACGCGTGGCGCGCGCCGTGCAGGCGATGGGCCTGAAGCACGCCGTTGTAACCTCCGTTAATCGAGATGACTTGGGGGATGGAGGAGCTGCGATTTTCGCTGCAACCATTAGGGCCATCAGGAAATTGGTTCCCGGCTGTAGCGTAGAGGTACTGATACCCGACTTTCAGGGATCGTGGGATGCCCTCCGCGTCGTCATGGATGCCCGCCCTGACATCCTGAACCACAACGTGGAGACGGTGCCGAGACTGTACCGTCGGGTAAGGCCAAAGGCCGTATACTCCAGATCCCTGGAATTACTAAGGCGTGCCAAGGAAATGCTTCCCACTGGACTGACCAAATCGGGCATCATGGTGGGCCTTGGGGAGTCTGTAGACGAAGTGATTGCCACCATGCGGGATATTCGTTCGGCTGATGTAGACATTCTTACGGTGGGCCAGTATCTGCGGCCATCGCGGAATAACCTGCCGGTGGAAAGATATTACACGCCCGATGAGTTCCGCCAATTGAGGGAAGAGGGCCTCAAGATGGGCTTTCGCCACGTGGAAGCAGGCCCCTTGGTCAGAAGCTCCTATCATGCTCGGGAACAGGTGGATGCCCTGGCTGGGAAGCCCCATAGCTCTTGACCCCATCGGCTATGTTCGTTCGCCCGTGAAGCCGGGTCAGCATATGCCCCATGGCGGAGTCCGGGCAGTCGTGGAGATTCTGCCGCGTTATGTGGAAGGCCTGCGTGGCATCGAAGGGAACACTCACATATGGGTGCTTGGGTGGCTTCAGAACGCCGACAGGAGCCGTTTGTTAAGTAGGTCTGGCAGGGGCGTCTTTGGAAGTCGTGCACCGAATCGCCCAAACCCCGTAGGTCTGACTGTGTGCCGGCTACTAGGGAGAGAAGGCGCCTCATTGCAGGTGGACCATCTCGATTTCTACGATGCGACGCCCGTGCTTGATATCAAGCGATACTCGCCATCCTGGGACTGTGTTTTCTCGGCCTCCTCGCCTTGGGAGCTGGAACAACACGATTTGCCCGAGAGAGAGTTGGTCACGGATTTCCTCCAGCAGGCGGCTAATTACCATGGCGAAGAATGTCGATCCATGGCACTTGCGGTTAGAATGACCTTTAGGGCTTCGGTGGTCCTAGGTTGCAGCCCGCGCTGCCCTGAACTCCACGTGGAGGTGCCCACCTTGGGGTGTCTCTCAGATGGCCTTCAGGGTATAACCGGCGCCACCTTTGGGTTAGGTCGCATCGCTGTCGGGAAAAGCTGGAAGTTCTCACGTCCAAAGCGTGGCAGCATTCTGTTCACGTTGAAGGAACCCCTGCCCCAAGATGGCGATCTTCTGAGTGTAAGCGAAGCGGATCTGTTCCAATGGAAAACGACAGCGATGTGAATGGAAAACTGACGCTGGGAGTCTCTCTTTTTAACAGTGGGCGGTACTTCGATGCCCATGAAGTCTGGGAGGATCTCTGGAAATGTGCTGGAGAGGGCTACGCCCTTCTCTTTAAGGCGCTGGCTCAGCTTTCGGTAAGCCTGGAGCATGCCCGTCGGGGTAATCTCAATGGTGCTTCGCGGGTGGGCCACCGCAGCTTCAGCCTCCTCAGGGAGCAGAGGGACAGACACAAGTTCACCTGGCTAGAAGCCCTTTTAGACCAGGTTGAACAGTATCTGCGGGCACTGGGGCGGCTCCCGTCCCTACAGGAGGTCAGGCTTCCTGAGGAGCTTCGATCTCTGCCTCTCGAAGGAGAGACGCTAAGTCGAAATATGTCACGGAGGGATCTGCGTCTCCCTCGTAAAGGAAATCCAGCCGCGTAATGGAGCCCTTGGGCGGGTAGTCGGGCCCGCGAAGATGGTGTATGTCAAGGGCTTTGCCTTGGTAGGCAAGCCTTACTACCGCGATGGGGTCGCCATGCGACACACATACGACGGTTTGGTCGACGTGCTTGCGCCGTAGGCGTCGAATGAGGCGATCCATCCGTGCGAACACTTGCTCCAAAGTCTCGTCCCGCGGAGAGGGCCTGTTTCGGTAGAAATCGAACCCCAGGTTTCGGATTTCTTCTGCTGGCCTCCCCTGAAGCGATGTTCTCACTTCATTGAGCAGCTTCGAGAGGTGGATGGGAGCAAAAGGATGGTAGCGCGCTATGATTTCGGCAGTCTGCCGAGCACGAAGTAAGGGGCTGGTGTAAATGGCCACAATAGGTTCGTCGGCCAGAAGCCTCGCTAGCAACAGGGCTTCTCGTTGGCCTCTCTCGCTCAGCCCGAATCCGGGAAGTCGGCCGTAGAGCACCTGTTTCGGATTGTGGACATCGGTATGTCTGACGAGAAGGATCGTCGTAGCCATGGGCAGTACCTGGTTGCTAGTCAGTGTCTCCAAGCAGTATATCAGCGATGACCTCAACTAAGTGTTTTATTTCCGCGTTCATACCCTTTGCCTTCATTCCACCTCTGATGTGGGCTATACACCCCGGATTGTCGGTTACAACCACTGCAGCTTCAGTCTGAGCTATAGCCTCCAACTTGTCCTCAAGCAAATGCCCTGCCACCTGCGGGTGCTCCAGAGAGAACGTTCCACCGAAGCCGCAGCATCGAGAGCTTTCAGTCATCTCAGAGATCGGCAAGCCCAAGATACCAGACAAGATGGACCGCGGTTCCCTCGCTAGTCGCAAGACATTGTACGACTGGCAAGAATCGTGGTAGGTTAGCGGTCTGCGAAAATCCGGCGCCTCCCAGTCAGAACGTAATCTCAGGGAATGCGACAGGAACGTGGTAATGTCTTGAAACTTGGGACGTATGGCTGCTAAGTCTTTTAACTGCGTTTCGTCCAGGAGTTTCTCGTAGTCTCGGGTGATGCAGCTATAGCAGCTCGCCGATGTGGTAACCAATATATCATCATCAGCTCGTCCGAGCTCTGCTAGCATTGCGGTAGCCATTCGTCGTGCTGTTTTAAAGTCTCCGGCATTTAAGGCAGGGAGTCCACAGCACATATCCGACGCGACGGTGTGGGTGACAGCACCCATGGCGACAAGGAGTTTTATGGTGGAGGATCCTATCGAAGTTAAGGCGTAATTGGTGATGCATCCTGGGAAGTAACCCACGCTCATGCCTTCGAGTGTCCGCTCTAGGGGACTCGTCGGAGGCGGATCGGGAAGCGGCATTTGCGATAGGGGGACGGGGGCTAGAGGTGGAAGATACCGGTTACTCGTCAGTTGCCTCATGAAGGGAATGTGTTCTATGAGGCCTGACCGGCCGATTAGGGGCCGTTGGAGCCTGCGTAACGCATTGGTCCAGAACTTCAATCTCGATGGAGACGAAAGCACAGCAACTGGGATGCGCTTTCGGAGTGGTAGACCCTTACGATCGATCCAACGGCGTCGTATCTCAAGTATGAGGTCAGGCAATGGTATGCTCACTGGGCAAACAGTCTCGCAGGCGTTACACCCAGCACAAAGGGACTGTGGACCACCTGCGTTGTCGAGGCCATGATGGACTGCCGTGAGTACCAGTCCGACCGGGCCGTTGTAAATGTAGCCGAAAGCGTGGCCTCCTACAACCTGGTACGGCGGGCAGACGCTGACGCACGCGGAACATCTAATGCACCTCAGTACTTCCCTTAGGAGGGGATCTTCCCAGGCTGCGCTGCGGCCGTTGTCCACCAAAACGATGTGCACGTGCGATGGTCCGTGCACGCCTACTGTAAGCGTCGACTCGATGTCAGCAGTGCGGCTAGGGCCGGTTATGAAGGATACGTAGGAAGTTTGCGTCTGGCCAGTGGCGCTGGGCGCAAGGACCTTGAGAACCAATACAGCGTCCTCTAGAGTGTCCACTATCTTGTCTATACCCAAAATGGCGATGTGTACTGGTGGCAACGTGGTCACCAAGCGATCGTTTCCCTCGTTGGTCACTACTACTATTGTTCCCGACTCGGCTACTGCCATGTTGGCTCCCGATATGCCTACATCAGCCTCTATGAAGGCTCTGCGAAGGTACTTTCGGGCAAGCTGCACCATGGAACCTATGTCATCCGCAGCTACGGTCTCCCCTGTCTCGCGTGCCAGCAACTCCGCGATCTCTTCCCTTGTCTTGTGAATCGCCGGAGCCAAAAAGTGGGAAGGCGTTTCACCGGCCAGCTGAACTATCCACTCCCCCAGATCGGTCTCGACCACTTTCATTCCCATGGCCTCCAGGTAAGGGTTCAGCCTGATCTCTTCTGTAGCCATGGATTTGCTCTTAACCACCAGGCGGGCACCGTGGCTCTGACAGATCTCGCCTACTATTCGTCGTGCCTCGGCGGCGTCTGCCGCAAAGTGGACCTTGGCTCCTGCTGCTGCAGCTGCTTCTCTGAATTTCTCCACGAGGGTCGGAAGGGCCTCTATGGCACGCTCTCGGGCTTCCGTGGCCTGATGCCTCAGGCCCTCAAAGCGACCCTCGAGGGCCGTGGCCCGCCTCTGTCTGAGGGACGGCATCGCCCTATCGAGCGCTTGGCGAAGCCGTGGACTGTTAAGGGCATCTCTCAGCCGCTTCTCGAACCTAAAGGTGGATGCCATTGCCTAGGGCTCCTTATCTTTCCAGCGCACCCAAGGCTATCTGCTGAGTGCATCTGGATAGATGATACCTTACATGGCTGGGTGGGTGTGTCCGCGTTCAAGCCAAGTGCCAAAGGGCCTCAGAAACGTCTACCGAAAAGCCGGTGCCACCAGGCTCTCAGCCTTTGGGCTAGTCCCGAGGAATAGCTCAGTAGATTGTCATCGGTAGCACGCATGTCACGGCCGCGCCAATACCTAGCATTAATGGTGGGACGCGCTGTCAAGATAGGTGCGAAGAACGATAGAACAGCTAGTACCGCCACTAACTTTGCCACGGCGTTGCCCACCAACGACTCGAGGAGTAGAGCAGTCACAGCCAATATCACCGATGTAATGAGCCAGTCCCGGGCGGTAAGGGCGACCCGTGGTACGCGGATCCGCGATGCCTTGAAGCGGATGTTGAAGGTCAAACGGTTCCAGAGCAGGCGCCATCGTTGCGGGCGTCGCTCTTGAACTCCAAGCCTCTGAAGGATCTCTTCGATCTCCCGTTCGTATTTGGGCTTCATAGGTGCCCTCCGGAACACTCCACACCGACGGGCAACAGGACCTGCATTCCTATAATGGGGTCATAGCCTCGACATGTCAAGTTTCCCCTCGTCAACACCCGAAAGGTAACCGCCCAGGCCTTTTTTGGCGTGGTGGTCCGGTGTAGCAAAGGTATAATGGACCGAGAGGTGTACGGGAATGTCCCTCAGCACGGAATCTGGAGCTCCCCTATACCCGTTGTTAGATGCCTTCGGGGACCTGGAGCTTGTGCCCGAGGACTTAATAAGCTGGATCAACCTGGAAGCGGCTCTCATAAGACTCACGGTCCGGTGGGCACATGCGAACAAGGATCTCGAAGTGCTCCTAGGGCGTATAGCTGACCTAGCTGACTCCCTTAGCGCCACCTATGGGCGCCACAGGTGGGCAGCAGAGCTTACCCATAAGCTCGTCCCGCGACTGGCCAGAGTCTATATCGATGCCAAGGTCAGCGCTCATCCGGTAGCTACCCCTCGAACCAGCGAGCTAGGGGGGCAGCTGGAGGCCGAGGGTTCCATGCTTTCTGTCCTCCACAGGATCAATAGCGCTCTTAACTCTACTCTAAACCTCCAAGAGATGCTGGATACGGCAGCAGAGGCGGTGGCCGAGGCCATGAGCAGCGAGGTCTGTTCCATATTTCTCTACGACCAAGTGACGGACCAGCTGGTGTTAAGGGCAACTAACGGGCTGAACCGACGACTTATCGGAAAGTTTTCCCTTCGGTTGGGCGAGGGCATCACAGGAACCGCCGCTCTTACGGGTCGCCCTCTGGCAGTGGTGGATGCTTGGGCCGATCGGCGGTTTGTGTACTGCCCAGACCTACACGAAGAACGGTATCGATCGCTTTTGGCGGTGCCGATAATCTTGTACACTGTCGGAAAGCTAGTTGGAGTCATTGATATTCATACAACGGATTACAGGGAATTTGGGGCTTCGGAGATCCAGTTCTTGGAGTTGGTTGCTGGCGAATTGGCTATGGCCGTGGAAAACGCCCAGCTATACCAGGCGACAGATGAGCGGCTTAGAAGGAAAGTGGCGGAACTTTCGACCCTTCAGCGTGTATCCGCCATGGTGGCCAGCACCTTGGATCTGGAATCTGTGTTGTCCATCATAACATCCCAGGCGCTTCATCTGGCTCGGGTAGATGCTGTGGCCATCTACCAGCTGGTAGGTCCCCATCGAGTGTTGAAGTTACTGGCTATCCATGGGTCGGACGAGGCCATAGGTCTGACGGACCATCCGGTTGCGGAAAGGTCTATTCGGGAAGCGATATCTACGGCGCGTCCCGTTCTGGTAAAGAACCTTGACAGGATATCGGCCGAGGCTGCAGATGTGGCTCCTGCCAACGAGTACAGGACGTTGGTCTGCATTCCCATGCCGGGCCACAGGGGCATCCTGGGTGCCATGTCTCTCTACGACCGGGATTATCGCGATTTCGACGAGGAGGAACTGGCCCTCTACTCGGCTTTTGCCCATCAGGCTGCCATAGCTATTCAAAATGCCCACCTCTACGATGAAGCCCAGAGGGCCCTCGAGGTGAAATCGATCCTGCTGAAGGAGATGCATCATCGAGTGCGCAACAATCTGCAGACGGTGGCTGCTCTGTTGTCGCTTCAGCGGAGACGATGTGAGGAAACACCAGCTGCTTCCGTTCTAGCAGAGAGCGTGGCGAGAATCGAGAGTATTGCGGCTGTCCATGACCTCCTTTGCGGGGCTGACCTGGGGCAAACGACTCTGGAGGCTTTGGCGCGTCAAGTTGTAGAGAGTGTCCTTGCCCACCATGTGGCTCCAGACCAGCACATAGAGTTCGACATCAGCGCGCCTGGCATCATTGTGGGTTCCAGGGAGGCAACCCTGCTTGCAATTATCATCAACGAATTAGTCTCGAACGCCGTACGCCACGGCTTTGCTGGCATGAAGCACGGCAACATACAGATACGGGGTTTTCGCCAAGAGGGACAGGTTGTTCTCAACGTGATCGACGATGGGCGTGGTTATCCTGATTCCTTCCAGGTAGAAAGCGCCACAGGCCTGGGAACCGGCATCATTCGCACTCTTGTGAAGCAGGATCTCGGCGGTTCCTTTTCGGTAGAGCGCCGCAACGGCACTACCGTCGCTACAGTGACTTTCAAGGAAGCTCAGGACACCACTTAGCTTAGACGGAGGGCGTCGTTTTAGGACATGCTGGAGGGACTCTTTGCGCACACTGATGCTCAGCTGGGAATTTGAACCACACATTGTGGGAGGCCTTGGTAGGCACGTTTCAGAGCTCGTGCCGGCTCTGGCAAGAGCTGGCGTCGAAGTCCACCTGGTGACACCACGGTTTCAGGGGGGATCAGAGTCCGAAGCCCTTTCGGCTAGGGCGATAGTGTACCGTACCGAGCCTATCCTGGTGGAGTCTCCTGACTTCTTCACAGGTGTCTGGCGTACTAACTTGACCCTTGCTCAATCTGCCAGAGAGCTTGTCCAGACCCGTGGACCTTTTGACATCGTGCACGCCCACGACTGGTTAGTCTCCTTCGCGGCCATTGACCTCAAGCATCAATTCAAGATGCCGCTGATAGCCACAATCCATGCAACGGAAAAAGGCAGGGGGCGTGGCAAGCTCGAGGGCGATATGGCCCGCGTCATCCACAATATGGAGTGGTGGCTCACCTACGAGGCCTGGCGTGTAATCTGTACCAGTGGATACATGGCTGCGGAAGTCCATTCTACCTTTCAAGTACCCTTCGACAAAATAGACATCATCCCGAACGGGGTAAATACGCAGGAGTTCGATGCCATAGACGCGTCTGACCTTCGGGACTTCCGGGCCCGCTACGCCCTTCCGGAGGAGAAAATAGTTCTCTATGTAGGACGGATGGTGGTGGAAAAGGGCGTTTACGTGCTGCTAGAAGCGGCACCCAGAGTCTTGGCCGAATACCCTGCAGCGAAGTTCGTACTGGCTGGCACCGGTCCCGAGCTTGGGGGTGTTCGAGCGCGGGCTGAGGCCCTAGGGCTGGGACCAAAATGTTACGTGGTCGGATACGTTGATGACGATACCCGCAACCGCCTCTACAAGGTGGCGGATGTTGCTGCTTTTCCCAGTCTTTACGAACCCTTCGGTATTGTGGCCTTGGAGGCCATGGCGGCCTGTTGCCCAGTTGTGGCGTCCAACATCGGTGGACTTTCCGAGGTGGTAGAGGACCACTTTACAGGAATATTGGTGGCACCCGGGGATCCCGCCTCGTTGGCCTGGGGGATCCTTCATACTCTGCGCCGGCCAGACTGGTCCAAGGCTCGGGCCACCAATGCCTATCACGTGGCTAAGACCAAGTACAGCTGGGACAGCATCGCTTCTAAGGTCGCAGCAGTATACCAACGTGTTGTCAGGGAACGTCAGCAGGTGATCTGGTAGGGGGCGCAACCGTGAAGGCTGTTGTAATGGCGGGGGGAGAGGGTTCGCGCCTGAGGCCACTGACCTTGCTCAGGCCAAAGCCTATGGTACCTATTGTGAACAAGCCTGTCATGGAACACATTTTGGACCTTCTCAAACGCCACGGAATTTTCGATGTCATAGTGACCCTTCAATATCTGGCGCCAGTAGTCCAGGACTACTTTGGCGATGGTTCGGCCTTTGGTATGCGGATATCCTATGCGGTAGAGGACGTGCCCTTGGGAACGGCAGGTAGTGTCCGCAATGCTGCCCACCACCTTAACGAGACCTTCCTGGTTATCAGCGGCGATGCCATCACTGACTTCGACCTGGATGCCATAATAGCCTTTCACCGACAGCGGCGGGCCTTGGCCACGCTTACCCTTTATCGAGTTCCGAATCCCTTGGAATACGGCGTGATTATTGCGGATGATGACGGAAGGATCCGCCAGTTCTTGGAAAAGCCCAGTTGGAGCGAAGTTTTCTCTGACACGGTTAACACGGGAATTTACGTTCTGGAACCCGAGATATTCAGTTTCTACGAAGCCAACAAGATGGTGGACTTCAGCAAGGACGTTTTCCCGTACCTCCTTAGGAACCAGCAGCCTCTCTACGGTTACATAGCTGATGGTTACTGGTGTGATGTAGGCAACCTTGGAGAGTATCTGAGGGCAAACTATGACATCCTAGAGGGCAAGGTGCAAGTAGAACCTCTGGGGGTACGCCTGGCCGAAAATCTTTGGGCTGCCACGGGCGATGTGGAAATAGCTGAGGATGCCCAGTTCCATGGCCCGGTTTGGCTAGGTGATGCCGTTCGTGTCCGCGAGGGAGCTATCGTCCATGGGCCAACGGTCATCCGGGACTCTTCAGTCGTGGGTGCAGGCGCTCATGTGAATCGCAGTGTGGTATGGCGAGGCGCTTACATTGGGGAACGCAGCCAGATCCGAGGTTCAGTTGTAGGCAAGCAGTGTGTTGTAAAGCCAAAGGCAAACATCTTCGAAGGTGCAGTGATTGGCGACAACACTGTGATCGGAGAAGGTGCCATAGTGCGGCCCAACGTCAAAATCTGGCCCAATAAAGTTATCGAAAATGGAGCTGTAGTGGCCAGCAGTGTAGTGTGGGGCACGCAGGTGCGGCGAACCCTGTTTGGTCGATACGGCGCATCGGGATTGGTCAATGTGGATCTGATACCAGAGTTTGCGACTAAGCTCGGGGTCGCTTATGGCGCAGCTTTGCCAAGAGGATCGGTGGTGACCATCAACAGGGACCCGCATCGAACGGCACGGATGGTAAAGCGGGCCATTATAAGCGGTATCCCGTCGGCCGGGGTACACGTTTGGGACCTGAAGACCGTACCCATCCCGGTGGCAAGATATGTTACACGGGTCAGCCCTGCCGTGGGCGGCGTGCACGTGAGGGTCTCGCCGTTCGATCCCAGAGTTATCGATATCAAATTCTTCGATCACCGGGGCCTCGACATTGACAGGGGGATGGAGCGGAAGATCGAGAATTCCTTCTTCCGTGAGGACTTTCGACGGGTCGATATAGATCAGATCGGAGCCATAGTGGACGCCCCCGGGCTTAGCCAGGAGTACATCGATGGATATTTGAAGGCCGTTCGGCGGTCTGCTTTCACAGGGGCTAAAAGGGCCACAGTAGTGATAGATTACGCCGGTTCGATTATCTCCCAGGTTCTTCCGACCATATTAGGGAAGCTGCAGGGAAATCTGTCCGTGATTGCCCTAAATGCAGCCGTAAGCGAGGCTGCCCTGGTGCTCTCGCCCGAGGAACGCCTCGAAGCCCTTGCTATGCTGGCAAGTATCACCTCCGCTCTGAAGGCCGACCTTGGAGTGCGCTTCGACCCGGGAGGTGAGCGGCTCTTTGTGGCTGATGGCGCTGGCGGTATCCTGTCGGGTTGGACGGCACTGGCGGCGATTATGGTTCTACTGGCTTCCGCCGGACAGAGAGGCATCGTCGGGGTTCCCATAACCGCTCCCACAATCTTTGAGCGTATTGCTAGGGATACGGGCATGCAGGTCATTCGGACAAAGGCATCGGCCCATGCCCTAATGACTGCGGCTACCAGGGAAGGTATGGTCCTGTTGGGAGACGAGGACGGGACCGTGATACTGCCCGAGTTCCAGGCGGCGGCCGATGGCCTTTTCGCTGTGGCCAAGATCCTGGAGCTGCTCCTACAACAAGATGTGCGCTTGGCGGACGTGGCGAGGGAAATGCCCGATTACCATCTGGCATCGGTGGAGGTAGCTTGTCCCTTCGAGGACAAAGGACGTGTAATGCGCAGGCTATCCGAAAAGTACAGTGACCTGCC
The DNA here is from genome assembly GCA_034432775.1 of Chloroflexota bacterium. Taxonomy (GTDB): domain Bacteria; phylum Chloroflexota; class Chloroflexia; order DAOUBH01; family DAOUBH01; genus DAOUBH01. The sequence goes on from DAOUBH010000024.1 coordinate 18,414, forward strand.
TACGGAACGGACGGACGGGCTGAAATTTCTTCTGGACGATGGCTGGGTGTTGGTACTGCCGGACCCAGATCGACCCGTGCTTCGAGTGCTGGCAGAGGCCAGGGATGATCAGCGAGCCACCCAGCTTACGAGCCAGTTTGCTGATGCTATCAACAAGCTTCTGATTTGAATCTGAATCTTTAATTGCGGGAGGGGCTCACGTTGAAACGCACCCTAAAAATTTTGATTGTGGCAGCCGAAGCCGTTCCCTTTGCAAAAGTCGGAGGCATGGCCGACGTAGTCGGGGCGCTTCCTATTGCCCTGAAGCGACTGGGGCACGACGTTCGTGTCGCCATCCCTAAATATGGGAAGATCAGCGAAAGCGAGTTTAATCTGTCAAAGGTCGTCGACCCAGTGGCTGTCCCCCTGGATAACCGTGAGGAGCCTGCCACGATTTACTTGGGATACATGCGGGAAGACATACCAGTTTACTTGGTAGCCAGTCACAAGTATTTTGGTCGGGAGGGCATATACGGTTATCCAGACGATGACGAACGGTTCGTCTTCTTCTGTAGGGCTGTTTTGGAGATGTTAAAGCCCCTGGGGTGGGTTCCAGATGTCATCCACTTGAATGACTGGCATACGGCGATAATCGCCAATTGGCTGAAGACAATACTGTCTAACGATCCGGTATTTTCCCAAATAGCGACTCTCTACACTATCCATAATTTAGCCTACCAGGGTATATTTGGCTATCGTGTGCTGGAGATCGCTGGTCTGTCCCAGTATGGGTTCATCTATCACAAAGACGTTAGGGACCTCGACAACGTAGTAGATCTGATGGCTCGAGGAATACTTTTTTCCGATGTCATCACGACCGTCAGCGAGCGATATGCCCAGGAGATCCTCACTCCGGAGTTCGGGGAGCGCCTCGATCCTTTGCTTAGAGATAGGAAAGATCGCCTCTTCGGCGTACTTAACGGGATCGACGTGGAGGCCTTAAATCCAGCCACGGATCCGAACATTGCAGCCACGTACGATACATCTTCATTGGAGAGACGATCGGCTAACAAGTTGGCCCTTCAAAGAGAGTTCCAACTCGATGAGGATCTCCAACGGCCAGTGGTGGCTATGATCTCCAGGCTTGTCGACCAGAAGGGCCTCGACATTCTAGCCGAAGCCATACATCCAATGCTGAGGTATCTACCTGTGCAGTTCGTTCTGCTAGGGACGGGCGACCAACACTATCAAGAGTTATTCCGGGCATTGTCGAGCCAGTACCGCGGCCGAACCGGGGTTGCGTTGACCTTCAACGCTGCACTGGCACAATGCATATATGCGGGTTCGGATATGTTCATGATGCCATCAAGATTTGAACCTTGCGGTCTGGGCCAGATGATCGCCATGAGGTACGGATCGATACCCATAGTCCGGAGGACAGGAGGACTGGCGGACACAGTAGAAGACTACGACCCTGCTACGGGAGCAGGCACAGGCTTTGTGTTTGACGATTACAACCCCTGGGCCCTCTTTGCGGCTGTCGTCAGGGCCGTGGAGAACTACCGGGTGCCCGAACGGTGGCGTGGGGTAATGTTGAACGCCATGGTTAAGGACTTCTCATGGGAGCGTTCGGCGCGTCGTTATGTGGAGCTGTACGAGCTGGCTATCGACTTCAATTTGAAGGATAAAAACATTGCAGCAGCCACCTAAAGACCAAGACATCTTGGACCTTCCGGCTCTCGTCACACAGTTGCCGGAAAATGTTCGCAAGAAGTTCGATCGCATTTTCGACGTCTCTGTGGCCGAGGGTAGTCTTGTGCCACCTCCAGAAATGGTGCCATGGATCGAGAGGCAGTTCGGCTCCTTGGATTTTGTGACCCGCCAGCGCATTGTGAAGGTGACCAACAAGGTGGTATGGGAGGGGACACTCTACAATGATTTAAGGTCCAGACGGCCCGTGCAGGTTACGGTCGACGGCGATTTAAGGGCTTCCATCGAGGAGACCACCGGAGATCCCTTCTGCGCCCCCCATATTGGAACGCCCGCCGATGTATTCGGCAGGGTAAGTGGGCGTTTCAGTGTTTCGGCGAGCAACGTCGCCAAATACGATGGGTACCATGGGGTCATCGTCTTCGACGAGCACGATCCACTTAAACTCTCAGAGGAACGGGTGCTGGATTATGTTGACACGGCCCTCGCCTGGGTCCGGCAGGTACTGCGCGTAGATCCGGAGGCCAAGTATATCTTCATCATGTGGAACTGCCTGTGGAAGAGCGGTGCGTCTATCGTCCACGGCCACATCCAAGTCACAGCTACTAAGGGCAGGCATTACGCGAAGGTAGAATGGCTGAGGGAAAGCAGCGCCCGCTATCGTGACCTTCATGGATCCAGCTATTTCGACGATCTCTTTGAAGTGCACCGCGAACTGGGTATCGGCTGGGGTTGGGAAGGGGCGAAGGTCTTTGCCTACCTCGCTCCCATAAAAGAGAAGGAAGTCTTCCTGTTGGCCCCGGCCTTGGACGTGAGGCTCAAGCGTGCCTTGTGGCGTGTACTCAGCGGTTACTTGAATCTGGGTGTCTCGAGCTTCAACGTGGCAATATATATGCCCCCGGCAGGCCCCACGGAGGAAGACTGGTCGCATTTTCCTGTTGTAATCAGAGTCGTGGACCGGGGTGATCCGCGGAATCGTACTGCCGATGTGGGCGCCATGGAGCTTTATGCCTCTTCCGTGGTTAGCAGTGATCCCTTCTTCCTGGCCCGCAACCTTCGGGCTTGCTTTTAGGCCGTGGGCAAGGCTTATCTCGTAATACACGGTCACTTTTACCAGCCCAATCGTATCGATCCCTTCACTGGAGATGACTACACGGAGCCCGAAGCTGCTCCCTTCAAAAACTTCAACGAGCTGGTCACTTACCAGTGCTATGGGCCAAATGCCGAACTGAACAACTTTCAACGGATGAGCTTCGACCTGGGGCCAACGTTGGCTCAATGGCTGGAACTTCGCCACCCTGATGTCCTAAACAAGATAGTGGAAGCGGACCGTTCTGTGGTCCAACGCTTTGGCTACGGAAACGCGATGGCAGCCCCCTTTGGGCACGCGATCCTTCCGCTGATTTCCAAGGCCGACAAGCGTCTTCACGTTCGATGGGGCATCCTGGATTTCCATGCCCGTTTCGGCCGAGCTCCTGACGGAATGTGGCTCCCGGAGACAGCTGTCGATTTGGAAACGCTGGAGGTATTGGCTGAGGAGGGTATCCGGTTTACACTCTTGGCAGCGTGGCAGCTGCGGGCCAAACCCGACGTTCCCACTGGTCCCGTGGCGGTACGTCTACCCTCGGGCCGGTTTTTGCACTGTTTTTGCTTCGATCCGCAACTCTCGAAGCATCTCTCCTTCAATCCCAGGGTCTCGGAAAGTGCCCCCGCCTTCGCGTCCCTGGCCTTACCCATGCGCTTGGATTGGAAGTTGGAGATATCCGGCAACGATCAGCTGGTTTTGATAGCTACAGATGGGGAGCTTTACGGGCATCACCAGAAATTTAGGGACCTCTTCTTGGCGGACCTCCTGAATCACAGGGCCGAGGAGGCGGGTTTCACTGTCAGCCCGCTGTCGCTGGTGCACAGGCTGCTTCCGGTACAGGCAGAGGTCGAAATAGAGGAGATGAGTTCTTGGAGCTGCTTCCATCGATTGGGTCGGTGGACGGGAGGCTGTCCTTGCTCCCCGGGCCACGGGTGGAAGGGACCCTTCAGACTTGCTATGGAGAGTCTATGGCACCAGGTGCGTGAGGTCTTCCGGAACGAGGTGGGCCGGCTCATCTTAGATCCTGAAAACCTGTTGCTCCAGTATCCTACTGTAAGGGGCCGTCCTAACAGCTTCGCAAGCCTGGCAGCAAGTTTGGCCAAAGGCTCCCTGTCCCAATCGCAGCTCGATCTGTTGGAGCGTCTGTGCGAAGCTATGTATTACCGTGCCCTTAGCCAAGGCAGCGATGCTCTCTTCTTCGATGAGTTATCTAGGCTCGAACCTAGGTATGCCCTTGCAGCAGCGAAGCGGGCCCTGCGATTGGTTGGTGAGATGGTGCCTGGGCTGGAGGACGATTTCATAAAGCGGCTCTCCGGAGCCACGAGCATCACCACCGGTGCTAAGGCTGTCGACATTTATGTGTCGCTGGGTCCTGAAGGGGGTGATGAAACTTAAGGGAAGCTTCGATGCTGTGATACTGGCCGGAGGCTTCAGCACGCGGATGGGCACCGATAAAGCTGGCCTTTCGCTGTTTGCGGGGGGACCAACACTTATCGAGTGGCTGGCCTTCCGGCTCTCCCGGGTGGCCTCGAGTGTCATTGTGGTCAGCAGCAGGCCCGAAACGCCTGTTCCACCGAGGGCCCGAGTTGTGCCCGATGCAGTGCCTGGGGTAGGTGCCTTGGGCGGAATCTACTCGGGCCTGTTGGCTTCGGCCACAGGTAGGGCTTTCATAGTGGCCACCGATATGCCGTTGGTGAACCTAAGGGTAGTTCTCTACATGGCGAAAGCCTTAGACGATTTCGATGCGTTGGTGCCGTTTTCAGGGGACCGCGCTGAACCCTTGCACGCCTTTTACCGAGCCACATGCCTACCGGCGATCGAGCGGGCTATAGCTCGAGGCGATCGGCGCATCATCAGCTTCTTCCCCGAGGTGAGGGTCGCTCATCCGGACACCCGGACGTTGAGGCGACTCGATCCCCACGCGAGATCGTTTCTCAATGTAAACACACCTGAGGAATGGCAGTCAGTGAGAGCTATGGTTCGCCGACTAGCTCGTCGCTACTGGCGGCCAACACTTTGACCAGCTGGTCGCCAGAGGATAGCCATCCGTTCGCCCACCACCTCGTAGTTCATCAGGAAGCCAAAGAATATTAAATCGATGCCCAGGAACTGTGAGAGGTAGAACGGTGCTGGAACCCCAAACCGCAACAGGGTGCTCCCCGAGGCTGACACCAAGCCCCCGACGGCTATGAGGACGTTCGATGCTACCCTGTGAGGATGAGAATGCCGGATAGCGAATATGGCGGCACTGTAGATGGCACCACCGACGAGACCCAAAGTGCCGAAAATGTTGAAGATTGGCGTGAGTATCCTTACATCTCCTGGGAAACCAACTCCAGAAATTTCCCCCTCCCGCACCACGCTGGCAACGGCTTGGAAATCTACAGGAGATGTGAAGGTTCTGTACGCCGCATAAAGGGACGCAAGGAGTAACGCCGCAAAGATATAGTGAGCGGTACGCCGTGGAAAGAGCAGGTAAATGGTACCCATGCCCAGATATGCGGCCACGTAGAAGGCGCCTGACAGGTACCAGATGCGGTATACAGCCTCGCTCCAAAGGGGTGTAGATGCTAGGTACTGACAAAGGGCCCCGACCCCGTAAAAAAGTAAGCCCATTGACCACACCAGTTGGTGCATCCTTTTTCGTCGTAGAAACTGGCTAATTACAAGTACGGAGAACAGAAAGCTTATTGTGGCTGTCAGGCCTGAGAGGAGCGCCATGTTCTAATCCTCCTCGGAATTGCTGCCAGGGACTATTCGGTCCTTTAAGATAACCAGGGCTTTCTGTAGTAACAGACGGTGGTTTTCTATATTCAGCTTGGTGAGAGCTTCCTCGGGGGTCATTAAGACAGCATCCTTCCCGTCGTGTTCTGGCCACTGCGGGCCAGGTCTTGCAGTCATGGTAAAGTAGCTCACTTGGAAATCATCGCTGCCCATGGAGTAAAAATCTTCCCCTACAGGATATGGTTCGGAACCCAGCAGACCTGTTTCCTCCTCAAGCTCACGCAGGGCGGCGCTCTCAGCCGCCTCGCCGTCCTCGATATGTCCTTTAGGGAAGATCCATTCGCCCTTTGGGGTGCGTCGCACGGCGACGAGACCGTTCACAAAGGCTATGGCGCCTGCCTCACGGTGCACTTTCCTCCCCCGACGCTAGGATCGTCACTAGGCCTGCCTTGAGTTTGGAATAGGTTGTGTTTAGAAGTTCAGGCATCACATGCACGTCGGCAAGGACAGGCATGAAATTTGTGTCTCCCATCCATCGTGGGACCACGTGCATATGCACGTGATCGGCAATTCCAGCACCGGCCACTCGTCCGATGTTTATCCCGATGTTGAAGCCGTCGGGCTGCATGACGTGTCGCAGAAGCCTCTCTGAAAGGCGCACTAATTTTATCATCTCAGTGAGTACATCATCCGTAAGGTCCAGCAGATCCGGCACGTGTCGGTATGGAACGATCATGAGGTGACCGTTGTTATAGGGGTACAGGTTCATTATGATGTAGCACTCGCCGCCCCGGTACAATATCAGATTGTCTGTGTCGCTGTTCTCCGTAGGTTTTTCGCATAATATGCAGCTTGCTCCCTCCATCTTTGAGCTCTCTATGTACTGCATGCGCCATGGGGACCAGATTCTGTCCATCGGGCTCATGGCTCCTTTAGTAGATTGGTTAGGCTCCCTGATACCACCGCACCTGCCTCACGTGCTGCCAGATAACTGACGGCGGCGGTCTCTCTCAAGATGTGGTAAATGCGCCCCCCGGTAGAATAATACCAGTCGTCGGCTGCAGCGGCTGAGGCGCGGAATCCTTCTCGTCGAAAGAGCCAAACGCTTCGTGTCAGGTGATACCCATCGCTCACCACAATCACATCTCTCCATCCACGCTGCTTGAGAAGCTCTCCCACGAAACGGGCGGACTCCTCGGTGCTGGTAGCCATGGGCTCCTCAATGATAGCAGAACGCGGAATCCCCAGGCTTTCAAGGATCGATGCCGCCACGCTAGCTTCGGCGGGCAGCGAGCCTGTCTTACCTCCAGAGGTGATAATGTGACTTGCGTATCCTGTCCTGTAGAGCTCAGCAGCCTTTTCCGCTCGGCCTCGCAGCGCTGGCGATGGCCGTCCCCCTGGCCATACTGCGGCACCCAGCACAACAATCGCGTCGGAAGTCCGTGGCAGGTAACGTTGTGAGCCGGTGGCCACGGTCCCGATGAGGAACGTGAAGACTGCCACAACGCCCAGAAGGCTCCACGCTATCACTTTGCCTATCGGCAGTAGTGCGTGGTTTACGGACATACGCTCAAAGATTATATCCCTCCGCGCAAGCGGCTGCTGGCATAACTTATAATTGCAGACAGGTTAAGTAAGGAGGACCAGGTTTGGAAAAGGTAGTTCTGGCGTATTCCGGTGGCTTGGATACTTCCGTTGCTATCCGCTGGATAAGGGAGAAGTATGGCGCTGAGGTTGTGACGCTTACGGTGGACCTCGGTGCCATGGAAAAGGATCTGAGCGAAGTACGCGAAAGGGCACTTCGCATCGGTGCCGTCAAAGCTATAGTGGTGGATGCTAAAGATATCTTTGTGAAATACTTCGTCTGGCCTGCTCTTCAGGCCAACGCCTTGTATGAGGGCGTCTATCCCCTCGCAACTGCTCTTGGGAGACCCTTGATCGCAAAGCTATTGGTAGATGTAGCGCGGCAGGAGGGTGCCACGGCTGTGGCGCATGGGAGCACCGGAAAGGGGAACGACCAAGTGCGCTTCGATGTTTCTGTGGCGGCTCTGGCACCCGATCTGAAGATCATAGCTCCGGTTCGTGAGTGGGGCATGCGGCGGGACGAAGAGATCGAGTATGCGTATAGGCACAACATTCCAATTCCGGTGACGAAGGAAAGCCCTTACAGCATCGACCAAAACCTTTGGGGTAGGAGTATCGAGGCTGGGGTCCTTGAGGACGAGTGGGTCGAACCCCCATCCGAAGTCTTCGCCTGGACGCGGGACCCATCGCAGACCCCCGACGAGGCTGCGTACGTGGAGATAGAATTCGAGACGGGGATCCCAGTTGCGCTGAATGGTGAGCGGCTAGATGGCGTGACCCTCATTGAGCGGCTGAACGAAATCGGAGGACTACATGGTGTTGGAAGGATCGACCACATAGAGAACCGCCTGGTCGGCATCAAGTCGAGGGAGATCTATGAAGCCCCAGCCGCTGTCATACTCCATAAAGCCCATAAAGATCTTGAGGATCTGACCCTTTCCAAGGACGCGGCCAGGTTCAAGGAGTTGGTGGCCAAAGAATATGCTGATCTGGTCTACAATGGCCTTTGGTTCAGTTCCTTTCATCGGGACCTGGCGGCCTACGTTGCTAGCTCCCAGAGGTATGTCACGGGTACCGTCAGGGTGAAACTTCACAAGGGAACAGCGACCGTGGTGGGCCGCAAGAGCCCCTTCTCTCTATACAGACGTTCCCTGGCTACGTACGAAGCCGGAGATACCTTCGACCAACGGGCTGCTGTTGGCTTCATCAAGATATGGGGGCTTCCCGTGCGGATCTTTGCCCAGACGCAGCTTCAAGGGCACGCGTCCGACAGGATCTTAAAGTTAATGGCTGGGGAGGAGGTCTGATACCTATCGGTTCTTCCAGTTGTGCCTTTGGTATTTATGTCCATATACCTTTCTGCAGAAGCAAATGTACCTTCTGTGACTTCAATGCCTATGCAGGCTTAAGAGGCCTCTACGAGGCCTATATTGGGGCACTTTGCCGGGAGATCTTTAATGCTCACTCCGGCATGTGGCCGGAACTGGCTACACAGCCTCTTGAGGCTAGGACGGTCTATCTAGGGGGAGGAACGCCTAGTCTCCTCTCATCGACTCAGATTGAGGCCATATTGCACGCTATCAGAGATCGATTCTGGACCCGCAGCGACATGGAGGTAACTATAGAGGCAAACCCTGGTACGGTCGACCAGAGCTACATGGAGCGTCTGCTTCGACTGGGTGTTAACAGACTGAGCCTTGGTTTTGAGACACTGGACGATAGGATGTTGCGTCTGTTCCGTCGCGGCCACACCAGTAGGGATTCCTTCGGAGCCTTCCATATGGCGCGGGCAGCAGGTTTCGACAATGTTAACATTGACCTCATGTATGCCCTCCCTGGACAGACCTTGGAGGACTGGCGCAAGGACCTGGAACAGGTCATCGCTTTACAGCCCGAGCATGTGTCTGCCTACCAGCTCTCACTACACGAAAACACGGTGCTCTTCAAGCAGGTGGCGCGTGGCCTCGTTCGCCTTCCAGACGATGAGCTGAGCGCAGAAATGTACCTCATGGCCTGTGAAATGCTTGGAGCTGCTGGGTATGAGCATTACGAGATCGCCAGCTGGGCTCGTAAACGGTGTCAGCATAATCTCATTTATTGGAGAAGAGAGCCATATCTCGGTTTCGGGGCTGGGGCCCATTCGTTTGCGAAAAACGTGAGGTATTGGAATGCCATGCACCCAGCCGAATACATCCGCAGGGTTATGACAACGGGCCTCGCTGTAGTCGGAAGCGAGAGGGTGGAGGGCGATCTTGCTCTCTCCGAAAAGGCCATGCTAGCTTTACGCCTGCGCGATGGCCTTTCCGAGGCTGAGCTTGTCCACGCAAGCTCTGGGCAGCAGTCCCGCATAAGGGAAAGCTTGGAGGCCTTCCGGAGCTTGGCCCTCGCTGAACGTGGCGGAGACAGATGGAGCCTGACGGAGCGAGGGTGGCTCGTTGCTAATGACTTGTTTGTAAGGCTGCTGCCCTGAAGTTAACATTAGATTTTCCGAAGGACTAGATATATGGATGCCGTGATGGGTGTTTTTATACGCTTTCTGAGCCTGCTGCTTCAGGTGTTCTGGTGGCTTATCATCGCCAGGGCCCTTATCTCTTGGTTTGACCCTATGTATCGTAATCCTATATCCCGGTTCCTGTATTCGGTGACCGAACCTATTCTAGCCCCCATCCGATCAGCAATACCAATACGCACCTTCATTGACCTGTCGCCCCTCGTTGCGCTACTCTTGATATGGTTCTTGCAGCGAGTACTATCTAGCGTTTCCTATTGACCAGCCCGAAATGCCCCGGCTTGCCTCTTGTCTATGTTTTCTTGGTCAGACTTGTAGCAAGTCCGAAAGTGCGACCTGCCGTTGGGCTCCCGAAGACAACTTGAGTGTCGCCCTGCGACGCAGAAGACTGATCTGTACCAGTGTCGCAGCGCCGTAGGGCGTAGGTACGTCCCGGCCCAGATTTCCCATCAACTTCACCAGAGGGGTATCGAGCTCTACCTTCCAGCTCGCGGGTACGACCACATTTGTCGACATATCCCATGTCCCTTCGGCTAAACTGGGCGTTGCCACGGAAAGAGAGGTGTCAGGGGGAATTTGGGCGAGGTCTGAGGGATTTGGGGGCGACGGAAGCAGCACGATGGACGATCTAAGAGTTACGGAGAGGGCAAGTCTTATCTGTTCGCTGACCTGCGGCGCATCCCTACTAACTACAACTACGTATCTGCCGACAGGATCGGAAAAGGCGGTCTCTATCTTCAACGATGTCCCAGCTCTGGCGGCAGCATCCCTCACCCTTGAGAGCAGCTCATCTGGAGTTACAGAGGCCAGCTCCAACCACGATACGGGTCGAGCTATTTCCGGGAGTTGAACATTTGGGTTGCAGCGTACGATACCAATACCAGCTGCCGCCACGCGGGCCAGCAACGCCCTTCCACCTGTTTGGAGGAGCACTATTTGATTGCGTCGAGGGGTCGACACACGGCAAGCACACAGGCTGAGGTGACCTTTGGCTTGCCATTCAACTAAGGCGGCCTGGATCTCAGCTAAGCCGTTCATGGGAGTTCCAGGGCTGTAGCCTCTAGGGCTAACCTGATGTTGACGTTAAACTGTAGGCGTCGTTGTAGAGTCTGTAGTGCCTTCAGAGCCTTGTGATAGGAGTGAAGGTGTTTGCTATCCCCCTCGGCCAGGCTAGTGGTTAAAGCCTCCTTCCACCATTGGGTGAATATATCTAGATCGTCCATTAAGGTCCACTTTCCTGTCGCGCGGTACCTATTGGCTAGCTCGGCAGCTGCCACGAACCTCTCGAGGAGCCCTGGCGCTGCCAGACCCTTCCATGTTTCCAGCACTTCCCTTCTGGCTTCGACAAGCGAAGGTTCGCTCAACGCTGCTAACGCCCATCCCGGTCTGCCGTAGGAAAGTCTGGCCAGCTCCTCGGCGCGGGCCGGGTCACATCCTGCCTCGATGAGCCCTTCCCCGATCTGGCCAGCCGGTACAGTGGAAAACCGTATCTCTTGGCACCTAGATGACACGGTTTCAGGCAGAGACGAAGCACTGGGAGCGATGAGAACCAAGGTCGTGTAGGCTGATGGCTCTTCGAGCGTTTTGAGGAGGGCGTTTGCCGCCTCCGAAGTCATCCGGTGGGCATCGTCGATGATGATGAAACGCCGCCTGCTGGTTCCCGGGCGGAGTGATGCCAGATTGCGGATTTCTCTGGCCACATCGATACCTATTCTGGAAGATTCGCCAGGGCCAACTAGGGTGACGTCTGGATGTGCCCCGGGGATAAGCCGACATGATCGGCAGTGGCCGCAGAAATCGTAGGCGCGCCTTGCTTGGGCCAAGCAGTTCGATGTCTTGGCCACAGCAATGGCAACAGCACGCCGGCCCACGCGGCTGGGGCCGGAGAAAAGATACGCGTGGGCGAGACGGTTCGTTTCCAGTGCCCCAGCGAGGGCCCTTTGCGCTGGTTCATTGCCGATGATCTTCCACTCAGGACGGAGCAGGCTCACTGAGCACTATCGCTTCTGCTCCCGCCCGTATTTCGTCGGGCAGAAGTACGTAAAGCCCCCGGGCATCTGCTATCACGCTGCCATCTAAAAGACATGCTTGACCGGCCAGGTCGAGGAACTTTCCCCGTCTCCGTACAATCCATCCCTCGAAACGGATGGTCTGGCCTATCGGGGCGGGTTTTCTAAATCTTATCTCCACTTTTGCAGTAAACACCCATTCCTGGACCAAATATGCTGCCCTACCGACAGTTTCGTCGAGAAGGGCTCCCAAGATACCCCCATGCAGTACGCCTGGATATCCCTGATGCTCTGGGCCTGGAGTGAAGGTACACCAGACCTTTCGACCGTCGTCCATGAAGTCGACTTTCAGGCCTATCGGGTTGTCCCATCCACACACAAAGCAGTGTCTATACCTTGGCTGCTTTCTTTGCCTGTCGTTCAGGTATCACCTCCACAGGATTAGCCATGCACTGCCTCAGAAGCTCTTGGAGCCTAGCCTGGGTCTCAGCGGGCAGAGCGGATCCCTTGGAACGTTGCAGCATTCCCCTAAGGCCCTTAGGTGTTGTGACCGGGTAGGGCGGTGAATCTACCCGCACTAGTCTAGCCTTGGGGGAAGTAAAGACGACAGTTCCATGAACGGGGCATGATAGCTCGTGGGCCTGTAACCAGGCCCTGAACGCCTCCAAACGCTTGCTCAGATCTGCGAAAGGATTGCCTAGGGCACGCTGACCCGATCCAAAGATCCGCCTTAGCACACCCATACGCTGTCGCCACTGCCTGCCATCGAACTCGAATTCTCCCTCCTGTTCGCGGGCCTCTACGATAGTTATGCCCCCAGGCCCTGAGATGACATGCTCTAAGAGGACACCCCCTGGCAACTCCACAAAATTAAAGAGCATGAATTGGTCCCGTAGGCCCCTGAGCTCCCTGTAGAGTACCTCGTCTCCTCGTGGAGACGCCCGCCACTTGCGGAGCTCGTAGATCCCGGAGTTGAACAGGATCAGACCTGCGAAGAGGACTACATAGAAAGCTATGATTAGGTACTGGAAACTTGTCGGAAGATAAGAGGTTACAAGGGGCCCGGCCACAGCAACGGCCATTAGCGCCACGCCCAGGCCAAGCATAACCTTCGAGCTGCGTACCTTCTTAGTTATGATAGCCTGATCGGAAACTGCCTGCACCCCTTATACCTCAAACCGTTCAAGGTTCGAACCGCCTCAGCACAAGACAGGCGTTCTGACCGCCGAAACCGAAGGAGTTGGACACGGCAGCACGCACCGTCATCGATCTTGCCTCGTTGGGAACGTAGTCGAGATCGCATTCAGGATCGGGGTGTCGGAGGTTAATGGTGGGATGCACTATTCCCTTATGTATAGTGAGTGCCGTCGCCACCGCTTCCACGCCCCCAGCACCTCCCAGGAGATGGCCTATCATGGACTTGGTCGAACTTATGGCCAGTTTGTAGGCATGATCGCCGAACACCCTTTTTATGGCCTTTGTCTCGACCACGTCGTTCAACGGCGTGCCGGTGCCATGGGCATTTATGTAGTCGATCTCTTCTGGCTTCAGGCCTGCATCTACCAGCGCCAGCGCCATTGCCTGGCTAGCGCCGTCTCCGTCGGGATCAGGTGCCGTTACGTGATAGGCGTCGGAGCTGCTGGCGTATCCCACGACTTCAGCGTAGATGTGCGCACCCCTGGCCAAGGCACGGTCTAGCTCCTCAAGAACTAGCACCCCTGCACCCTCACCGGGTACAAAGCCGTTACGGGTGGCGTCGAAAGGTCTAGAAGACCGGGGAGGGTCGTCGTTGTGGGTACTCAGGGCCCGCATGACTGAGAAACCGGCCAAACCCAGCTCGCAGATAGGGGCCTCAGAGCCACCCGAGATGACGATGTCAGCATCGCCACGACGGATGGCCTCGTATGCTTCACCGATGGACTGGGTCGAGGCTGCACACGCAGTGGTTATGGTAGAGTTGTAGCCCTTCACCCCCAATTGGATGGATACCTGGCAAGCAGGCATGTTCGGTAACACTATAGGTACGAAGAAAGGACTCAACCTCATGCCGCCCTTCGCAAGCATGAGTCGTGCACCTGCCTCGGTCTCGGGAAAGGCTGTGGTACCAGTGCCGAGGATCACCCCGATCGTTGTGGGGTCTTCCGCCGAGAGATCGAGGCCAGCGTCCTCCACTGCCATCTTCGCCGCGGCAACGGCAAACTGGGTTGCCCGCGACATCCGTCGGGCTTCCTTGGCGTCGATGAACTGGAGTGGATCGAAGCCGCGGACCTCGCCAGCTACCTGACACGGATAGTTGGAGGGGTCTGTCAGGGTCATTCTGTCAATACCCGAACGTCCTTCAATGAGCCCCTCCCAAAAGGGCGCGAGACCTATTCCCAAGGGCGTAACGGCACCCATGCCAGTGATTACAACACGTCGTGGCTTGGTGCGTTTCGCACTGGCCCTAAAGGCCAGCATACGGGCCAGCTGGTCGACGGTCTCCTCAAGTAAAGCCAACTGTTCTTCTGTCAGCTCTGCCGTCGACAGCATAATGCCGTAGCGGACTAACCTGTCTGAAAGACTTCTAGGTACGCGATGCAGATCCACACCGACATTACTCCCCAAGGTTTGATGTGAAAACAACGCCGTGCTAAACTGGCATTGTGCCTCTCCAGTCTTCAGAAGGTTAGTTTAGCACACGGCAGCAATGGCATCAAACAATCTAGCCTCAATGCGACTCACTGTCGTTTATGTGAACTTTAACGCTACGGACTATTTGCTTCGCTCTCTGTCGTCACTGCGCGACGAGCTCAGTTCGTGCGCCGACCTGCTTTCGGGCTTCGACGTAACTGTCGTCGACAATGGGTCTGCACGTGGGTCTTTGAGGGCCCTTCAACGGCTGGGGGAAGTCAAAGTTGTTACCCTTGATCGAAATGTAGGTTTCGCAGCAGCTAACAACCTTGCCTTCAAGATGTTTCCAGCAGATTTGTACCTCCTACTCAATCCCGACATCGTCCTTCTGCCAGGCTGCCTACGTTCCCTGCTGGATCTTGCGAGGCGAGAAGGTGTGGCCGTCTCGGCGCCACTGCTGCTTAACCCCGATGGGTCGCTTCAATCGGCAGGCTACCGCTTTCCCACGCTAGTCACCAGTCTTATAGAAGCCTTTCCGGTATCCGGGCGCATCTATAACTCTAGGCTCAACGGTAGAGCTAGAATCGCCAGGGCACCATACGAGGTGGATTATGTGCTGGGAGCTGTCATGCTGGTTAACCGTCGCGCCGTGGATCACGTTGGGTTAATGGACGAGGGTTACTTCATGTACAGCGAGGAGGTAGACTGGTGTCACCGTTTCCGCATTTGTGGCTGGAAGGTGATGGTCCATCCCAAAAGTGCAGCCATACACTTTGGTGGCGCGAGCACCGGACAAAGGCCCCAGGAAATGTGGTATTACTTGCAGAGGAGCCGGTACCTTTACTATTCCAAGTATTATCCCGGCGGGTTCGTGGAAGGACACCGCTGGATCACCAGAATCGGTACTCTGCGCTTAGCGCTAGCAACCTGGCTTCGTTGGAAAAGGGGGATCGTTAACATGGAGGAAAGGGATAGACTCTGGCGACTTTACGGCCAAGTCTTCAGGTTATGAGGGACCTTCTAACGGTTGTAGTTCTCGCCAAGAACTCCGAGCGTACCCTGGGCCTGTGTCTCCACTCATTGCTTCCTCTAGGCGCCACAATGTTGGTTGTCGATGCAGGCAGTACTGACAGAACCGCGCAGGTTGCACGCGAGCTTGGGGCGGAGGTAGTGTACCATCCCTTTGCAGACTTCGCTTCCCAAAGAAACTGGGCTCTCGGCCTGGTCAGGACCCCGTGGGTGCTATTCGTTGACTCCGATGAAGAGGTCACAGTCCATCTCGCAGAAGAGATCCAGGAAGCTGTGCGCGCTACCGAGGTTGCGGGCTGGTGGATCCCGCGGAAGAACATCATATTGGGAAGGTGGGTGAAATACGCAGGATGGTACCCGGACTATCAGCTGAGGCTCTTCCGAGTGGATCGGGGCCGCTTTGACGAGCGTCGGCCTGTCCATGAACTTGTGCAGCTCGATGGCCGGACAGGAAAACTTTCGTCTCTGCTTGTCCACAGAAACTATGACAGTTTACGGCAGCTTGTGGCCAAGCAGCGGTTCTATGCTGTTCTTGCGGCGCGGACGCTTCACTATTCGGGTTATCGACCCCGGCTAAGGAGCCTCCTGGGAATGCCTCCAAGGGAGTTTTGGCGACGGTACGTAACTTTGAAGGGTTATAAGGAGGGTCTCGTAGGCCTAGTTTTGGCTTCCGTCATGGCCTGGGCCGAGTTTCTCACGCATATGTATCTACTCAGAGGCCATGGGAGACACTAGCGTAGTGGTCGTCAATTGGAATTCAGGCCCGTATCTGGCCCGATGCCTCTCTTCCCTGAGAGGTCAGCAGGGGCTGTCAGAGATAATCGTGGTCGACAATGCCTCCACAGACGACAGTCTGTGGCTGGCGCGTTCGCTCAAAGACGTTCGCTTTATAGAAATGGGTAGTAACGCGGGCTACGCCTCCGCTGTAAACGTAGGGCTAAGCGCAAGCAGGGGGCCATACATCGTTTTGTCTAATCCCGATGTAACGTTCTGCGAAGGTTCGATTCTGGCGATGGCCCAGGTCATGGATAGGTTGCCCTTGGTAGGTATGGTAGGACCTATGTTAGTGAGCCCCGATGGGTCGTACCAACCCTCCGTGCGGCGATTTCCCCACCCAATTTTGTGGGCTTTCGACGGTACTGTACTGGCAGACCTATGGCCCAACAACCCGTGGCGCAGGTGGTTCCTGGGTTACGATCGCCGTCAGGATCAGGGTGGTCCGGTAGATTGGCTCAGTGGGGCTGTCCTAGCAGTGCGCCGGCGGGCGGTCGAAGATGCAGGCGGCATGGATGAGCGCTACTTTATGTATTCGGAGGAGCTCGACTGGTGCGTGAGGCTCCATCGGCGAGGTTGGCTGGTCTGGTACGAGCCGACGGCAAAGGTTGTCCACTGGGGTCAGATAAGTAGCTCCCAAGTACCGGTCGAGACCCACTTGAGGTATCAGGCGAGTCGCCTCAGATACCTTGCCACTTATCACGGCAAAGGATGCGCCCAGCTCTTTTCGTTTCTACTTTATGTAGACTACAGTGTCCGTCTAGCCCTGGAAGCGACCAAATGGGCCCTAGGGCACCGGCGAGATCTGAGGCGGTACAAGATGCTTCTTTACTGGCAAGTGCTGGTGTCGGCTTTACTACGGGGTTGGCATCCATCGATAGAGCGGCCCTCTAAGTCAGCGCAGGGGAGCCAAGCTTGAGGAACCTGCTTCTTGTCTCGGGGGAGTACCCACCCACGGTAGGAGGTGTGGCCCATTACTCTTACCGTCTTGTCACGGGGCTAACTGAGATTGGCTGGCTGGTGAAGGTGGCAACGGTAACCCGAAAGCCCAGATGGCAACCTCCGGACCATACATTATCCCTTGGATACAGGTGGGGCTGGCCGGCCTTGGCAAGAACGTTACATTTGGCGAAGGTCTTTGGGGCAGATGTCATAAGCCTGCAGTATCAGACCGGCTGCTACGCAATGCACCCAGCTGTGAATCTGCTGCCCTTGGCTCTGAAGTTTGCAGGCAGACCTACGGTGACCACCTTTCACGACATGCTGGCACCTTACTTGTTCCCTAAAGCTGGCCGGATCCGTCAGCTTGCCAACCTGATGTTAGTTGCAGCTAGTGAACGGGTCGTTCTCGTCGACCCCGGGGACCTGCCAAAGATTCCGGAACGTTTCAGGTCGCGTGTGAGATTGGTGCCCATAGGTCCCAATGTCCTGCCCCCCGAGGTGGTAGATCTGGACCATCGTCGAAACTCTTTTGGATACCGCTTGGTGTATTTTGGACTTGCCAACATGTCGAAGGGTTTGGACTTGGCCATAGCGACCATGGCGCGTCTGCTGGAGATGGGCCCCAACGTTCCCTGGGAGCTGAGAATCGTGGGAGGAGGCGTTGCCACGGACCCGCAGAATGTACAGTATCGCAGACATTGTGTTGAACTGGTCTCGTTGCTCAAATTGCAGGACAGAGTCACTTTCGTGGGAGAGGTTGGAGAAGAGGAGGTGCGCCGTGAGCTTCTCGGGGCCGATGTAGCTATACTCCCCTACCGGGACGGTGTCAGCTACCGCCGTGGATCTCTACTGGTGTGCCTAAGCCACGGCCTGCCAGTGGTCACTTGCGGTCCATTGCCCCAGTCACCACCTCCAGGATGGCCGATTTTCCAAAACGGTTACAACCTGGTGGCTTGTCCTAGCGGCGATCCCGAATGCCTAGCTCAGCAGGTAGCCCGTCTGGCGGATGAACACGACGTCAGGTTTGCTATAGCTGGGGCAGCCCTGAAGACAGCTGACTTCTTTCGGTGGGACACTATTTGCTCGCAGATGAGTTCTGTTTTTATCGATGTGGAGAAGGCTGTTTGACGACAACCATATGACGCAGCGGGCCCCACTGGTAACCCATTGGGGACCTCTAGCAGCCCTGGCGGCGTTGGCATTTTTGCTACGGCGCTATCATCTCGGCTATCAGAGCCTATGGTTCGACGAAGCCGATATCGTGATGAGGGCCCAAGTGCCCCTAGGAGAACTGCTGAGCTCCTTGCTGCGTCCAGGCGAAAATGGTCCCCTGTACACTCTCCTGCTGCATCTGTGGATCGCCGTGTTCGGTGATGCCGAGACCCGAGTTCGGATGCTCTCGGTGGCCTTTGGGGTACTTCTGGTGCCGGCGGTCTATTTCCTGGCGGAAAAGTTCTCGGATCGCCGCGCCGGTTTAATCGCTGCCCTGCTGTTAGCTATATCCCCCTTCCAGATCTGGCAGTCACAGGAAGCGAAGATGTACTCCATGGCTACGTTGCTTGCAGCGACCAGTACCTTGGTGCTCATGGCCTGGAAGTACCTGGGCAAATTGACTTGGAGCTACCCGATTCTGATGATCGGTGCTATTCTCTCCCACATGCTTTGTATCCTTCTGCTACCCTTTCATCTTCTTGCGCACGCTGCAGGGAGAATTGGGCGGAGGCTCCCCATAGCCATCACCACCGTGATCTTAGTGGTATTTGTTGGGATCTTGCTGATGGCTGCTGCCCTAGGTGACACTGGTAGCCATCCGTATAGGCCCGTGGGAGTTCTCGAAATGTTGCAGGTCATGGCCAAAACCTTTTCCGTGAACCGTGCTGATCCAACTACCGAGCTCACAGGCGCGGTCTCCTCGGCAGTTCTGGCCTTAGTGGGCATTGTCGCTTTAACACTCTCACGAAGGCAACAGGGGCTGCTCCTTGCGGCGTTCCTGTTCGTGCCACTGGCACCTTTCATCGTCATTAACCGAACCGTAGGCCTTTTCGAGGAGCGGTACCTGTTCGTCACTTTCCCTCCCTATTTGGTGGCTGTCTCTGTAGGCATTGCGTGGCTCTGGTCGCGTCGCTGGGTGGTAGGTCTTATGCCATTGGTTCTACTAGTGGGGTTGAGCGGTATAGCTCTCCAGGAAGTCAACTACAGCGATGCTCCCAACCGGGAGAACTGGCGCGAGGCAGTACGTTATGTAGCCGAGCACTTTCGAGATGAAGACGCGGTGGCAGTACAACCCGGCTACCTAGTGACAGCGGTGAATTATTACGCGAAGCGTTACCCTGACCTAGCAGGAGTTCGGGTGATTACCCCTCCATCTATGAATCGGCCCGATGTGACCGAGAGGTATATGGAGGCGGTGTTGACGCAGGGCACCATTGGCAAAGAGCGTGTGTGGCTGTTCTACGATGAGAATCGCTCCTCCTTGGAGGATCCTCGGGCTAGGGTTTGGGAATGGTTTCACTACAACTGGTTCACCACCTACCAGGAGCCCTACGTTGGCTTCAAGCTGTACAACTACAGCTTTAACGGCCCTTATAAGGTGGCGGCGCCATGGCCACAGGTCAGGCTCAGAATAAGCTACCTCAACGGATGGAGCTTGATAGGGCTAGATTACGGCACTCCTTTGCGTACTCCCGAGGTCGCTCCAGGTGGACTGCTCCCACTGACCTTGCGCTGGTTGATCACGGAGGCGCCCATAACGAGCCCACGGGCAATACTGAAACTGGTCGGTTCAGACGGACACACTGCGGTCGTGCAGGAGGGCCTTCCCCTCAACGGAAACCTGGAGCTATCGAGATTGCGGAAAGGCAGTGATCTGTGGGACTATCGCGATCTCGAGATCCCTCGAGAGCTGAGCCCTGGCAGGTATGACCTTTACATCGAGGTTTTGGATAGCTATGGGGTACCCATCGAGGCTTTCCTGAGCGGTGGCCTCAAATCGATGGATGTGGCTCTGGACTCCATATGGGTTCGCTGACCAGGGACGAATTTTGAAAAAAGTTGTGTGGCCCCTTGAAAGTAGACCGATCCTGTACTAGAATGATAGTGGTCCGAGCAATTGAGTAGGGTAAACCGGTCGGACCAAAAGGATACCGAACATTGAGTACGGGAAAGTCAGATCGAAAGGTCTGGTGGAACCCGAAAGATGCATAGGGAACCTGAGGCTGGCCGGGTAAACCGAAAGGTTGCTCGGACCTATTGTTCTTCAAGGCTCTGCAGGTATTCCTCCCAGTACTCCGGGAAGTACCAGTAACGTACCTTTCCCGTCTTAAGGTACTCTATGAGTGGTTCACGCAGGCTGGGGCTCCTCAGGTAGCTTGGTAGCTCGTTGAGGGGAACCCACTCAGCCTTCTCGACCGTATCGTCGCCCGGAACCCGTACTTGCTGAAACCTATCCACCCGGAAGGCGCACGCCAGGTACAGGCGTTTCAGCGTTGTACTGCGGGCCTCGGCGACATAGGCTAGGGCTCCTGGGGTGACGTCGAGGCCGGCTTCTTCGAGGAGCTCGCGCCGCATGGCATCTATTACACTCTCGCCGTCGTGTGCCCTTCCGCCGGGTAGGCTCCATACGGGTGGTCGATCCGGGTACCAACGGTTTGCCACGAGAAGCAGCTTCCCGCCCTCGATAATAATCCCCTGCCCAACCCTATAGGCTAGCCATCCCTGGAGCACCTAATTACCTCTCGCGCCACGTCAGCTCAGGACGACGTGCTGCCAAAGCATCATCCAGTCTCCGTACCGGCGTCTTATGCGGGGCCGATCTAACGGTTTCCGGTTCCGACATAGCTTCCCTAGCAATGGACCTCATGACCTCCACAAATCGATCGAGGGTTTCTCTGCTTTCCGTCTCCGTTGGCTCGATCATGAGCGCCTCCTCCACGATCAGAGGAAAATAGATCGTGGGAGCATACATGCCATAGTCGAGAATGCGTTTGGCTATGTCAAGAGTCTTCACTCCATATTCTTGCCTATACCGTTTGCCAGAGAGTACAAATTCGTGCATGCAGCGCCTGTCGTAGGCTACGTCGTAGACGTCTTTCAACTTTGTCAAAAGATAGTTTGCTGCTAGCACTGCGTCTTCGGCAACCTGCCGAAGTCCCTCGGACCCCAAGGATCGTATGTAAGTATAGGCGCGCACATGGACGCCGAAGTTGCCGTAGAAAGAGCGAACCTTGCCGATAGAGTGCACCGGATGCCGGAAAAAATACTCGGTACGGCCATCGGATGTTCTGGCATCAACCACTGGGTCCGGCAGAAAGTCAGCCAGGTGCGCCTTAACCCCCACAGGCCCTGCTCCCGGACCGCCCCCGCCATGGGGCGTAGAGAAGGTTTTGTGGAGATTGAAATGCAGGACGTCGAATCCCAGGTCGCCGGGCTTGGCTATGCCCAAGATCGCGTTGAGGTTCGCACCGTCTCCATAGACCAGTCCACCCACTCGGTGGACTGCTTCGGTCACCTCTAGTATATGCTCCTCGAAGAGACCCAAGGTGTTGGGGTTGGTGAGCATAAGGGCAGCCGTTCTGTCCGACAGAAGGGATCTCAAGTGAGATAGGTCTATGTTGCCCCGAGCATCCGACTTTACCGTTACAACTTTGTAGCCGCAGATCGCAGCCGTGGCCGGATTTGTACCGTGGGCAGAATCGGGGACCAGAACCTCCGATCGGGCTGAGTCCCCACGGTAGCGGTGGTATGCTTGGATCATCAGCATTCCTGTGAGCTCGCCGTGAGCTCCGGCGGCTGGGTGCAGTGTCACCGCGTCCATGCCGCCAATTTCAGCGAGATAGGTTTGAAGCTCGTACATGATTTGGAGTGCCCCCTGGGCCATCTGTTCTGGGGTTCTCGGGTGAAGGTAGCTGAAGCCCAGCAGTTGAGCGGCTTCTTCGTTCACCTTGGGGTTGTACTTCATGGTGCAGGAACCTAGAGGGTAAAAGCCGACGTCCACGGCATAGTTCAGTCGAGAGAGATGGACGAAGTGTCGCACCGCGTCTACCTCGCTGATTTCGGGCAAGGGAAGTGATGCCCTTAGCAGATCCTCCTCCGGAAGAGGCGTTTCAGGGACGTCCAGCTCCGGAAGCGAGAAGCCCCTTCGGCCCGGCGAAGATATGTCGATAAGCAGTGGCTCTGTCATTGTAGATTAGACCCTCACGGTTTGGGTTTTGCTCTCACGGCAGCGTTACTGTAATGCTAGTATAGCACGGTGGGTAGATCAGAGCGGTGCTTAGAGGCCGGTGTCTTACATGTCGGGAATAAGCGACCCATTGCCCCAGTGCACAAACTGCTGTCGCATGTCTGGCTATACTTTGAAGGGACGACTTTGGCTGTGTACTGCCTTTATCTAGACAATGGGGCCGGCATGGTAGACTGACTTAGGGCTCGCGGCTAAGGGAATCTCCCCTGCTAACCACTTTTGTTTCTAGCTGCGGCTTCTGGATTAACCTTGTCCAGTCTGTATTTCGGAGGCGCCGGAAGTGTATCGTTGGGAATACATGGCAGTGCCCGTGTTTGCGGATGCCTCGCCATCTGAAATGGAGAAGTTCAATCAGCTAGGCAGCCAGGGATGGGAGCTAGCCGGATTCACGATGCGCAGCGGCACGACCGTCTACGCCATTTTTAAGAGGCCGCTTCAGGAAGCTTCAGAGAAGGTGGAACTGGCTGATGCCGGGCCACCCATAATGCCTTGGTAGCTACGAGCTGCGCTTGGCTCGCTCTTCCTCAGCCAGAACGCGTCTCAGATGCTTGCCTACCAAGCTTTTGGGCAACTCCGCTCTAAACTCGATCTCTCGAGGTCTTTTGTATCCAGCCAAGCGCTCACGCGCAAAGGCCAATAGCTCCTCCTCCGTGGCTTTGACGCCCTCTTTTAGCACTATGAAGGCCTTCACGGCCTCCCCGGAGTAGGGATCCGGGACCCCGACGGCCACTGCTTCCCGGACTGCAGGGTGCTGGTATAGCACCTCTTCGACCTCCCGAGGGAAAACGCTAAAGCCGCCAACCAGGATCATGTCTTTCTTTCGATCCACGATATAGAAGTAACCCTCCTCATCCATCTGCGCAATATCTCCGGTCAGAAGCCAGCCGTCCTTCAGGGTCGCGGCCGTTTCATCGGGCCTGTTCCAGTAACCCATCATGACCTGGGGCCCTTTTACTGCCAGCTCTCCTGTTTGGCCAGGGGGGAGTGGCTGTCCTGTATCCAGGTGGAGGATAGCGGCATCGGTATCAGGCACTGGCACTCCGATACTTCCCCATTTGCGTTTCCCGTACAATGGGTTGCAGTGGGTCACGGGAGACGCTTCCGTAAGCCCGTATCCTTCCACCAGTTTGCCGCCGGTGAGTTGTTCGAAGCGCTGGGCCACCTCTACCGGAAGTGGAGCAGCGCCGCTCAAGCAGGCCTTAATGGACTTCAGGTCGTACTGAGCAACGTTCGGATGGTTCACAACGGCCACGTACATAGTTGGCACGCCAGGGAAAAGGGTCGGCCTGTACCGGTTGATGTCCTTCAGCACCTCCTCGATCTGGAACCTAGGGTGCAGGATGAGCTTGGCAGCTATGGCCACACCGAAGTTCATGGCTACGGTGAGACCATACACGTGAAAGAAGGGTAGCACAGCCAACAAAACCTCTTCCCCTTCCCGGCAGTCTCTGAACCAAGCCTTACATTGCAGCGCGTTCGCTACCAAGTTGCGGTGCGAAAGCATCGCTCCCTTTGGAATTCCAGTTGTTCCGCCAGTGTATTGAAGTTGGGCGAGGTCGGAAGGGTCCAAAGGGACTGCCTGGAATTGGTCGCCTGGCGCAGAGGTCATCTGCGAAAAAGGCACGACGTCTCGCGCCCATGGAAATTCTGGCCAAGTGCCCTCGCGGCGAGCCTTCAAAGGGTATAGGAACCTTAGCATGGCCGGAAAGTATTCGTTGATGCGGGTAACGACAACGTATTCGAGCGAAGTGCCAGTTCGTATTTGGGCGAGTCTTTCGTAGACCCTGTCCAGCACGACCGCGAACCGTGCCGAGGAGTCGCGAAGCTGCCCTTCAAGCTCCCGTGGTGTGTAGAGGGGGTTCGTGGGCACGACGATCGCACCGGTCATTAAACTGCCGAAGTAGGCTACTATGAACTGTGGACAATTCGGAAGAGCTATCGCGATCCGGTCGCCCTTCCGGATCCCCATACGCTGAAGCCCAGCTGCGAACGACCTGGCTTGGTTCCAAAGCTGCTGGTAGGTAAGCTTGGCCCCGAAGAAAACGGTTGCAACGTTGCCGGGATGTACTTCCGCCGATCGACGTAAAATTTCGGGCAGAGCAATTTCCGGATATTGCAATGCAATGGGCACCCCTTGGTCGTAGGCCGAGAACCAGACTCGATCCGTGGATGCTGTCATTGGTTACCTCCTTCTAACTCGCACACTGCTGGTATCCCCCCGACGCTTACAGCCTCCGATATAGCGGTCCGAACCGCCTGGGCCGCCAGCTCGGAACAGAGCACGCCCAGCTGCATCCGCAGGCCGGGAGCTAAAGGTCCCGATCGCCCAGTGCTGACGGCGAAGGCTACGTCGCCATCGAACAAGGTGTGAGCAGGTTGAACCACCCTAGCAATTCCCGTATTGCAGCCTCTAGCCATCATTGCCAATAGGTCTCGGTCTATCTCCAAATCAGTAACCGCGACTGTGAGGACCGTATGGGACTGGACTCTTAGGATTTCAGCCTGAAAAATGATTTCATGCCTCACGAAGCCTCCCTTGTCGCTTCGAGCTCCAGCTACAATTGTGCCACAAGGGTCAATCACGTTGCCCAGGCTATTGACCACAGCGAGTACAGCGACGGTGCCTCCAGCGCATTGAGCTGCCGATGCACCTAGTCCGCCTTTAGTGGCACGGTCAGCACCTAGAAACCTGCCAACCACGGCGCCTGTGCCGGCCCCAACCGAGCCCATGGAATGCCTGCTGCTGCAGGCGACAGCGGCTGCCAGCTTGCCTTCCCAAGCTCCTGGATATGCTGTGCTATCTCCTACATCGAGGTCGTAGATTACGGCCGAAGCTACTATGGGCACTGGTCCAGCGGGGGTTGGCAGGCCTATGCCTCGCTCGCGGAGAAATTGAGCGACCCCATCGGCTGCCGCCAAGCCAAAGGCGCTGCCGCCGGAGAGGACTATGGCGTTTACTCCAGCAACGAGTCTACCCGGATGCAGAAGGTCTGTTTCCCTTGTGCCAGGGGCACCGCCCGCGATATCTACCGCCGCAGGGCAGAGCCTATCAAAGAGTATGACGGTACATCCTGTGGCTCTAAGACGGTCCGTGTACTGACCCACGGCCACGCCAGGCACATTCGTGATCATGGGTAATCTCCAAATAAGAGTTTTGACGGTCCAAGGCCAATAGCAATATACTCTCATGGTGAACTACGGGGAAGCCTTGGGCTACATCTACAGTTTGACAGATTACGAGCGGCTGACGCGTCGGCCTGGTAGCTTCAATTTGGACCGCATCAGCCAGCTTCTGAAACTGCTGGGAGAGCCTCAGAGGGATTTTCCGTCCTTTTTGGTGGCCGGTACCAAGGGGAAGGGATCGACAGCTGCCCTTATAGCTTCGGCGCTGAGAAGCCAGGGTTACATGGTGGGCCTCTACACCCAGCCACATCTTCACTCTTACAGGGAGCGTATCCAGATCAATGGTCGCCCCATCTCGAAGGAGGACGTTGTTGACGGCGTGCTGGCCCTTGCGCCCCTTATCGACGCCATGGCTCGCGAAGGGATGGGCCCCAGTACCTACGAGGCCACTACTGCCCTTGCTTTTAGGCACTTTGCCCTCAGCGGGGTGGATGTTGCTGTCCTCGAAGTAGGCTTGGGTGGTCGTCTAGACGCAACAAATATCGTCACTCCGATGGTGTCGGTCATTACGCCTATCAGTCTGGACCATACCGAAGTCCTTGGCGAGACAGTTGGCCAGATAGCCTGGGAAAAGGCTGGCATTATTAAGGAGGGTGGCCACGTGGCCACCGCACAGACCTATCCAGAAGCCCTCGCTGTGATAAAGGAGGTAGCTGCTAGCAGGCATGCAAAGCTTACCCTGGTCGGGCGCGAGGTCTCTCTGCTACAGAGGTGGCTTAGCTTCGACCACGTTCGTGCCTTGGGACAGACGCTCACCCTGGGCTTGAGTTCTGCCCTCCAACCGCAGGGCTGGCCATCAAGGTTGACCGTGGAAATACCTCTCCTTGGCATACATCAGTGCACGAATGCCGCCCTGGCGGTAGGCACCCTGGCTCGAGCATCGCAAGCTGGAATGCTGCATGTCACTTCGGGGGCCCTGATCGAGGGCTTTCGAAATGTTGCCTGGCCAGCCCGAATGGAGGTGTTGGCTACAGCACCTACGGTGGTTGCGGATGGGGCGCACAACCGGGATTCCATGCGTTATCTTATGCTGTCCCTGAAAGAAGAGTTCACCTATGGGCGGCTCCATGTCGTCTTCGGATCGTCGTCAGACAAGGATATAGCGGCCATGGCCGAAGAGATCGCCGCCGAGGCCGACTCGGTGATAGCTACCAGTTCGCATCATCCAAGGGCGGCATCCGCAGGGGTCATAGCAGACCATTGCAAACGTGCTGGCCTCCCCGTTGCTGTTGCCAAGGACGTCGGCGAAGCTCTGGATCTGGCCTTCACCAAGGCAGCCCGGGACGACCTGATCTGCGTGACAGGCTCACTTTTCCTGGCAGCAGAAGCCCGGCAGATATTCGGCGTGCCCGTAGAATTCGATTAGGCCAAGGGCCGACCGATGGCCTCGGCGACTGCCCTCACCCTCGGCATCAACCGCTGAAAGTTCTCAAAGTTGAGCGACTGCGCACCATCACTCAGGGCATAGTCCGGGTTGGGATGCACCTCGATCAGCAGACCATCAGCTCCAGCCGCTATTGAGGCCAAAGCCAGTGGCTCCACCAAGTACCATTTGCCCGTGCCGTGGCTCGGGTCCGCTATAACTGGGAGATGGCTTAGGCGCTTAGCCAACGGTATCGCGCTGACGTCCATAGTGTTCCTAGTCGACGTCTCGAAAGTGCGGATCCCCCTCTCGCAGAGCATCACTTTCCAGTTGCCCTGAGACAGGATGTACTCTGCGGCCAGCAGCCATTCTTCTATGGTCGCTGATAGGCCCCTCTTTAGAAGGATCGGTTTGCCCGAGCGTGCTGCCTCTTCTAGCAAGGTGTAGTTCTGCATGTTCCGTGCGCCGATCTGCAAGATGTCGGCGTATTCAGCAACCAGCGGCACGTCGAGCGGCGACATCACTTCCGTGATGATCTTCAGGCCCGTTTCCTCACGAGCCTTGGCAAGTATCTTGAGGCCGGCTTCCCCGAGACCACGAAACAGGTATGGCGAGGTCCTTGGCTTGAAAGCACCCCCTCTGAGGATCCTAGCTCCCGCTGCAGATACTGCCCTGGCTGTCGATAGGGTCTGCTCTTCGCTCTCAACGGAGCACGGCCCCGCCATGACCACCACATGGGGCCCACCAATCGAGAGTCCGTCCAAGTTCACTACCGTATCCTCTGGATGGAACTCCCTGCTGGCCAGCTTGTACCTCTTGGAGATCCTGACGGCTTGTTCAACGCCCGGCAGGGTCTCGACCATTTCCAAGAGTTCATCAGGGATGGGGCTTCCCAGTACACCGATGATGGACCGCTCCCGTCCCTGAGATACATGGGTTCCGAATCCCGCCTCTTGGATCCTGCGCACCACATGTTCGATCTCGGAGCTGTTAGCTCCAACTCTCATGATTACCATCATCCTATTGTTCCTCCTAGGGACTATTCCAGGTCTGGTCTGAGTGCTGTGGCGCCCCTAAGATATATATGCCGCATTTCGTCCTGAGATCTATCGGTATTCACATGTAACAGCACACGGATACACCGTGGGAGGGCGCCTTGTACGTCTATTTCCTGAGCACAAATAAGAGGGGTTTTGGTCCAGCCTAGCTCCCGCGCGGCCCGCGCGGGAAATACGGATGTGAGGTCCCGTGTCGCAGTGAAAAGTACGCTGGCGATCTCGTGAGGCTCAATATGGTTGGCCTCCAAGATCTTAAGGAGGAGCTCCTTTGTGGCTTGTATAATCTCCTCTGGATCGTCCCGCTGAACGGTAGTGGCACCGCGAATTCCTCTGCAGGGCAACGTAGCCGCCGAAACTTGGTAACTTCAGTCAATGTATAGTATCCTATCAACTGGCTTCCATGTCAAGGCCTTTTGGAAGCCAACGAGCCAGCATGTGGCCTCCCTCGTTGTCATGTATAGTGAGACCGCGAGGTTCAGCGGAGATGTCCGGTCTGCGTACCTCGATGCTGCCGCCCCTAAGTACAACCGCGGTCGACGGCAATGCCGTGAACCTGCAGGCTTTCAGGCACAGGGTGCCGCTGCTCCTGGTCTTCATACATCGCATGGATTGCCCCGATTGCCTCCCGGCACTAGATGGTGCCAGGGCAGCGCACGAAAGGTTTCCGGAAGTACGGGCCATCGTGGCCGGGGCGTTCTCTGTCACTATACCCGATTGGGCCGAAGCCGTGATCACCGACCAGGAGCGGTTAGTTCGTTGGCTCTGGTACGAGTCCCCTTCCCTACCCCTGATAGTCGTAGCCGACAAGTACGCCGCGATTCGACGCGTGATACGAAGGGACTTTGCCCTCTCTCTAATCAGTGAGCTTGGGCTCCTGGACCACGAATGCCCTGAATGAGGTATACCAGAGGGGCCCGGGCCGGCCCCCTCTGAGGATTGAGGGCGATTTTACGCCTCGGGAGTTACCCCTCGGGCTCTTCCCGAGGCTGTTCTCCCTCGAAGGGGACTCTCATGCGTTGACCTACCTGACTAGCCGTCTCTTGGACTTTGCTGATGGTCTGCTCGATGACTTCCTTGCTCCGGGCAGCGTACTGATCGGTAAACTCCCGCGCTTTGCTCCCAAGATCCTCAGCCCGTTGCCGTGCCTTCTCCCTCAGCTCGGCGCTCCTCTCCAAAAGCTCCTCACGCATCTGTTGGCCCGACTTGGGTGCTAGCATCAAGGCCAAGCCCGCACCCAGCAGTGCACCCAAAACCAACCCCAGCAGGAACCCACCGTCTCGAGAACCACCATTGCCAGCCATTGAGTGTCACCTCCTTCGCCGAAGTATCCGCCGACTTGCCCCCCGAAGCCAAGCTGCCGCACTAGCTATCTTTACCACCGGGTTGACAACACTTTCGCCCAAAAACTGTGCTGTTCCCTGTACGGTGTCGAGGGTAGACGTTGCTTTCTCTAGCACGGGTATTATGCCGTCCTTTATCACTAGAATGCTCCAAGTGAGAACCAGTACCGACATGAGCAGGACGATGCCATTAAGTACCCATAGGGCTGCCAAAACCACGATGGCAATGTCGCGGAGCCCTGCCAAGGGAAGTGTGACTGCCAGGACAGCAATGCCAGCCACTATTATGACCAAGGCCAGTAGAGGGACTATAAGTATCATGCCACGCATGAGGCGGTAGCTCCTGGCTTCAATGGCTAATTCCAGTATATCATGCTCCCAAAATCTTGACGCTTACTATCGCGATGATGGCGCCCAGGCTCCCCTCGATAACTGGCGTCTGGCCCACTCGCGGCAGTCCGGTGTCCAGGCTCATGGCTGCCCAGTAGCCCAGCAAGAAACCAAACAAAGAAGCGAGCCAGTAATAGAAGATCCCGACTGGTCTTCGGCCAAACAGGCCATGGCCGAGGAAACCAAAGAAACTGGCCGTCAGGAATCCGAGGATCAGACTGGGAGGTATGTCCCTGATGACCTCGATCGGATGATCCCTCCGCCCAGAACTTCGTCGCCATGGTAAAACACTGCTACCTGCCCTGGCGCCACCGCTCTTGCCGGCGCGTCGAGCTCCACCTCAGCTCGACTGGTCCCCAACACTCTGACTGTGGCTGCAAGCTCGCCGGATCGGTATCTGAGTTTTACAGCGGCCCTGAACACACTGTCGGGCGGTGTCCCTGCCACAAAGGAGACCTCTTCCAGTTCGATGGTACGCACCATCAGATCTTCAGCAGGGCCAACGACCACGGTGCGCGTTTCTGGCTGTATGTCCACCACATACAAGGGGGATCCAGTGGCGACCCCGATGCCTCTTCTCTGCCCCACGGTGAAAAACGCTATCCCAGGGTGCTGTCCAAGCACCTGACCTGATGTATCCACAATCGGTCCTGGTTCGAGGGCCTGGCGCCGGTAGTTGGCCACAAAAGCCCGGTAGTCGCCATGAGGTACGAAGCAGATCTCCTGGCTGTCGGGCTTATTTGCCACTATTAGGCCGAGCTGCTCCGCCATGGCTCGCACCTGGGATTTGTGGTAGGTGCCTATAGGCAGCAGGAGTCTCCTCAGCTGGTGCTGTTGCAACATGTAGAGCACATAGCTTTGGTCCTTGCTTGCATCCGAGGCCTTAAGCAGCCGAAGACGTTCCCCTGTACCCTCGATACGGGCATAATGCCCTGTGGCAACATACTCGATGCCCAAGGCGTCGGCCTTTTTCATGAGTGCATCGAACTTTATGTACCTATTGCACGCCACGCAGGGGTTAGGGGTTCGGCCCTTCAAGTATTCATCGGCAAAGTAGTCCACCACTCGCGCCCGAAATTCGGCCTCAAGGTTTATTATGTAGTGGGGTATGTCCAGGGCGTGAGCCACCCGTCGGGCGTCCAAGGCGTCGTCCAGGGTGCAGCATGACCTGTTCAGAGAATATTCGCCCCCGCCCTGTGCTACTAGTCTCATGGTGACACCTATGACATCGTAGCCTTTCTGCTTTAGAAGAGCGGCAGCAACAGCGCTGTCGACGCCACCGCTCATAGCCACTAACACGCTAGCCATGGTCCGTACGAGTCCCTTCCTGCACGTTGTGTCTTACTTCAGTTCCAGTATATAGGCTGTTTCGTCGCATGTCGGCAGCTTGGCGCACTTGAGACAATCAGCCCACACTTTTTGAGGTAGCCGGCTCTTCTCGATGGGCTGGAATCCGAGCTTCTCAAAGAATCCCCCAGAATAAGACAGCGTAAAGAGCCTCTTAATACCGAGCTCCGTCGCTTCACCTATGCAGGCCAACACGAGCCGTGATCCGAGGCCGAGGCCTTGATAGGCCGGATCTACAGCGAGGGACCTCAATTCCGCGAGGTCGCGCCAGTAGATGCGGAGAGCACAGCAGCCCACCACCCTATCGCGGTCGCGCATGACAGTGAAGTCTCTAATGTGCTGGTATATATCAGCCAGAGTGCGGGGTAGCAACAGGCCCCCACGCTGGGCGTAGTAGTTGACAAGTTTGTGGATTCCCTCGGCATCGGCGAGGGTTGCCTTGGCTAGTTCTATCTGGCTGCTGATAGTCAATGTGCTACACCCCTCGCAGTGTCTGCCCTGGCCACGGAGACCGACGATCCCTCGCTTCGGAGCACAGTGGCGAGGGCAGCTATGGCGACCTCTATCATGGCAGGGTCCGGTTCCCTCGTAGTTAGGCGTTGTAGCGCCATAGAGGGTGCCATGGCCAGGCGCACGGCTGGCAACCGGTAATACGTGGCGGCCAACCTGACGATTTCATAGGCTAGCGCTGCGATTACTGGTACGAGCACGATCCTCGACACAACCCGAAGGATCGGGTCGGGCCTTCCTAAAAATGCGAAGACAACAACTGACACGGCTACAACCAGGAGGAGAAATCCGGTTCCACACCTCGGATGCTGTAGACTATGTCGTCGAACGGCCTCAACAGTGAGTGGTTCTCCAGCTTCGAAGGCGTTGATGGTCTTGTGCTCTGCGCCGTGATAGCAGAAGACCCTGCGAATCTCAGGAACAAAACCAATGCCAGCCAAGTAAAGCACCAGGATTCCCAGGCGGAAGGTGCCTTCAATGAGGTTGCTCATCACATCGGAACCAACCCATTGGTCTAGCAGGCTTGCGCCCACGAGCGGTGCTAACATAAACAGGGCGATAGCCAACGTGAGGGACACCAGAAGCGTGGCCCATAGTGTAGGACCTTCCAGCTTTGCCTCGTTCGCGCCGATAGCGGCGTTTGCAGAAAAAGAAAGGCTCCTCAGTCCCAGAACCATCATCTCCCACAACAGGAGGACCCCCCGCACTAAGGGGATGCGCTGCAGCTTGCCATCGCGAAGGGAGCTCGGAAGGGGGTTTTCAGCCACGATTAGCTGTCCGGAAGGCAGTCTCACAGCCACCGCGTAAGTGGTCCGGCCCCGCATCATAACCCCTTCGATGACAGCTTGACCGCCATAAAAGAATCTGGACACTCTTAACCTCCGCCACAATTTTAGCACCGTTCGAGATAGGACCTATTGTCTTCCCTCAGTTAAGTCGGTAACAGTGCCTTCGGCCTTTGAGCCAACCTGGGTTGGGGTCACGGAACATCGTTTGTTCGCTGTCAGCCGGAGAAGAGGGTGGTGTACCGCCTTATGGCAAGGTCCCCTGGGCTGCGGGCTACAATAGACACGGTATCATCACTTATCATCGCGTTGAGGTGACGCGGTTGGGTACGCATGGGGTTTTAGGTTGCCTTTGGCGCGTGCCCGAAGAGGTCCCGACAGCTGAAGCAGGGTTATACGAGGGTTTGCCCCGATGGGTGGCCCAGTTCCTGTGGAACCGAGGCATAAGGTCCCCGGCTGCCTTGGCCTCGTACCTTTATGGGAAAGGCATAGCCTCGGACCCATGGGGCTTTCAACAGATGGAAAAGGCAGTGCAGCTAATTCTGGAGGCAAAGCTAAGGGGTGCCGAAGTGCTGATTTACGGTGACTTCGATGTAGATGGCCTCACAGCAGTGGCACTCCTTGTAGAAGGATTGGCACGTCTTGGACTGTCGATCAAGCCTCACATCCCCACCCGGGCCGAGGGCTATGGCCTGCGGATGGACCGACTTGAAGCGATCGGTGGGCGTTTGATTATAGCGGTGGACTGCGGCGTCGCGGATGGTGTTGCCATCGATTCGCTGCGTCGCAGGGGTATCCAAACGATCGTGGTTGATCACCATCAGTTGCCTCCCGAGCTTCCCCCGGCGGCTGCGATACTTCATCCACAGCTTTCCTCCCTTGGAGTACCTTACTCCAGCGTTGGGATAGCCTTCAATCTCCTTCGGGCTCTCGCCGATGCTTCGGGAAAGGATCTTGGACTTCGGTCGTTGTTGGATTTGGTAGCCTTAGGTACGTTGGCTGACATGGCTGCGCTGGTGGGAGAAAACAGGGCGCTTGTCAGGTATGGACTCGCTGTTCTTCGGCAGAATCCCAGGCCGGGGCTGCGGAGCCTCATGGATAAGGCAGGTTTGAGGCAGAGTCATATAAACAGTCGCACAGTTGCCTTCGCTCTAGCGCCTCGCATCAATGCTCCTGGTAGGTTATCGGTCGCAGGTCCGGTCCTGGAACTGCTCACAACTTATGATGCTGCTAGAGCGGACCATTTAGCTGAATGGGTCGAGGGCCACAACTACCTACGACGGGAGTGGTTTTCGGCTGTGCACCGGCAGGCGCATCCAGAGGTGCTGCGCCAGATCGAAAGGGGACGTAGGTGCGTAGTGGTAGCTGGGGACGGGTGGCCTCCGGGCTTAATGGGACTTCTGGCGGCAAGGATTGTAGAGGAGTTCTGGGTGCCAGCTGTAGCCTTGGCCAAAGTCGACGGGACCTGGAGGGGGTCCATCCGTACTCCCCCGGGGATCTCCTCGGTGGGAATGCTGATGGCAGCTTCCCATGTCCTGATGGCGTATGGCGGACATCAGGGAGCAGGTGGCCTCACCTTGGCCGAGGAAAGGTTACCGGAACTGGTAAAGCTGTTGGAGGATCTGGCGAAAGTTGCTGAGCCTGCGGAACCCAAGGTGCTTTCCATCGATGCCCACATATCATTTCAGGAGCTTGCACCTTCACTGAAAGGTGATTTGTCGAAACTGGAGCCCTTTGGGGAAGGCAATCCCGAGCCCGTATTGTTGCTCAAAGATGTATGGGTCCGCACGATTGCGGCCGTGGGATCCGCTGGGGCCGTGAAGCTTCGAATAGGCTCAGCAGGCGGTCCTGACACTATAAGCGCCAGCCTCTACAGGAATGCTCGCGAATGGCGTGATCCTGGCGAGATTGGGATGGCGGTAATCCGCGCGCGTATGCCCCGAGGCCACGGCCTCGACTTAGAATTCCTGGACTTTTATCCAGGGACTGCTGCCTTATAATCCAGAGAGGCAAACTCCAGATCGGGGCTGTCAGTGGCGAAAGTTGCGTTGATTAATCTCGGATGCAAAGTGAACATCGCAGAACTTCAGGACCTTGGAGAGAGGCTTTCAAGGCTGGGATATTGCCTAGTAGACCAGGAGGATAGGGCCGACTTGTACGTCCTCAATACTTGCACTGTGACCCATGTTGCGGATCGCAAGAGCCGCCAGATAGCTCGACGGCTCAAGCGGATGAATCCCAAGGCGACGGTGCTGGCCACTGGGTGCTACGTTGAGCTCCTCTGTCGATCAGGTCAATGGCTCGACGGCGTGGATATCATGGTACGCCAGGCCGAAAAATCTACCCTGGAGGAGACTATTCTGGGGCTTTTGCCGCCTCAGGGCGGCTGGTCACCAGAGAGCGGCATGCCGCGCCCATCCCGTACCCGCGGGTTTGTTAAGGTGCAGGACGGTTGCAACGAATACTGCACTTTCTGCACTATCCCTGTGGCCAGGGGCGGTTTTCTGTGGAGTGCATCGCCCGATGCGATCTTGGATGAGGTGCGTAGACGCCTTTCTGCTGGTCACAAGGAAATAGTGATCACTGGTGTCCACCTGGGGAAATACCGTTTCCGTCAGGATGGATCGCGGCTTAAGGTTTTTGACATCCTGAAGCTTATCTTGCGTGAGACCGATGTCTCACGGTTGCGTGTGAGCTCCATCGAACCCCACGACTTCGATCCCAGGCTTATCGAACTCTGGGCTGACCCGAGGGTGTGCCGGCACGTACACCTGGCCCTGCAGAGTGGCTGTGACAGAACCCTCAAGAGGATGAGAAGGGGCTACACTGTCCAGGATTTTGCAGATCTGCTAGAGAAATTAAGGGCCGCGGTACCAGATATCAGCATTACAACAGATATCATAGTGGGTTTTCCGGGTGAAACAGACGAAGAATTCTGGGAAAGCTACAGCTTTGCTGAAGCCGTTGGGTTTAGCCGGATCCACGTCTTTCCCTTCTCACCGCGACCTGGCACTCCAGCAGCAGCCATGCCGGACCAGGTGCCGGCAGAGGTAAAGCGCTATAGGGTCAGTTGCTTCCTTGAATTGGGGGCAAGGTCGGCACATGCCTGGCACCAGAAATTCGTGGGGCGTATGGCTTCGGTCCTCTGGGAAATGGTTCGCCCTTCACCGGACGGCCCTGTCTGGGAAGGGTACACCGACAACTATGTCCGCGTGCGTTTGGTTTCGCGGCGACCTCTGTTGAACACTGTGACCAGTGTTGCCCTGGTGGGTGCAGACCCCCAGGGAGTCGTGGCCCAAGAAGTAATGTGACGGAGACAGCAGTGACCATAGAGAGATACGCGCATCCCAAGATGGCACAACTTTGGAGCGAGCAGGCCAAGTTCGAGAGATGGCTGCAAGTGGAGTTGGCTGTGACCGAAGCCTGGGCCCAATTGGGCGAGGTACCCCGCGAGGCTTTGCCCCTTCTGAGGAAAGCCACTGTCGATGCAAAAAGGGTGAAGGAACTCGAGGCCGTTACGGATCACGATGTCGTAGCTTTCCTGCAGGCAGTGAGCGAGACCTTGGGTCCAGAGGCAAGATACTTACATCTTGGGCTCACCAGTTCCGATGTGATTGACACGGCCCTTGCCCTTCAGGTGCGGGATAGCATCGATGTAATCCTGGAAGAGTTAGTGGCGTTGGAGCGAACGACCACGGAACTGGCCCTCCGTCACAAGCGCACGCTGATGATAGGTCGCACCCATGGTGTCCATGCGGAACCAACCACTTTCGGCCTCAAGTTGCTCGGTTGGGTGCAGGAGCTCCGACGTCACAAAGGGCGGCTCCTTGCAGCCCGGGATGATATCAGCTACGGCAAGATATCTGGCGCTGTGGGGACTCATGCTACCGTTCCTCCCCAAATTGAGGAGATTGCTTGCAGGAAGTTGGGGCTCAAGCCAGAGCCCGTGTCCACGCAAATCGTTCCTCGCGATCGACATGGAGCAGTGGTAGCGGCTTTGGCCCTTCTGGCGTCATCGTTGGAGAAGTTTGCCACGGAAATACGCCATCTGCAGCGCACTGAGGTCAGGGAGGTGGAGGAGCCCTTTTCTCCAGGTCAGAAGGGCTCCTCGGCGATGCCCCATAAAAGAAACCCCCATAAGTGCGAGCGTATCACCGGGCTAGCGAGGGTCGTGAGGTCATACGCGGTGTCGGCGTTGGAAAACGTTGCCCTATGGCACGAGCGTGATATAAGTCACAGTTCAGTGGAGCGCATAATTCTTCCCGGTGCTTTTGGATTGGTGGCTTACATGCTGGTTTCCTTCCGCACAATGCTGGAGGGCCTTGTGGTCTACCCAGAACGCATGTTGCAGAATCTCGACCTCACCCGAGGACTCGTATTTTCACAACGTGTGCTTCTCGCACTCATAGAGAAGGGACTGTCCCGGCAGGAGGCCTATGATGTGGTCCAGCGGCTGTCCATGCAGGCTTGGGAGGGTCCAGCGTCTTTTAGGGAGCTGCTTGAGGAGGACCCGAAGGTTTCCGCGGTGCTTTCCAGGGTTGAGGTTGACGAGCTGTTCAACTATGAATACTACCTGAAATACGTGGACGTTGCGTATCAGCGTTCTGGGCTGGAGGACTCGGAGTCGTAAGCTTCATGTCCGGCTCCTTGGCTTGCTTCCGCCAGTTCGGCAGTCAGGTAGTCTACGAACTGCTTGGCGGTGCGCCCAGTCCAGCCGCCTTGCCACTGGGCCCACTGAAGGGCTCGTTTCCGCAACACGGCAGGGTCGATTGACAGATGCCGCCTTCTGGCTAGCCCCTCGACAATTGCCAAAAACTCTCCTTGACCGGGCGTGACAAAGGTCAAGTGCAATCCAAACCTGTCCGCCAAGGATAGCTTCTCCTGCTGGGTGTCCCGCGAGTGAAGGTCGGCATCCATGTGCCTGTCGTGGAAGGACTCGCGAACCAGATGTCTCCGGTTTGAGGTGGCATACACAATCACGTTGTCGGGCCTTGCCTCTACAGTCCCCTCCAGGGCTGCTTTAAGGACCTTGTACTGAGTCTCATGCTCCTCAAAGGACAGATCGTCAACAAAAACTATGAATTTTTCAGGGCGGTTCCGCAAGCACGTCGCTATCCGTGGGAAATCGGCCAGATGCTCCTTTGCCACTTCCACTAGCCTAAGGCCTTGATGCGCAAATTCGTTGAGCAGCGCCTTTACCAGAGAGGATTTGCCAGTTCCTGCGTCTCCATAAAGCAGGACATTGTTGGCTGGCAGACCTGCCAAGAAGTGGCGGGTGTTGGAAATGAGAAGCCGTTGCTCCCTCTCATTGCCTATAAGGTCGGCCAAGGTTATGGGGTCGGGATGAGCTATAGGTTCGAGGTACCCATCGCCGTCCCGGTGCACCCAGCGGAACGCCCGGTATCGTGCAAAGGGTCCTGTGCCGTGTCGTGTCCAATAGTGCTCTAGGGCAGCCAATACTTCGCCAGCATTCTCCGACGACGCCAGGATACGCCTGGTCTGTGCTTCAGAGGGCAACAGGGGCCTACGCGCATGGGCTCCGAAGTGCTCCCAGTCAATCCGAAAGATCTGATCGGAGATATGTTGGGATACCATAAGGTGGAGTCCCTCCATGCCGACCTTCCATAACCGTCTGAGACAGCCTAGTTCCTGCTCGGCCAGATTGAGCAGGCCGGCGTCACAGGATGCGAGCCCCTGTTGCGCCACCGTCCTCGCTAGGATGTTATCGTCCTCCATCACGAGAGATATGAGATGTTCCCTGAGGGGGTCGCCGTCAGGCACTGTGCCCTGCTCGATAGCCGCCATCAGCGACCGGGCAAGCTCGGTGTAGGCGTGAACTACTGCTCTAGCATGGGCTCGCCAAGCGAGCCGCCGCAGGAGAGCTCGTAGCTTCTCAACGGTGCCGTCGCCCGTCAATCTGTGGAATATGACCAGGCTGTCAATGCCGGTAATGAGGTCCTGGAGTTCCTCGCTATTCAGGTTTGCATCCTCTCGGATCAAGTTGCACCATGAATCCTAACATAGCCGTGCCTTGACAATGAGGCGCATAGGTTGTAATCTTAAAAAATAGAACGCATGTTCGGGTAGGAGGATGGAGCAGGGCAGGAGTTTCGATCCGGGGAGGTATCTGAGGAAGCTGGGATCTGGCGAGTATCTTGAAGTGAAGTGGCGGTTACTTTGGCTTCGCACGGAGCATCCTGAGGCTGTCATTTCGACAGAACTCGTGGAACACCGAGATGGTTTTGCTCTGTTCCGGGCGCAGGTCACGATACCCGGGAGCGGCTCGGCCACGGGCTGGGGCTCTGAAACAAGCCAAGATTTCTCTGACTACATCGAGAAGGCCGAGACCAAGGCCCTAGGTAGGGCCCTGGCGGCCCTCGGGTATGGGACGCAGTTCTGCCACGACTTCGACATGGGGCCGGACCAGCTCGGTGGGGAGCGTGTCGTGGACAGCCCTGTGGAAGTGTCCGAGGCTACGGAACGACAGATCAAGGCCATCTACAGTACGGGAAGGAGGGTCGCAGGCCTATCGGAACAGCAGGTCGTGGACGAAAGCATCCGTCTTTACGGAAGGAAGCCCGAAGAGCTTAATCGACGCGAAGCATCCGACTACATTAGCCGGCTGTCGGGAGACCGTGGATTGAGGAGATAGGTGGATGACTACACAAACTGTCGACAAGACAGCTACGAGCCAGGAGGGTTATACGAGGCTTACCCTGCGGAGGCAGGAATTGGAGCAGCGTTTAGAGGAACTGTGGAGGCTCGTCGACACGCTCAAGGCGCAAGGGAAACCCTATAGGTCGGCTGAAGACAGGCTCCTGCGCCTGCTCCGAAGTTACGAGAAACTGTGCGAGGTCATCGATCGCTACTACCCAGGTTGAGACGCTCTGCGATCTGCCTCGGCCAGGGCCCTTTCCACAGCCTCCTCCGGGGTTTCAACTGCATGCACAGCAGCTGGCCTTCCATTTCTGATGCAGGTCCAGGTGTTCAAGCCGATCACGGGCTTGCCTAGTTTCAGTGCCAGCGCTATCTCCGATAAAGTGCCGTACTCGCCCCCTATGGCTATTACCGCATCAGAGCTAGCCACAATATAGAGGTTTCGCGCGTGGCTGGCCCCGGTAGCGATGGCCACGGAAAGGTAAGGATTACCCTGCTCCACTTCGAGGCCAGGTAGAAGGCCTACTACGACACCGCCAGCGGTGAAGGCGCCGCGGGCGGCGGCCTCCATAACGCCGCCAAGTCCCCCGCATATCACCGTAGCTCCCCGCTGTGCGAGAAGCCGGCCCACCGCTTCGCCGACCGCGGCCGTTGCATCATCACACTGGCTTGCTCCACACACGGCAATCTGCCTCCTAACCATGTCCGTCCCTCAGGGGGAAGGTAGCCAGCCGTTCGTACACGGCACCACCTCTCTGCAAATGACTTCTCATAAGAGACACATGAGTCACCACAAACTCGATCCTTACTTCGCGGAGACGATGCGCTACGTTGCCCAGGCTGACCAGTTCACTCCTAGATAGGCGCCTGCGGACCCTTGCCAAGGTCAGGTGTGGGGAAAAGGCTCGTGCTTCCCGCGGGAGGTTGAGTCTTGCGAGAGCTTCATCTAGAGAGACTGCCAGTTTTGACAGCGGCGTAACATCCCCTGTGATGCCGAGCCATATTACCCTTGGGCTATCTGCGGACGGAAAGACGCCTAGACCACTGATGACGACCCTGAAAGGTCGATAGCCGCCCACTGCGGGGGCAGCCAGACGTTCGATTTCGGGCACCAACGTTGCTGGCACGTTGCCCAGGAATTTCAACGTGATGTGGACCATATTGGGTCTAACGTAAGCTAGATCAGGGAGCGCATCCCGAACTATCTGCTGAACTTGCCCAACGCGCACCAAGGCGTCTTGGGGCAACTCTATGGCAAGAAAAGCTCTTACATCCGACCCTGCCGATGTGGTCATGCCTTTCTTAGGGCCAGCGTCACTTTCTGGCCGTCCACATTGGCTGTAGTGGTATAAGCACCCGTTGGAGGTTCTTCCAGTAGAAGCTGAACGGCCAAAGTTTCGGTGGCTATGTACTCCCTGGCTGCTTCCACAGCCTCCTTCAGGGCTGTGTCTCCCCTTATGTAGAGCACAATGCGGTCGTCGATATTCAAGCCAGCAGATTTCCTGGCTTGCTGTATGTGCCGCACAAGCTCCCTGGCTATTCCTTCGCGTCGAAGCTCATCGGTCAGGGTCAGGTCGACAGCAACTGCAAATCCGTATTCACTGGCGGCTGAGTACCCCGGCTTGGCCCTGAGTTCCACGATCAGTTCTTCAGGCTCTAGTTCCAAGCTCTCCCCGTCCACAATGACAGTGATGGGCTCGTGTCGCCTCACCTTTCGAGCTATTTCTGTCGTGTCGAGAGACCTCAGGTAGTCCTTAACACGGTCGTACAGCCGCCCCAGCTTTGGCGCCAGTACTTCCCCATTAGGTTTCACTTCGTAGGTCGCGATTTCATCCTCCCTCTCCACGAACCTTACTGCCTTCACGTTGAGCTCATCCTGAATGAGATCAAGAAGAGGCTGTACTGCCGAACTAACAGAGGGATCCTCCGACCATATCTGTAGCTCCCTCAGCGGCTGTCTGACCTTCACCTTGGCCTTATTTCTT
Organism: Chloroflexota bacterium; assembly: GCA_034432775.1. GTDB lineage: Bacteria > Chloroflexota > Chloroflexia > DAOUBH01 > DAOUBH01 > DAOUBH01. The sequence continues at coordinate 59,228 of DAOUBH010000024.1, forward strand.
GCGGCTCTGCCGAGCGCAACGATCCGCATGGCTGCACCCATAGAGGCGATGAGATCTTCGTCGATCAGGCTAACGTCCGGCTCCGGATAGTCCAGAAGGTGCACGCTCTCGGGTGCGGATGGATCTACAGACCGCACAAGGTTCTGATACATGCGTTCTGCAAGGAAGGGCATTATGGGGGCTATCAGTGTCGCAAGGGTTGTGAGCACCTCATAGAGGGTCTTGTATGCTGCTGCCTTATCTGTATCGTTCTCGCTCTTCCAGAACCTTCGCCGGCTCCGCCGTATGTACCAGTTAGAGAGGTCATCGATGAGTCTCTCGACGTCGCGGGTGAGGGCCGCGACGTTGAACCGGTCCAGCTCTTCGTTGGCGGTGCCGACGACCTGGTGCAGACGGGCCAAGATCCAGCGGTCCAGGAGGGATCTGCGATCTATGGGAAGCTCGTAGCTCCTTGGGTTCACCTTGTCGAGGTTTGCATAGGTCACGAAGAAAGAGTAAGCGTTCCAAAGGACCAACAGCCTACGCTTGACCTCTTCTGCTGGACCCCAGCCAAAGAGGAGATTCTGCTGAATGTTCTGGGAGGCGTACATCCATCGCATCACGTCGGCGCCCATGCGCTCGGCGGCTTCGTCGAACCAGATGGCGTTTCCCAGGCTCTTGTGCATCGGGCGACCTATTTCGTCGTAGACCTTCTCGTATACCATAGCGCACCGATAGGGCGCCATGCCTTCCAGGGTGACGCTCATGAACAGCATGGAGTAGAACCAGAGGCGTATCTGTTCACGCATCTCGACGATGTAGTCCGCAGGAAACCATTGCTGCCAGTAGCTCCGGTCGTACAGGTAATTCAGGGTGGAGTAAGGCACGATGCCAGCATCAAGCCAACAGTCTCCAACTTCCGGAATGCGCCGCACCGGTTGACCGCAACCGCTGCAGGCGATCACCACATCATCGATCCAGGGTCGGTGGAGTTCCACCAATCTATCCAGGCCCGAGATGGCCCTTTCCGCAAGCTCCTTTCGGCTGCCGACTACGGTAAGCTTGCCGCAGCTCCCACAGGGGTAGAAGGGGAGCGGGAGCCCCCAGTAACGTCGCCGGGAGATCACCCAGTCGTGCATATTGTTGAGCCAGTCTTCCATGCGCTTCAGGGCATACCCGGGGATCCACTCGACGGTCCGGGCTGCTTCAATAAGTTTTGGCCTTATCTCTTGAACGGAGATGAACCACTCGTCAACCAACCGGAAGACCAGTTCTTCGCCACAGCGCCAGCATACCGGATATCGGTGTGTGTAGTCTTGTGTTCTATACAGGTAACCCTTTTGTCTGAGATTTTCCACTATCCGCGGAGCGCTCTCTCGCACATTGGATCCCGTGAGTTCCCCGAACCCTTCCAGGAATTGACCGTCCTCGCTGAGAGGTGCTATGACGCTGAGGCCGTGCTCTCGCCCGAGCTCGAAGTCCTCTTGACCGCATCCTGGAGCTATGTGGACGATACCCGTGCCCTCTTCCTCTCCCACCTGATCCCACGGTATCACCCTATGGTTCACACCTTGTTGGACTGGCAGCTCGTCAAAGGGGCCTCTGTATCGCCATCCCAACAATTCGCGCCCCTTCAGGACCGCTACTACCTCGTAGGGGCCCTGGATTGCAGAATCCAAGGTGCCCCTTGAGAGATAGTAATATTCATTGTCTTGACGTACCTTGACGTACTCTAGGTCTGGGTGGACAGCTACAGCGGTGTTAGATGTCAGTGTCCACGGCGTCGTGGTCCAAACGAGCAAGTATTCCTGAGGTCGGCCTTCCAGGGGGAGCTTTAGAAAGATTGACAGGTGAGTTATGTCCCTGTAAGAGTCAAGCATCTCGTGCTGAGACAAGGATGTGCCACACCGGATGCACCAGGGCATGGTCTGGTGGCCCTGATATAGCCATCCCAGTTCATGGCAGCGTTTGAGGAAATACCAGATGTGCTCCTCATTTTCGTCGGACATGGTGTAGTAGGAGTTCGGCCAATCCATCCATTGGCCGAGCCGAATGGACTGTTGCGTCTGTATCTTGGAGTAATAGAGTACGCGTTCTTTACACTTACGAGAGAAATTCTCGAGCCCGTAGGCCTCGATTTCACGCTTGGAGTTTAGACCCAGCTCCTTTTCTACCTCCACTTCTACCCAGAGGCCTTGACTGTCGAAGCCATTTTGGAATCGCTGGTCGTAGCCCTTCATGGCCTTGTAGCGCTGATATATGTCCTTGTAGGTCCGACCCCAGGCATGGTGGACCCCCATCGGGTTGTTGGCTGTAATGGGACCGTCTATGAAGGACCATCGAGGCTTGCCCCGGTTCTTTTCGACCAATTTGTAGAAGATACGCTTCCGTTCCCAGAACTCTAGAATTTCATGCTCGTGGTTCGGAAAGTCCAGTCTACTGGCAACTGGCTGAAACATTTCGATCCTCCATTGGTCAGAATAGAAAGAGGTCTCATCCTTAAGGACGAGACCATAGACGTCATGAGAGGTCCCGCGGTACCACCCTGATTAGTGCTCCGCACTCCCTCCTTACGGGTGCTTTTAGACACCCGCGCCGAGGATAACGGTCGGCGGAACCGGCCGAGCCTACTGGGCTCAGGGCCGTTCGGTCGGCAGCTCGGGAACGATTTTCGGTCGACCTCTGGGGCTCCGCTCCCACCGTCCGGAGCTCGCTGTGCCCATCGTTACGACCTACTCTTTTCCGTCGTCGCCTGTAACTATGGGCTGTGTTTCAAATATTAAGATATCCCCTGGCTGAGCCGATGTCAAATAGCGTTTATTTTTCAGCTGGCTCGAGGGACACGGCGGCAACTTGTATCCCAAGGCTTCTTGGATCTGATGGCACTGAGTGTGCATCGTCCACTTTTATTTCCAGGAGCACCATCTGCCCCGCTATCAAGTGCCCCGCTACCTCCAAAGTTTGCCAACGCCAGTCACCTTCCATTGCAACGGCGGTACCAATGGGTGCTCCCGATAGATACAGGCGAAAAGTTGTCCCGTGCGTTTTGGTCGATGCGCAGAGAACTTTGAGGCGGACTCTGCTACTCGGGGCCCATAGCCTCACCTGTGCCCGTGCCCCGGTCCACCGGTATGACAGTCCACCCGAGGTTTCCGGGCCGTAGAACCCCCGGACGTATCCAAGATCGTCTGTACCGATGTGTAGCGAGGATCTGGGTGGAACTGGGAGATGGTCCCATGACCAGGTTTCAGCCCAGAGGGCTACTGGACCGCGATCCGGTGGCGGCATACCTAGCCCAACTTGGCGGGTCAGCCACACCTGCCAGGCTCCGATTCTCGGATCCTCTAGCCAGATTCCACGGGCCTGTCCCAGAAATCGGAAGGCCGATGTGGTTGCCCCATGCTTTCCGAGCAACCTGCCTAGAGCCAGATAGAAGTCGGGCTGAGCTTTCATGCCAATGGCCTTTAGGAACGCTCTTTCGGCAAGGCCGGTCATCCCGGCAGCTTCGGCTGCTCTCCCAACGGTGTACACTGTGTGAGCAGCCAAGTCTTGGGACCAGGCAGGGAAGAGGAGCGAAAGAGAGAGGACGATTAAAAGGATGGGTGCAATGGCGGAAAAGAGCAGCGATCTGTCCCACCGGAGGTGCCACGGTACAGCAGAAACCAGAGGCACCACGTAGGGGAGAAAAGCCAGCTTGTAGCGGAACACCGGCTCGATGAATATGGCTGTGGCAGTCTGACCTGCTATCAGCAGAATCGTCATGGTTCGGTACGAGGAGCCTTTCACGAGCCCTAACCCTACGGCTGCCAGAGCAGTCAAGGCCAGATACCATACAGTACCCACTGAGGCGAATATGGTTTGTACCCAGGAAGCGACCGCTGGGAACCTGCTGCGAAGGTATATACCCCATTCCCTATATCTATCAACAGTCCAGGAGTACCGAAGGCGGTCCAGGGCCCGCAAGGCAAATTGCCGTGGGTGTCCCACGATCCACTCTATGGCTCTACTCACTCCATAGCTTTCCCTGTCTCCTGGATTGGATATACGCATCAGATCGGAGTAGACCTGCGTCCGTGTTAGGTCGGTGTTGTGCTGGTAGAGATTGACTCCCAACGTTGTGTCCAGGAGGATGAACCTTTGATAGGCCAACCAGTTGCGTATGGTCCATGGAGCCAGACAGGCTGCCAAGACTGCGAAGAACAGGCCCAGAACCGCTATCCTTTCGTACAGGCGCCATTCGCGCCGACAGAGAGTCCATAGCGCAAGGAGGAACACGAAAGGCAGCACCGAAGCGCGGCTGAGAAGTCCAAGGCCCATGAAGAATCCCGCAACGGCGAACCGCTTAAGTTGTCGGTTTTTGAGGCCTGCTAGAATGCTGGTCAGGGCAGCAAGTGTAAGAAAGGTCGTTAAGCCTTCAGCAAAGAGGTATTGGCTGGCCACAGGGGCCGTTGGATCAAGTGCCAGGATAACACCCGCAAGACGCGCGGCTTTTGGCCCATATTCGATGTTGGCCGCTAGGTATGCCACTAGGGCGGTGAGTGCTCCGATGGCCGCCTGGAAGAGTTGCATTGGGAGAAGGTCACCATGCCCCATGGACAGGAAGAAGGCCAAAACCAAAGGGTAGAGCGGGGGCCTGATCCATGGCCACTTGTCAGCGAAGTTGCCTGTTTCAAGCAATGATCTTGCCAGGCCGAAGTAGTTGCCCTCGTCTCCCCTGAGCACGTAGTCGACGTTGGGTGTGCCGCCTGATGGGAAGATAGCCCGCCAAAGAAAGGCTAAGACCAGTACGGCCGAGACCCACATCCAACGGCTATACTTTGTGGGAAATATCCTGTGCTTGTGATCCCAATTACCGGCCCGTTGCATCATTGGTTTTTCAGGCAGCCAAGGCGCATAGAGTATGGGACATGCTAGCTACGTGATGGGGCGAGGTTTACCCGACGTGCCTCCTGCGGCCAATTTTAGCACGTGGCAATCGTTCGACCTAGCGTGTTTCAGCGACCGGACATAGGAGGCTATCGGTGCAATTAGTCATAGTCTATTACTTCGGGAACGATACTGATACTGTGTCCCTTTCTGATATCCAGTGGCTGGGTTCCCAGGGATTGGCCTAGCACCTGCGGGTAAGTTTCCGGTCTGAGAGTAGATGTCGCGCGCGTAGGAGGTCTTTATATGGAAGCCTTTCTCAAGGCCATGGGGCTCTTCATGCTTGCTGGACTCGCCGAGATCGGGGGCGGATGGCTTGTGTGGCAGTGGATCCGTGAAGGCAGATCTTTACTGCATGGTGTTTTGGGGGCGCTGGTGCTTGTAGTTTATGGATTCGTGCCTACATTACAGGCCAGTCCCCATTTTGGGCGCGTGTACGCTGCCTACGGTGGAATGTTTATAGTATTGTCGCTGGCGTGGGGCAGGGCCTTTGACGGCTTCATGCCCGATCGATGGGATGTCCTTGGTGCTTTTGTCTGTTTCTTGGGAGTCGTAATTATATTTTTCGGTCCGCGATAGACCCTATACCCACAAGCGCACCTCTCCAGGCGTTAGTTGTCCCCAGCGCAGGACGCACCCCGTGCAAGGGCCGAGCAGACCCTCTTAGGTCTTCCCTGCTCCAGATTGTAGGCTGGGGCTTATTCGGCACAGCAGGACAGCATTGCGGGATCCTTATAACGCGAGATGGCCACAAGCTTTAACGCCTCTGCCATGGTAGGATAGACATGTATCATGTCTATAAAGTCGTCTATTTTGGCGCCGAACCTCAGGGCCATGGCTGCTTCGTGGATGACCTCAGCGGCATCCCGCATCACTAAGGACACCCCAAGGACCTGATTACTGTCAGCGTCAGCCACCATCTTCACGATGCCTCGCGTATCCCTGGTAGCCCCAGCCCTAGGGACGATATCCATGGACAAGGTATTGCACCAGCATTTGTGCCCCTTTGCCATAGCCCGTGCCTCGGTTAATCCAACGGTTGCTACCTGGGGATCAGTGAAAATGGCACGAGGGATCACCGAGTGGTCGACCTTTCTCATCGTCCCTGAGAGGGCGTTCAACGCCGCGATACTGCCGTCGTGGGCGCCAACTGGCGTTGCCAGCTGACTGCCCGTATGGCGTCCGATCACATCTCCAGCCGCCCATATGTGCGGAACGTTGGTCTGCAAATAATCGTTGACGGGAACGAACCCGGCACCGTCGGTCCGGACGCCAGCCTTTTCGAGGGCCAGGCTGTCCGTGTTGGGTATGCGACCCGTCGCGACGAGTAGACTGCTGGCGGAAAGCTCCTGCTCTCGGCCTCCTTGGCTCACGATTACCACAATCTGCTGTCCTTTCTGCTGGATCCGCTTCACATGGCCGTTGGTGACTATGGTCACGCCATCGCTCCTAAGTAAGTCGGTAATTGCCGTAGATACTTCGGGCTCGTGGTCTTTGAGGATCCTTGGCCCTCTTTCCAGAAGGGTTACCTTTGTTCCGAAGCGCTGAAACATCTGACCCAGCTCTAAAGCTATGTATCCTCCGCCCAGAATGATGAGGGAAGCGGGCAGTTCCCACATTTCAGCAGCTTCCCCAGCTGTCAGCAGATCGGAGGTCATGTACGGGACCTCCTCGAGACCTTCGACGTCGGGGATATACGGGCGGCTACCAGTGGCTATAAGGAAGTGCTCTGCTTCCAAAATTTGTCCGTCCACGGCGATGGCCCGGGGTGACACAAAGTGGGCCTGGCCGTAATAGACGTCGATACGATCGGAGGCGTCGACGATGGAATGGTATTTCTGGCGCCTGAAATGTTCAACTACCTGGTCCTTCTGGCTCACCAGTTGACGGAAGTCTATCTCGATTGTGCAAGCCCTGAGCCCGCGGTACCGGGGATGGGATGCTTCCCAGACGATCCTGGCGGCTTCGATCAGATTTTTGCTGGGGAGACATCCTCGGCTCACACAGGTGCCACCCAAGGTACGGCTCTCGCACATGGCGGCGGTCTTGCCGAGTTCGGCGGCCTTTATAGCTGCCGCAAAGGCTGTGGAACCTGAGCCGAGGATGATCATGTCGTATCGCTTGTTCATCTGCTACACCCCACGAATATTTAGCGTTGCTCACCTTAATGGTTGCCTGATAAGTCTTCCTAAGGTGGACCTTGGGATCCGAACGAAAGGCGTGGCTCCTAACGGCACGACGGCGATTGGCCCTAACAACAGGGGCCGCCCTTCTGTTGGGGTGTCAGCAGCTTTTCAACTACGACCTTTAGGGTGTTATAGTCGGTCGGGACCTCGTCTCGGTACACCACATTGCCGTAGGTGTCGAGAACGACGGTAGTGTCAAGATACCTAACCTGAAACGCCTGTGCTGCCTCTCCCCATCGGTCAATGGCCCATGAGTAAGTGGCTCGGGGTATCAACGTGCGAAACTTAACTACATTCTGTGGAGTTTCGTCGGGTTCCACATCTACCGCGATCACCTGTAGTCCCTTGGATCCGTATTGCTCATATATATCGGCCAAAGCCCTCGCTTCGGGTATGCACGCTGTGCACCAGGCCGCCATAAAGTAGAGGACTAGCGGCTGGTCCGGCCGCCGAGCGACAGTTAAGGTTCCACCGTCCACGTTTTCCAACCTGATGCCGGATATCGGAGACTTCGGGCCTGGAACACCGTTCTGGGACGGTAGTGAGACTTGGCTCCTCACGAGAAGCAGTGTTACGGCCAGTATCGTTGCGACCAGCAATACTGTCCCTATTCCAAGGCTTCGACCGAGGAGATTGTTCCTTAATAGGAATGTGAACGTACCCCGATTTATGGTCTCTTCTGCCCATCAGGGTTCCTCCCTGTCCACATACCTTCGTGGAAGCGAAACCTCTGGTTGGCGGCACGTTGTGCAAAAGGCATCGGAGGGGCGTCCGCCTTGTTTTGCGGTACGTGCAAATTGTTGTACGATTATCGCCCTGACGATGTAGTGGACATTTACGATTACAGCGACAAAAGCCAGAAGGGCCAACACCGCCTGCCTGTATGCAAAGAACAGGGACACTGGCTCCCAACGGAAGGGAAGAGCGAAGCCTAGGTCCCAAAGGACCCTTAACAAGGCAACCATCAAAGCAGCGCCGGTAAGCAGGAAATAGGCTACTCTCAAGGCTGCATTGCGGCTGCGCCTTGCGGAGATGGCGGCCAACCCAGCGACTAGCACTGCCATGGGCGCTTCGAACTGGTTGAGGACCGCCAGCGCTCCCACTCCCCCGAGCATCGCAACTGTCTGAGCCAACCATGTGAGCAAGAACGGGCCGCAGCAGGCAGTGGCTGCGAGCGCGGCAGCGCCTACGGCAGCCACGATCCCCGTCACGCCGTTGACATGCGATCCGCTATCGGGAGCTGTCCCTCTAGAGGCATCCGATGTCCGGCCAACCTCCTCGGGCGGCGAACCGATCGAAGTTGGGTGCGGGCCTAGCTCCTTTGATTCCACTGTCAACCTCCGGCAGTAATGTCATGGTCCTGGCAGGTTTTCAGCCGCTATCCAGCGCAGCAGGAGAGCTTGCTCACGTCTCGGTGCACGCCTTGCGCAGCCAGTTTCAGTGACTCGGCCATGGTCAAATAGGGGGCAAAGGAGTCTGCCAGGTCACTCAGCGTTATTCCAAATCTCATTCCTAAAGCCGCTGCGTAGATTACTTCGCCAGCGTTTTCGGCCACAATGTGGCAGCCTAACAGGCGACCGGTGGCTGAATCGAACACCAGCTTCACGATCCCATGGGTGTAGCCGTTTACCAGTGCCCTGGGTACTTGGTCCAGAGGTAGCAGAGAGACTCCGACATCGAGGCCAGCATCTCCGGCCTGAGCCTCCGACATTCCCACAGAGGCGATCTGAGGCATGGTGAAGGTGACTCTGGGCACTATCGATAGGTCCACGGGCGTTTCCTTTCCTAAAAGGATGTTCTCCGCCGCGAGCTTGCCTTGGTAGGCGGCTACATATACGAACTGAGGACCACCCGTTACGTCTCCGGCTGCCCATACACTTGGGTTGGTGGTGCGTAACGTAGCATCCACCTTGATAGCCCCTCTGGGGTCCGTGGCGATGCCTGCCCTTTCGAGACCGAGTTCAGCGGTGTTCGGTCTTCTTCCCGTGGCTACCAGCACGCTGTCTGCTTGCCAGGAGGCCTCGCGGCCGTTTATCGCGACACGGATTGTGCCGTTACTGATCTCCAGGATTTCTGCACCTGTAACGATCTCTATGCCCTCGTTAACCAGTGCATCATGCATGGCGGTGCTGAGTTCAGGTTCTTCGAAGGGAGCTATGCGGGGCATCATCTCGAAGACTGTCACCTTGGAGCCCACCCGAGCGAAGTACTGTCCTAGCTCTAGGCCTATGGCATTGCCCCCTATCACCGCTAGGCTCCGAGGGGGTACAAGGACGTTCAAGGCTGATGTGCTGGTAAGGTAGTCGACCTTTTCGATGCCCGGTATCGGCGGGATCCATGGTGAGGCGCCGGTGGCAATAAGATAGGCTTTGGCCTTGAACCTTCGATTGCCTACTTCTACATGCTGCTGGTCGATGAACCGTGCAGTCCCCGGGATGAGTTCCCATCCGTATGCTTCGATCAAGTCGATGTACTTCCTTTCTCTCAAGGCGGCCACCAGGGCATCTTTTTGGCCCACGATTCGCGGAACCAGCCCAGAGGGATCGATATTGAGACCAATTTTCTGGGAGGTGTACAGATCCTCTGCTCCTTTAAGCAGGGCCTTGGAAGGGATACATCCCACGTTAACACAGGTTCCGCCTACCGTGCCCCGCTCTACCATTATCACTTTGGCTCCGAGCTCCGTAGCTCGGATGGCAGCGGCAAAAGCGGCCGCACCAGAGCCGATGACCAGCAGGTCTGCGTCGTAAGGCCCCGGTCCACTGCTGCCCGCACTCGGAGGCCTCTCTGGTTTGGGGTGCCCGCCTGTATATCCCGCCCGATCCACAGCTCTCTTGAACTGTACGGGGTCGACGGAAGGATCTGCCAGAAAGGTGGCCCGCCCGTGGATGTGGTCGACTTGGATATTCTTAGCTCCTGCCTGTTCCAATGCCGTCGCGACCCGGATTTCGCAGTCATGGCACGTCATGCCTTGTACTGTCATTTCGTATGCACGTAGGTTCATGGTTAAGCCCCTTCCCTTATGTTCTTGAGCAGGTGACGACGCGGCTGAAATTGCGGGAGAGCGATTCATGGGCCAAGGCCAGTATCTGCTGCACGTTTGGATCGGCTATACGGTAGTACATACGTTGCCCGTCCCGCCTTGCGGTTACAAAGTTGCACCACCTCAGGCAGGCCAAATGGTTGGATATGCGGGGCTGCTTCATTCCCAAATGTTCTGACAGTTCTTCTACGCTCTTTTCGCCTTCGAGAAGGGCCTCGAGAATCCCAAGTCTCACGGGGTCGTCAAGCCCGCGGAACCACTTGGCAAGGGCCTCGAGGTGATCCCAGCCTTCGAGGAGATCCATTGATTCATGCGTAAGTTCGCGGGTGTGATTGCCAGTCATGCCGCACTCCTCAGAGTTATATCATAATATTATAATACACGTTACATGCTGTCAAGCTGCTAGGCATTCTTAGGGGCGTCGTCGAGTGAGGAACGACGCAAGCGTTCATCGAGCAGATCGAAGGACCTGCAAATAGTCAGGCCCTGGCATGAGAGTCCCAGGGCCTTTAGATCGGATTGGATATATTGGCTGACGGGTGGGCCTGGCAGGATTCGAACCTGCGACCTGTCGATTATGAGTCGATTGCGCTACCGCTGCGCCACAGGCCCCTATCACTTAACATTATACTTTTCCGGCTTCGCCCTATCAAGGCAGACTGCCTTTTCTGCCGCCACGAACGCGTGCACTATCGTGTCACACCTGTCCGCGATTTCCGCGCCTATTGTGTCAATGCTATACTCTTCATAGTGTCGAGGACATGCCCACGGTACATCGCGTCGCGCCGTAGAAGCCATCCGGACCGCCGAGGCACAAGATACGGCCGTTAGGATGACCCCCCGAGACGCGACCATAGGTCTTCTGGCCAGTCGCGATCGGGCGCCAAATCGGCCTCGAAATCCACATGGCCGCCTTCTCTCAGCTTGGCCCGGAACAGCCCCACAGGCTTACCGTTGACGAACACGTGCAGTACTGCCGTGGCTGCCCTGAACTTAAGAAGCACTTCATAGGCAAGGTCCGCTTGTGAGCCGTCAGACCGTCGCAGGGTAGCAGTTCCAACTGCTAGTCGTTGTGTTCTCATCTCATGCCCCATCGCTCACCCGAGGTACCCAACCGCTCGGCAGCACATAGATAGATGTCGACCTCAGTAGCAACAACTTTCCTTGTAGCCACACTTTGGGCAGAAGGAAAGTCGTCCACCAGCAAGACTCGGCATCACATGGCCACAGTTCGGGCATTCGTGCAGTTTTTCCGGTGGCGCTAGCACGTTGTCTAACTTCAGTCTATTTCCGCTCTCTCTTGATGACTTCTCTTGTCGGTCAGTTTCCCTTTGATTCGGCATCCTTAGGTCTCGCCTTGGCCCTTTCAATGCGATCTGCTATTCGAGCTCGGGCTATCTGTAGTCGCCTGATCTCGTCCTTTCGCAGTTCCTCCTGTGCCTCAGCCCTTTGAGCTTCATGAAGTAGCTCCATGAGCTGGTATACCTCTTCGCGGCTCATGGACAGGGTTACTTGTCGACCCCTCAGCTGTAGCCAGAACAGCTCGCCTTCCTGCCAGATGTCACCTAGGGGGTTGGATGCCAGAAGCCTTCCATAAAAAAGCATGGCAGATATGCTCCAGATACCTTACGTGAATTATAGGGCTACCTACAGCTCTTGTGGTACCATACTGGATGGGTCCTGCGCAGTGCGCGGCGCTGTTCGAAGTCTTGATCCAACACTAACGAACAGGGGCCTGGTCGCTGGCGCTTGCTCAGGGTGGGATAGACCACTAGGGCAGGTTTGCTGGCAGAAGACCCCACCTGGCTAGGCCGGGTTCACAGACTTTGCAGCCTACGGCTGGGCGGGACCCTACCCTTGATCGACAGGGGATTTGGCTGCCAGAAGTTTGTTAAGCTTCATGGTGAGGCGAGACTTCCGCCGAGCCGCATTGTTACGATGGATAACGCCTTTCTTGACGGCTCGGTCGATCTCGCTAATAGCTTCCCGCAGATACGTTATAGCCTTGGCGGGATCGCTTGTGGCTGCCAATAGAGTCTTCTTGGTTCTTGTTTTAATGGCCGACTTAACAGCTCGATTGCGCATTCGGCGTTTGATCGACTTTGTTAACTGTCGGATTGCTGATCGAGTGTTGGGCAACGGTTTGCACCTCCCTTTTGTACTATCCGAATAGCCATTATACATGCCTAGCTGCTCGCGAATGAAAAGGTTAGTCGCATGTACGCCCGCAATGCTCTATTGATGATGGGGTCCTTTCTTGGTAGCAGGCTCCTGGGTCTCATTCGTGAGCAAGTTATTGCGTCGAAATTTGGCACATCTCCCGAGTACGACGCCTATTTGGCTGCCTTCAGGATCCCCGACTTTTTGTATCTCGTGATCATGGGTGGGGCTCTGGGGTCAGCCATGATACCTCTCCTGGCCGAATACTGGGCTCGTGACGACTCTGAGGGCGCCCAAGAGCTTGCGAGTGCGGTTCTGACACTGGGGACAGCTGCGATGCTTTTGGCGGGGACCCTGGCGCTGATCGCTGCTGAACCCCTAATGAGGTACGTGGTAGCTCCTGGCCTGACAGAGGCTGAGCTCGAGTTATCGATTAGCCTGACACGGGTCCTGCTTCTTTCTCCCGTGGCCTTGGGGGCAGCGGGGGTCGTTATGGCTTTCCTAAACTCCAGGCACAGGTATATTGGGCCGGCCGTAGCACCGCTGGCCTACAACGGCTCCATTATTGTGGCCGCTGTAGCGTTAGCGCCCGTCTACGGCATATATGGTCTCGCCGCAGGGGTAATCGTCGGCGCAGTCCTGAACTTTGGCGTCCAGCTGCCGGAACTTCTGCTACTAGGATACAGCCTCAGACCAAGCCTTCGGTGGCACAATCCAGTTTTGAGAAGGCTTCTCGCACTCATCTTTCCCAGGCTCTTCGGGCAGGCTGTCTATCAACTGAACTTTGTAGTTATGACGGCCATTGCATCGGGCCTTGTGGCGGGCAGTATATCGGCACTAAACTATAGCCATCTCCTCATGATGCTACCCCACGGCATCTTCGCGATGAGCATAGCTGTCACGTCTTTCCCTGTCATGGCCGAGCTGGTGGCCCACAGGAATAAGGCAGGGCTGCAGCGTGCTGTGTCGTCGGCCCTCGGCATGGTTCTCTTCCTTGGACTGCCGTCAGCCATAGGTCTCAGTTTTCTAGGGCGACCGGTAGTGCGGCTCCTCTTCGAGTCTGGGGCCTTCAGCGCGGGGTCCACTGAGATGGTGGTCCGAGCTCTAACCTTTATGGCCTTCGGCGTGGTGCCTTACGGTGCCGTAGAGGTGCTGACCCGCGTTTTTTACGCTCTGGGCGATACCAAACGGCCTGTGGCGGTCGGCGTAATCACTGTCGGGGCGAATCTCATTATGGCGTTGCTGCTGTCGCGGAGCATGGCTCATTCAGGCCTGGCCCTGGCACTAGTAATATCTACTACCATTGAAATGGTGTTGTTGGCTGTGCTGTTGGGCCGGCACATAGGTAGCAGTTGGGTTTGGGAGCTAGCTCCGTCGGTGTTGAGATCTGCGGCATCAGCGGTGGTTCTTGTACTCCTCCTATGGGCGGCTATAACCTTAGACGGGGAGTTTCTCTCGGGCCACCGAAATTTGCAGTCGATAATTGGTCTAGTTCTTACAGTGAGCTGTGGCGCAGCAGTCTATTTGGGAATGAGCCTTGCTCTCGGCTCGCCTGAAGCCGCCATGCTGACGAAGGTGCCCAAGCAGTTATTTCATGGTGAAGGTTCGGCTTCTACCGACGGAGGATAGACGGTCATGCAGGGAGATAGATTTGAGTTCATAGTCGGCAGTCCTGTCTATGTAGAGAATAAGGAGGTTGGAAGGCTGGAGTCCATCGTCTATAGTCCATCCCAGAAGCGGATAGTGGCGCTGGTAGTGGGGCATGGGACACTACTCCACGAGGATATTGTAGTGCCAGCGGAGGTAGTACAGGAAGCTAACGAGAGGGGTGTATGGCTGACAGGTACTCTTCAAGAGCTGAATCGAATGAAAACCTATCGGCCCCAAGAGTATGTCCATGCGCCTCAGGCGTGGAAGGAATCAGAAGGTCTACAGCGACAGAGAATCCTCTTCGCAATTCCAGGCGTCCACAGTGGCCTTAGGTCCGCCGAAAAAGGGGCCGCCCGAGCTCATGGGGAGGAAGTCAGCATCAGCAGAACCACCCGCGTCGTGAGCCATGCAGGCCCCCTGGGAAACGTTCAAATCCTCTTTGTAGACGGGGTTACCGGCCTTGTCTCACAGGTTGGCGTGCAGAGCGTGCCGGTGTTGGGGAGAGCTGTAATAGTGCCTTTGGACTGGGCATCGTCGATTAGCGAGGACGAGATTTTCGTGGAAGCCGATAGGGAACAGCTCGAACGGCTTCCCGAATATCGACCGGACGACGAGATCGCCGAAGACATTAGACAAGCCCTTTGGTCCGTGTATCCCATAAGGTCCATGGAGCTTGATGCCATCGAGGTATTGGTCCAGGACGGCATAGTTACCCTCAGGGGCAATGTAGCTAGCCCCTCACATCGCTACTTGGCTGTTCAAGCTGTCAAGAAGGTCCCTGGTGTGCTTCATGTAGTTGATGAACTCGTGGCGGATGATGATCTTGAGGCGGAAGTGGCGCACGAGTTGGCCAACGACCAACAGCTAGTGGGTCTCCTCCTACGAGTCGATAGTCACCTAGGCGTGATCACCTTCGAGGGTAGGGTCCCGACGCCAGAGCTACAGCAACGGGCGGTCGCCATAGCCGAGCGGGTGCCGGGGGTTCGCGAGGTGATAAGCCACATCGTTGTGAAATAGTACCAGCTTGAAGGGCCCATGTCGGGTATACTGAAGGGTTGGGGCACACATGTGGGACCAGCGACGGATCCGTAACTTTTGCATCATTGCGCATATCGATCACGGGAAGTCTACCCTGGCCGACCGGCTGCTGGAGCACACGCGCACCATTGATAAACGGCAGATGGTGGAGCAGGTGCTCGACTCCATGGACCTGGAGCGAGAGAAAGGCATAACCATAAAGGCCAGGGCGGTGCGCATGATCTATCAGGCTGCAGATGGCCAGGAGTACCAGCTCAATCTGGTGGACACTCCCGGCCATGTCGACTTCTCCTACGAAGTGAGCCGAAGCATGGCTGCAACGGAGGGCGCTCTATTGGTGGTGGATGCCAGCCAAGGGGTAGAGGCGCAGACCCTCGCCAATGCCCATTTAGCCATGGCCAACGATCTTCGGCTAATACCGGTGGTAAATAAGATCGACCTGCCCAACGCGGAACCGGAGCGTGTTGCTCGCGAGGTTGAAGACATCTTTGCTATTCCTAGAGAAGAGGTGATCTTCGCCTCGGCAAAGGAAGGTATCGGAACGGAGGAGATCTTAGAGGCTATCGTCGAGCGTATACCTCCTCCGTCTGGAAACCTACGGGTGCCGCTACGGGCGCTCATTTTCGATTCCCATTACGATCCCTTCAAGGGCGTAGTTGCCTACGTTAGGGTGGTCGACGGGTATGTGCGCCAAGGGGACCAGATAATGCTTATGTCAACTGGGAAGCGTGCCGAGGTGCTGGAACTGGGAGTTTTTAGGCCCAATATGACGCCTGTACCAGAACTTTCGGCGGGTGAGGTCGGCTATATAGCCACCGGGCTGAAGGTGGTGGGTGATTGTAGAGTTGGAGATACCATCACCCTGGCGGATTGTCCGGCGGATGCACCCTTGCCTGGTTACGATCCTCCCAAACCCATGGTTTTTGCTGGCCTTTATCCTGTGGTAGGCGATCAGTTCGGCCTGTTGAGGGATGCCCTGGAGAAGCTCAAGCTGAATGACGCGTCGTTGCTTTTCGAGCCCGAATCGTCCTTGGCCCTTGGCTTTGGTTTCCGATGCGGCTTTTTGGGTTTGCTGCACATGGAGATCGTCAAGGAGCGCTTGGAGCGTGAATACAAGATACCGATCCTAATCACTGCACCGAGCGTTGAATACCATGTTTTGACCACATCTGGGGAGATCCTTTACGTAAACAACCCGTCACAGTTGCCCAGTCTCTCTGAGGTAGCTGCCATCGAGGAACCATGGGTGCACATAACCGTAGTTACTCCCAGCCGGTACATCGGGACGGTTATGGAGTTAGTGGTGTCGCGTCGCGGCGAGCTAGAACGCATGGATTATATCGACGAGCAGCGGGTGGTCCTTAGCTATCAGATGCCCTTGAGTGAGCTTATTGTAGACTTCTATGACCAGTTGAAGAGCCGTACTCAGGGTTACGCATCGCTAGACTACGCTTTCATGGGGTATCGAGCCTCAGACCTGGTGAAAGTGGATGTCCTGGTACATGGCCAGACAGTGGACGCCCTATCGTTTATTTGCCATCGTGAGAAGGCCTACAGCAGGGCAAGAGTGCTGGTCGAGAAGCTGCGGGAACTTATACCGCGCCAGCTCTTCGAGGTTCCTATTCAGGCTGCCATAGGTAGTCGGGTGATTGCTAGGGAGACCATCCGCGCCATGAGGAAAAACGTGCTTGACAAATGCTACGGCGGCGATGTTACCAGAAAGCGAAAGCTTCTTGAAAAGCAGAAGGAAGGCAAGGCCCGCATGAAGATGATCGGAACAGTAGAGGTTCCCCAGGAGGCATTTCTTGCCCTGCTGACCTTGTCCCAGGAGCATTAGAGGGTGGGCAGGGTCATAGTAGTGGGGCTCGGACCCGGAGGCGCTGAGCTGTTGACCGTTCAGGCTCGTGACCTTCTACAGGGCGATCTGCCCATTTATCTGCGGACCTCCCGACATCCTGCCGTTCAGGAGCTGGGCCTTGCCAGCCGGGCAGAGTCCTTCGACGGGGTGTACGAGGCCGCCAATAGTTTCGATGAGGTGTATCATCGCATCGTCGAGAGGCTTCTTCAGGCTGTCTCGATGGCACCGTCTGTGGTTTATGCAGTACCCGGTCATCCCCTTTTCGGAGAGCGCCCGACCCGCTTGCTGCTGGAAAGGGCGGCCTCGGGTGTTGTGGACGTCACAGTTGTTCCGGGGTTGAGTTTCGTAGACGCAGTTGTCGCGGTCCTTGGAATTGATCCACTGGAGGGCGGCCTGCAGATAGTCGACGGGTTGGAGCTGGCATATCGGGATGATTTGGAAGATTTCGACCCGTTGCCCCTGCCAGTGGCGGGGTTGGTTGCACCGTATCGGCCGCTTTTGGTGGCTCAGATGTACTCACAGGAGGTCGCCAGCCTAGTTAAGGTCGCACTGGGAGAACTATACCCCGACACCTGGCCCGTAAAACTCATTAAATATGATGTGTGGCTGGCAGAACAGCGGCTTGTAGAACTGCCTCTTTCGGAGATCGATCGGGGACCCGCTGTAGACCACCTTACAACTCTCTTTGTACCGGCCCTTGCTCCTTTGGAAGCGACTAAGACTTTCGAGAGCCTGGCCTATGTCATTTGGAGACTGCGAGGCCCAGGCGGATGTCCCTGGGATCGTGAACAGACGTCGCACACCATTAAGAGCTACTTAGTAGAGGAGACCTATGAGGCGCTGGAGGCTTTGGAGACGGAAGATTGGGAGGGTTTTGTAGAGGAGCTTGGCGATGTGCTCCTACAAGTGGTGCTCCACAGCCAGATCGGATCGGAAGAGGATCTCTTCGATATCACAGCAGTCTTACAAAGAGTGTCGGAGAAGCTGATAAGGCGGCATCCTCACGTTTTTGGTACTGCCCATGCGAGCAGTGCTAGTGAGGTGCTGCGTTCCTGGGAGGCGCTGAAGGCACAGGAGCGTCAAGGGGCACCCAAGCCCTTGGTGGAAGGCATCCCTGCTGGTATGCCTGCGCTTGCTTATGCTAATGAGCTCCTTAGGCGTGCTCAGAAGCTGGGGTTCGAATGGCCATCCAAGGCGGAAGCCATGGCTAAGGTGAAGGAAGAGCTGGCGGAATTAGAGGCAGCGACCGGGGGTGACTTGCGGGAAGAGCTTGGAGACCTGCTTCTTGCCCTGGTGAAACTAGCCCAGTGGCTTCGGGTGGACCCCGAGGAAGCCTTGCGGCTTGCCAATAGGAAGTTCACAGACCGTCTACGCCGGCTTGTAGAAGCCCTATCGGCTGAGAGTACATCCTTAGGGGATGCCCCTGCAGAGCGTGTCCGGGAACTTTGGGAGCAAATTAAGAGTTCATGAAGGAGCTCGAAGCGTGGCCAAAGAGATCACATGTGGGCAGTTGAGATCATCGGATGCGGGGAAAAGGGTAACCCTCTTCGGGTGGGTCTTCCGCCGGAGAGACCACGGGGGTTTGATCTTTGTAGACCTCCGGGACCGGTGGGGGGTAACACAGGTGGTGTTCAATCCTCTGATATCCCATGAGGCCCACCAGGCTGCCAAAGATTTGAAGCCCGAATATGTGGCGCGTGTAATGGGACGTGTCGAACGCCGGCCAGCGGGCACGGAGAACCCCAACTTGCCTACAGGCGAGATAGAGGTTTTGGCAGAGGACCTCGAAATTCTGAATGCCTCTAAGGTGCCGCCCTTCTATTCGAGCGATACGGGCAACATCGACGAGGCCGCCCGCCTGAAGTACCGCTACTTGGACCTGAGGCGACCCCGGATGCAACGAAACCTGATGCTACGCCACAGGGTCATCAAGTACATCCGCGACTTTTTGGATCAGCGCGACTTTGTGGAGGTTGAAACGCCCATCTTGATCAAGAGCACACCGGAAGGTGCACGCGACTATTTGGTCCCCAGCCGTTTGCATCCCGGAAAGTTTTATGCGCTTCCTCAGTCCCCCCAGCAGCTCAAACAGCTTCTCATGGTGGCGGGCTTCGAACGCTATTACCAGATCGCCAGGTGCTTTCGAGACGAAGACCTTAGGGCTGATCGCCAGCCCGAGTTTACCCAGCTTGACCTGGAGATGTCCTTTGTTGATCAAGAAGACATCCTGAGCCTCATTGAAGAGCTGTTTACAAGCCTGGTAGAGCAGCTTACGGACAAGAGGATTCTCTTCAAACCCTTTCCGAGGATCAAGTACCTAGAAGCCATCGATAGATTCGGAACAGATAAGCCCGATTTGCGGTTCGGGTTGGAGATACGAGATGTAAGTGACCTAGCTATGCGCGGGGAGTTCGGTGTATTCCGGGAAGTAATAGCAAACGGTGGCGTCGTGCGAGGCATAGCTGTACCCGGCCGATCTGGGATCACTCGTAGACAGGTTGACGAGCTTACCGAGATGGCTCGCGAATGGGGCGCCAGGGGACTAGTCACGGTCGCCGTCGAAGCCGAGGGATTTCGATCGCCTATATCTAGATACTATAGTTCGGATGTGATGCATGAGATGAGGCTGAGGCTTGGTGGGGCCACGGGTGACCTGCTCCTCCTGGTGGCCGATCAGAGGCCCGTTGTGGCTGAAGTCCTTGGGAAGATGCGTTTAGAGTGGGCCCGAAGGCTGTCCTTGCTCGACAACTCCGTGATGGCGTTTGCTTGGATCCTTGAACCTCCTCTGCTGGAATGGAACGAACAGGAGGGCCGCTTCTACGCTGTACACCACCCGTTCACAGCTCCCTTCGACGAAGACATAGATTTGCTCGACCGCGAGCCTCACAGGGTGCGGGCCAAGGCCTACGACATTGTCTGTAACGGATATGAGCTCGGTAGCGGGAGCATCAGGATCCATAGGCGCGAGCTTCAGAACAAAGTTTTTGCTCTCTTAGGTTACAGTCAGGAGGAGGTGCACCAGCGGTTCGGACATTTGCTTACAGCCTTCGACTATGGCGCCCCTCCGCATGGAGGAATAGCACCTGGCATCGATCGGCTCGTCATGCTGTTGGCAGACGAAACTACGATTCGAGAAGTGATTGCCTTCCCCAAGACGCAGAGTGCTATGGACCTCATGACAGATGCCCCGTCGCCGGTGAGTGACGAGCAGTTGCGCGAGCTCCATATAAGGATCGTCTTGGACGACGATAGCGTCTAAGGCGACCACGAGACGCCCCCGTTGGGGTCTATTGGCAGGTTGAAGGTTATCTGTTCGGGGCGCGATACAGTTAGCGATCCGTCAGGGTTAAATGTGAGCGCCACAGTCCAGAGATTGAAGATACCCCGGTCTTCCACAAGGAACGCAAGCCGCTGCCCGTCAGGAGACCAGGCGGGTGAACGAGCGGTTGCGAGATCTGTGATACGTTGCGGGCCGGCACCAGCAGCTGTTGTAAGCCATATGTCGGTGCCCATTTCAGCGTTCCTTCCGGCAAAGGCGATGAGATCGCCTTGTGGGGACCATGCCGGATCGTAGGCTCCTCGGGGCACATCGGTTAGCTTCTTCCAGATGCCTGACCGAAGGTCAAGAAGCCATAGTTGGGTGGTGTCATCGCTGAAGGCGGACGCGACAATTCTCGATCCATCTGGTGCGCACGACGGCTTTCCCAGGCCTCGTGTGCCTGGTGGCGACATTGCCAGCCGGCTCCTCCGTCCCGACAGGTCTACCTGCCACAGGGCCAGATCAGGCGTGCCGGCGTCGCTCAAATAGGCAAGCCTTTGCCCGTCGAGCCAACAGGGATTAAAAGCCCAGACGCTGTTCAGCACGTATCCTTGTGAGCCCTGAGGTAAAGGGCTCTTATTCTTGGTAAGTTGCTGCGGCTCACCGTCGGGAAGTCGCATAAAGTACAGGTCGGCATAGCTGTCGCCTCGCACGACAAAGGCGATCAAAGTTCCATCGGGTGAAAGGGCCGGCTGTTGTGCAGATTTGGCTGACAGGAGAGTCTTCGCGCCCCCCTGTAAGATCGCGATGCCATCCGGCGTGGTGACGGCCAACTTCCCGGGAAGCTGCGGTGCAACCTGCAATACGCTTCTAAGGTTGCCTACCGCCGTCGCCGACACTCCGGGCACCGAGTTCTGCCCAGTAGGACTTGTGTTGATAGCTTCAGGTGAACAGGCTACCAGAAAAGCAATGACTGCTATTGTCCAAAAGAGCAGCTGTTTCACGTAGCTTCGTTGTCTTGGTTCTTTCTCAGCTCTGCAATTATATCCTTCAGTATATCCGCAGTTTCTTTCCCCGTGTCGACTGTCCAGTGGGGGAGCTGTACCGGTTCTTCCACCTGCTTGAAGGCCTGGTAAACGTCCCATGTAGCATCCGAGTAGTACCTCCGCAGCTGACCGCGCTGCTGGCCCTCCAGTCGAGACATTACCACCTCTTCAGGGGCTGTTGTTCTGACCACAGCTACTCTAGCGCCCCTGGACTTGCCAATCTCGTAGAGGATTCGACGGTACTCCTCTCGGAGGTTGGTACCATCGAAAATCACTGATATACCCTGTGAGATGAGCAGGTCAGTCATGCGATGTGCCACCTGGTATACGATGCGGCTCTCATGAGATGTGTAGCGGGGTTTGGGAAAGAGCACCTTTCGAACGAAATCTGTCCGGATCACTGCTGCCCCTATGGACTTTGCCAGAATGGTGGCAACGAAGC
This sequence comes from Chloroflexota bacterium, assembly GCA_034432775.1. GTDB lineage: Bacteria > Chloroflexota > Chloroflexia > DAOUBH01 > DAOUBH01 > DAOUBH01. Next base: position 80,815 of record DAOUBH010000024.1, read on the forward strand.
TCTTGCCTGTTCCCGGTAGGCCGGTCATGATGATCAGGAGAGGCCTCGAGCTCCTTTCTCTGGGCAAGCGAATTCGCTTCAGAGCCTCCTTGGCCGAAGCTACTATCGCGTCATCGGCTGTGGGTTCCTCCCCCGAAGTTTCAGGGAGAGAAGGGGCCTTCATTGTAACCCATCTCCCTAAGGAACGCACTGACCACCTCGACTTCGTTCCACGGCTCACTTCCATTTGCATATTCGATGCTGGTTTCATGGCCTTTGCCTAAAAGCAGTACTACGTCGTCCTCCTGGGCAAGGCCAAGGGCCGTAGCGATCGCCTCTCGGCGGTCAGGCACCATCAACAGGCCGTTTCCTTTAGCTTTCCCTGCACGCTCTACCCCCGACGCTATCTCGTGAATGATCTGCCATCTGTCCTCCGTCCTAGGGTCCTCGTCTGTCAGGACAACAATGTCGCAGTACGTGCCGGCGATCTCGCCTTGGATGGCTCGTTTCAGCTTATCTCGCTCACCAGCACTTCCGAAAACGCATATCATTCTACCTTTGGCGAGCGATCTCGCCATGGGAAGGATGCGCCGGAAAGCCTCGGGTGTATGGGCATAGTCAACGATGACTGTAAAGGGCTGGCCCTGGTTAACCAACTGCATCCGGCCAGGCACAGAAGGCGCTGTCTTGAAGGAATGTCCGATGGCGGAGAGTGGTACCCTGAGCGCGAAAGCCACACTGGCTGCTGCCAAGGCATTATCGACGTTGTAGGTGCCTGGCAGGGCAAGGTGCACCTGTGCGCGCTCATCGCCGTAGTGTAAGTCTATGAGGGTCCCTCGTATGTCGCTGGCGATGATGTGCGCCGATACAGTGGCGTTTCCATTCCGTGAGTAGGAAATGACCGGGGCCAAAGCCCATCCCAGATAGTAGGGAAAGGTGGGATCGTCTCGGTTCAGAACTACTGCTCTGGTGGACCCTTTCGTTGATGCGTTCACCAGCTCGATGAGTCTGGCCTTATCGCGACGATACTGCTCGAGACTCCCGTGGTAATCTAGGTGCTCGTGGGTCACATTGGTGAAGACACCGATAGTGAAATCGCAATCGGCTACGCGGTGCTGGGCAAGCCCGTGGGATGTAGACTCTATGACCGCTGCCTGAATACCGGTGCGTTGCATGTCCGCCAGGATTGAATGGATCTCGCATGCCTCCGGGGTAGTCTGTCGCCCAGGGTTTGGGGACAATTTGCCCCGCAGCCAAACCCCCACGGTGGTTATAGCCCCTGACGGAATTCCAGCTTTTTCCAAAAGGTGTGCTATCAGTAGGCACGTGGTGGATTTACCGTCGGTGCCAGTAACGCCTATGGTGATGAGCTGCCTCGCCGGAAAGCCGTGGATAGCTGCTGAGAGCCTGGAAAAGGCTATACGGGTATTGGGGACCAGGACCAAGGGCAACGTGGCATCTACGGGCTTCTCGACTACCGCTGCCTCAGCTCCCCTACTGGCCGCTTCCATAACGAACTCGTGCCCGTCGTGTCGGGCTCCGGCAACAGCTACGAAAAGAGTATTGGGGCGGACCTGTCTGGAATCCGAGGTTATATATTCGACTTCGGGATCCACCCAAGTTGTGGACTGCAACCCGGCAACCTTGAGTAGTTTGCTCAGTCTCACCGCGTCCTCAGCGATGCCAGAAGGGCGATTGCGCGGCCGCGCAAGTTCAGTTCTCGCCGAACAGCTATGAACCGGTGCAGGTGCCCACCGAACCCGGCCTTAAACCTGAACACCCCCCACAAGCCACCTTCTTTAACCCTCATGGCCTCGATGGCCTCCTCGGGCATGTCTGGCGCCGCGTTGGGTGGAACCCCCCACAGATCATAGCTCCGACAGCCTCGTTCCATGGCCCACTTCATAGCTTCCCACTGCAGCAGGTAGCTAGCCATATGCTGGCGGCCCACAGATGCCGACGCTCCGTAGAGATAGTATGCTTGTTTTCCCCACATGGCAACAACAAGGGCAGCCAATAGTTCTGCGTCAAGCTTGGCAGTGAGTATAACAGCCCTGTCCTTGGTCACAAATTGATGCCAGAATTCCTCGTAGTATTCTATTGGATGGATGCCGAAACCGTCGCGTCGGGCTGTATCCACAAGAAGAGTGTAGAACTCTTGGACTGCGGACGCATCGTAGCGCCGCGCTACTGTGACTCCCCTCTTCTGGGCCAAACGGATGTTGTAGCGCGTCTTCGGGCGCATGCGAGCCAGCATGAGATCGAGGGTATCCAAATCGACCATCAGTGTGGCACACGGCTGAACTGGCTGTGTCGCCTTCCACCCCGCGGGGAAGACCACGTCTAAATCTGGTATAGGAAGATCCACAATGATGGATCCAGCCCCTACTTGGCGACAGGCGTTTTCCAGCGATAGAAGCATAGGGTCTAGGTAGCCCACATCGGCTAGAGCCGGTCCCCTGGGAATGTACGCGAAACGGAACCCGCGGGGTCCCTTGAGCAGTAACTGTACGCACCCTACTTCCTTCTTATCGTCGTCATGGGCAGTCAGGCGCAATGGGGTCCAGCCAGAGGTTCGCTTGACCTCACCCCATCCGTAAGACTGTAGGAGATGAGTTATGGGATAGTTGGCGCAACGCTCGTCCCAGCTGTCAGCAGTGCCGGAAAACTCCTCGACCTCAATCTTCACCCCTGGCACGCCTCCAGTGCCTTAGCGAGCCTCTCCATCCCTGGGTCGATCTCGTCCGTGGGGATAGAGCTGTATGCAATGCGGAGATAGGGTGTCTCCGACCAATCCGCGAAGCACTGATACCCCGGGATTGCCTCCACGCCGTGACGAGCCATGGCCTGAAGCAATTTCCTGTCGCTGACACCAGGCACTTCCACCCAGAGGAAGAAGCCCCCGGCCGGCTGTTGCCAGCGGGCTCTATCCTGCAAATGCCGTTCGGCAGAGTGGTGGGCAAGTTCCGACCGCCTTCTGTATATATCCCTCAGTTTTCCCAAATGGGCCTCGAAATCGTGCCGTGCCATGAAGGTTGCCACTAGATCAGCAACGAAGGGGCTAGAGCCGGCATCTCTCTTTAACGCTAGTATCCGCGGCACGATTTCCGGGGCGGCTGCCAGCCAGCCGATGCGCAACCCAGGGGCCAGTAGCTTCGAAAAAGTTCCCAGATAGATGGTCCAATTGGGATCTAGGCTGAAGTACGACGGGGGCGGCGTATTCCAAAACCAGATCTCTCGGTAGGCGTCGTCTTCCACAATGGGTAAATTGTGGTCGCGAGCCACTGCTAGTATCGCCTTGCGACGATCTAGCGACGTAGTAAGTCCCGAGGGATTTTGAAAGGTTGGTATGGTGTAGAGGAGCTTTGGGACTGAGCCCTCGTCGTGCAACTTTTTGACGGCGTTAGCCAGTACGTGAGGGTCTAGACCGCTTCCGTCAAGAGGCACGGAACAGATCCGGGCCCTAACCTTTCGGAAAATCTCCAAAGCTCCCATGAAAGTGGGGGCCTCTACTATAACTGCATCTCCGGGGTCGACCAGCAACTGAGCGGCCAGCTCGAGCGCCTGCATAGACCCTGTGGTGATGATCAGTGTCGATCCATCCACCGGCATTCCTCGGGTTTGCAGGAAGTTGGCCAGGCTCCTGATCAACCGGGGGCTTCCCTGTGAAGGACCGTATTGGAGCGCTTTGACTGGTTCCTCACTCAGTACGGTTCTAGCGCACTCGGCAAGCACCTCGGGCACGAAACTCTCTGGGGCGCAGAGTCCGTAAGAGAAGGAAATACGTCCCGGCGTAGGGGTTACTGGATAGGCCGGGGGAAGACTGCGAGCGGCGACGCTCATGAGAGCCTCGAAATTCAGCGCTAGCTGCCGATGGCGGGGGCTGTCAGATGCTTCCATGAAGCTTCCAGAGGGCGTAGGAGAGCGCTTCTTCAGCAGCTGGAGCCAGATCGAGATCGTCGCCCTCGGCCAGGGCCTGTAGTACCCGGATGCACTCTCTGGTGCCGATGCTGCCAAGGGAATCGATAGCTGCCAAGGCCACTTCCGTATGCGTATCGTAAATCAAAGGGACAAGTTTTTCTACGGCCTCCTCGGCTTCTAGCTCTCCAGCCGCGATGGCTGCCTCGAACCTTATGGAAGGCTCCGAGCTTGAGAGACCCTCGAGGATGGCTGGGAGATACTCGGCATCTACAGTCCTGCCCATACAGGCGATGGCTGTAGCCCTATCTGCCAAGTCTGGGCTAACGTAGAACTCGTCGATCAGCTTACGGGCCACTGGGTTATCGGAGTAATAGCTTAGCGCCAAAAGTGCAGCTCGTCTCATGGGCTTCGACTCCGATGGGTCTTGGGCCACACGCTCGAGCTCTGCGCACAGGGAGGATACCAATCCGTCGGGGAGTTCTCCTCGGACATCGGCCAAAGTGATTTCCGACATGGCCTCGAGGAGTGCCATCCTCACTGTTGGATCCCTCTCCGATTGGAGCGCAGTCACGAGCGCCCGAGCCCTGGAAGGGGATACCTCGTCCTGCAAACCATGAACGGCTGCCTGGCGCACTCGCGCTGAGGGATCCTGGAGTAGCGCTAAAAGCGCGCGTTCATAATTTTCATCGAACCTTGTGATAGCCAGGTCAGCGATTCGTCTCACTAGATGCCAGCGTGCTTCCTCGCCAAGTTCGGACAAAGCCAGCTGAAACTCAGCTAGCTCGCCCCGCGACAAGTCGGAAAGGAAGTTCAGCTCGGCCTTATCGATCTCGGTTGGCGAAAGACGTTTGAGCCTCTCGGCCAGTGTCATGTACACCTCTATGCCTCGTCTCTCGTAGAGAAGAAGAACAGATCTTCGTCTTCCGTGCTTTGTGTCACCTGAGCTACCTGTCCGCTAGCGAGCAGGTGCTTAAGATATGCACGGTTGAAGGGTCTTTCAATGTTGACAACTGGGTGTAGGTCCTGGAGAAAGGCCATGAGTCGCTCATCTTCGACTGGTTCGCCCACTATGTGGAAGGCCCAAGCGACAACCGTCTCCAGGCGGCGCCGTGCGCTATCGTCCAGCCGTTCTGTTCGATCTAGGCGCCCAAACCTTGCAGCTGTCAGCAACATCGACTGATCCACTTCGCAGCTATAGGTCACAGTTTTGAACTGGAACCTTCGCTTCTTTTCATCGTATGTGAGCAGCTGAGCATGCTGTTGTGGTACTTTCGTGTACTCGATAACGAACACGTACTCCTCGGCCGTCGGGCGCACCGTCACCACAGCACCTGGTATAAGTGCCTCCTGGAAGAAAGCCTCCAGGCCCGATATCCATCCACCCCGGCTCGGCGTCGGGTAATGGAGTTCCACGAGGTAGGATGCCCTTAGCTGAGGGGAGTCGAACATAAGCACTGCGCTCTTCTGGTCTTCGAGGAATGGCTTGGGAAGGATCGATTTCGCAGAGCCGTCGAAAGGAAGAATTCCGTTTTCGAATTCGAACCAGGTGATGGTGTGGGTCCAGGATTGCACGGGGCCCTCCGGCAACGGCTCAAACTGCGGGTCTTCCAGGTGACGGAGATCAGGGCCGATCTCGGCCGGTCGTCGTCTTTGCAACCCTATGGGTGGAAGCTCGTCGGTAGCCCATAGCCGGTGGTTCTCTGTGCCGACAAACTCAAAGCCCTTCTCTCGCGCCAGCTTGACATTCAGTGAAAACCGCGTCAGCTCAAAATCCCTTTCGGTAGGCTTCCGACCCATGAGTTCAAGGATCTCAACGTCAGTAAGGGGCCTTACCACTTCCCGTATCCACTCCCGGATCCTCTTCACATCGCCCTTGCTGAACCGCATGAGGCCTTGTTCCAGAAACCACAGACGGCCGAACCGAACGAAGCGCACATCTTCTGAAAGCGCCTTCACAAGGATTTTCTCGATATAGGGCCCGTACTCGGTCACGATATCAGCAGTCGATTTGGTGAGGTCTACAACAACATCGGGAGCTACGCGCACCTTGGTGGGCGTGACCGCTGGCCTTGTTAGCCCTGGAGGCGCTGCTGTGACCCGGGCTTCGGTCAGTTCTACAGCCGCTTCAGGTGCCTCCGCCGTCTTTTCGGGCCAGGCCTCTTCTGGCCACGTCTTGTATGTTGGCTCAACAGGAACTCGGACTGCTTCGGGTGGAGGCTCGTAAAGTCTGGATACAAGCATGTGCCGCGTGTCAGGTCCTCCCACTGGGGCCGGGGGTTTCCCAGCCTTCGTGGTAGCTACCACTGTCATCCCGTCAAGCTCTTCCAGCGCGAAGATATGCTGGTTGGCGTTCAAGGAAGCCAACGTCAAATCCTGGGCCTCCTCGCGGCTCAGTCCTAAGTTATCAGCAAGAAACTCTACTAACTCATCCAGGGGTCTGCGTATCGGAGCGTTGCTCGCGAAGAGCAAAGCCCCCGCTACCATGACCCTAAAAATGAGTTGCGCGACTTCCTGCTCCCTTTCGGTTCCGTTGAAAGTTATCTGCCCAGTAGTCATCACCAGTATCCACCCGTGAAGTTACTCGTTGTCCTCAATGCCTGCTTCTTCCCTGAGGATATCAGTGTACTTTATCACTAAGCCTGTAATGTCGACGGGCTGCTGTAACTCTAACAGCCAGTTGGCAAGGTACTCCAGATGGGCTAAACTCACCTGGAGGTCGCGAACTTCGGGAGTGACGTCCATCATATCACCTAGGTTGGAATGTCATCTGCATGATACCTAATTATATGGAATTCGCAGTAGACAAGGCTACGTGCTTAGGCTCAAGAGCGCCAAACCCAGGGCACCGTACAGTTCGGATTCCCCTGGCATGGCAGCAGGTACAACCAGCTTGCGGACCCCTGCTCTCTCGAAGGGCCACTCTTGGTCCAGCGTGGAAGCTTCTCGAGCCAGCAAATTGTTGAGAGTTGGCGACTGGCTTCCGATCACCACAACGTCAGGAGCAAGAATTAGCCATAGCTGGGTGATGGCTTCGCTGAGCCGGCCCGACAAGACACGAAGCCGTCCTGCGAAAGGCTCTATGCCTCGGAGGGCTGCGTCCACGCTGGCCTGCAAGGCCTCCGGCCCGGGTTGCGATTCCAGAGGTGTGTCGCTGAAAAGGAACGATCCAGCCAGGCCTTCCAGATGATTCTTGCCGCCACACCTACAGGGTCTGCCTCCGTCGGCGACCTGCATATGGCCAATTTCGCCGGCGAACCCCCTTGCACCCGTATAGAGCCTCCCTTCGTTGAAGATTCCGAGACCGATGCCTTGTCCCAAGTGTATGTAAGCAGCGTTGCGGAAGTCTCGCGCCGCGCCGAAAAGCACCTCACCAACGGCACCGGCGTTGGCGTTGTTGGCGACGACCACCGCGGTCCTCCAGGCCTCGAAAGCTGCCTTCAGATCGAAGTGTTCCCATGTTGGCAGTGGGGGAGACCAAAGCACCTTGCCAGACTTCGGATGGACTACGCCGCTGAAGCTGACTCCGATCCTCACTATAGAGTCTGGCGTTCTATGAAGGGCATTCAGCCGAGAAGATATATGGTCAAAGAGTGCATCCACCACCTCATTGGGCCTACCCAGGCCCATGTCCGTGCGGCCTTTGGTCAGTATATTTCCGTCCAGATCGCACAAGACGTAGCGCACTGCTGAGGAACCAACATCGATGCCGCAAACTAAGCCTTCCGATGCCAGAAGGTTGGGCCAGTGGCTGAAGAGGCGTTCTGAGGTCACGGCTCCGGCCATCCTGCAAACCTCGTGCGCTCCCAGCGCCGCAAACGCTGTGAGAGCGAGCGGTAAAAGTAGCTCGGCGGATTTACGCGAGCGAACCGACTCACAAGGGGGCTTTTTGTTATTCGCACGGTGTCATCTCGTCCCAGCTTCAGGTCTACCTGTCCGTCGATGCTCAGGCTGGCATCCACTTTAGAGGTGACAGATAGTTCCACGACGGCGGTGTCCGGGAGTACCAAGGAGCGCAGGAAGGTAAGATGTGGGGCTATGGGTGTGATGAGTATATTCTTCAGAGTTGGGTCCAAGATGGGGCCGCCGGCAGCAAGGGAGTAGGCCGTTGAACCTGTTGGCGTGGACACTATTACACCGTCCCCAACGAAAGTAGTTACGTACTCCCCGTCAACACTAAGGGTGGTGTCCACGACCCTGGCCAGGGTGCCGCGCCCCGCTACTACGTCGTTCAGAACATCGAAAGGGCCCTCTTCTCCTCCAGTAGTGCGCACCACACTGGCTCGGATCATGAGCCGCTCTTCAACCCAAAACCGTCCAGCTATTACCTCTCCGATTCGGTGCACAATGGCAGGCGGACTGACCTCTGCCAGGAAACCCAGGCGACCGAAACCCACCCCCATAACTGGGAGGCTGTACTTGGCTGCCACCCTGGCCACCCTCAATATCGTGCCGTCCCCTCCCATTATCAGTAATAGTTCTGTGTCTCCGAGGTCGACTCTGCCGCAAACTACGTCATCTGCCGTTGCCCGCCAGGATGGCGATCCCAGGCGTGTTGCCACGGCCTGAATCTGGAGGGCCAAGGTCCTCGCTTCATCTAGCTCAGGGTTTATTACAAGACCCAACCTCACGCCTTGCTCGCCTCCTGGGAGGTGATTTTCTCAATTTGGGCCTCCAGATCGAACTCAGCAGGCGGACTCTTTTTCAGCCAAAGGAAGAACTCGCGGTTGCCTGCTGGCCCTCTTAAAGGGGACAACGTGACCCCGTGGACAAATAGGCCTTGATCAGACGCATATGTGGCCACGGTCCGTAGCACGGCCCGATGTATTTCGACATCTTTCACCACGCCGCCTTTGCCAACTTGCTCGCGTCCGGCCTCGAACTGTGGCTTCACCAGGGCTATGATATTACCATCGGGCTTAAGCCAGACGGCTACTACAGGCAGGACCAGCCGAAGCGATATGAAGGAGACGTCGATGGTGACAAGATCGACCGGTTCGGGTAGTGTAGCCAGGTATCTGACATTGGTTCGTTCCATCACGACCACTCGCGGGTCTTGTCGAAGTTTCCATGCCAGCTGACCGTAGCCCACGTCAATAGCAAACACTTTGCGGGCCCCATGCTGCAGTAGACAGTCCGTAAATCCTCCCGTAGAGGCACCCACGTCTGCAGCTACTCTGTCCGCCACTGGAACTGCGAAGGCTCTCAGGGCATGCGCTAGCTTGTAACCTCCACGGCTCACGTATCTAGGGCCGGGGGCTACATGTATAGAGACCTCCGACGGGACTAGACTACCGGGTTTCAGCGCCTGGTGGCTATCGATGCGGATCCGGCCCTCCAGAATCAGGAGCCGGGCTTCTTCCCGGCTTCTCGCTAGACCCTTCTGTACGAGGAGCACGTCTAGGCGAGTCCTCCGCGGTCGGCTTCGGGTGTCTAGATCTTTAGGGCTTTGCTTCGAGGGCAAGCTCGGCTCCCCGATGGACGGCATGGCAGAGGGCGATGGCCAAGGCATCGGCTGCGTCGTCAGGCCTAGGGGCATGGTCCAACTGGAGTATTAGTTGGACCATCTGTTGCACCCTGCTCTTGTCGGCCGTTCCGACCTCGGCCACGGCTTGTTTCACCTGCATGGGAGTGTACTCCCATATGGGTAGGCCTGCGCTGGCTATAGCTAGCAGGGTTACGCCCCTGGCCTCGCCGACCGCGATGGCGGTGCGAGCGTTCCGACCGAAGTAAAGGAGCTCGACAGCTGTCTCCTGCGGCTGCCAGCGACGTATGGTATCCTGCAGGCGCGTGTAGATTTCCAAAAGGCGTTCGGGAAGGGGCACGTTTCGAGCAGGCGATATTACACCGTAGGTCACTGCACGGTAGTGCCCGCTTCCGTCGTCGTCGATAACGCCATAACCTAAGGTTGCCGTGCCAGGGTCCACGCCCAGGATCCGCACCGCTAACTTCCTCCACCTACAGTGGCTAGCTCCTCAGGAATGTCGAGATTAGTGAAGACCTGCTGGACATCGTCTAGCTCTTCAAGCCGTTCAAGTAACTTCAGTACCTGGGCAGCGTCCTCGGCTTCCAGAGAAACCATTGCCTTGGGCACCATGGTCCTCTCGGCTGACACGACCTCTAGGCCTGCTTCCCTTAGGGCCTCTTCGATCCGTTTGAGCTCTGAAGGTTCAGTGTAGATCTCTATCTCTTGATCAAGCAACCTAAGGTCGTCCGCACCAGCATCGATGGCCCGAAGGGCAGTCTCTTCAGGATCTCGACCAGCTGTCGAAACAACGATGAGCCCTTTGGCATCGAACAGCCACGCAACAGCACCTGCCTCCGCCATGTTGCCTCCAGCTCTGGTGATTATGCTTCGAAGCTCGCTGACGGTACGGTTCCGATTGTCCGTCAGAGCCTGGATGAGTATGGCAGTGCCCTTCGGGCCATAGGCCTCGTAAATGACCTCTTCATAGGCGCTGCTCGTTGTGTCTCCCGCGGCGCGCTTGATGGCCCGTTCGATGTTCTCCCATGGCATGTTTTCCCTTTTCGCCCTCTGGACAGCTAGGCGCAACCTGTAATTAGCGTCGGGATCGGGTCCACCCTCTCTGACCGCTACCGCTATTTCCCTGGCCAGTTTGGTGAACACCTGACCCCTCCGGGCATCCATGGTTGCCTTCTGGCGCTTTATCTGGGCCCATTTCGAGTGACCGGCCAATGTTCCATCACCTCTCCGGCTTTCCCTACAACTGCTCTGTTATCTCTAATCCGCATTATAGCAGAGCCGGTGGGCGCTCACTGTATAATGATTTCGCCATGATAGATCTCTTTTCATTGTCGCTACAAGATATGGAGAAGGTTGTAGCCGAGCTTGGCCAGCCGCGCTACCGAGCTGTCCAGGTGTGGGATGGCCTTTACCGTGGGCTGGTCGCGGATCTGCGCGAGATAACCACCCTTCCTTCCGACTTCCGTGAGCAGCTGGCTGGCTTAGCGGCCCCCTTGACCAACAAGGTGGCTGCTAGTGCGATATCTGTTTCAGGGGACACCAGGAAGCTGGTTTTGGAACTGGAGGATGGAGAGACCGTAGAGTTGGTCGTAATGGTTTATGCCGATCGAGTCTCAGCCTGCATCTCCACACAGGTGGGTTGTGGGCTTGGCTGTGCCTTTTGCGCCACCGGGATTTCGGGGTTGGTACGCAATCTACACTGTGGCGAGATAGTGAGGCAGGCTGTAGAAGCTGCACGGGTGGCACGGGATATGGGCAGGCGGCTTAACAACTTGGTCTTCATGGGGATGGGAGAGCCCCTGCAAAACTGGAGCAATCTTTGGAAGGCGATTTTTATACTCAACCACCCAAGAGGCTTGTCTATCGGGGCCCGCCATATTACTGTCTCCACGGTTGGCATCCCCTATCGCATTCGGGAAATGGCCGATGTGCCGCTTCAGGTAGGGCTAGCTGTCTCGCTCCATGCACCCAACGATAGGTTACGTCGACAGATTATGCCCGTAGCGACCAAGTACTCCATTCAGGAAATACTGGATGCTTGCCGCCACTATGTGCAGCTCACTAAGCGCCGTGTTACCTTCGAATATGTCTTGCTGCGTTCCTTCAACGACGCGCCGGCCCACGCCCGAGAACTGGCAGGGCTGCTGAAGGGCCTGTTATGCCACGTGAACCTTATTCCCGTAAATCCAGTGGAAGGTGCTCCCTTCTCTCCACCACCACAGGAGGTCACCGAAGAGTTCAGAGAGATCTTGGCAGCCCATGGCATTCCGTGCACAGTGAGGGCTCCCATGGGATTAGACATCGATGCCGCTTGTGGACAGCTGCGGGCCCGGAGGAAGCATGCCAGCGCTACTGTTTGACTGCTACTCGGGCGCAGCAGGGGATATGATCCTCGGGGCCCTCCTTGACCTGGGAGCCTCGCTAGATGATGTTCAGCAGGCGATCGCGTCTTTGGGTATTGGGGAAGTTACCTTGGAGGCTCACAGACAAGCGTCTGGAGGCTTGACGGGTACCGCGGTGAAGGTGCACTGGCAAGGCGAACAAGCCCACCGCACTTTCAGCGATATACTGCAAATCCTAGAAAAAGGCAAGATATCGGATCGTGCCAGGACGCGGGCCCGGCGGGCCTTTGAGATGTTAGCATCGGCTGAAGCGAAGGTGCATGGGGTCAAAGTCGACGAAGTGCATTTCCACGAGGTCGGTGCAGTGGATGCCATAGTCGATGTGGTTGGCACGGTGGTAGCCTTGGACGCACTGGGTGTAGTGGACGTCTACGCCACACCTCTGCCTCTGGGGAGAGGTTTCGTAGATGCTGCCCATGGAAAACTTCCGCTGCCAGCGCCCGCCACTATGGAGATCCTAGCGGCTGTCAGGGCACCCGTATATTGGGAAGACGTGCGAGCCGAATTAGTTACGCCTACAGGGGCTAGCCTAATTGCATCGTTAGCGGGCTTCGACGTCCCCAGGATGCGGATTGCAAAAGTGGGTTATGGGATAGGATCCCACCACTTACCGTGGCCGAACTGTGTGAGGGCTGTGCTGGGCGATGTTGTAGTGCCTGTCAGATCCGATGACCTGGTGGTACTGGAGACGAACGTCGACGACATGACGGGTGAGGAACTGGGCTTTGCCATGGAACAGCTGTTGGCGTCAGGGGCGCTGGATGTGTACTTTACCCCCATACAGATGAAGAAGAACAGGCCTGCGATAAAGCTAGCCCTGTTGGCCTATAGATGGATGACACACGAACTGGTGGAAAACGTTCTCAGGTTGACCACCACCTTGGGCGTGAGGGTCCTGCCTGTCGAGCGCCACGCAGCTATTAGGCGAACAGAACAGTTCCTTTCGAGCCTTGGGCCAGTGCGCGTCAAGGTAAAGGAGCTCGGGGGTCATGCCGTAGAGGTGAGTCCCGAGTATGAAGACTGTGCGAGCCTTGCCCGGGACCTAGGGGTTCCCTTGCGCCAAGTTTATGACAGAGTGCGGGACGAGGCTACAAAGAGGTTCTTCCCCAGGTCACACTAAGCTAGCCACGGCTTCGGCTATAGCAGTCCGGTACTTTTTCATCGCATATCGCACGATCCCCAGACTAGACACTGGAGCGAAAATTACCAGGGACAGGCCGCTTTCCAGCGGGCCTATTGCCATCAGGTCGTTGTCGAAGTGGAGCAATATCTCCTTCACCGAACCCTTGTTCAATTCCAGGGCAGTCGCCGCAGTCACTCCCAGAGCACTGGATGCCAAGGCCGCCAGAGCCTCTACGTCGATAGTTTCGTCATTAGAAGTTGCTTCGATGACAGTGCCTTCATCGCCGATTACGGCTGCGACTGAGCCTTGACTCGCCGATAGGAGACGTTCCAGGTGGTCTTTAAGCGCCTTTGCCATCCCTCAGGGCCTCCATCCTATTCGCCTGCTGTAGCGTCATGCTAGCAGACGTCAGACTATACGTCAAGAGCTGTGGAAGCTTATAATGGGCTGAGGAGTGAAAACTGGAATGCCCGCAAGGGAAAGGACCTTCAGAACAGAAGGGCTCATTATCAGCCATTCGAATTTCGGCGAGGCCGATAGGATCATAACTCTGTTTAGCCCCCATCAGGGTAAGCTCAGGGCAGTGGTGAAGGGGGCACGCCGCGTTTCGAGCCGTCTCGCAGGGCACGTGGAGCCACTCACTTATGTCACCTTACAGCTCGTGCAGGGCAGAAATTTCTACCTGGTAGGCCAAGTCCGCATGGATCAGCCATTTCGGAGGATAAGGGACGACCTTTTCCTCCTGTCATACGCCTTTGAAGCGCTTCGAATGGTCGACTATTTTGTTCATGAGGGCGAAGAAAACCTGGAGCTTTTCAAGCTTCTTATGTCGTTTCTCAGGATTTGCGAACAAGGGAAGGATCCTGCCATGGCCTTTTTAGCCTTTCAGTGGAAGGTCCTTGGATTTGCGGGCTATCGGCCGAGGGTGGAGTCCTGTGTGGTTTGTGGCTCCGACAATCCCCTGGTTGCCTTCTCTCCCTCGCAGGGTGGGACTTTATGTGCTTCTTGCTCGTCGAAAGTCGCCGACGGGCGTCGAGTCGGGCCAGGTGCCCTGGCCTTAATGAGGAGACTTCAGCACCAGCCATACGTGCGCGTGTGCAGCCTTAAGTACGACAATTGGGTGGCACCGGAAGTACAGCTGCTTGCAAACGCCTATATCAAGCATATCAGCGAAGGTAAGGTAGAAGTGGGGGCTGTGGCTGCGAAGTTACGAGAATCTATTGCATGAGCGGCGGAGGTAGACGTGAAGATTGCACTGGGTGCCGATCATAGAGGGTTCCGGCTTAAGGAGCACCTGAAACGAGTCGTCGAAGAGCTCGGCCACACATGGGAAGATTTTGGAACCCATGACGATGCATCTGTTGATTACCCTGACTATGCGGTTCAGGTCGCTGCCGAGGTCGCCCAAGGTGGCGCTGAATTAGGGGTTTTAGTTTGCGCCACGGGATTGGGCATGTCTATAGCTGCCAACAAGGTGCCGGGAGTGCGCGCTGCGGTCTGCACTGAAACAGTAAGCGCCCGCTATGCGCGGGCGCACAACGATGCCAATGTGCTCTGTCTAGGGGGCGAACTCACGGGACCAGGCCTTGCAGCAGAGATCCTTAAGACATTCCTAGACACGCCCTTCGAAGGGGGTCGGCATGCGCGTCGGGTTTCGAAGATATCGCTGTTGGAGCATCCTCGAGAAGGCGTGTGAATCCTAGCTTAGAGTCCCGGCTGGTACCACCATGCGGGTACTATCCTGCCTATCAGAGGATAATCGAAGTCTTCCCCACGACTGGCCCTCATAGCCCCAACGATGGGCAGCACGATGGCCAGTGCCAGTAGAACGACGGCTAGCACTGTGCACCCCACGGTCACTGCCCACAGAAAGAGGCCGGCCAAAGGAGCTATCCTAGGTGTGCCAGGAGGAACTGACGGTTCCATCAGGCTCCAGGGTACCAATGCTAGGAAGGTTCCCACCCAAAGAGCAACAACAAAGGCAATTACAAGGAGGCCCACAACGGCCAGCGCGATCTGGAATGCCAGCGACTGCAAGGCGTGTCGGGCCACAAAGGACGAACGTTCGCGGTAGAGCAGGGCTACAACTAAAGCTGCAATAATGCCTGAAAGGAAGAAGAGAAAGTTGAGGAAAATTGACAGATGTACGAGAGTGGCCACCGTCCTGTCCTGCTGCGTGACGTGTTGAGATGTCATGCTTCTAACTCCGTCGGTGGGCGAAGGGCTGTAGCTGAGCAAGCAGCCGCTTCGGCACTTTGCCTATTACCAGCGTGCCCTCCTCCGTGAATTCTTGGCTCTCAATGATACCCCGGCGACGTATGGCATCCAATGCGTTCAGGCGGTTGTAGGGTATCTTTGCTTGGATGGGCACCAGGCCCTCCGATATCTTCCTTTCGATCGACTCTAACAAAGATTCGATCCCCCAACCATAGGCGGCTGAAATAAGGACATACCCGGGTTCCAGAGGAATCGATGCAGTTACACTTGGCGTTGCTCCATCTTTCAGGCGATCGACCTTGTTCAGTGCCATGACCACTGGTTTGTCTCCAAAGCCCAGCTCTGCCAATACGCGGTTCACCGTGGCCACCATCAATGCCGCCTGGGGATGCGTTATGTCTACAACATGCACCAGCACCGATGCCTCTCCTATTTCTTCCAAAGTTGCCTTGAACGCTGCCACGAGCCCCGTTGGCAGCCGTTGGATGAACCCAACGGTATCTGTAAGGATTGCCTCTGTGCCGTTGGGCAATGTGATGAGGCGACTGGTGGGGTCTAGGGTCGAGAACAGTTTGTTGTCGACGAGCACCTCAGCACCGGACAGACGGCGCATGAGTGTGGATTTTCCGGCATTGGTGTAGCCCACGAGGGAGATGACCGGCAGTTCTTCCTCTCTACGATGCATCCGATACCGGTCCCTGTGGGCTCTGATCTCTTCCAGTTCCCTACGGATGTGAGCTATCCGCTCCTTGGCCCGCCTTCTATCGATCTCCAGCTGCGTCTCACCTGGTCCCCTCAGTCCGACGCCCCCTACACCTTGGCGCGATAGGTGTGTCCATAGCCGTGTCAGCCTAGGGAGTCTGTACTCCAGCTGGGCCAGTTCTACTTGTAGGCGTCCTTCATGGGACTTCGCGCGCCGTGCAAAAATGTCGAGGATCAGGCCTGGTCGGTCAACGACCTTAGTGTTCAGGGCGCTTTCCAAGTTCCTCATCTGCCGTGGCGACAGCTCGCCGTCGAAGAGTACTACATCCAACGACTGCTGTTGCCTGATGGCCCGAAGCTGTTCAACCTTTCCTTTTCCGATAAAATATGCTGGGTTCGGAGCATCCAGCCTCTGCTTGACCCGTTCCACCACCACGACGCCTGCCGTGGCGGCCAGGCTGGCCATCTCTTCCATGCTGGACTCGAGATCCCACTCTCTGTCGCCTAAGTCTACGGCTACGACGCAACCGCGTTCGACTTTTCGCGTCCCGAACATACCTCCTAGTTTCTTTGGTTCACTGCAAGACCTTATACAGCAATTATAGGCCCTCGGGGGTTATAACTGTTCGAGGCGTCTGAGAGCCTCCGACAGCCGTTCGTCGGGTACGGTAATAGACAGGCGAAAATATCCTTCTCCTCCGGAACCATAGCTCGAACCCGGCGTTACGAATACACCTGCTTTATCAAGCACATAGTTGCTAAAGTCCGAAGACGTGAGGCCCTGGGGACAGCGCCCCCAGACATATATGCTTCCCTTAGGCACAATCGTCAACCATCCCTTCCTGGACAAGGTCTGACATGCGGCGTCTCGTCGTCGTTGGTAGATCAAGTTGCGCTCTTTCAACCAAGACTGGTCTGCTCGAAGGGCTGCTGCTGCCGCAAGCTGTATGGGTGTAAAAATGCCCGTATCGATCTGCGATTTCACCCTGGCCAGTGCCTTAATTATCGTCTCATTGCCCACGGCCATCCCGATCCGGAACCCGGTCATGTTGTAGGTCTTGCTGAGGGAGTGAAACTCCACGGCTACCTCTCGTGCGGCAGGTACCTGTAGTATGCTGGGAGCGACATAACCGTCGTAGGTTATCTCTGAATACGGGTTGTCGTGAAGCAAAGCAATTCCATGGCGTCTAGCAAACCAGACCACCTTTTCAAAGTACTCGAGGTTTGCCGTAGCTCCCGTAGGGTTGTTCGGGTAGTTTAGCCAGAGAGCACGAGCCTTCGAAAGGATAGAGGCCGGGATGGTCTCTGGGTCCAGCAGAAATCCATTGTCTTCTCTAAGCGGGATCTCACAATAGTCTGCCCCTGCTAGGACCGTGCCGAAGAAATAAGTGGGATAACCCGGGCTAGGTACCAAGGCTATGGAGCCAGGGTCCAGTAGGGCCAGGGCTACGTGAGATGTACCCTCTTTGGAGCCAATCAGCGCTAGCACTTCCTTGCCAGGGTCCAACTGTACTCCGAACCGGTGTTCATACCAGTGGGCTACAGCCTCACGGAAGAGGCTGTGTCCGTAGTAGTCGGGATATTTTTGATTGCTCACGTCATGGGATGCCTGACATAGCGTTTCAACGACGAAATCCGGTGCGGGCAAGTCCGGGTCACCGATGCCCAGATTTATGACCTCGACCCCCTGGGCCCGTTTGAGGGCTATGGTTCGGGCGAAGCCAGCGAACACGTATTCCGGCATGCGCTCAAGCCTTTGGGATACCTGCATTTGGGGTGTCCCTCCTCGAGTTTCTGTGCTAAACTGCGCTAGTTTGTGGATCCGACAGAAAGCGTCGCACTAAATC
Organism: Chloroflexota bacterium; assembly: GCA_034432775.1. Taxonomy (GTDB): domain Bacteria; phylum Chloroflexota; class Chloroflexia; order DAOUBH01; family DAOUBH01; genus DAOUBH01. The sequence continues at coordinate 98,488 of DAOUBH010000024.1, forward strand.
CAAGGCTGCGTCCTGCCAACCCGGCCGCGTTGTATCGAACCAGTGTATCTCTGGATCGCGCTTAAGCCAACTCATTTGTTGCCTGGCATATCTGTGCGTATCGGATTTTAACCTGCGCACACAGGCCTCCAGGGTGGCCTTGCCCAAAACATAGGGTGTCAGCTGTCGATATCCAAGGCCGCTCATAGATGGAAGGCTGGGAGAGTATCCTTGAGCCAGAAGACGCTTCACTTCTTCCACCAGACCTTCGCTCAGCTGGCGGTGGATGCGCTGGTCGATCCTGCAGTATAGTTCGTGCCTAGGTGCAGTTAAGCCGATCTTAAGCACCTGATAGGGCCGTGGCCCCATGCGGCGCATATCTTTCAGGGGCCGACCCGATAGGAGCACTACCTCCAAGGCCCGCACGACCCGTCGGGGGTTCCGCAGGTCCACCAGTTCCGCAGCGGAAGGGTCTCTTGCCAAAAGCTCCTTCACAAGGGCCTCAAGCCCCTCTCTTTTAAGCTTGTCTTCCAGCTGATTTCGGAGATCCTTGTCCGGAGGCACCGGAGGTATCTCCCAACCTTCCAGTGTCACTTTTATGTATAGATTGGTACCACCTACCAAAATGGGGACCTTGCCCCGCGAAATCACTCTATTTATGGCTTGCTGGGCAAGTCGGCGGAATTCTGCAGCGGTTATCGTTTCGTCGGGATCGGAGATATCGATGAGGTGATGGGGTACAGCTGATCGCTCTTCGGGCGACGGTTTGTCGGTCCCGATATCCATTTGGCGGTATACTTGACGGGAATCCGCAGATACTATCTCGCCGTCGATATGGGTTGCGAGCCACAACGCGAACCGGCTCTTACCTACAGCTGTGGGTCCCAAAATTGCAATGACCTTAGGCTTTGTCATGCCACTGCCCCTCTGATAGAATCGTCGCGGATCGCCAGTTTTACTGGTCATCATACAGTGTGGGTAGAGCCCAGTTGTGAAACGGCTGCTGATACCTTTGGCCGGCGTCGCAGTAGCTTCAGCCATCTTGTTGTCAATAGCTTTGTCGTTGCCTTCTGCCCTTGGTTCCATCTCTCAGCAGGGAGTTGAGAGCGGCAGAGAAGTCACCATAACCGTACAAGAGGGCGATACGATATCTTCCGTGTCATCGAGGCTTCAGCACGAAGGGGTCATTGACTCTGCTCTGGCGTTCCGTATATACGCCCGTATTACGGGCCGTGATGGCCAGCTGGCTGTGGGGGAAGTCAAGCTGCGTACCGGGATGTCATACCCAGATGTCCTGGATGCCCTGGCTAAGGCATCCCCGTCCACTGTCCGCGTCACAATCCCGGAAGGGTTGCGTTTGGAGGAGCTCGCTGAACGCCTGGTGGCCGCCCACGTCGTTTCCGACGCGCAAGAATTCGTTCGTGCGGCTCGGGCCGGCAACGTCAATTCCCCGCTGGTGAAAAGCCTTTCCCCGGATACGAGCCTTGAAGGTTATTTGTTTCCAGATACCTACGATTTTGAGGAGAACAGCTCTCCTTTGACAGTCGTCCGCACCATGGTGGCTAACCTAGAACGAAAGCTGGGAGGCATGCCGCAAATCGCTGGGGGTTTGCCGCTTCACGATGCCATAATCCTTGCCTCCATTGTGGAGAGGGAAGCGCGAGTGCCTGACGAGCGTCCGGTAATCGCCAGCGTGTACCTGAATCGCCTCCGGGCTGGCATGCGCCTACAAGCTGATCCGACCGTTCAGTACGCTTTGGGTGTGCCTGGGAACTGGTGGAAGCATGAATTGACCCTGGCAGACCTTCAGATGGGTAGCCCTTACAACACGTATCTGAATGCAGGGTTGCCGCCGGGACCCATCTGTAATCCAGGGCTGGCGTCCATTGAAGCGGTGCTTTTCCCAGCTGACACGGACTATCTGTATTTCGTCGCGAAGGGTGATGGCACGCACGCCTTCGCTCGCACACTCGAAGAACACGAAGGCAATGTGAGGAAGTATCAGAGCCCGTGACCCTGAAGCTTGGCCTTATCGGCAAACCCATTCGCCACAGCCTTTCGCCTGTCATCCACACTGCTGCCTTTCGGCAGCTCGGTTTGGACGCCACCTATGAATTGTGGGAAGTAGCCCCTGAGGAGCTAGAGACCACTGTGAGGCGATTGCGCGAGCCTGGCTTCCTCGGGGCGAACGTGACGATACCGTACAAGGAGACTGTTCTGCGGCTTGTGGACGGGAGTAGCGCTACCGTGGTGAGGGTAGGCGCAGCTAACACCCTGTACAGAGACAAAGATAGGCTGTTGGCTGAGAACACCGATGTGCACGGCATAGCGGTCACCCTCGAGCGGTACCTTGGCCTTGGCTATCTCGAAAGTGCCTTGGTTCTCGGTGCAGGTGGGGCGGCCAAGGCGGCAGTCCACGTTCTAATAGACCGAGGTTGTAGGCGGCTGTGTGTCGTCAACAGAAATGTGGAAAGGGCCAGAGAGATACTGGAGAGGTTCGGGGCATCCCCGCCTTGCACTGTCGTAGCCTGGGGGAGTTGGGCCGAGGTAGCTGCCCAAGGCAGATTTGACCTTCTTATCAACGCTACGCCCCTGGGCCGTGAAGGCGATATGCCGATACCTGAAACGTTATTGGATCGAGTGGGAGCCGTTTTCGACATGGCCTACACGGACACTCCCTTGGTGCGCGTGGCGGTGGCAGTAGGTCTGAAGGCGGTGAATGGTGTTCCCATGCTTGTGTACCAGGCAGCGCGAAGCTTCGAGCTATGGTTCCAGAGATCGGCACCTTTGGAGGCTATGATGGAAGCAATACATCAAGCCGTGCATGGAGCTTCCAGTTAATGCTCCTGGAACCTGTTGCAATCGGACTTGCAGGTTTGATTTCGGCGGTAGCTGCTGAGAAGTTGCCTTGGGTTGAGGTAGACCCCTTAAGGGGCCGACGGCGCCAGGTTGCTTACTGGTACATGGGATTTACTTTGCTGGGCATTGCCTTGGGCGTGCTGGCCAGTGGAGCCAGGCTAAACGTACCCATGTGGGTGGGCACCTTTGCTCTCCTCTTCACGGGCGCGCTAGATCTTCGCTATCGACTCGTTTTCCCTGCAGTTGTGGTAGTTTTCGCGGCAGGTATTCTGGTCTCCTGGGCAATTACCGACGAGGTAGGTCTTGTTTCGGCCGCAGTGGGAGCGTTGGTCTCCGGTTTTGTGCTCCTACTGCTCTACCTTTTGGCGTCACTCATGTACGGCTTTGGGGCTCTGGGAAGCGGAGATATTTTCGTAGGTGTGCTGATAGGGGCTGCTTTAGGCTGGCCCTTGGCCATTGTAGGCATCTCGTGTGGTGCCCTTGCAGGTGGCATCTGGGCGGTCTGGGAACTGATAAGAGGTGCCGGTCGCCGTGGATATATCGCCTACGGGGCAGCTCTGTGTTTCGCTAGCGCATTGGTCCTTGCTGGTAAGTGGGTTATCGGCTTGCTGCCAGGAGTAAACCGTTGGCTGACGCAGCTGGAGCTTCTGACGCTGTTGTTAAAGTGAGCAGGCTAAGTGTTTGCGAGGTGCCAAGTTGTTTGACGAAGCGGACATTTGTGTGAAGGAAAATCTGAAGCGGCTCTGCTCTGGGAATCCTCCCCCCGGAGGAGCTTCCGTTGCGGCAGTCTCGGCTTCCTTGGCGGCCGGACTGGTCGCTATGGTGTGCCGCATTGCGGCACGACGCAAGTCACTGGCAGAGGTCGCTGTCCTGAACGAGGGTACGGCTCAACGAGCGGAAGAGCTGGCAGCAAACCTTCTCGCAATGGCGAAGAAGGACGACGAAGCCCTCAGCGCCCTAATGCAGGCGTGGAGGATGCCTAGAGGAACCGATGCGGAACGTGAAGCGAGAAGTGTCGCCGTGGCCGATGCTTCCAGAGCGGCTTTAGAGCCTCCTCTGGAAATCGCCAGGCTGGGGGTGGAGGGCCTGAGGCTCGTTGCCGACGCATGGTCCAGTGCAGCTGACGTAGCGCCCAGTGATCTCGCTACTGCTGGTGAGCTCTTCAGGGCGGCTGCTATGGCTGGCCTGTATAACGCGGCCGTTAATCTTGCCTCCCTGGGGGATGCACAGCTCAGTCCCGTGAAAAGACAGATCGAAAGGCTTCACGAAGATTTGAACAGAGTTTGGTCTCCTATAGCCATAAAGGCACGGAACGTCCTTGATATGGAATAAGGAGGGAAAATTTGACTGCGACCCTGTTGGATGGAAAGCCACTGGCTTCGGCCATCCTCGAAGAGATATCGGCTGGTTTAAGGTTGCTGGCATCCCATCACCGCAGCCTACCGGGACTGGCCGTGGTTGGGTTCCAGGGATCCAGTGAAGCGAGAGCCTATACTAAGACGTTGGAAAAACAGGCTGCCAGGGTGGGTATGCCCTTTCAGCTATACGAGCTGGCTCCGGATGCTCGTGAGTCGGAGGTCTCACAGGTTTTGACTCAGCTTAATGCAGATGACAGTGTAGCTGGGATTTTACTGGAGACCCCTCTGCCGGCCGGACTCGACGCCAGGAGGCTTTTCGATGCCATCGACCCTGACAAGGACGTCGATGGCTGCCATACTCTCAATGCCGGAAGGCTCTATCTAGGGGGAGACGGTTTTGTGCCGGCGACTCCTCTTGGGGGCATGGAACTGCTGCGTTACTATGGGGTGGATGTAGAGGGAAAGAGGGCTGTCGTTATAGGGCGGAGTGTAGTAGTGGGGCGTCCATTGGCCATGTTGCTGCTGCGGGCCAATGCCACCGTGATCATATGCCACTCGAAGACTCGAGATCTGCCTGAGTTTACCCGTCAGGCTGACATTCTCGCCGTGGCTGCTGGGCAACCTGAACTGCTAAGGGGTCACATGGTCAAGCCTGGCGCATGTGTGGTGGATTTTGGGGCGAATTTCGTTGGGGGTCGCCTGGTGGGAGATGTGGCGTTCCCGGAAGTGGTGGAGGTTGCAGGGGCAGTGTCCCCCGTTCCTGGGGGTACTGGACCTGTGACCAGTGCTGTGCTGCTGAAGAATACCTTTCAAGCTGCGAGGATGCTACTTCAACGGAAAGCGGAGGACGCTCGGTGAAATCAAACCTGCGCAAGATCCAAGCAGTGGCCACAGACATGGGCCTTCCTGAAGAAGCTGTCGAGCCTTATGGGTGGCACAAGGCCAAGATCGATTTCAGCAAATTGCCGGGCCCGACTAGAAAGGGAAAGTACGTTGTGGTGACCGCTATGACACCGACTCCCTTCGGGGAAGGAAAGACTACAGTGGCGATCGGCCTGTCAATGGCCCTATCGCAGAGGCTCGGTTATAGGGCAGTGGTCACGCTCCGACAGCCCTCTATGGGCCCAACTTTCGGCATCAAAGGAGGTGGTGCGGGTGGAGGAAGGGCTCAGGTGGTCCCCATGGAAGAGATGAACTTACACCTGACAGGGGACATACATGCGGTGTCGGCTGCCCATAATCTGTTAGCAGCCGTGCTCGACAACCACCTACACCACGGAAATGCGCTGGACATAGATCCCTATTCCGTGCAGTGGCCTCGGGTTGTTGACATGAACGATCGAGCCCTTCGGCACATAATTGTGGGGCTTGGAGGCAAGGAAAATGGGCCGGTCCGGGAGACCGGCTTCATCATTTCGGTTGCTTCAGAGATCATGGCTATTCTCGCCTTATCCTCCGACCTCCAAGATCTGCGCCGCAGACTAGGGAGGATCGTCGTGGCATCCGACAGAGCTGGTCGGTGGGTCAATGCCGAGGAGCTGCGAGCAGCCGGTGCCATGGCTGCTATTCTTAGAGACGCGCTGAAGCCCAATTTGATGCAGTCTACGGAAGGAACCCCTGTGCTGGTCCACACAGGTCCCTTCGCCAACATCGCCCATGGCAACAGCTCGATACTGGCGGATAGGGTAGCCTTGGGCTTGGCCGACTTCGTGGTGACAGAAGCTGGCTTTGGGTCCGACATGGGTTTGGAGAAGTTCATGAACATTAAGGCCAGATACAGTGGCCAATTCCCTGACATAGCCGTACTAGTGGCTACTATAAGGGCACTAAAGTACCACGGCCTGGCCACGGTGCCCAAGAACACGGCGGAACTGGCCCAGGCGCTAGCCGGCCAAGATCCCGAAGCCCTAAGACGGGGTACGCTCAACTTGGCTCGCCACATCGCTATGGTCAAGGGCTTCGGACTACCGTGCGTTGTGGCCCTCAACCGTCATGCTACAGACCGGGACGAGGAGCTACGTCAGGCCAGGGATCTGGCCCTGGAAGCTGGAGCTGACGGCGTCGAAGTGGTGGATGTCTTTGAAATGGGTTCGCAGGGCGGCGTAGATCTTTCTCGTGCAGTTGCAAAGTTGGCTTCTTCCCCAACAAGGGCCTCTCTGTCTTACTCCGACGACCTGCCCTTGAGATCGAAGATCGAGAGGGTGGCTACCAGCATCTATGGCGCCAGCGGAGTTGACTTTGAGCCCAAGGTCCTAGCCCAGCTCGACAGCTTTGAAAAGGCCGGCTTCGGCGGTCTACCAGTTTGTATAGCTAAGACCCACTTATCTATCTCCCATGATCCTGCGTTGCGCGGCAGCCCAAGGGGTTATCGTTTGCCCATAACGGACGCCAAGTTGTATGCGGGAGCAGGTTTCGTTGTTGCCCTGGCGGGTAGCGTGCAGTTGATGCCCGGGCTCCCATCGAGGCCTGCTGCTGAGGCCGTGGACTTGGACGGCGAGGGCAACATATTGGGTCTCTTTTGATTTGGCTGCCTGAGTCTCCTTTAGGGCTCTTTACTGTAGTCCCAACTAACCAGCCTATCGGGCTTGATCTTGATTACGATACGTTTGAACTGGTTCAGGCCTTGGGCGTAGGCGATGCCCTCCTCGCCGAGATATCGGACTGCCAGCTCGCTAGTAAGCTCGGCTGCTCCATCCTCGACTATTTCGGCCGTCCCCTCCGCGGTGACGCCCTTGTAGGGCGGACGAGGGTCGTGAACACACAGGGCGACCCGGGGGTCCCTGCGTATGTTCCGCACTTTGGTACGTCCGGGACGTGAAGTTATGTAAATGTATTCGCCGTCGTAGAGATACCAGACAGGCGTAAGGTGGGGTGCACCACCAGGTTTTATTGTTGCTAGATCGGCCAGATAGGGGTTTGATAGGAAGTCAGCGATTTCCTTCGACGTCATGGACATGTATGACCCTTCCAACTAAGAGATCTGTCAAGTATACCTGCTAGGATCGTCATAAGGGACTATGCAGATGGCCCAGGACAGCAGGGGCGGCACAGGTTCCATAGTGCCGCGTCAGCCCCGCGTTTACGGATCCGGTTGAACCACGGAGTTACATTGCGAGTACAATGGTGCTAGCGGTTATGTGAGTGTGGCCATGGCGGTGTTTCTCGGTACCTCTGGGTACTCTTATCAGGATTGGAAAGGCCCATATTACCCTGCGGACCTTCCGGATAGGCAGATGCTCTCCTTTTATGCCCGGGAGTTCTCTGCAGTAGAGATCAACTTCACCTACTATCAGATGCCTAGCCTGCGAACCATGGTTGCATTGTCTAAGAAGACACCACCGGATTTCCGGTTTGCTGTAAAAGCCCATGGAAGCGTCACCCATGAGCGCACCGTTGGTCCCGACACTTTCCGCAGGTTTGTGGACGCCCTTACCCCTTTGCTGCAGGACGGTAAATTAGGCTGCATACTCCTGCAGTTCCCAAACTCCTTCAAGCCATCCCCTGACAACCGTGCCTATATCCGATTTCTGAGGGAACAGTGGCCTGCGCTTCCTCTCGTGGTGGAGTTTAGAAACGCTCGCTGGTTGACAGATTCAACCTTTGCGCTGTTGAAGGAGCTAGATATAGGCTTCTGCTGTGTCGACGAGCCGTTGCTCCCAGGCTTGCTACCTCCGATAGCTGTGGCCACCAGCCCGATAGGCTATGTGCGCTTTCACGGGCGCAATGCCTCAAAGTGGTATGAACATAGGCAAGCTTGGGAACGTTACGACTATACGTATACCGTCGAGGAGCTTCGCGAGTGGGTGCCACGCATACAGACCCTAGCCACTGCGGCTCGGGAGGTGCTTGTCTTTGCTAACAACCATTGGCAGGGGCAGGCCATCGATACGATCCGCAAGCTTCGAATGTTACTAGCGGAAGCGGGCGTGGAAGTCCACCGAACCCAAAGCAATGTTGAAGCTCAAGCCCAGTTTTGATAAACTAGATTAGGCACTGGGGAGTCGTCTAGCGGTAGGACGGGTGACTCTGGATCACCAAGGCGGGGTTCGAATCCCTGCTCCCCAGCCGAGGGCCGGGTCAGCCTTAGACCCGGCCCATGTCGTTCTTCTTTCCCATGTCGCGACCTCCGAAGCGTCGTAGTTCCCATCAGTGGGCCGTGCCGCTGAGCCATGGGTGCCGGGTCTCCATCAGAGCCTGTTGCGGAATCTAGATTCTTTGAGCTAGAGCAAAGAGTCTGCTGCCTGGGCCTCTGTATCTTCTAGAAATGTAACTTGGAGGGAATGCACATGGGAAGTGTGACGCAGGGGTCCAGTGGGGATAGCTTGGTGCTCGATGTGCGGCAGTTGGAGCCCAGAGTTAGACATCCCTTGATCTTCCAGACTTTCGACGAGTTGACACCTGGGGAGGCTTTCGTGCTAGTAAACGACCACGATCCCAAGCCCCTTTATTACCAGATGATGGCAGAACTGCCAAACCAGGTAGGTTGGGAATACTTGGAGGCTGGCCCGGAGGTGTGGCGGGTTCGCATCACCAAGCTGACCAGGTAATTCCCTCCGAGCAAGCGCCAACGCGTCAATCAATCATGTGGGGGCGACATTGCTGGCACATTTCCGCCCCCAGGGGGCTTCGTACCCCTTCATTTGGCGGTAGAGCCCATGGCTCTGGTGTGTCCGCCATACTGTTGCGGGCCGGCCGCTGCGCCGATCTGGCCTGAGGTACATCCACCGTCACTTAAACGACGCTAATGACGTCGAAGCTAAGTTTTCACCTTTGGCAGCACTTCTGTTGCGATCCTTTCCATCTGCTCCAGGTGGTAGCGATAAGGTATCAGTATTATCCGATCCACCCCAGTAGCTATGTGTTGCTGCAGCTGTTCGGCGCACTCCTCGGGGCTGCCCATGATAGCGTGTTCTATAGTCGACTCGCTCCAGCTGGCTGTGTCCCACTCTGTGGTCAGCCAGTGGCGCATGGGTGCCTCAACTTCGTTCCGCGACTTTCCGACGCATATGGCCAGCTGGTTTGTAGATTCAAGGGTGGATGGATCCCTTCCGTACTCTTCTGCGAAGCGCAGCACCTTTTCCCAATTCCGCTTAAAGCTTTCCGCAGTGTAAAAGTAGGTTATCCAGCCGTCGCCCATCCTTGCAGCCCTCCGAAGGACGGCCTCGGCGTAGCCACCGATCAGTATCGGTGGTCTGGGTTTTTGTGCAGGTTTCGGTTCCATAACCGCATCCCGCAAGTTAAATTCATCTACTTGTAGGGTGACCCTCTCTTCGGTCCAGAGCCTCGTCAAGATACCGAGATTTCGCTCAAAGATTCTCCCACGTCCCTTGAAGGGGACGCCGACGGCATCGAACTCTCGTGCGTACCAGCCAGCCGCCAGGCCCAATATAAGGCGTCCTTTGGATACCTGGTCCAGACTGGAGAGCTCCTTGGCTAGGACCACCGGATTGCGTAGTGGGAGTACCAGAATGCCCGTTCCCAGCTTGATGGTTCTGGTATGAGCCGCTAGGGTAGTGAGGGTGACGATGGAGTCCAAAATTGGAAAGAAGGGGCGCACGCCAAGGATGATATGGTCCCAGGCCCAAAGGGATTCGAACCCCAGCTGTTCTGCCCTGCGAGAGTAAGCTATGATAGCATCTATATCCGGTGTCTCTTCGGGTCCCACGAAGTTGCGCACGGCCAGGCCAAAAACTGTACTCATTTACAGAAACCTCCTGTCGGGGTCGAGACTGCGTAGCAGTTCCAGCTCGCGTTCCGTCGGTGGATCGGTAACTGGCACGTAGTCGGGTATTATGAGTTCGAACCCTGTGTTCTCCACCACTTGTTCTACTGTCACGCCAGGATGTAGTGCCTCGAGTCGCATGGCCCTGGTGGCTTCATCGAAGCCGAATAGACCTAAGTTAGTAATCACCTGCGACACCTTGCCGAAGAGGAGCCCCGCTTTCGTTCTTGCTGTGCCACCGTCTAGATAGCCAGGGCTGGTTATGAAGTCCACCCTTGGCACGAAGCGTCTTCTCTCGTGGATCGTGACGATAACTGTCTCCCGGCACAAGGAGATCATGTCGTTTGCGCCGCCGCTACCCGGCAGCCTAACCTTGGGTTTCTCGATGTCACCTATGAGACTCGTGTTCACATTGCCGTAGCGGTCGATCTGGGCGGCTCCCATGAACCCTACATCGATGAGTCCCCGCTGAGCCATAAGCAGTGTATCGGTAATGCCGGGCAACATTGTGGCCCGGTGAGCTAGGCGCATTTCGTTGGTCGATATGGGCAGGCGTCCTGGTACTACTTCGGATCCGATGACACCGCCCTCGACGATCATGGTCAGGCGAGGTGCATGGCTTTTCTTCGCGAGGGCAACCGATAGCAACGGCAGGCCTACTCCGGCAAATACCGATAGGTCATCCGTGAGGGTTCGGGCCGCCATAACGCACAGGAGCTCTGTCTCTGTGTACCTCATATCTCACCCACCAGTTCTCGAGCTGCGACCTGCTGGCGTGCAATTATAGACGCATCGAACAGTTTGAGGTAATCGTCGTGGGTCTCGGGTCCGTATACATAGCGGTCCATGTACTCGCGCACGCCGTCTACCCCCTTGCTGTCGATGAGTCCCACATACATGTCGAAATGGGAGAAGTCGGTCTCGTATAGGCCGTAGCACTCCCCCGGAAAAGCGCCGAAGGGGGCCTCCACGACAGCGTCCACGGCCATAGCCGGAATGATGGTGCGGTCGGCGTGGCGCCGTATTTCGTCCTCGTGAACTATCTTCTCAGCGGTTACTATGACCGTAGTCGCTGCCAAGGCTATATCGGCATCCATATGAGGATAGCCGTCTATCTGGCAGTTCCCAAACTTATCGGCCCGGTGGACGTGGATGATTGCCACGTCGGGAAACAGTGCAGGCACCAGGCACACGGTGTGACCGGTAAACGGGTCTGCCATGGTGCGGGCCTCGTTGACCCGGAGCAGGTCGGAGCCCAGCATGGAAAATGTGGGAAGAAAGGGCACCCCCATGGCGCCGGCACGATACCTGAGCCCCAGGCCGAGATGGCTCCATTCCTGGAACTTAACTTTCCCACCCTCCACAAAGTGGCGCAACACTTTGGACACGCCCCATGGGATGCCCAGAGCCATCCAGCTCGTTACGATCTCCCGGACGCTTCCTGCCACCATGAAGAGCTCTCCCTCGTATCCCATCAGGTTGCGGGACAGTGTGAGCTCCTTCTTGCCTTGTCGCAGGATTTCTCTCACCAGGAGCACAGGGGTACGGGAAAACAGACAGCCGCCTATGGCTACATGGTCGCCGTCCCGGATGAGCTTGACTGCTTCCTGCGCTGTGGTTACTTTGTCACGCAGCGCCTTGGACTCAGCTTCCTTACGGCGCCGAGCTTCCAGAAAGTCGGCAGACGTCATACTACCTCCCCATATGGTCAGGTAGATTTAAGTTTACCTCAGGCATCGAAAGCGGCTGAGACGGCCGCGGAACCCTTGCAAGCTCAGTTTACCTTGGGCCAAACCGACTGCCATAGGGTAGTATAAACGTTCATGGCGGAAGCACGAAACTCTAAAGCGATCTCGTGCCGAAGATCTCCGGCCATTGCCGGATCTGGGCCTCGATGTCCCTGTCCCAACGTACAACCAACACCCGATATCCGCGAACCTTTAGCTCTTGTCTTAGGCGAGTATCGATCCGCTGCTGGTCGGGATTGTCGTGGGCAGGTCCGTCACAGAAGACTATTATGTTCGGCTCATAGAAGAAATCGGCAATACAGTGCGGTTCCCGGATGGATTTCTGAGCGGCATCGGGAAGCCGGTGGCCGCGCTGGGCCAGCAACTCGAGGAACGCTTGTTCCAAAGCGGACTGCGCCCTGGAGCGGAGGAAGGCCAAGTGCTCCTCCTGACTGTGCGAGCCGATCCGCTGGCGCACCTGGCAGGTCGTCAGTCGCAACAGGAGGTCACGGATGGCCTGACGGTTCAGGAAGCGGGCCTCCAACTGGTTGGTGTAACTCAGCAGGCACTCGTAGCAGGCTTGCACGCACCGATCCGCCCGGTCGGTGCCGTCGGAGGCGTAGTGGCATATGGCAAGCGCCACCTGGGCCACCTGGGCCATGGCGTCTGGCTCCTCCACTAGGCGACGCAGGACACCGAGGCCTCCTTCGGCTGCCTCGTAGAAGAGCAGAGACCTCCACTCCCCTTCTCCTAAGCACGCTACGCCCAGCTCCCTCTCCTCGAGCTGAAAGGTCTGCTCCACCCCACGTTTGAGGGCGTACTGGAGGGTCGTCTGAAGGACCTCGTTGCCCTGGAGGGCTGGATCCAGAAGACGTACCAGGAGCAGGTTCTGCGTCTCCCATACCCACAGCCGCGGCCGTTGCCGATCGTTGGGCACGCCGCCTTGCGAGACCTGGTGTTCCACTTCGCTATCCGTGAAGAGTTCTCCCGATTCGAGGTCCACGACGAACCCCTGCGGTCGGCCCCTCCAGCCATGGTTGATGTAAGCGACGGTAGCGGTCGGTGCGTAAACCAGCCGCAGGGCCTCTTGGTCGTCGGCCACGACATCCGCCTCTACCACGCGATAGCCCGACTCCTTAGGTGCGAACCGGTAGGTGACCTGGACGTCGTACCCCCTGTGGATGCGTTCCTCCTCGTTGCAGGTAATCCGCTCCCGGCGCCGGAGGCGCACGTTCGGGAGTTCTAGGAGCTGCACTATGCGGCTATTGGTACCGTCGAACATGACGTTGCACACTGGACAGCGCTCCACGTCCGACTCTGCGAAACTACCGCACTGATAGCACAGCCGCTTGGTCGATTTGCGCTGGTGAAGGCCACCGGGAGGCGACTGGAAGCGCTCGACCTGCCACTTGACTCCCTCGTGGTAGACCAGGTTGTGGGGACCGAACTCCCGGATCGCCAGCGACCGGGCTCGGGTGATGAACTCACCGTCCCCGCGAGGCACCCATGCCCGGACCGGAAGCGCCGGGAAGTTATAGCCGGGCAGAAAGCCTTCGGTGGCCAGGTAGCGGTAGGGGTAGAAGTCGCTCTCCTCCCTGGCCACTTCCAGCTGGACCAGCAAGTTCATCTGACGACGGGCTTCTTGCTGGCGTTGCTGGGCCCGGCGTTGGTCTTCCCTAGTGCGGGCGCGGTCCTCCTCCGTTCGGGCCTCGTGCAACTGCCGCCGGGCGATCCGATACAGTTCGCGCCACCGGTCGAAGGCCCGGTCAAAGGTGTGCGGTGCCTCCTCCAGGACCCGGTCCAGCCACCGCTCGCTGAACCACCCGGAACGGTCGAGTAGAGGCCGGTCGGTCCGGAGGACCGTCTCCACGCGGGCGCGGAGCTGAGCGAGGGCTTCCCGCCCTAGGACAATTTGACGGGCGGGTTCCTCACGGAGGGGAAGGTTCTGCACGTCATCCGTGTTGATCACGTCCTGAATCGACTGCCGCAAAGGGAGTCCCACCTGCGCCAGCCACTCTGCGTGGACGTGGGCCCGGACGAGGGCCTCGTTGGCCAGGTCCAGCCGGGGTGCCCGGACCGCCCCGGCGACCATCTCCTCGCGGTGGTGGAAAAAATACTGGTCGTGAGGACTTTGAGCGTGACAGAAGGTGAAGATGAGACCCGGCTGTCCCTGACGGCCGGCCCGGCCCGAGCGCTGGGCGTAGTTGGCCGGCGTGGGAGGAACGTTGCGCAGGTGGACGAGGTCCAGGTCTGCGATATCGATGCCCAGTTCCATCGTAGGCGAGCAGACCAGGTACGGGAGGCGCCGGCCAAGAGTCGGGTCCTTCTGGTCCTCCGGGAGCCACCGGAACCGCCGCTCGCGCCGTTCCCGTTCCCCGGCGGCCACCACTTGGGCGGTGTGCTCCCGGGCTTCTAGGGTGCCGAGCGTCCCACTGGCCTCCCGGTAGAGCCGTTGGAAGAACCGGTTTACCGATCGAGCCATGCCCTGCGCGCCCGAACCCCGTGTGTACACGGGATCTGGGGGAGGCGCGGAACCGTCCCCGTACCGCCACAGGATTCGGCCGCCATCCAGTCGATAGCCGAGGAATGCCCCCCGCGCCACTGATTTTTCCCGAAGGAACCCCTGTCCGGTCAGCACTCGCAGCAGGGCACGAGCGAAGTCGTCGAACTCTTCCGGCTGTAGACCCAACTCCCGACGGAGGTAGCGGCCCAGAGGAGTCCGAGCGCTCAGGCGACGGAACCAACCCTCGTGAGGGAGTTCGCCCGACCCGACCCTGATGACGAACGAAGTGGCGGGCCGTAGCCCCTCTTCCCCCCAGAACTCATTCAAGTGCTGCTTCACCCGCTGTTCCAAACTGCGTCGACCATCGTCATTCGCCAGGACCTCAACGTGGATCGCCAGATGCTTGCGGAAATGGTCCAGTACGGCCCGGAGGACCTTCGTCCGCCCCTCGGGCGGCCAAGCCTCCAAGATCGGCACCTCTTGCCACACGTCTGTCCGATGACAACACTCCTCCAGCCCATCATAGTCGATCCGAAGCAGGCCCACCTCCTCCAGGTTGGGCATCACCACCCGCCAGCCCTGCTGGAGGTCGAGGTAGAGCCGGTACTCCGTCAGGTCCGTAAAGGTCTCCCACACTGAACGGGCGGCAGGGGAGTTGGGATCTAGTTGAGCATTCTGGGCGATGTCCCAGAGTTCCAGCCCCATGCGTTGCACCACTTCAGGCCCCACGGTATCGAACCGGAGTTCCTCCTTCTCTTCCAGGGCTGCGCAGAGGGCGGAGCGCAGGAGGACCGTCTGCACGAAGTCGTTGAAGTGTCCTGCCTGCAGGGAAGCGTCCTGACGGCTGTCGGTGAAAGTGAGGAGCTTGTCCCGGGCCGCTCTGGTGAGGGCGGCGTGCCGCAGGAGGGACGTCGCCAGGACCGTAGTGGCCGACGAGCGCCCTTCACTGGACAGGTAAGTGAGCTTCCGGAACTCCCGGTCCCGGGCGTCGTAGTATTCGCCGCAGTGCAAGCACAGCCACATCCGCCCCGCCTGCCACCACATCTTCACCGCTCCTGGCACTTCCCCTTCCGAGAACGAACCATCGGGCCGCACCACCCATACGCGCCGAGGAACCCGATCCCGCCAGGGGCTCCTCAACCGTCCGTTGGCCCCCAGCCAGTCGTCGGGGATCTGGTCCTCGCTCCACTCGTCCGCAAACGTAAGGTATCCGGCCTCCAGGTCCTCCTCGGACACCTCCTCCCCCACCGGATAGGGCAAGAAGGCCCCATCCGCCCGCAAAACGTGGTAGTACTCGTGCCCGCAGAGGCGGCAGAACCGGAGCGGGAAGTAGGGCCGCTCCGCGTCCACCTCCCCTTCCATGGAGAACGAGCGCACCTCGGGTGGCTCCAGGGTAGCATAGAGGGCCTTCCCCTGGGAGATGAACTGGTGGAGCTTGAAGGCGAAGAAGGGCTGGGTCTGCCTCTGGTTGAGCTCAGCGGCGCGCACGAGCAGCTCCTCAAGGGCCTCCTGACATCTGTCTTCGCACTCCCCTGTTTCGCTGGTTAGTTCCCGTACTAGATCCGAAAGGGGCCTGGGAACACGGCGCCGCAGACGGCCGTCGACCTCCTGCTCCACACCGGCGGCACGCTCCAGCCACCTGGCGAGGGGATGTCTCCGGAACCCGTCCAAATCATCAGGAAGCGGGCTGCTCAGTGAAGCCTTCAGCTCTTCGGGCGCTGGTGCATCGTGGACGGTAGCCGTCTCCAGTGTTTCCTCGACTACCTGCTGGGGAGAAATCGTGGTTCCGAAAAAGGTGCTGGCAAAATCCGCCACTACGCGTTGCCTCTCGTCTGGGGTTGCTTGGGGACGGGCCACGAGAGTTGCACTCGTGCCGATATGGACTACCCGGGTACGCTGCAGTCGTGCCTTAAGCCTACGGACCAGCATGGCCACATCGGCACCCTGCCGGCCGCGGTATGTGTGGAGCTCGTCGAACACGAGGAAGAACGGTGCCTCCACTGCGGGCTGTGGCTGGACAAGGGGACGGTCCTCCGGCCGAACCAGCATGAGTTCGGCCATTACGTAATTGGTGAGCAGGATGTGGGGCGGATCCTTGCGTATCTGCTCCCGTTCCTCCTCGGGTGTCTCCCCGGTGTACCGGTAGAAGCGTACGGGGAAAGGCCGGCCCGTGCGTTCGTAGTAGGCCTTTTCCAGCTCCCGCAGGGCTTGGAGTTGCGAGTTCACCAAGGCGTTCACAGGGTAGATGACTAGCGCCGTGGGTCGGGGGACCTGCGGATTTCGCACCACGGCATCCACGATGGGGATGAGGAAGCAGAGGGTCTTGCCGGATCCCGTCCCCGAGGTAAGGACGAAGCTCTGACCCTCAAGGCCCAGCCTAATGGCCTCGACCTGGTGCCGGAAGAGACGGAAGGTCGTGCCGTCTGGCCTTCGGAAGATACGTGCTGTCTCGGGATGCAAGATGCCCTCCTGGGCCAATTCCTCCTGCGTCTTGTCGAGACAATAGGTGGGAGACAACTGTAACAGCGGCTCTGGCCAGAGCTGGTTGGCATGGAAAAGCTGCCTCTCCGCAAACTCACGGATCCGCTCATCCCGGATCCAGATGAACGACCGAACGAAGTCCTGGTAGTCCTCTAGCACATTCTTGAGCAAGCTGAAGATAAAGGACTTCATTCTCAGACCTCACTCCAAAAACCGCTTTCCAGGATCTGGAAGCAAGCTTCCCGTTTTACCCGCGAGCCGGGTGTCCAACATGGGGCTTCGCAGGCTCCAGAAAAAAGCGAGCCTACGTTCCAGCCCAAAACGAGTTCAAAGGCACCACATTCTATGGGGTCGCCCTTCGGCAGTGTATGCGCTAGGACCGCCTCCTGGCTCTCCAATTTCAAAGTCGGCCCGTGCCCTGTCAAAGCCGTGGGCACTCCGAAGCATTCCGACTTTTGATCGTCAGCCCGATCCAACCGGAGGCGGCCGAAGCCGTAACGGGACTCCCCGCCGACAGTCAGCGCGTCAATGTCCCGTAGCTCCGTTGCAATGCCATTGTCTTTTACGAATACGTAGCCTACAAAGGCCACCGGCGAAGCAGTGCACCGCCAGTGTGGGAGAACATACTCCATCTCGCGCAAGGTGCCGTCGTGGGCCGTATCAGAGCCGGGCTCGATGGCGGTGCTCGGTTGTGCGGCCAGGAGGCGCTTGCGGAACTTTCGGTCGCGAATCTTTTCTCCGTCGTTCTGTCGTACCCACACCAACCCCTCGCCCTGCTCGTAGCGGGGAAGCCAGGGATGCCACTCGCCGCGCACCTCTTCGGCGGGATACAGGTAGGTGAAACGGGCCCCCTGTTGGAGTTTCTGCCCAAGCTTATGGTAATTTGGAAACCCCGATGGGCTTTGACGCCGGGCCAGCTCCGCCGTTAGGGCGCCCCAAATGGCCCGGGCGGGAATGTAAGGCCGGGTGCGGTTGAGGGCGCCGGCAGGGGCCATGCCGACGTGCAACGGGGCCTCCAATCGCCAGATCCACCGAAAGCATTGCCAGGGCACGATGTCACCTCCTTCGGCTTTCCCGTGCCTTTACGTGATACAGTGCGTAGGAAAGCGCATTGCGGAGAAGGTCCCGGGTCAAGAGCAAGTCGTCAAGGTCTTCCGCCAGTTTCTTCACCGCATCCAACACGGAGTGTTCCCCCGAGATCTTGTCTCCAAAAACTTCTCGCAAAAACTGAAGCGTTTGCCGCTCGATACAATTTGCGGCGTCCTTATGACGCGCCTTAACATAGAGAAACATCGCATAAGGGCCTTGTTCCTCCAGCACGCTTAAGGTATCGTTCAGGATCTTTTCCTCCATACCTTTTATGTTGGCGATCTGATGCCCCAACTCAACACACCGGATGTCGAGGTTACTTATCTGGCCCTCGCTCATGGCTGACCCTCCGTTTGTGCTTCCCCCTGGGTTTGAGAGGGTTGTGGAGGAGTGCAATGTGTCGCACTTGGGCTGGACATGTCGCCTGGGTAAAGGACCTTCACCCTTCCCATGCCGCGCGTGCCCATCCCGCCGATCCCGAGGTGCTCTAGGTAAGGATGAGCCTGCTTAACTTTGCTATGGACATGGTCCGGGCTTTCCACCGCGTTGATTGCCTGCCCATTGACTTGAAAGTGTTGAGGATTCTTGGCGATGATTTCCCACACCAGCACCGTCCCGCGGGGGAGAGCTTCATAGGAGAACAAAGCGCCCTCCTCAGCGGCGCCCGTGGCGGGGTTGATGGAGACCGAGGTGCGCATCTCCAGGTTGCTGTTCACGATATGAGCGAAGAGGCGGTCGGGCACCAGGGCCAAGTGGTTGCCGTGGTTGCGAATGTAGTCGGGGACCATCAGGCTTTGAAGCTTGCCCTTAATTTCATCCATCTTAGCGCACTTTTTTACGGGGAGCAGGAGCCACCCCAGGTTGAGCGGTTTCTGTGTGGCACTTTCCAGATAAACAGCGCTTTCATCCACGCCGCTCACCTCCAGGCCGATCAGGCGCAGGGCCATCGGGGAGGTTACCCACATGGGTCCCTGGCGCGTGGGAACGGGGAAAAGGAGCACGTGGGCGTCGGAAAAGGCGGCCAGGCCAGCGAAGCCGCCTTCTTGATCTTTGCCCCGGGCGAAGCCGAACACCGTGCAAACGGGGCAGTCGGGTTCGGTGCAGTGGCCCTTGTAATTATCGCGGGGCTGCCCCAGGCCGGCGCAGTTCGGGTAATAAGGCCAGGGTTCACTCCGTCCCCCGCGCTTAACCTGGCGGCTGGGGTTATTTTCGTGCTCCGCCATCGCTACATACGCCCGATAGACGCCGGCGAGGCTGGAACCTGGGATCTTCGGTATTTGCGTGACCGGATCACGTACGATGGTCAGGTCCACCCGGCCGATGCGGGCCCCACCCGTGCCCACGTGGATGGGGTCTAAGGCCAGGCCCACCTGAAGGAACTTCTTATAGCTCGCCATAGTTCGTCTTCCTCCACAGGCTTTCTTTCAGCGCTGTCATGCGCCAGTCCATGGCCCATGGCAGCAGACCGTTCATGGCCGCCTCGGTCAAGGCCTCCAGCGCGGCCCCCTGGACCTCCAGGTGATGGACCAGGAGGGCCCGGAATGTGTCCCGACGTAAACCCTCGGGCGCCTCCATTCCCCCCGATGGCGAACGCCAGGCCTGTTCCAGACGCACGAGATCGCTGCGCAACCGCTGAAGCGCCGTCTGACTGGGAGCCGTCCGCTGCAAGAGATCCCAGATCGCTCGCACTTGATTCCACTCCTCCAGATCGCGCACATCCAATTCCCCGAAGCGGGCGCCGGTGCTCTCCATGAAGAGGGCCACGATACGGGCCGGGGCCACCCAGATTCCATCGCCCGGGCGCAGATCGGCGACATGCCGAAAGATGCGCCCGTCCTGGGGATGGCGGAAATCCCGCGGGAAACGCAGATCGCGATCCTCCACGGCGACGTACGGGTAGAACACGTCTTCCCGACCGTCGGGCATCCTGGCGGGGACCACCGGAAGCGTAGACTGGCCATCCGGCCGCCGGAGGGATAGCGCCACCAGGCCCGAGCGTTGCTCCACCGCTTCCACCCGCCAAACCTCTTCACCGGCCTCCAGCGCGTCCTGGATGTTGCGAGCCGCCTCCATCACCGCCTGGTAGGGCACCAGGCGTAGGAACGCCACGACTCCCACGCGCAGGGGCAGGCGGTCCCACACCCGGGCGAAGCGCTCCCGCCACCATGCTATGGCCAGGTCCACGCAGTCCGAAGCGGCTTCGAGGGGAACGACGACCCGGAAGCGCACCGGGGAAAGCTCCAGGGGGATCGCCGGGTGATACACGCCGAGGTGAGAGTAGGATTGACCGATCTCACGGGCCTCGGCGATCTTCAGTTTTTGCGAGCGTCCGAGGGCCTCTTCTTCCAATGGGATCTCCTCGTCTTTGAGTGCCGAGGCTTGCTCCTCCGGCTGGAGGGCCCGGGCCAGGTTGGAGGCGGTGATGAATGCCCCCATTGTCTGCACATAGAC
Source organism: Chloroflexota bacterium (assembly GCA_034432775.1). Lineage (GTDB taxonomy): Bacteria > Chloroflexota > Chloroflexia > DAOUBH01 > DAOUBH01 > DAOUBH01. The sequence continues at coordinate 118,657 of DAOUBH010000024.1, forward strand.
CAAACTGAAGGGAACCCCGCGCCACCGTCCATCGTAAAGCGTGCAATCTTTCCATCCCTCGGACGTGCTGGGATCGGGCTGGATCACCAGACGTCGCACCCGCCAAGGGTTGTCGCTCCGGGCGGCGATTTGGTGGAACTCCCTCAGGAGGTCTTCGAAGAAGTCCACGGCCTCCCGCCAGAAGCGGTAGACCCTGCCGGGAGAGGGGGGTTTGACGAAGAGCTGGTGAGCAAACCAGGTAGCTCGTTGCTCGTCCGTTAAGACGCTCCACTGGGGAGCCGCCGCACGGTCTTCTACGACGCTTTCGAAAAATTTCGTCCACAATCGCTCAGCATCTGCATGAGCCGTCTCGCCTTTTTGCTGAGGGCAACTTGTTTGGAGATGACGAAAACCTTCGTGTAAGTTTGATAAAAGAGGATCGTTGGCTGGAAACTGCCAATTACCGGATTGATCGCGAAACCGTTGTTTTATTTCATTTTCAAGGCTGCTCAATAAGCCCGTCGGAACGATGGGATTCTTCTGATTCCGGAGCGTCGGATTAAACCTTGCCCACTCTGGGATGGCCTGGGCCCGGAGGCTATCCACCCGTTCGCCACTGAGCCAGGGTTCCAGGTCCAGAGAGAAGGTGAGGAGCG
>DAOUBH010000025.1:0-31911 GCA_034432775.1 Chloroflexota bacterium
GCGCCCACGACTACCACATGAGGACTGAGAGCGCCAGTCACAGCCATGTTCCTTTAAGAGCTAGCCTGCGCGTCCGCATATCTGGATACTGTCGGCCGTCAGTCCAGCCAGTCGATGGACCGCTGCACTGCTTTGAGCCAACCTCTGTATGCAGTTTCACGTGCAGCTTCATCCCATATGGGAAGCCAGCGTTTGTCCTCCCGCCAGTATGTGCGCAGACCTTCGAGGTTTTCCCAGAATCCCACTGCAAGTCCCGCCGCGTAAGCTGCTCCCAGTGATGTGGTTTCCGCCACTGTGGGGCGTATGACGGGCACACCCAATATGTCGGCCTGGAACTGCATAAGTAGCTCGTTGAAGACCATGCCCCCATCCACCTTGAGAGCGGTGAGCTTGACGCCCGCGTCCTTATTCATAGCGTCCATGACTTCCCGTGTCTGGTACGCTGTAGCTTCTAGAGCGGCTCTCGCCAGGTGGCCCTTGTTGATGTAACGTGTAAGGCCAATTATCAGCCCTCTGGCCTTACTGTTCCAGTAGGGAGCGAACAGCCCTGAGAAGGCTGGCACGAAGTAGATGCCGCCGCTATCCTGCACTGAGGCGGCCAGTTCCTCCACTTCGCTGGATTGGGTGATCAATCCCAGATTGTCCCTCAGCCACTGCACTAAGGCTCCCGTAATGGCAATGGAACCTTCTAGGGCATAGACAGCGGGCTGATCTCCGATGCGGTATGCCAAGGTGGTGAGAAGGCCGCTCTTGGAGGCCACAGGCGTCGTCCCGACGTTAAGGAGGAGGAAACAGCCAGTTCCGTAGGTGTTCTTTGCTTCGCCGGGCTGAAAGCATGTCTGGCCAACTAGAGCTGCCTGCTGGTCGCCAAGGTCGCCACAGACTGGGATCCCTGCACCAAAGGGACCGTCCCTTCTGGTAGCTCCATATAGCTGCGGGTCGCTGGAGGGCCTGATGGTCGGTAGCATCTGTCTCGGGATGCGTAGGATGCTGAGAATGTCGGGATCCCAATCCAGGGTGTGGAGGTTCATAAGCATGGTTCGACTAGCATTGGAGACGTCGGTTACGTGTGCCCCTCCCTGGGGTCCTCCGGTGAGCCACCATAACAGCCAGGTATCAATGTTGCCGAAAAGCGCATAGCCCCGTTCAGCGTCCTCGCGCACTCTGGGGACGTTGTCCAATATCCACTGGATTTTGGGGCCTGAGAAGTAGGTGGCCAACGGTAGGCCGACCTTGTCCCTGAACCGGTCCTGTCCCCCGTCGCGGGCCAGGTCATCGCAGATGCCGGCGGTGCGAGTATCCTGCCATACAATGGCGTTGTAGTACGGCTGGCCTGTCCTCTTGTCCCACACTACGGTAGTTTCACGCTGGTTGGTAACTCCAATAGCGGCAATATCGGAAGGGTCAATGCCGGCTTTGTCCAAAGCACCACGCACGACCTCTCGGGTGCGTTCCCAGATCTCCAGTGGGTCGTGCTCGACCCACCCGGCCTGAGGATAGATCTGACGGTGCTCCTTCTGTTCAACGCTGACCACCTGGCTATCGTGGTCGAAGATCATACAGCGGGTGCTCGTGGTACCTTGATCGATTGCGGCTACATACTTAGCCATTGGATCCCTCCTTGTGGTGAACTGCCTCGTTCGCCTCAGTCGTCAGATGCCCTTTCCGCCCAGGTATCGGCCGCGGCCTTCAGCATCAAATATGAGGATGTGGCACCGGGGTCCTGGTGTCCGGCCGATCGCTCTCCCAGGTAGCTGGCTCTGCCTTTCTTTGCCACCATCGGTATGGTGTCCTTCATGCCGCGCTCAGCAGCACGGGCAGAGCTAACAAGGGCTTCGGCAAAGGACGCTCCGTTACCGAGGGAGGCGCGGAGCGCCTGGAGTGCGGGCAGCAAGGCATCGACCATTGTCTTGTCGCCTGGCTGTGCCCTACCGCGGTTGATCACTCCTTGCAAGCCTGCCTCGAGGGCGCTCACCCAGTCCGTTGGGGTGAGCTCCATCTTCCCTGTTGCCACAGCTCCGGCCTGCATGAAAAATGTGCCGTACAGCGGGCCGCCTGCACCTCCTACGGTGGCTACCAGCGTCATGCCCACGGTCTTGAGGATGGTGCCAATGTCCTTGTCGGACATGCTCGCCAGGCGCGCGAGGACAGCCTTAAATCCCCTGTCCATATTGGCGCCATGGTCTGCGTCACCTATAGCGGCATCTAGCTGGGTCAGGTAGTCTTTGTTCTCTTCGATGGTCGCGGCAACGGCACGAATCCACGCAAGGATGTCATCGCGACCCACTGCCATGGTCATACCCCCTCAACGTCTTCGCTTAAGATCCTAAGTACTCCACCGAAGGGCAGGGGTGTGGACCGGGGCGTCCCACAGTCTCACCATCTCGTCGTCCATGCGCAACAAGGTGATGGAGGTGCCTGCCATTTCCAGGGAGGTTATGTAAGATCCTACGAGGTTGCGGACGACGTTTATACCCCTGTCTTGAAGCATGCTGTGGGCCTTCCGGTAGACGACATAGAGCTCGATCAGCGGGGTGCCACCCATACCGTTGACGAAAAGTAGCACATTGTCCCCGGACCGAAACGGTAGGTCGGCAAGTATGGGCTCAAGGAGCATCTCCACAATTTGATCGGCCGGCTGCAGCTTGACGCGCTGACGTCCAGGCTCACCGTGGATGCCTATGCCTATCTCCATTTCGTCTTCGCCTAGTTCGAAGGTGGGCCTTCCGACATGGGGAACGGTGCACGGGGTCAGCGCCATGCCCATGCTACGCCCGTTTTCGTTCACTTTTCTGCAGAGGCTAGCCAGCCTAGGAAGATCATAGCCTTGCTCGGCGGCTGCACCGCAGATCTTCTCAGCTAGCACCGTCGTGCCCACTCCGCGCCTACCCTGGGTGTATAGGCTTCCCTCAACTGCTACATCGTCGTCGATAATTACGCTCTCTACCGGTATCCCCTCTGCTTTAGCGAGGTCGGCAGCCATCTCGAAATTCATTACGTCTCCGCTGTAGTTCTTCACGATGAAAAGAGCCCCAGCACCCGAATTGACCGTCTTTGTGGCCTCATACATCTGGTCGGGTGTAGGGCTTGTAAAGACTGCCCCTGGACAGGCAGCGTCGAGCATGCCCTTGCCTACGAAGCCGCCATGCATGGGTTCATGGCCGCTGCCGCCCCCCGATATTACCGCCACCTTACCCTGAACAGGAGCGTCGGCCCTGTATACGAAGTTCGGCTCGAAGTTAACGCGAACTAACTGTGGATGGGCCAGGGCTATACCTTCCAGCTCTTCGCGCACAACGTCTTCTGCCTTGTTGATAAGTTTCTTCACGTCATCCACCTCCATGCCTTCCAAACATACCGGACAGTGTCAGGCGGGGAATAGGCCAGCATACACTACAGCTCCAATGACTCCACCGATGATGGGGCCGACAACGGGTACCCAGGAGTACGCCCAGTCCGAATCGCCCTTGTCTGGAATGGGCAGAACTGCGTGAGCAATGCGGGGTCCTAGGTCGCGGGCAGGGTTGATGGCATAGCCGGTGGGACCACCCAGAGAGAGACCGATACCCCAAACTAGGAAACCAATGAGCAAAGGGGCCAGGCCGTCGGCCAATTTGTTGCCAAGAATGGCTAGTACCCCTAGGACCAAGGTTGCAGTACCGATGATCTCCGTAATGAGGTTGAGCGGATAGTTGCGAACGTTGGGTGCTGTGCTGAAGACTGCCAACTTATAGGCCTTGTTTTCGGTCTCTCCCCAGTGAGGTAGGTATGCGAGCCATACCAATACTGCCCCGATGAAGGCGCCGATGAACTGGCCAACGATGTATATGGGTACTTGGTTCCAGGGGAACTTGCCCACGGCTGCCAGACCGACAGTTACCGCAGGATTGATGTGCGCGCCACTAATGCGACCCACGGCATAGACGGCCACTGCCACCGCCAAAGCCCATCCCGTGGTTATCACGATCCATCCCGAGTTCTGGCCCTTCGATTTGTTAAGCAATACGTTGGCTACTACGCCGTCGCCAAGGAGGATGAGGATCATAGTCCCGATGATTTCGCCCACGAAGGGAGTCATTGTCGTTACCTCCTTTCTTTCGGTTGATTCCATGGCCCCGGTGCCTACCAGAAAAGCTAACACCGGATGGGGGTTCGGGGCAACATTGAGACCGAAAAAGTTTCAAATCGGAACGATTTTGCAGCTGGATATGTTCCGAAATGGAACATAGCTTTAGGGGCTACCTCTATACTTCCGTGGATCGATGGCCAGCTGTTTGAGCCTACGCCACAAGGTGGTCCGCCCGATGCCTAAAACTGCCGCCATGTGGGCGATGCGGCCACCGGTAGCCCAGGCGGCACGGACTATGGCGTCTCGTTCGGCCTCTCTTAAGCTGACCACAGGCTCTATCCTGCCTTCCATGAGGGCCACAGGCCGGGCAGAGCGAATGGCGTCCGGGAGGGAGTCTACGTCTAAGTGGCCCGTGTCCGACATAGCGGCAGCGCGTTCCAAAACGAGTTCCAGCTCACGCACATTGCCTGGCCAGGGGTAGCGTGTGAGAAGCTCAAGGAAGGCTGGGCTTGGCCTGAGATGCTTACCTGTAGTGGCGGATAGCCTTCTCAGCACATCTTCTGTTAACAGAGGTATATCTTCTCGCCGCTCCCTCAGGCTCGGGACGGAGATCATGAAGGGTTGCAGAGTGTGGTACAGCTCTTTAAGGAGCGTTCCTTCGCTGACCTTGCGCTGGACGTCGGGTGTACACGAAGCTATAACGCGGAGGTTTACCTGAATTATCTCTCGTCCACCCAGGCGCATGAATTCCCCGCTGCGGATTACCTGTAGTACTACGGCCTGCACCTCTAATGGCAGGGAGTCTACCTCATCGAGGTACAGTGTTCCAGTGTCGGCTAGCTCGAACTTGCTGGGTTGGCCTGTCCCTGTGCTATCTTCCCATCCCAAAATCTCCCTTGCGGCCAGGTTCCTAGGAATAGCCATGCAATTAACCGTTATAAAGGGCCCCGTGTTGCGTGGACTGGCATAGTGAATGCACCGAGCCACGAAGTTTTTACCGACGCCTGGCTCACCCACGATGAGCACTGGGGCCCTGCCTCTGGATGCAGCGACGACCTGCCGCTTCAGGTGCCGCACGGATGGCGAATTACCGACTATATCGTCGATGGTGAACGTGCCGTGGGTTCCGACGATACGCTGGACCAGGCGGCGCATCTGCTGGGCGGGTCGTAAGCTCATAATGAAGGCGAAAGGAGTGTCGCTGTCACCGTACACAATGCGCAGGCTCGTGAAGCAATTCACTCGTTTGCCTTCCCTCCCCACGTAGAATGTAACTTCCGCGTCTTGTATTCCCTGACCGGCTCTGATCGCATCGTCCACCAGGACAGGGAGCTTCACGTGTTGGGCGATGGGCCGACCCACTGCCTTTATGGGATCGAGCTCTAGCAGGGAAGCTGCCTGCCGGTTGAGGTGGGTTATCCGTCCGTGGGCATCCCAGGCTAGGATCCCATCGCCGATGGCGTCGAGGGTAACGTTGAGGGCCGTAAGGTGACGATGCGAGTCCTGGAGGAGCCACTCGAAGCGGAGCTCGCTTTCTATGGCGCGAGCTACCGCTGCAACGGCTCCTACGGCATGATGCTGATGGCTCGCAAGAGGTGCCATCATCGCAACTACGCCCACAGGTTCCCCGCTGATATCGTAAATGGGTGCTGCCGCCCCTGTGGTGTCGTGCCACCACAGTAGGTAGTGCTGGGCCCCCACTACTTGTACAGGCATGCTTTCTTGGAGGGCGAGGGAGAGGGCAGTGGTACCCACAAGGTATTCGGCTAGGTATATGCCGGGCCTGATGCCCTTGGCATTCAGGTACTGCACGGCTTCGGCGTCGCCCATCATCATCAAAAGGCATCGGGCCCCGTTAGCCAGCAGCATCGCATAGCCGCTTCTTTCCACTGCCTGAGATACGTCCTCCATAATGGGGCTTGCCAGATCCATGAGGGGGCGAGCTTTCGCGAGCATTCGATCAAATACACCAGGTGAGGCGCCAACGAAGATGGGTGCGGCCTTGGGGTCGAGCCTACCCCAGCATCTTTGCCAGGATCTGACGATAGTTCGATCCAAATCGGCAGGAGGGTGCCCGGTCCTCACGAACTGGTGCCAACCCGCTTCGGCTTCCTTGGGAGACCACGGCCGGTAGATAGTTTCCGCCACGGGACTAAAGCCTCCCGAACTTTCGACTAGGCTCGGCCTGCAATCCCCCAGCCCACGGATCCGTAACCGTGGAGACCACGTGGCCAACGGTCGTGGGCTGGTTTTGTTCAGCGAGTTACTGAGTATTATATGCCGGCCGAAAGGACATAGGATCTATCCTTTTAGCTACAACTATGTGAGCCAACATGAGCCACACTGACGATGGGACGATCATCCCATGAGGAAGGGTAGGAAGAGTAGGGTAGGTCCATAGGTATGCTACGCAAGACGGGAAAGGACTATTGTTTCACCTGAGGAAGTGATATATAGTTACCCTTAGATGTCGAGGATTTCAGCCGCTTCTGAGTGTTTCTGTGGAGATGCTCTGGTGATGGGGAGTCCTCTGGAGAGGCCACCGCCCGAGGCAGTTGTAGGGGGGAAGGGGTTGAAAGAAGGAGGACGAGTAGATGAAAGTGGCGCCCTTCATGCTCGCAGCAGTGGTTGTGGTATTGATGGCCTTGCCGGCCACATGGGTGCCGTGGTCGAAGGCCAACAACTGGCCACTCCATATGTTCGCCACACCCGAAGCATACCAACGACACACTATTACCTTGTTACTGGTGTTGGGGCCTGGCTTGGTTAGGGGACTGCACCTATCTGTCTGCGTGGTCTGGGTATAGTTGCTGTCGCTCAAGAAGGGATTGCTGGTATCGATTCCCGTGTCGATGATCGCTACCTTGATCCCCTCTCCTGCTTGGGACGGCCCCCCAGTGAGCTCCATAGGGAAGGCGCACCTATCAGCCCAGGACTTACATCCATGGTGGGTCTGTAAAGCCAGCTAAACCCAACCCTCCGGGCCCCCGGCCCCTGCCCAAGCCTTCCCAGAGGTGTGCCATTGAGCTTTATGGCGAACCCATTCAGAACATAGAAGTACTCGCGGACTATCTCGGCCCGAGGAGCCGACCGGGCCAACCAACCGCGATAAGCATCGTGGGTCCTCGCCAGGTACGATCGGTAGGCCGCTACCGTTGGACTGCCAGGGTCCAGCTTCCGGCCTGCAGGCGTGGTGGCCTGGAGATCTCCGATACCGCCCGAGTAGCTGGCTACTGGGGGATCCTGAAGGGTGACTATAGCGTAGGCAACTGTACCCGAGGCAGCAGGTAGGTCAGTAAAATCGCCAGCCTGCAATACCCCGGCTGGCAAAAGCCCTCCTGCCAGAACGGTGGCTGGGAATTTCGATACCAGCGGTGTTGTTACAGGGACGAGTGTAACTCTGCACCATATGAGTGGCGTTGCGCCTCGGGCTCTCCTGGGCGACTATAACGTCTTCCCTGGTTTTGGGGCTGGTTTCGTCGCCTTCGGTGGTAGCGCCTTCAGTCACGACATAGCGGCTGCCCTCGAGGATGCCTTGCTCGACGGCATGGATGTGGTCAACATGAGCCTGGGTGGTGCGGTGCAAGGTCCTCACGATTTTCTGGCCGAGGCGGTCAACAATGCCGTGGACGCCGGTCTTGTGGTGGTTGTTGCAGCGGGCAACTCAGGACCGACTCCTGGCACCGTTGAATCGCCTGGCAGTGCTGCAAAGGCCCTTACCGTCGGGGCCAGCACCAATCCACACTATATAGGCGTTCCCGTTACTGTAACTGTCGAGGCATCCAGTTCCACAACCTTCCAGGCGGCTGTAGGGGAGTTCGATCCCTTCTCCACGTCTGTCACAGATACTGCATATGCCATAGCCAACCCCGCAAATGGCTGCTCTGCCATCAGCGGTGTTTCCGGCAAGATAGCAGTCATAGGCAGAGGGGTGTGCAGCTTCACTACGAAGGTGCGTAATGCTGAAGCAGCCGGTGCAATAGGTGTGGTAGTGGTCAACAATGTGGCAGGGGATCCCATAGCGATGGGCCAAGATGGCACTACACCTGTCCCAAGTATTCCTGCGGTCATGGTCTCCAAGGCCGATGGCGGCGTCATAAAAGCTTCTGCTGGTCCTACGGCGACCATGAGCATCGATGGGAGTAATCCAGCAGAGGTGCTCAGCACCAATGCAGACATCCTGGCAGGATTCTCCAGCCGGGGGCCCACACCCTTCACGTACCTCATCAAGCCAGATGTTACAGCCCCGGGGGTCAACGTAGTATCCAGCATCTTCGACGGTAAGTTTGCCTTCTTCCAAGGGACCAGCATGGCCACCCCCCACGTGGCCGGGTCAGCTGCTCTGCTGATTCAGCTCCATCCCGACTGGAGTCCGGCCGATGTGAAGTCGGCCCTGGTGACAACTGCCAAGCGTCCTGCGTGGGACCATGTGAACGGTTCAACGGCCACTGGGGTTATGGACCGAGGCGGCGGACGCATCGACCTGGCGGCCGCGAGCAATCCTGTTCTCACCTTCGGGCCGGCGAGTGTGAGTTTCGGCCTGTGGAAAGGGAGCAAAGCTGTGGATGCCGACGTTGCTGTGGCGGTAAAGAACGTGAGCGGGAGTACCCAGTCGTGTCCAGTGACAGTAACAGGGCCTGCGATAGTCAGCTCTGCTTCTACATCTCTAGATCTCGCTGCAGGCGACACAGGCACTATCCTTCTCCAGCTGCGGGCCGGAAAGAGCACGCCCACAGGGCAGTACAGCGGGGATGTGGAGGTGACCTGCTCGGGCCAGACCTTAAGGCTGCCTTGGTGGGTAGGAATAGACCGGAAGGCTAAGCCTTAAGAGGAGAATTAATGCGGGCCCTGGGAATCTTCCCAGGGCCCAGGCCCTCAAAACGGCATCTACCTTGTCCGATCTGTTTGATGTATGATGTCATACAAAAACAGGGGGATGAAGGTAGCATGGACCTTTCCGGTAAGGTCGCTATCGTTACAGGTGCTGGTCAGGGTATAGGAAGGGAGACAGCTCGGCTAATGGCCTCATTGGGGGCCAAAGTCGTCTTGGTAGCCCGCAGTGCGGAAGCCCTACGGGCTGTGGAACAGGAGATCCTGGCGAAAGGGGGATCTGCCCTCGCTGTGCCAGCCGATGTTTCCCAAGAGGACCATGTTAGGCGTGTTGTTCGGCGTTGCCTCGAGGAATACGGGACCGTAGACATCTTGGTGAACAACGCAGCGGTGAGTGCCGGTATCCCGATCATGTACACACCTGTGGAAGAGTGGGACCGGATACTGGGTGTGAATCTCCGAGGCACTTTTCTTTGCTGCAGAGAGGTCCTGCCCATAATGCTTGAGAAGGACAGCGGAAGCATAGTGAACGTGTCCTCCAGTGCCGCGCGACATCCCTTCCGAGGCTACGGGGCGTACAGTGCCTCAAAGGCAGGCATATTGGCCCTCACTATGGTGTTGGCCGAAGAAGTCAAGACCAGCCGGGTGCGGGTGAATGCCGTGTGCCCGGGACTAGTCGACACTGAGACCATGCGTGCCCGCCTCCGGCCTGAAGAACTGGCCCAGGCCATGAAGCCTATCCATATCGCCCGAGTCATCGCCTTCTTGGCATCGGAGGATGCCTGGGCCATCCATGGGGCCACAATAGAGGCCTATGGTCGCAAGTTATAACTCCCCTCCGGTAAAATGGACAGAATGCGGGTATCTCGTTGGAGTTGGATCGCGGAGGTGTCGACGGCATGCTCTCTAGGGATGAGGTTCGGAGCCTTGACATACGGGTGGGCGAGATCATAGGGGCCAGCTCCATGCCTGGGTTTCCGGGCTTGCTGAAGCTGACCATCGACCTAGGTCTCGAGGAGGTCACGGCCGTGGCCGAATTGGCGGGCTGTTACGAAGCAGAGGCCTTGATAGGAAGGCAAGTATTAGTCCTTAATAGCGTCGAGCCTGTAGACTACGATGGGGTTCTGTCCCAGGCGGTGGTGCTCGGTAATTGCACCGGTGATCGGTCGGAGTCCTTCCTGAGCACGGTGGATCGCCGGGTTCCAAATGGTGCCAGGCTGGTTTTGAGCTAAGCGCTGTCGGCCCTCTACGGAGCCGGGCCCGTAGCCCGGGGTTTTCTAAAGATGCTTCGGGCAATGCCCCTACAGGTGGTGGGCGGTTACCGGCCCACAGGCGTTTTAAGCTCCACTTTTCGAAACAGCTTCTAGAGGCAGTCGTCTCTTTTGACAGTGGCGTGCCCCGTCATACTGCCAGCATGGCGACATCGGCCTTTTGCGGCGTCCCAATGCACGGGTTTAAACGCTGTAAGTGATCCGGGCCTGACCTTGGAAGTTGCGTTGACACCACCTATTGAAGCAGGCTAAGATTGATCGAAGATTCTAGGCCGAACTGGAGAGCGGGCCATGGCTTTGGGCCTTGACATAATCATACCCTTGGAATCGTCAGGAGGGACTTCATTATGCTCCGGGATCTTTTCGACAAGTGCAGGGAGTTTGCCGAGACCTCAACGGCGCGCATGGCAGAGGAAGGCGGATTCTACCCCTACTTCATTCCTATCTCCTCCCAGGCTGGGCCAGAAGTAACCATAGGTGGTCGCAACGTTATTATGCTCGGATCAAACAACTATTTGGGGCTCACCCAGCATCCCCACGTTATAGAGCGCGCTATCGAGGCCATCAGGACTTACGGCAGTGCGTGTACTGGCTCTAGGGCCCTAAATGGTACCAGTGACCTTCACTTGGAGTTGGAGTCCAGGCTTGCTCGATGGACGGGCAGGGAGGCTGCCCTTTGCTTCACCACGGGTTACCAGACCAACCTGGGCATCATATCGGCCCTTGTCGGGCGCCACGACTATGTGGTGCTGGACAGGTCCAACCACGCCAGCATAGTGGATGGAGCCAGGCTCTCCTTTGGCCGGGTCGTGAGGTATCGGCACAACGATATGGAGGACCTCGAGAGGGTTTTGGCCTCCCTAAAGGGTCCGGGTGGTGCGCTGATCGTGGTGGACGGCGTGTTTAGCATGGAAGGTGATCTGGCAAATCTTCGAGAAATCGTCCGCCTGAAGAAAAAGTACAATGCCAGGCTACTGGTGGACGAGGCCCACTCAGTGGGTGTATTCGGTGAGAACGGGCGGGGCGTGGCTGAACATTTCGGAGTCGAAGAAGACGTAGATCTGATCATGGGTACGTTTAGTAAATCCTTTGCCTCTATAGGGGGGTTTGTGGCTGGACCTGCTGATGCCGTATACCACATAAAGCATCACGCCCGTTCTTTCGTTTTCAGTGCCAGTATGCCACCAGCACAAGTGGGGGCAGCCCTTGGAGCCCTCGACATCATCGAAAGGGAGCCGGAAAGAAGGAACACGCTGTGGCGACATGCCATTAGGATGAAGCGAGAGCTTTCACGGCTCGGTTTCGACACAGGCTGTACACAGAGCCCCATTGTACCCATAATCGTCGGGGAGGAGATCCGTCTTGCGCATTTCTGGAAGGCCATGTTCGACCGCGGCGTGTTCACCAACGCGGCGGTTCCTCCGTCCGTGGAGCCCGGGCGGGCACTGATCCGGACCAGTTACATGGCCACCCACACTGATGAGCACTTGGACAGGGCCTTGGAGATCATCGAAGATGCTGGCAGAAGTGTAGGCCTCATCTGACGAGGGTCGACATGCGTGTACTTATCGCCATGTCGAACACGGGCGGGGGCCACCGGAGCCTGGCCAGAGCGGTGAAGGCGGGGCTAATGGAAGTGGATCCCAACCTCCAGGTCGACATCGTCGATATGTTCTATCCCGATGGGCCTACGTTGGCCTGGAGGGTTGTTCGCCTTTATGGTCCAGTTATCCGCAGGGCTCCGGGACTGTATGGGGCCCTGTTCCACACAGCTAACCTTCCGGGGGTATATCCGGTCATAGTAGGGATGTATAGGCCTTCCCTACTTCCGAAGATAGTCCATTTTCTAAGGAAGTATCAGCCTGATCTGGTGGTTTCAGTACATCCGTTGCTGAACAGGGTTCTGCTGGATGCCCTGCAAAGGATAGATCGATCGGTGCCCATGGCGGCTGTCGTCAGTGAGCTGGTTACGGTGCATCGCAGCTGGGTTGAACCTGGCATAGAATACTACTCCGTGGCCACCGAGGAGGCCCGGGCTTCATTGGCCCGATGGAGGGCTCCTATGGATCGGGTGGAAGTCACAGGGCTTCCGGTGGACCTCAGGTTTCAGCCTCGAGATGGTCCCGATGAGAAGGCTAAATCCAGGTTCGGTTTGAAGGAAGGTCTAACCACGGTGTTGGTCATGGCCGGAGGCGAGGGTACGGCTGCGTTGCTTCCGGCTGTGAGGACTCTGGGCTTCTCAGGGTTGCCAATTCAGCTTGTAGTGGTTTGTGGTCGAAACGGCGCCCTGGAGGCCAAGGTAAGGGCCATGGGGATGCCCGTTCACCACAGGATCTTCGGGTTCACCGATGAAATAGCCGATCTAATGGCCGCTGCTGATATCGTGGTAACTAAAGGGGGTCCCCAGACCATCGCTGAAGCCCTGGCTGTGGGTAGACCGGTGCTGGTAATTCAGACACTACCCGGTCAGGAGCAAGGCAACGACAAATATTTGGAGGAAAAGGGCGCGGGGTTGGCTGCCCCCACCCCGCAGAGGTTGCTGAGGGCGGTGGAAAGCTTGGTACAAGACCCTGGGCTTCTCGCGAAAATGTCTGAAAGCGCTCGAAATTTGGGCAAACCGCTGGCGGCCCTTGGGGTAGCCAGTTCGCTCATGAAGCTTCTCCATGGCACCTGAGCGCCTCTGCCTTTTGACAGGAGGTACAGGCTTTCTGGGGAGCCACTTGGCTGAGAAGCTTCTCCAGGCCGGTTACAGGGTTCGATGTCTGGTGCGGGACCTACATCGCGTGGGGTGGCTGGAGGGTTTGCCTGTTGAACTCGTTCAGGGCGATGTGGTTCGGCCTGAGACGCTTCCTGCGGTCCTGGATGGTGTGGACGTGGTTGTCCACGCTGCTGGCCTCACCAAAGCTGTTAATGCGAGGCATTACTATGAGGTCAACTATAGGGGTACGGTGCACCTGGCGGAAGCGGTCGCCAGCCGTTCTCGTGGGCTATCCCGTTTCCTCTTCGTAAGTAGCCTGGCAGCTGTGGGACCTAATCGTGGTAGTTCACCGCTGACAGAGGAAGATGAGCCTCACCCAATCACTCCCTACGGAGAAAGCAAGCTTATGGCAGAGAGGGCGCTGCATGCCCTCATGGATGATTTGCCTATCACCATTGTACGGCCGCCCGTCATCTTTGGTCCTCGGGATACCGACGGCCTTTACCTGGCTCGCCTAGCTGCGCGGGGCATAGTGCCGAGGTTTAAACCCGACGTGAAATTGAGCCTGGTATACGTGGATGACATTGTCGAAGGCCTTCTGCAGGCCCTTTCCAGCTCTGTTGCCATTGGGCGCACCTATCATGTGGTGGGTCCAGAGGTAGCAACACTAAGCCATATCTTGAGTCTTGTGGCTAGATTGATGGGGCGCAGACCCCTGATTATCCCCATGCCTGGCCGGCCCACGAAATTATTCGCCTACCTTGTGCATCTTTTGTCCAGACTCCGAGGTAGGCCTGGCAAAGTCAGCCACTACAAGGTCGTGGAGATTCTCCAACCAGGATGGTTCGCCTCCAACGCTAGGGCACAACGGGAACTCGGTTACGAGCCCAAATATTCTATGGAACGCGGGTTCGCCAAGACTGTAACCTGGTATCGCGAAGAGGGTTATCTGTAGCCAGGTGGTATACTGGAGAGGCACGCGATCCTCGTCTCCTGCGCATACTCTCTGGACCGCCCCATTTGGGGTTTGCTAACAAGGACGATCACGCTCGCGTTACACGGTCTCCGTTTGCAGCAGTGCCTTCTGCGGATGAGTTCGCCTCGTCTGCTCTTAGAGAAAGATCAGTGTGACTCTCCGGTGACTCCAAGGTCATACCATGCTCTGGTACCATTGCCGTCTCACAGGGTGTCTATGGGACAGGTTACTGGGATGATAAGGCAGGAAGACAGAGATGGCGTCGAAGAACTCATAGAAGCTGCTGCCCTAAAGGAGAGGTTGCGCATCGCGCAGGACCTACACGATCGCATGGCGCAATCTCTTGTAGCTCTGGTGGTTGAGACCGAAGCCCTGAAACGAAAAGTACAGCGAGGGAAGACGGTGGATGCCCTTGAACTGGAGCAGCTGGCCACATCTGCCCGGAGTGCCCTGGAGGAACTGAGGAACTTTGTTAAGGGGCTCCGGATGCGCGGTGCGGCCTCCTACTCCCTGATCGATAGGCTGAGGGCTGCTCTGGCAGATGTGGCGGCTCGGTCCCATGTGCTAACGGCATTTAGAGTGTTTGGACCACGGCCTCGCTTGACAACCGAGGTAGAGGAGACCCTGCTCCGGGTAGTGGGAGAGGCCCTCAACAATGCCGAGCGACACAGCGGAGCCAGGCGCATAGGCATCTATGTGTTGCACCTGCAGGACACCTTGGAGATCGTAATTGAGGACGATGGCATCGGTATAACGGAAGATGCCCGGAGACAGGCTATAGTCAGGGGTCATTTTGGGCTTGTGAACATGCGGGAGAGGGTGCTGGCCCTTGGCGGTAGCCTTGAAATCAAAAGTGGTCCGGAGCTGGGCACCAGAATAAAGATTACGGTGCCAGTGCAGGCAATTGAAGGCAGTTCGCTATGAGGCGCGTGAGGGTACTTATCGTCGACGATCACCCCATCGTCCGGCGGGGCCTACGAAGTCTCCTGGATGGTGAGGAGGATATCGAAGTGGTTGGAGAGGCGGGCAGCGCCCAGGAAGCTGTGCTGCTCTCTGGGGAACTTCTCCCGGACGTCGTACTTATGGACCTGCGGTTGGGCACGGGAGATGGTGTGAAGGCTACCGCTGAGGTGGTGCGACGCTATCCAAGTGTGAAGGTTCTTGTGATATCCTCTTTCGGAGAAGAAGATACCATCGCCGCGGCCATGAAGGCAGGGGCCAGTGGCTATGTGCTGAAGGATGCCGAAGGCGAGGAAATACTGCGTGCTGTGTACATGACGGGACTCGGCTACTCGCTTCTACACCCAAGGGTAGCTGACAGGTTGCTAGCTGGGCGCGGTCACGATCGGGAGCCGTATCCACTGGAAATGCTTACTCCCAGGGAGCGAGAGATCCTTCAACTCATGGTAGACGGCTTAAGCAACAGGGAAATCGCTCAGAAGCTCTTTCTCAGCGAGAAGACAGTCAAGACCCATGTATCGAACATCTTTGCCAAACTCCAGGTTCGCGATCGTTCCCAAGCCATCCTCTTGGTGCTGAAGGGGCGTACGGCAGAGGGGTGGTCCTAGGTCTGGAGTTGTAGCCCCGGCCCTACCACTACTCCTCAGAATACAACCGCAATCCGATGTCTCGTGGCCCCTAGAGACCTATCCTTAGATCAGAAAATGCGGGAGGGCAGTGAGATGAGGAGGATCGCACTTAAGGCTATGTACGTGGCTATGGTTGTTGCTAGCATCGCCTTGGTGGCAGCTGCGGACTGGAAGTGGGCATAGGGCAGCGACCATGAGCTGGGATTAATCTCGGCAGGGCATAGCCTTTCGGCAGTCGCAAAAAATCGATATTTATTTTTCGCATGCCGTGTCGTATATAAGGATTGGGTGGCCGGCTTCCCACCCAATCCTTTTCTTGCTAATGGGTTGCTGCTTGGTATTCCGGTTGATTGGCGGTACCCATCCATTTCAAACCAGCCAATTATTGATGCCTCCGATACGTGTCTCGGTCATCGGGTTGGCGGCGGTGCTTGGCATGGAGTTGGGACAGTCTCCTTAAGGTGTCCGTTTAGAGCTGCAAGGCGCCGGTAGGGAGCGGAACGACATAATTGACGCCGGGTTGTTTGGGTAGTAAACTGTGGTGGGGGGCAGGCCAATAGGCTGTGCCCCCTTTGTCTTTGGCAGGGCGGGTGACCTCTTGATTGGGGAAGGCATCGGGGTCAAGGTATTTATCTTCGCCACTGTGGTAGCGGCAGTAGCCACCCTGCCACTACTGGTGCCCTATTTCAGCGTAGCTCCATCTCCGTACCTGGTTGCTTTGGGCGCTCTAGCTTACGTTTCGGAACTGTTCCCGGTGAGACTGCCCCGTCAGGCTCATGTGAGCGTAGCCTCTGGGGTCTTATATACCATCGCGATCATCTTCGGTCCGGCGTGGACCGTGCTTGTAGCTGCGGTGGTGAACCTGGCCGCTGATGCTACTCACAGGAAGCCCTGGTATAAGATCGTCTTCAATACCGCAGGTACGGCGGTTTGGTGGGGCCTGCCTACGCTGCTGCATGCTTCTCTGGTGGGGCCAGGCACCGATCCCCTGCAGCTAAATTCGCTAGTAGCCTTCGGTCTTCTGGGGTCTACCAACATTGTGCTCAATCTCTTGGCAGTATCGGCTGTTATATCGGTGCACAGTGGCCACCGGATTATGGACATAATATCATCGAATTCGAAAGGGGTGCTGCTGCAGTACGTTACAACCCTTCCCCTGGGCCTGTTGACGTCGGTGGCCTATATCCAGAACGGCCCTGTTGGTGCATCTCTCCTTGTACTGCCTTTGATAGCAGTCTACTACTCTCTCAGGACTGCTCAGGACATCAGAGATCAGACCACGCGCACCATAGAGCTACTGGCCGATTCTGTTGACCGACGAGATCCCTACACCTACCGTCACTCTCAGCTGGTGGCCGAGTACGCTGGGATGATAGCGCGGAAGTTGCGCCTTTCGCTGGATGAAATCGATGTGATAGTATCTGCGGCCAGGGTACATGATCTTGGGAAAATAGGCGTACCCGATGCTATCCTTCAGAAGCCCGATAAACTGACACCCGACGAGTTTGAGATCATGAAGCAGCATGTCACCATTGGGGCTGAGCTAGTGTCAAGGCTGCCCCAGTATCGAAAGGCCAGAGAGTTGATACTTTACCATCAGGAGCATTGGGACGGGTCTGGCTACCCCTTCGGCAAGAGAGGCGAAGAGATACCCTTGGGCGCGCGGATTATCGCGGTCGCCGATGCGTATCAGGCCATGACCAGCGACCGGGTCTACCGAAAGGCGTTGCCCCATGAGGTGGCTGTGCGGATCCTCCGAGATGGAGCCGGCCGGCAATGGGATCCCAGGTTGGTGGAAGTTTTCATTGAGGCCATCGAAGAGCGCCGCACATCGGAAAAGGGAGCTCTGGTGTCGACCCTCCCTTCCGAGAAAAGGTTGCGGCAGGTCCGGAGCTGACCACTCTGGCGACTACCCTGTCGTCGGGCCAAGTCTTTCCATGAGGGATGCTATCAGGCGCGAAAGCTCCTCACGCTGTTTCCTTAAGGCTTCCAGCTCCTGCCGCAGCTGCTCGGACAGGGCAGCCGGTTCGGCTAGGGGTTGCGTCGGTTCGACTGCACTCACAGCAGCAGGCCTAATTTCGGAGCCTCGAGTTACCGACTTTCCATCAGAGTAGGCGTCGCCCCCTGCACTCTTGGCCAGGTACATGGCCTTGTCAGCGGCTTGCAGCATGGCACTGGGGCTGTCGAAAGCAGGGGAGCTATCTACCATGCCGATAGATAGGGTCACAGGAGTGGGCAAGGCTATGGAGGGATGGAAGTCAGCAACGGCAACGAGGAGCCGCCGTGCCAGCGCCTCCATACCTTCGCGCGTAGTCTCCGGCATCACTATCACGAACTCATCACCCCCATAGCGGCCAACAATGTCGACTTGCCTGACCCTGGAGGCCATGAACTGGGCAACCTCCCTCAGCAGGGTATCTCCGGCTTGATGCCCTAGAGTATCGTTGACGGTTTTCATGTGGTCGATGTCGACCATAAGAACCGAAAAATTTCGACCGTAACGACTTGCCCTCTCCCACTCGTCCCTGAGTTCGACTTCCAACTGACCCCGGGACACGCACCCCGTCAAAGTGTCTGTTGTCGCTAGCAGTTGCAGGTAGGACGTCCAAGCTTCATGCATGGCTGAGAACACACTTACCATGCACGAGAAGGCCGCTTGGTCTAGTGCCGCCAGGTGCCTGACCAATGGCGCGTCGGCTCCCCTTAGTTGGGAGGGAAGCCGGTCCCAGATGTGGTTCTCCAAAGCCCGGAGCAAAGTTATCGTCTGGAAGATGTCCTGCGGCCCTGAGATCCTGCATTCAGCCAAGGCATCCTTATACCTCTCCGGGTCGCGCGCACTCTCGCCCTGCATAGTGGCGATGAGATCGGAATAGAGAACGCTGCCGAGCCTGAGCGTCATTTCCTGGCAATCGACTGACAGATTTGAGGCCCGAACCTGGGCGGCCCACTGTTCCATTATTAGCTCTCTTTCGCGTTCCAACCCCTCTGCGATCCGGTTTTGCAAGACCCAGCCTCCTGATAGCTACCTCAGGATCATTATCGGTTGGAGTTGGAAGGCATACAAGTGGTTTCTGTGGCAGGCAGGTTTTACTGTAGGTCAGGCCTCCATTGCCTAAGGAGATACCAGCCGCCCGGGATACTGGCCGATGCTACAGCGATCTTAATGGCATCGCCCACTAAGAAGGGAATTACTCCTTGGAATAGAGCTGCCTGTAAACCGATATAGGTAGCCAGCCATGCGACGCCAACGGCGTAGATACACAGGTTTCCGATGGCCATAGAAAGGGCAGCTGTAGTTGGCTTTCTGTCGAGACCTCTCTCACACAGCAAACCCACGACGTAGGCAGCTAGGACAAATCCGACGATGTACCCGCCAGTGGGGCCTAGGATCACAGAAATCCCTGAGCGACCGAAGGCAAAAACAGGTAGACCTGCAGCGCCCTCCAGCATGTAGAGGGCCATGCTAAGAGCTCCGCGGCGGCTCCCCAAGAGGGCACCCGTTAGTAGCACACCCAGCGTCTGTCCCGTTATGGGCACAGGGGTAAAGGGGAGCGGTATGGAAATTTGGGCTGTCAATGCCGTGAAGACGGAAAAACCTACGATCAATAGAGCGTCGCGGAGAAGCCCACCTTTGGAGATGGCCTTTAGTGCTAGCGCTTCGGATCTGATGTAACTCATTCGTCCTCCTTGACGACTAGGATCTGAGCAGAAAGAGTATACCAGGTGGGATATACTTGCTGAAGGTTTGCTGGAGGCATGCCATGGGTGAGAAGTGCCTGGTGGTAGCGGTCCAGATGAGTTCAAATTCGGAGAATCCCTCGGCGAACCTGCAGCGCATGCGCAGTCTTGCTCTGAACGCCGCCGAGGCTCTGGGGCGAATAGACCTGATCGTTTATCCGGAACTGGCGCTTACGGGCTTGAGGCTGGGCTCTGACCTGCGCTTAAGGGCAATGCCGCTAAATGCGCATCATGTCGAGTTCATGGCTGATCTGTGCTCTCAAATCCGTACATGGTCGGTATACGGGGTTGCTGAGATCGAGGGAAGCCAGATCTTCAACGCTGCCGCGGTAGTGGGCCCCGACGGCTTGGTTGGCGTTTACAGGAAAGTGCATCTGTGGGGCGAGGAGATCCACCACTTCTCTCCTGGTAGTGAGTACCAGGTGTTTGCCCTCCCGTTCGCATCGGTAGGCTGCCTAATATGCTATGACCTGAATTTTCCTGAGGCGGCAAGGATTGCTGCCCTGAAGGGTGCCCAGTTAGTGGCCCTTCCCTCTGCATGGGACTGGCAATATCTCAAAGGTTGGGAACTATGTCTAAAGGCCCGCGCCTACGACAACTTGGTCTTTCTGGTGGCGCCCGGCCAGTGGGGAAGCTACGAAGGCGGTAGGCTTTTGGGGCACACCCGCATTGTAAGCCCCTCTGGGGAGTTCTTGGCCTCCTTGGGCGACTTTGGGGACGGGTGGTGCGCCGCGGAGGTGGACCTGTCTCTACCCCAGATGCTGGAGAAGGAGGGGCATCGTTTTCTTAAGGATCGGCGACCTGAAACTTACGGCGAGCTTGCGACGCCTCGGGACTGGGGCCCAGAATAATTCCGGGCCCCGTGAAGGCTGGCGTGGTTACTTTTCGATGGGCAGGTCCTGCGAGTTGCCCCATTCCGCCCACGAACCGTCGTAGTTTCTCACGGTCTCGTAGCCTAGCAGCTTTAGGGTGAAGAGGGTATGGGCTGCCCGTACCCCCGTCTGGCAGTAGGTGATGATTTTCTTGTCCTTTGTCACGCCAGCGGCCTCGTACATTTTGATGAGCTCGTCGGCAGGTCTGAACACCTTCACGTCATCGGCGGTGACGTTCCGTTGCCAGTCTATATTTACTGCTCCAGGGATATGGCCGCCTCGCTTGGCACGCACATCGGTCCCGTTGTACTCTGCCTGTGAGCGGGCATCTATGATAACCACGTCTGGGCGTCGTATGTTGGCCTTGACGTAGTCAGCGGCACACAGGACGCTTTCGTTGACTTTTGGCGTGAAGGTAGCTCTCTGGATGGTAGGTGTCTCCGTTGAGACCTGACGCCCTTCCTTAACCCACTTATTCCAGCCACCGTTGAGTACTTTGGCCGCTGTGTGTCCATAATAGTCCAAAGCCCACCATAGTCGGGTTGCCCATAGACCTCCTTGATCGTCGTAAGCTACCACCAAGGTGTTGTCGCCGATACCCAACTCTCCCATAAGCGCTGCGAACTGGGGAGCATCAGGGATATATCCGGTGTCGGGGTTGTCCAACCTCTTCCCATCTAGCCACACGGCTCCCGGTATGTGGCCAGCTTTGTAGGCATCTGCGGCGCGGAGATCTACTATCCTGAGGTCCTTATCTGTGACATGGTTGGCAAGCCATCCTGTTTCGGCCAAGAGCTCGGGGTTGGCATAACCCTGAAGTGCTGTGGGTTGGGGGGCGGTAGCAGCGGGTGCTCCGGGAGTGCACGCCACTGTTACCGCAAGGAGCAGTGCAAGGAAAGGTATGTGCCGCAAGCCGAAACGCATATCAACCTCCTGAGTTGGCTTTGGTAGATATATGCTGAAGTACCTGCAGGGGATCTACTGGTCCAGGCGCTTTCCGGATAGTTAGCTTCCACTCGCCGTTGCCCACCTTCTGGACGTCGACGTCATATCCTCTCTTGGCGGCTTCCCAGGGTATGGTGGACAAGGCAGGAGCATGGTCAGTTAGCACCTCAAGCTCTTCGTCGGGCATGAGTTTCTCCAACGCATCGACAGTACGCATCATCGGATAGGGACAGATTTCTCCGCGAACGTCCAACAGCATGCCGATCCTCCTTTCTTCAGGCTAAGCGTCTGATGATCTTCGAACCCACGTATGCCCCGGCCAGCAGGCCGCCGCCGAAGATCCAACCATTGGCTCCCAGGGAGGGGATTGCCGAAAAGAAAGCACCTATTGTGCATCCCAGACCAATTCCTGCGCCATACCCCATTAGTCCTCCCCCGAGCAGCGACTGTAAATATCGCACGGGCTGTCGGGGGATGCGGATCTTGAATTCAGAGGCCATCATCGACGAGGCGAAAGCACCGAAGACCAAACCGAAATCGAGCATAAAGGTGTTGGTGAGAAGGCCTGGCGGTGCATCTACCAGGTTGCAGCCGGAGAACTGGTCTAGCCCTATCAGATGGGCTGGGTAAAGACCCAATGGACCGAAGATCCTGGACGTCCAAGCCGAAAGCTCCCCGGTCACACCCAAAGGATGGTCGAAACTGAAGGCCGCAATGTTCAGCAGGGCCAGGGCGATGGCTGCAGCGGAAGCTGACCAAGGTTGTAAGAATATGCGGTTCCACAATGCATTGGCGCGATCAGCAAAAGTAATTAGCGGTGGCTGAGGAGGCCCAGGTAGCCGGATTTCCGGCCCGCCACGGCGGGATTCCCACCATAGGGTGAGCAGGTAAAGGAGAGTTAGACTCCCTGTAACGATCAGCCATGAGCCCAGGTGGCCAAAAAACCGCGGGAACCAGATCAGAGGTGCCTTGGACATCGAGTTTTCCCACCACCAGTTCCACGTGAGGGCAGCGGCATCCAGCCCTACGATGATGCCTAGGAGAGCTACTAGGCTTCCGACGTATCCCTCGCCGATCCGCCAAAGTGTACCGGAGACGCACCCACCGGCAAGCACCATGCCGACGCCGAAGGCTACACCACCTACCAAAACGTTGGCTCCCAGCGGCCAAACGTGCACTTTTGGTGCCAATTCTCCGAGGGACGGATCTGGTACCATCCTGGCGATGAGTGCAGCGAAAACGGACGTAGCAACTATGAGGCCTAAAAGCACTGCCCTCATCAGCTCGCCCCTGCCGCTCACGAAAAGGTCCCTGAAGGAGGCGGCAAAACATAGACGTCCGCGCTGGATAACAAAACCCATCCCCAACCCAACAGCCCACCAGAAGCCGAGGAGAGGTGCCCATGCTATAGCCAGTAAAAGCACGCCAAGACCCGCCGCCATTGGAGTTGCCCTGAAAAGGGCTGCTCTCGATGGTGCCTGAATC
The DNA here is from genome assembly GCA_034432775.1 of Chloroflexota bacterium. Taxonomy (GTDB): domain Bacteria; phylum Chloroflexota; class Chloroflexia; order DAOUBH01; family DAOUBH01; genus DAOUBH01. Next base: position 22,474 of record DAOUBH010000025.1, read on the forward strand.
GCCACACTGCCTCCTAATTGACTAAGTTGCGTTAGTTTATCAATATTAACCAGTTTCCCTGGAGTAGTCAAGGTGAAACTTGGGGCCCTTGTGCGATAGCATAGAATACCGCTGTTGGTAGGTCGTGGCCATTGGAACAACCTCACGGGTTTAACTTCAGGCAGAGCTTTGTTCGTGACTGGGCGCTTTATCTACGGGCTAGGGTGGCAGCTTCCTTTCGATCCCTAAGGGAACCTAGCTATCGAGCCTATTGGGGCACTCAACTGGTCTCCCTAACCGGCACATGGATGCAGACTGTGGCGCAGTCGTGGCTGGTGCTTGAGATATCGGGTTCGGCTGTAGCACTAGGCACAGTGGTATCGGCGCAGTTCCTGCCGATCCTTTTTTTATCGCTCTTCGCCGGGGTGATAGTAGATCGCTTGCCGAGGCGCAGAGTACTGCTGGTGACCCAAAGCCTATCGGCGCTCCAGGCTGCCGCTATGGCGGGCCTGGTTCTTACTGGGGTTGTTCAGTTGTGGCATATCTACCTGCTGGCGGCCTTTCTGGGTTTCGTCAACGCGGTGGATACTCCGGCGCGCCAGAGCTTCATTGCGGACCTAGTGAAACCGGAAGATGTACAGAACGCTGTAGCGCTAAATTCGACCCTATTCAATGCAGCTCGTTTAATGGGTCCCGCGCTGGGAGGCCTAGCCATCCTTTACCTAGGGATTGGGGGATGTTTCCTTCTGAATTCTCTGAGTTTTCTGCCTCTACTTGCGGCGCTGGGCACTGTGATAGTGGAGGGGCAGTCGAGATATGGGCCTCCTAAGGTCCAGCGGGCACTCCTTAGGGGAGTGGCGGAAGGCCTTACCTATGCCTTCGGCCACCCCGATATATCGGTCGCCGTGATCATGCTGGCCTTTATAGGCACCTTCGGTTACAACTTCACCGTGTTGTTGGCTTTACTGGCGAAGTTTGCCTTCAATACTGGCGCCGAAGGGCTTGGCGCCATGACGTCGGCCATGGGTCTTGGCTCTCTGATGGGCGCCTTATTGGTGGCTGGCCGCAGCAAGCCATCTAGGCGGTTGCTTTTCGCAGGTGCTGTGGGCTTCGCAGTGGCCGAAGCTCTGCTTGCTTTTGTGGCCCTTGGATTTCCCCTCTTTGCGGGGCTCGTTGTGCTGGCTGTGCTGGGACTCCTGGGTATTATCTACACGACTACGACTAATGCTCTACTGCAGCTCGGTGCACCAGCTCATCTCAGAGGGCGCATAGTGAGCCTTTACGTCCTCCTGTTCGCAGGGTCTACACCCATCGGAGGAGCCTTCACCGGTGTAATGGTGGAATGGATCGGCCTTCAGGCTACCATTGGTCTCGAAGCGCTGCTATGTTTTGTAGGCATATTTCTGGCACTGCTTTCCCTTCAACTGCGGAAACGGAGAGTTCCCTCCGATCACGTATTGTAGTTTCAGGTACAACGAGGTAAACTATTGTTGATGCCGGGCGTGGGCCCGGGGATGCCTAAGATTGCGACTGCCTGCTTCTAGCGCCCCGAGCTTTGCCCCAGAAGGGCGATCCCCTTTGTGAGGCATCTGGAATTCTTTTTCAAGGAGGTACCATGCAGGTAGTCGCGCGGGAGGGTGAGAGTTTCGAGAACCTCCTCAAGCGTTTCAAGAATGGCGTAGTCCGCTCGGGGGTACTCAAGGACAGCAAACGAAAACGCCACTTCATATCGAAGGGTGCGGAACGGCGCGATAGAATCAGAGCTGCGCAGAGACGACAGCGCAGACGCATCGCACGAGCTTTGTCACGGCAGCGGCATAGCCGGTGATGCTACCGGGACTCTGCGAGGTACCCACAACCGGTTTGTCGCGCGTGTGCTTCGCAGGTATACCTCGGGAAGGGTAGTGTCGGTCTTTCGTCGAAGTATCAACATCGGCTTAGGACCCTTCGTGGTTACGATCGCTGACGAAGGCTTAGGTGGTCTTCCTCAGGGCCTTTCTCTTCAAGGTTTGGAGAAGGTTATATCGTGCTCAGCTTTGCAGGTAGGCGAACCTGTGCTGTTTGAGAACCACAGGCTGCGCTTCCCCAGTCGCGGTTTGGTGCTTAGGGTCGAGGTAACTGGCATCTGGACCCCGCGTTGGGAAGGCCGATCCCTTCGGCCTACTGCATCTATACGAGCTCGGGACGTTGCCAGAGTAGCCGCCAATTGGGTACCTTCCGAAGGCTTTGGGCCCATCATCCGTCGTTGGGAGGCCATCGCAGCCCTTCGGGAGCCTGATTCGTGCCTAGGACCTGTCGCCAAAAGGGGGTGGCTGGCCCTGGTATCGTACTTGAGGTGCAGGAGGCCAGACCCCCTTTTAGGGCTAATTGGTGTTGGGCCGGGTCTGACGCCCTCAGGGGATGACCTGCTGCGCGGCTACTTAGGGTTTCGTGCTATCTGCGGACCCTTGCCCGCTTGGAAGGTCGAAGCCTTACGGCAGGCTAAACTTAATACGAACGCCCTGAGTTTTCAGTTACTGTGGCATGCTACCCACAGTCGCTTGTCCGAGGATCTGGGAAATCTGATAGTAGCCCTGGCCACCGGATCCCATTGGTTCCCTCATTTCAGACGCATCCTGAAGGAAGGGCATACGTCGGGGGCAGATCTCCTGCTTGGTGTCCTCCTCGCCCTATGGGAAAGGGACCATCAGAGGCTGTAGGTGGTCCAGCTGGCCTGACACGGGTTGCCGTGGGCGATGTGCATGGTCCTGCTGGAGGGCTCTGCCACGAAGGATGCGTTGGTCTTGATAGGTAATTTCTCAGGTTTGCCCGACCGATGCCGGCAGATGGAGGCTGGATAGTTGGCATGGTCAGCCAGGATCTCCTTGAGGGTCTCCACCGTAAGTGGCCGTGGCGCTTCTTTAAGTAACTGATACATGCGCTCACAACGCACGGCGGAGTCCGGAAGGTCTTCCAGACGGTCACTGGCGGCGAACTCGGGATCGCAAAAGTTATTGGCGTGCGCTAGGATACCGTCCTGGGGCAACAACCGTTTGTAGGAGTTTACGAGGCACTCGAAATCTACAGCTTCGCCGGAAGCATCGGCAAGCAGGTAGTTCCTCGAGGAGCTTCGCGGCCAGGCGGCCAACAGGCCCTCGGCTTTGTGGACTGAGGGCTGTTCCAGCATGGCCCTCATGAGCAAGATGCTGGGTAGCCCGTAGGTCCAGCCCTCCGAAACCAGCATGTTCAGGCACAGAACTAAACCGTGAGAGTTCATGCCCGGGTAGCCCAACAGGCCTGCGTTGGCGTACATGAGAATTTCGGGTCCGTCGTTGGGAACTATGTGGAGGAGGGCGCTGGCTTCATCCATGATTTCCAGCCAGTCGACGTTCTGGCCCACTAACACTTTGCCGCCCCCAGCTGACCCCGTGACCGCAAAGGAGGTACACTGGCCGTCTGTGTAGGCCAGCTCCGTACGGCACTGTAAGGCTAAAGCGTCATAGAAGTCGATCCCAGCACCATCGGCGAGGCCCCGTATCTCCGCCTCCAGGTGGGGTGTGAGGTCCCGTACGAAAGGCAGGTACTTAGATGCCTCCTGTCTCGACCACTCTGGTGACTTACCTTTCTTCCGTTCCACCATGTCGTAAACCGTGGCCAACACGTTCCGGATCTGTGGGGCCAAGCGTTCACCATATTGACGACCGATCTGGTAATGGGTCCCTTCGAGCCTGAGGAAAGGTAGCCCGTCTTTCAGTGCCATTGTCCTCTCTCCCATCTGTGCCGTTCTGAAGAATTTTATCAGGATCGTATGACAACGGTTTTGAGCCCATGTGAGGTAAGCATCTGCCGCGAACCATGGGCGCGCTGGGTCTTGAAAACCCGAACAGTGTGCATTACAATACTTTGCGGCATGATGTACCGGAGAGGTGTGTGGAAAACTGCCCACAAAATGGGGTGCCCGGCTAGTGCGCCGGGCCGTGGGGTTGATTATTTTGGCCCCTGAGGAATTCCTCAGGGGCCTTATTTTTGTCTAGTGATAGGAGGAGGTGAAACTTTGAAGAGTGCTTCTACGATGCTCCCTAGGCTTGAGCGGGACACAATCGACTTCCAGGCCAAGTTTGAGAGGTGGTCTGAGGCCAATCAGAGCCTACTGTGTGTGGGGCTTGATCCCGATCTTGCTAGGCTGCCCATGGATTGGCTCTCTAAGGACGATCCCATTTTCGATTTCAACCGGCGGATCATAGAAGCGACCTGGGATCTAGTGTGCGCCTACAAACCCAACCTGGCCTTTTATGAAGTCCTTGGTCCTCAGGGCCTGGAGGCTCTGTGGCGCACTGTGGAGATGCTGCCCCGGGACATGCCTGTGATACTAGACTTTAAGGCAGGCGACATCGATAACTCGGCGGCCAATTACGCCCGGGCAGCTTACGAGGTATGGGGGTTCGATGCTGTCACCGTCAACCCGTACATGGGTACGGATTGCCTGGACCCCTTCCTACAGTACAGCGGAAAGTGCACCTTTGTTCTCATCAGGACGTCGAACCGCAGCGCGGGCCAGTTCCAAGATCTCAGGGTGGGCGGTGAACCGCTTTACAGGTATATTGCCCGCTACCTCCTGGCGAAATACCCGATGCATAGCCTTGGTCTGGTGGTGGGGGCGACGGCACCAAGCCAGCTGGCGGACCTCAGGACCCTCGCGCCGAACCAGCCAATTCTAGTGCCCGGCATTGGGCCCCAGGGTGGAGATATAGGCGAGGCTGTGCGGGCTGGCCTGGATGCCCAGGGTGGTGGGCTGTTGATATCTGCGTCTCGGGCGGTGATCTATGCCGGTGGCGACCGAGACTTCGCTCAGCAAGCCAGGCGGAAAGCCATGGAGCTCAAGGCGCTAATAAACAGATACAGGTAAGGAGATGTGGGAGATGGGCGGACTGGCTGAGGATCTCTTGAAAATTGGAGTGGTGCAGTTCGGACAGTTCAGGCTTAAATCGGGGCTGATCTCGCCTATCTATATAGACCTGAGATTGTTGGTGTCATACCCCGATGTATTGCGCCGTGTAGGGTTGGAGTTGGCTAGGATAATTGAGCCACTCAAACCCGACCTTGTAGCCGGGGTGCCTCTTGCGGGCTTGCCGATCGCAACAGCTGTATCACTGGTGTCTGGGATACCGATGGTTTACCCCAGAGAACCAAAGGATCACGGCACGGGGAAAACTGTAGAGGGCAAGTTCGAGCCTGGTCAACGAGTTGTTCTGGTAGATGACCTGATCACCACGGGCACCAGCAAGCTGGAGGCGGTGTCCATCTTGAGCCAGGCGGGCCTTGTGGTCCAGGACATCGCCGTGGTAATAGATCGCCGAGCTGGGGAAGCACCCCTTGGCGGCCTGCGGGTACATAGCCTTCTTACCCTGAGCGGGCTCCTTCTGTCCCTTGCTGAAGGTGGTGCCATAGACTGGGCGACCCTGCGGAAAGTCCATGCCTATCTTTCGGACCAGCGGTAGTGGCGGCCGTAGATCTGAGCGTTGAGATAGCCGGTAAGACCCTGAGGAACCCAACGGTCCTTGCCTCGGGCGTTCTGGGTGTGGGAGGCCACATCCTGACACGGGTGGCCAGGGCAGGGGCTGGAGCCGTGACTACGAAGAGCTGTGGCCTGTCATCCCGAGAGGGGCACCCAAATCCCACGGTGCTCGACTGGGGCCATGGATTGATCAATGCGGTAGGTCTGTCCAATCCCGGTGTTAGGGAAGAGATAGATGAGCTCCAACAGGTACTGCCGGAGCTGAGGAACATGGGGGTACCGCTTTTGGCCAGCATATTTGCTGATAGCGTCGATAACTTTGGAGTTCTCGCAGAAATCATGGCTGAAGCTGAGCCAGATTTTCTCGAGCTCAACATATCGTGTCCCAACGTGGACGACATTTATAAAGAACCGTTTTGTTTCAGTCCGAGGGCGGCGGCAGCTGTGGTGGATCAGGTCAAGAAGCGATGTAGCTTGCCGGTGATCGTTAAGCTCTCGCCGAATGCCCACAACTTGGCTGAAGTAGCTAGAGCTGTGGAGTGGGCGGGAGCCGATGCGATAACGGCTGTTAACACCTTGGGGCCTGGCATGGTGATCAATGTGGAGCTGGGTATGCCCATCTTGGCGAATGTTGCCGGTGGCATTTCCGGGCCCGCCCTGCGTCCCATAGCTGTACGCTGCGTTTATGAGATCTATCGGGCTGTGAAGATACCCATAATCGGCACTGGGGGCGTTTCCGAGGCGCGGGATGCCTTGGAGATGATCATGGCTGGTGCCACTGCGGTTGGTGTAGGATCGGCGGTCTATTACAAAGGCATTCAGGTGTTTGCCGAGATCGTAGAAGGTATAGGGAGCTTCATGCTCAGCCACAATGTGGGGAATTTGCGGGAATTACAAGGAATCGCCCATCGAGGGGGGTTGCGTGCTTCCAAGGTTGGTTAGTGTAACCTCCAATGAACCCATTGCCGAAGGGATTCACCGGCTGTGGATGGACATCAAAATAGATTTCCAGCCAGGTCAATTTGTAATGGTTTGGATCCCTGGGATCGATGAGAAACCATTCGCCATCGTTGATGGCGATCCTCTTTCCATTGTGGTAGCCTCCGTGGGGCCTACTAGCTCGCGGCTCGCGCGAGCTGTTCCGGGCGATGTTGTTGGGGTGCGTGGACCCTTTGGCAGAGGCTTTCGTTTGACAGGCCGGGAGCCACTGCTGGTGGGCGGGGGATATGGTACAGCTGCCCTTCTGCCCTTGGCACGCCTGGCACGGGTTCATGGTCTCCCGGTCCACGTTGCCTTGGGGGCCAAGACTGCAGGCAAGCTCATACTTGCTGAAGACTTCGCATCGTTAGGTAGCGGGGTGGTCGTGGCCACCAATGACGGCTCTCTGGGTTACAAGGGGCACGTCACGGAAATCGCCGCCAACATCCTTAGAACGGAACAGGTCGACTTTCTCTATGCATGTGGACCTGAGCCCATGTTGGTCCAGTTGGCAGTTATGGCGCACGGTCGGGTTCCAGCACAGCTCTCCGTGGAGCGTTACATAAAGTGTGCCATAGGTGTGTGCGGCCAATGCACCCTTGGGGGAAAGCTGGTCTGCGTGGACGGGCCTGTCTTTACGGGGGAGGAGCTGTGGGTCAACCCCGAGTTTGGGCGGTTCCACAGAGCTGCCAGTGGCGCTCGAATTCCGTTAGTGCCTGAAATGGCGACTGCCTGTGAATAGCATAGCCATGTGGTACCGATCGGCCGCATCGATGGACTCTTGGTCTCTTATAGAGCCCCCAGGTTGTATGACAGCCGTAATCCCGGCCTTTGCGGCCAGCTCGATGCTGTCGGGAAAGGGGAAGAAAGCATCGGAGGCCATGACGGCACCCTTGGCCCTGTCGCCGGCCTTTCGTATGGCGATTTCCACGGCGTCCACTCTGCTCATCTGACCGGCTCCCACGCCTACCACCATCTGACGTTTGGCAAGGACTATTGCGTTTGATCTGACATGTTTGACAGCCTTCCAGGCAAAGTAGAGGTCAGTCAGCTCCTCTAAAGTTGGGTGCCTCTGGGTTACAGGTTGCGGGTGGAATTCCTGCTCCAGAATTACGTCTCTTGTCTGCACCAACAGCCCCCCTGCTATGGAGCGTACCTCTGGGAGGGCCAGGTCTGATCGTATCTCAGGTAAAGGCCCTACCTGTAATATCCGGAGAGACCTCTTAGCAGCGAGCACGTCGAGGGCCTGTTGGGTGTAGGAAGGAGCTACGATCACCTCGAAGAAAGCTGACGCCACTATCTGGGCAAGGCGTACATCTACCTCCCTGTTGACGGCCACGATGCCTCCGTAAGCTGCTACTGGGTCCCCCTCGAGGGCATGATTGAAGGCTTCGACGGGGTCATCGGCCGATGCGAGCCCACAGGGGTTTCCGTGCTTGACGATAGTGGCAGTGGGCTGGGAGAAATCTCTCACAATGGCCAAGGCCGCATCGGCGTCGAGGAGGTTATTGTAGGATAGCTCTTTGCCTTGGATCTTTCTGGCCCGTGCCAGGCTGGGTTCCTGGCTTGGCCATGAAGGATCCTCGTAAAGGGCAGCCATTTGGTGAGGGTTCTCGCCGTATCGGAGATCGGCCACTTTTCGCCATCCCAAGGTGAGCCAATTCGGCATGCTCTGCCCGAAGGACATATATCTTGCTATGGCAGCATCGTAGGCGCTGACCCGCTGGAAGGCTTTTGCTGCTAACAGTTGTCGCGTTTCGAGGCTCACGTGGCCTAGTTGGCGCCACTCGTCCAAGACCGGTTGGTAGTCGTCAGGTTCGCAGATGGGGATCACGTATCTGAAGTTCTTGGCTGCCGACCGGAGCAGGGCTGGACCGCCAATATCGATGTACTCTACGATGGAGCGTATTTCAAGGCCTCTTCTTGCCATCTCTTCAAAGGGATACAGGTTTACTGCCACTAGGGCCGCAGGGGCGAGCCCGTACTGAGCTAGTTGCTGTGCGTGGTGAGGGTCGTCGGGCTTTGCCAGAATCGATCCGAAAACCGCAGGATGTAGGGTCTTCACTCTCCCGTCGAGGATCTCGGGGAAATTGGTAAGGTCCGAAATGGGCCGCGCTGGGATCCCGCAGGCCTGCAATGCATCTAAGGTGCCACCTGTGGAGTAGATTTCGAGGCCGAGCTGCGTTAGCCCTCTGGCGAAGGGTTCGAGGCCTGTCTTGTCGAACACACTTATTATGGCGCGCATCGTCTCCCCCGTGGTAATTTAGGAAAGGCCTGGTGGGCCTCGACATATAATCTAGTGTATCGCAACGTACATATCAATTGGCATTAAGAAGGCTGGAGGGTGGCATTGACGGTGTTCAGGCAGGAGACGGCGAAGCTCAAAATAGGTTCTGAGGCGCCAGATTTTAGCCTCAGCGGCACCATAGCTGGGGATGAAATGACCTTCCGTCTTTCAGATTATAGGGGTCGATGGGTTGTGGTGCTCTTTCATCCCGTATCATTCAGCCCAGTGTGTTCGAGGGAGATACCGGCCTTTAACGATAAGTTAGGTGAGTTTCGGCAACTGGGGGCAGAGATAGTGGATATAAGTACAGACCACCTGTGGGTCCAGAAGGCGTGGGTAACGGGTGGATGCGGTCGAATTAGTTATCCCGTGTTGAGCGATTTTTGGCCTCATGGGGATGTAGCGTCTAAATTTGGCGTCTTCAATGAAGAGACGGGTGTAGCGGAGAGGTCCATATTCATAGTCGATCCACAGGGTATTGTGAGGGGCATAAGGGTGTATCCGCGTAGGGAGATGCCGGATCCCGACGAGGTGTTGGCCGAGCTGAAGTCGCTTCAAGATGGCTGACGTGCCCGGGGTTCGGTTTGGTGGGCTACGGAAAGCGAGGGCCCCTCGCGGCGGCCTATTTTTGCCTGGGGCTTCCCCCTGGCTATTTTTGGCGCTGTGGCCTTTGACTTCCGGGTTCGGGATGGGGCCGGGT